>JAHBSF010000099.1 GCA_019639255.1 Acidobacteriota bacterium | reverse complement strand
GTAATGAGCACTGAACCCGAAACCGCTGTAAAACCTGCGCGGGCCGGATCGCGATTTGTGCAAGCCGCCGTCCTGCGCAGAATCTACCACCATCGCGTGCGCGCGCAAAACAGTTTGCGGGCGAAATTGCGAGATTGACCGCAGCGCGAAAGGACGGGTATAAATGCTCCTGAGATAACGGAACAAACGAAACGGCGTGGAACATACGGAAAAGTCTTATTTTCCCGCTTGTTCAGTTCTTTTCAGTCCGTTCCCTGATCTCTCTCCTCGATCAGTAAAGGAATCAATCGTGAAGAGCAAACGGATACGACTTTGTTGCGCGGCGGTATTTTCGATCGTCGTTGCCGTGGCGTCATACCTTCCTTTCCCGGCATCGGGCGGAGCGCCCGCGTCCGACGGATTGAGAAAGGTTCTTGAAACCGGCGCGCGCCTCGCCCCGCGCGCGGCGAAGACCTACCCATTGCCTGCACTCGATCCCGGAAAGATTTATTCGCTCGGCGTATCATTGCCCGCACCCGACCGGTTGCAATCGCGCGACGGTCTGAGCGTTGCGCTGCGCGACGGGCAAAAGACGATCGCATCCAAAATGCTGCACGCCGGAGATCCCGATCTTTATACGCTGTTTCGGGCTTCGGAGGGCTCGGCGCGCATAGAGATTGCTTCGGCGGCGGCGCTTGCCGTGGAGCATTCGATAGTCGTAGTCGAATGGCCTTCAGACAAATCCGCGGGTGCAGCGCTCGAATCCGAACCGAACGATTCGTGGCGCGAAGCCAACCCCATCGCGCTTGGGGCTGACGTGTGGGCTTCTGCGGACGACAAGCCCTACATAATTGCTCCCGTCGAGGAAGCGGCGAATCGCGGAACGATTCCTTATCAACAGGCGCCGTCCGACGCAGAAAACCTCGACCGGCTGCCCGAGGGCGGCATCGACTGGTTCAAATTCGACTACGACGGAGACCGGCCGAAACTCGTGTACTTCGAGGTAGACCTTCTCGAACGCGACAACATTCCCGTAGATGTTTCAATCTACACGGTGGAAAACGGCGAGGCGAAGGTTTACGAAAAGGGCGCCGATCCGGTCACCCCGCCGCACGAAGTGCAGGCGCTTGCCGGAAACAAGTTCACCACACGCACGATCACGCGCGGGACTTACTACGTCAGGGTCGACGCAAATCACCCATTTTACCGGCTGAAAACCTCGGTTTACGACGCGCCGCCTTACAACGATGCGCGGCTTGCAGTGCGTGCGGGAGCGGATTATCTGCTGGGCGCGGGCGACAGTTGGCATGCCAACACGCCGCGTCACGGCGGCATAGTCAACCGCGTGTCGAGCGTGCACGCAGAAACCACTACGTGTATTGCGTGTCACGCAACACATTTCACGACGCGCGCGGCGCTCGTTGCGCGGCAGAACGGCTACGGGGTATTCAAGCGCCCGCAGTTGCAGTTTCTCGCCGAGCGTCTATACAACAATCCGCGCCCATTTTACGGGCATCCGGACGCAAGCTGGGCGCGCGTAATCAGCGCGTCGGCGAATGTGCTGAGCCGGCTGGCGGCGCTGCTCAATGTTTACGAAAACGAACTGAGCGGCGAAAGAAGGTTGTCGCTGCTGAAGGGCGTAGGCGGATACCTGAAGATTTATTACAAGGGCCGCACGCTTTTGCCGAAGGACGAAAGCAACGGCAATACGCCGCTTGTGAGCGCGTATGAAGTGGCGTTTTACAGTTGGAAGGTATTCGATGAACTGTACAGGCAGGCGGGCGACGAGGAGTCGATGTCGTATCGCGACCGTGTGCGCGGGCTTATAGAGCAGGACAATCACAAGAATCTGGTAGATCTGTGTTACCAGACAATCGCGCTTGCGACGATCGACCCTACAGGGTACGCCGAAAAAATCAGGCGCAACGCCGAACGGTTGCTTGAGCTTCAGCGCCCGGACGCACAGTGGTCGATGCTGTTTGAACCGGGCAGCCCTACGGTTGAATTTCAGACCGGCCACGTGCTTTACACGCTGGCGCTTGCAGGTTATCCGGCGGATCATCCGAAGATTGCCGAAGGGTTGAAACTTTTGCTCCGGCGTCAGCAGGAGTTCGGCGGGTGGTTCGATCCGCATCAGTCCTACGAAAATTTCCGCACGCCGTTTCGCGAAACGCAGTTCGCGGTGATGGCGCTTTCGGAGTACTACAAGGGCGAGGTCAGGGGAAAGGGCTGGAATGCGGGATTTGCTTCGCCGTCCGGTCGGCTGTCGATGGGGGATGCGCTGCTGAGGCTTGAGCAGACCGACGGCGTATGGGAGCGGCCTGCCGCCGAAACCGTGCGCGATCTGATTTCGGGGCTGGGCAGCGCCGATGCATTGATAAGAGCGGCGTCGGCTGCGGCCCTCGGGCGTGTGGGCGGAGACGATGCGGCGGCGCCGCTTTCGCGCGCGCTCGGCGACGCAAGCAAGATGGTGCAGATCGCAGCGGCGCAGGCGCTTCGGCGCATTGCTGAACGCCGGATCAGCGACCGCAGCGATACGAACGGCTCGGGCATCAGGAGCGATGCAGGCGGCGTTTCGGAGATTGCGAAAGCGCTCGGGAGCCGGGACGCGCGCGTACGGTGGGGCGCAACGCGCGTATTCGCACAGCATTTTTCCCAGCTTACGGAACGAAGCGAGTTCGCCGCGCAGTTGATCGATATGCTTTCGGACCCGCACGTGACGGTGAGGATGCAGGCGGCGAAAGCGCTCGCGCAGTGGTTTTACTGGACGAAGGATGAAAATCTTCAGGACCGGATCGCCGATGCGTTTATTGCGCGTATGGCGGCGCGCGAGCATCCGTGGATGCGGCGCAACCTGCTGGAAGGTTTTTACAGTCTTGCGGATGAAAACGTCCGTTATCTTTACGACAACTGGATTGCGCTGATTGCCGAGCCGGAAGACCGCGAGCGGGCCGTCAAGGGGCATCGCGAGTCGAGCCGGCGCATGGCCGAGCGCATAGCGCGCTCGCTCGTAGCGGGCAATGAACTTCAGCGCGAGGGATTGCTGCGCGGGTTGACGGAGTTTCATCTGCGGTCGAGCGGTTATGCGAACGCGGGCCGCTACACGCGCATCGGCAACGATGTGGAAACCGTGCGTTTTTATCCCGAAGGAGCGCCCGCGCTCGAACGCGCGCTGATTCCCGCGCTGCGTTCGCCGAACGCCGAAAGGCGCAGGCAGGCGATTCTTGCCGCATATACACTGAGGGACAACAAGCTTTCGGATCTGCCGCTGCTCGTTATGCAGCGATTGATCGACCCGGATGCGAAGGTGCGCGGCGCGGCGGAGGAGTTTTACCGCGCCCTGCCGCTCAGCGTTGCGCAAGACAACCGGCGGCGGGCGGCGGCTGCGCTGCGCGAATTGCTGGCGAGCAATCGCTCGGCTGCGCAGGTTGCGGCGCTCGATCGCATAAAGACGCTCGGGAGCGATTTCGCCGTAGGCGAGGGCTTCGATGCGGAAATCAAGGCGTTTGTATTGAACGCCGGAGACAGTGTGGCCCCGGCTGCGCTGCGCGCGGTAGCGGATTTCCCCGCGCTCGGCGGCGATGCACAGGTGCAGGCGCGAATAGCTTCGGCGCTCGAATCCGCGGATCAGGAACTGCTGCGCGCGGGCGTGCAACTCGTGCTCGCGCGTCCCGAACTGCGGCAGGTGCGGCCCGTGGCCGCTGCATTGGATACGGTGTTCAAGACTACGGACGCCCCGCGCCGCAGATTGGTTCTGGGGCTGATCGGCGGCGACGTGAAGGTAGAAGAAGACCTGAGGCTGCTGAATCTGGTAGTCGATTCTCTCGGCGACGGGGACGAGCAGGTGCGCGCCGCCGGGCTCGGTGTGGTGCGCCGCGTAAAGAGCCTGCAATCGAATGCATCGGTGCGCGCCGCTGTAGCGGTGCTGATGAAGGACCCGAACCAGCGGCTTCAGGGGCAGGCCATTGCGCTTTATCAGGGGCAGGATGGATCGAGCGTTGCGGTAGACGGCACGGATGCGAGCAGGCTGTTGAATTATGAATTTTTCGTCAGCCGCGTCATGCCGATTCTCGAACGTCGCGGTGCGGACGGCAACGCGTGCGTGAACTGTCACTCGAGCCACGCCATTTTCCGTTTGCATTTGCCGGGTGCATCGGGGAAGTACAGCGACGAGATGCTGCGCGACAATTATCGTTCGGCGCTGAAGGTGGTGGATCTGACGGCGCCCGAAAACAGCCTGATACTGCGCAAGCCTACGAGCAACGCGGATCAGGAGGGAGTGGTGGGAGCGAGAAAACTCTCGCACGGCGGCGGGCAGCGCTGGGGAGCGGATGACGCCGCCTACCGCACGATTCTCGAGTGGATCAACGGTGCGCGCGTGAAGTGAAGCGAGACAGGCGAAGAGAGATGACGGAACAAACGAAATAAGACGGAAACTACGGAAATGCTCAATTTTTCCGTTCTTTTCGTATCATTTCGTTTGTTCCGTTATCTCTCCTGCTTTCCGGAGGGAGAATGTCGATTCGGGAGAAGCTGGAAGTTGCGCGCAGGGAATTGCTGGATCTTGGATTGCGTAATCCGCTTCTCAACCATCGGTTGTCGCGCGCGCGCGGCGTGGATATCATAAACGAAAAGTCTGCCGAGGTGTTTCGCCTGCTGGTGCGCGAAGGCCGCCGCATGACTTTTGAGCCGGGCCGCGATGAAGACGGCGGCGAATTGCTCGTTCAGCCCGAAGAAGACCCGGATGCGGAAACCGGCGCGCATCATCTGGATACTGCGTTGCAGACCGCGATTTCGTCCGGAAAGTTGCAGGCGAGGCTGCTTGCGACCTGGTATGCGGCGCGCACCTTCATCGAAGAGCAGGGAATAAATACGCTGTATCTGGCGCTCGGCCGGCTGCTGTGGTACGAATCGGATTCCAGCGAGGAGCCGCGCCGCGCTCCGCTGCTGCTCATTCCCGCCGCGCTCGAACGTTCGGGCGCAATCGACCGTTTTCATCTGCGCTACAACGGCGAGGACATCGGCGCAAACCTTTCGCTCGAAGCAAAACTCAAATCCGATTTCGGCGTCACGCTTCCGGAATTTCCGGATCTCGAAGATTTCGATCCCAACGCTTATTTCGATGCCGTCGCACAGGCGGTTGCAGGGCGCAGCCGCTGGTCGGTAGAGCGCAACGCCATTGCACTCGGACTGTTTTCATTCGCGAAATTGCTGATGTTCCGCGATCTGGATGAAGCTGCGTGGCCGGAAGAAAACAAGCCGAGCGAAGCGCCGCTGATTGCCGGGTTGCTCGGCCAAAATTACATAGAACCTCCGTTTCGCCTGAGCGAGGACGATCATCTGGATCGCGCGCTTGGGCCTCGCGATATTTTTCAGGTAGTCGATGCGGACGGCTCTCAGGTGCTGGCTCTCGCTGCGGCCGATGAGGGCCGCAACCTCGTAATACAGGGGCCGCCCGGCACCGGCAAGTCGCAGACGATCACCAACCTCATTGCCGACGCGATAGGCAAGGGAAAGAAAGTACTGTTTGTCGCCGAGAAGATGGCCGCGCTCGATGTCGTCAAACGGCGGCTTGACGCCGTGGGGCTCGGCGACGCGTGCCTGGAACTGCACAGCCACAAGACGAACAAGAAATCCCTGCTCGCGGAACTTCAGCGCACGCTTAAGCTCGGCAGGCCCGTCGTTGCATCCATAGAAAACGAATTGCAACTGCTGGTTGAAACGCGCGGGCAACTGAACGATTACTGCGAGGCGATAAATACTCCGATCGGGTCGAGCGGAGTTGCGCCGTATGAGGCCTATGGCCGTTTGTTGCGATTGAACGCACGCGCCGGAGGTACGGGTGCACTGCGGTTCGATCTGCCGGGAATGAGCGATTGGACTGCGGCGGAATATACGCGGCGGAGACTTCTGATTGCGGATTTGCAGACGCGGCTCGGGGCGGCGGGCGCAATCCCGGCGCATGCGTTTCGCGGAAGCCGGTTGCGTGTGCTGCTGCCTTCGGAGCGGGATCGGTTGAGCGGTTTGTGCCGCGACGGGCGCGCTTCAACCGCGCGATTGATGGGTGCATCGCAGGCGCTTGCATCGGCGCTCGGACTCGATGCGCCTGCGGATGGCGCCGGATGCGAGTTGCTTGCGAGTGCGGCGCGGCGCGCGGTTGAGGCTCCGCATTTGAAGGGCGTAAGGGTCGATGCGGATGAATGGCAGTCGCGCCGCGACGACTTGAGGGATCTGCTTGCGGCGGGCGAGCGGATGACGGAACTGCACGCGCAGTATGACGCGGCACTGATTCCGGAAGCGTGGGCGCAGGATGTACTCGAAGTTCGCGGGCATCTGGCGAATTACGGCGAGCGGTGGTGGCGATTTCTGGTGGGGGATCACAGACGCGCCAAGCGCAGGTTAAGAGGGCTTTGCCGCGCAGATCTGCCCGAGGGGAACGCCCGCAGGCTGGCGCTTGTGGATGCGATTCTCGAAATGCAGCGGGCGCGCCGCGTTTACGAAATGCACGCCGAACTCGGCGCCCGCATCTACGGCGCACAGTGGCAGGGCGAGCGATCGGACTGGCGCGTGCTTGCGCATCTGACGAAGTGGATGATCCGGCTCTACGACGAAATCGGCGCCGGGGAGTTGCCGTCGGGACTGATAGTATTTCTGTCGGGCGATGCTTCGGCGGAAGGGTTGAGCGAAAAAATAGCCGATCTTGAGAGCGCGCTTGCGAAGCAGAGGGAATCGGTGCACGCGATCGTTCCCGTACTGGATCTGGATGAAGGCAAGCGGTTCGGCGCGGGCAGAAAGATGGAAGAAGAAACGCTCGGCGAGCAGGAGCGGATCTTCGGCGAATGGGCCGAGCGAATATCGGATCTGTACGGGCTGGTTGCGTACAACCATCAGGCTGAAGTGTGCCGCGAATCGGGGCTCGGCGAGATCGTGGATGCGGTAGAGAGTTGGGCCGGAGCAATCGAGGGGCTTGAATCGGCGTTCGATCGGCGTTGGTACGAATCGCTGCTTGAACGCGCGATCGGGGAGCGCAGGGAACTGGCGGGTTTTGAGGGCGAAAGCCATCGCCAGGTAGTCGAGCGGTTCCGCAGGCTCGATGAATTCGTCATAGGGCAAAACCGGAAACAACTCTCGCGCGAGCACTGGCGCCGGTTGCCGCAGCACGAAGCGGGCGGGCAGCTTGGAGTGTTGCGGCGGGAGTTCGAGAAGCGCGCGCGGCATATACCGATACGGCAGTTGATGACGAGGGCGGGCAACGCGGTTCAGGCTATCAAGCCCGTATTTATGATGGGCCCGCTCTCGGTTGCGGCGTTTCTTACGCCCGGAGCCCTGCAGTTCGATCTTGTGGTGTTCGACGAGGCGAGCCAGGTCAAGCCGGTGGATTCTTTCGGCGCGATTCTGCGCGGGCGGCAGTTGATTGTCGTGGGCGACAGCAAGCAGATGCCGCCGACTAGTTTCTTCGACAAGATGATCGAGGCGGGCGAGGACGAAGAAGTAGAAAGCGAGACGCGCGATATCGAAAGCATACTCGGTCTGTGCGTTGCCCGCGGAGTGCCGGAACGCATGCTGCGCTGGCATTACCGCAGCCGGCACGAATCGCTCATCGCGGTTTCCAATTACGAGTTTTACGACAACCGCCTGATCGTGTTCCCGAGCTGCGAACGCGATGGCGGCGGATACGGGCTCAAGTTTCATCATCTGCCCCACGCGGTCTACGACGCCGGAAAGAGCCGTGCGAATGCAGTCGAAGCGCAGGCCGTGGCTGCGGCCGTAATCGAGCACGCGCGCGCGCAGTTGAAGTTGCCGGTGGAGGAGCGGCGGACGCTGCTTGTAGCGACCTTCAGCATGGCGCAGATGGAGGCGATATGGAACCGTCTCGAACTTTTGCGGCGCGAGCATCGGGAACTCGAAGAGTTCTTTCGCGAGGGGACGGCCGAACCCTTCGATGTGAAGAATCTCGAAAACGTGCAGGGCGACGAACGCGACGTGATTTTCATAAGCGTGGGTTACGGGCGCACCGAGGACGGAAGGATTTCGATGAACTTCGGTCCGCTCAACCGCGAGGGCGGCGAGCGGAGGCTGAACGTGCTGATTACGAGAGCGCGGCGGCGCTGCGAGGTATTCACCAATCTTACGGCGGACGACATAGATCTGAACCGCACGAATGCGCGCGGCGTGCGCGCGCTCAAGACTTTTCTGCAATACGCGCAGCGCGGACGTATGGATGCGGCGGCGCCGTCGGGCCGCGAGGCCGATTCGCCTTTTGAAGAAGAAGTAAGAAGAGCTATCGAAAGCGAGGGATACGCGGTGGCGGCGCAGGTAGGATCGGCCGGGTTTTTCATCGATCTGGCGGTAATCGATCCAGCAAGGCCCGGAAAATACCTGCTCGGAATCGAATGCGACGGCGCGAGTTATCACAGTTCGCGCGCTGCCCGCGATCGCGACCGTTTGCGCCAGCAGGTGCTCGAAGGGCTCGGCTGGCGGATTCACCGTATATGGAGTACGGACTGGTTTCAGCATCCCGGGCGCGAACTGAAGCGCGCAATAGAGGCTATAGAACGGGCGCGAATCGAACCCGCGCAGCCAACGGAGCCGGCAAACCGTATATCCGCATCAAACTCCTCAGCGCCGGCGAATGGTTCGGCAATCCTGCCTGCGCCCGAGCTTTCGGTTCAAAGAGTTGCGGTTGAAAGATCGGATGCGACGCAGGACGCGGCGTTGCAGGTCGCCGATGCGGGGATTGTTCTTTACGACGTTGCGAATCTTCAGGCGCCGCCCCTGGGCGTCGAGTTGCACGCGGTAGCGTCGGGGATTATGGCGGGATGGGTGGCGGAGGTTGTGCGGGCGGAGAGTCCGGTGCACGTTTCGGAGATCGGCCGGCGTATTGCGGCAGGTTACGGTGTAAGCCGCATCGGTAATCGTATCGCGGGGGCAATCGAGGCGGGGCGCCGTCTGGCGGTGAAAAAGAAGCTCGTAGTGCAGCGCGGAGAATTTTACTGGAATACGGGGATGGAGCGACCCGTTGTGCGCGACCGGTCGGGTTTGCCGGAAGTCTCGCGCAGGATGGAACTGATTGCGCCGGAGGAAATCGGCGCGGCGGTCGAACTCGTAGTCGAGAGATCTTACGGCATCGGGCGCGAACAACTGCCCGACGGCGTGCGCCGGCTGTTTGGTTTTCAGCGTACGACCGAGCCGATGCGCAACCTGGTCGGCGCGGCCGTCGAGCGTGCGATCAGCGAGGGAAAGATAGTGGAACAGGGAGGCCATCTGCTGATTTCTAATCAGCGCTGAGCAGCGGATGAAGAATCCGGGGAAAACTGACGCCGTCGGATCTATTCCTGCAACGCACTTCCCGCCTGCATGCCGGTTTCATCGGCCGGTAAAAAAACTATGCGGTCGTATATGTCAGCCATACTGATCCGGCAGTCGATCGAGGCGAGATGCAGTTCAGCCTCCAGTCCCTCAACCGGCTGCAGCAGCCAGTTGCCCTGGTCGGCGCGCCGATAATGATCCACCATCGGCCGGTGCTGCGCTATGAGCAGATATTCCTGCAACGTCGGCAGCCACATGCGGTAGCGGTGAAACTTGTCGCCGCGATCAAACGCCTCGGTCGAGGGCGAGAGAACCCCGATGATAAGCGTCGGATTGAGCACTACATCGCGGTAATCGTCGAGATATTCCGGATCGCCGCATATTACTGCGATGTCGGGGTAAGAAAACATCCCCTTGGTCGTCTGCATCGGCTGCGGGCGGGGGCCGCTGCGAATCTTTGTATCCTTCGCTCTCGCCCGACAGGGTTTGCCTCGCAGTTGTGTGTACAGAATTCCGAGGAGATTCGTGCATATGTCGGCGTGCACTCCGCTCTCGCCCGCCATTTCATATACTTCGCCGTCGATATATTCGTGGCGTTCTTCGGCGGCGCGCTCCATTGCAAGATATTCCTCGACCGTAGCCCTCATCGATGCTTCGGGTTTCGGCTGCGGCAGTCCCATATGCCTCCTTACATCGCTCTCGCCTAAATCAAACCACACGACTTCGGGACAAAGAAGAGAGATAACGGAACAAACGAAAGAAGACGGAAATTACGGAAATACTCAACTCCCCTGTGGAGCGGTTTGGATGTTTCCCCTTCGTCTGCGAATCATACTCCAAAAAACTCGTTGCGCGCGAGGTTGAACGATGAGCGATTCGCTGCTACGCTCCGGATTCGATTCGTATCTGCGTGCTTCAACCCTTCGACCAAAAGGAGAAACGACCGTGTCGAGAGTCCGCCTCGTGCCTGCGTTCATACTCTGCCTCGTCCTATGTCTTGCCGGTTCCGCCTCGGGCCCGTCTTCGGCTCAGTCCGCACAAACTCCGGCCCAGGCTACGCAGCCTCCGGCCGAACCGGCCGATCTCAAAGTCCCCGCGGGTTTCAATGTCTCGGTTTTCGCCTCCGGGATCGCAGGCGGCCGGTTGATGGCCTTCAGTCCCGACGGCGTTCTTTACATCGCACGCCAGGGCCGGGGCGATGTCGTGGCCCTGCCCGACCGCAACAAGGACGGCAAGGCCGACAGCGTGGAAATCGTCGCAAGCAATCTTGTCCGCCCGCACAGCGTGGCCTTTCACAAAGGATACCTTTACATCGCCGCCAACCCCGCCGTGCTGCGTATGAAGTACTCGGGCGGGAAGGTTGCGGGCGAGCCCGAAAAATTCGTCGATCTTCCGGTATCGACCACATCGCACTGGACGCGCACCATAGGATTCGGAAAGGACGGCCGCCTGTACGTTTCCATCGGTTCATCGTGCAACGTATGCGAGGAAGAAGACGAGCGGCGCACTACGATTATGGCCTACAACCCGGACGGAAGCGGCGGACGCCCCTTCGCCCGGGGATTGCGCAACGCAATCGGCTTTGACTGGGATCCGCGCACCGGAGTCCTGTGGGCCGACGACATGGGGCAGGACCGGCTCGGCGAGGACAAGCCCTTCGATGAAATCAATCGCATCGAAGAAGGCAAGCATTACGGCTGGCCCTATTACATCGACGACAATGAACCCAATCCCGACCTGAAAGACCCGAAAGGATCGCTTCCCGTCTCACAGGCCGTGAAGCCCGCCTACCTGCTGCCGCCGCACTCTTCGCCTATAGACCTGCGCTTCTACACCGGCAACAGGTTCCCGGCCGCGTGGCGCGGCGCGATGTTCGTCGCGCTGCACGGTTCGAACCCGGCCAACCGCAAGGAAAAAGTCGGCTACAAGGTCGTGCGCGTGGTGTTCAAAGAGGGCAAGCCCGTAGCGCTCGAAGATTTCGTTACCGGCTTTCTCAAGGACGATCAGGTGATGGGCCGCCCCGCCGGACTCGCTACCGGCCCCGACGGCGCGCTCTATGTCTCGGACGATAACAAGGGATTCGTCTACCGCATAAGCTACGGACGCTAAGATCGCGTTTTGAAAGCTCCGAAGGGGCGTGAGATCTGTAGCCCAGCGGCGTAAGCCCTGGGTATCGGTCCAACATCAATTCCAGCCCTGAAAGGGCGGAAGATCATCGCTGTATAGGTCTTTCGCCCTTTCAGGGCTTGGACGCTTTTCTGAATCTGACCTGGCGCTCGCGCACCAGGCTACAGATCTTTCGCCCCTTCGGGGCTTTCAAACACACTCTAGGAACCGCACAAAAACGCGGAAACAAAGACGCGGAAGCCGCAGAAAGCAGAAACCCGACATCCTTGCTTTCCGCGGCTTCCGTGTCTTTGTTTCCGCATCGAGCGGGAAATGGAGGCCGAGATACGGTTTCATATGGAGATGGAGGCCGAGCGGAATCTGGCGCGCGGTATGACCGAAGAGGAAGCGCGGCGCGCGGCGCGCAGAAGGTTCGGCGGCGTGGATCAGGTCAAGGAAGCGTGCCGCGACGAGGCGCGCAGCCGTCCGGCCGAAGAGTTGTGGAGCGATCTCAAATACGGTGCGAGGGTGCTGCTGCGAAATCCCGGCTTCGCCGATGAGTCCGCAATTCCCGGTTTAAGAAAAAACAAACCACGGAATACGCAGAACACACGAAAGTAGCGAAAAAAAAGATCGCCTGTTCCGTAGTTTTCGCTGGTTTCGTGTATTCCGTGGTTAGTTTTTTTCCCAAACCGGGAATTGCTGTCGTGCGTCAGGCGATTTCTGTTAAGGTTTGCGCATGGAAGCGATCCAAACAGCGCATCTGTTTCTTCCGTTGCAGCGGGAACTTGTGGGGCTGCTGCGCGCCCTGGAGCCGGAGCAGTGGCTGAGTCCGACCGTAGCGGGCGAGTGGCGCGTGCGCGAAGTGGCGGCGCACCTACTCGACGGAGATTTACGGCGATTGTCGATGCATCGCGACGCGAACGTTCCGCCGCCGCCCGAATCGCCCATCGAAGGGTATCGCGATCTTGTGGCGTTTCTCAACGGCCTGAACGCATCCTGGGTGAAGGCCGCCGCCCGACTTTCGCCGCGCGTGATAACGGATCTGCTCGAATGGACGGGACCGCAGGTGGCGGAGTTGTTCGAGTCGCTGCCGCCGCACGGCGAGGCGTTCTTTCCCGTAGCCTGGGCGGGCGAGGCGCGTTCGGAAAACTGGATGGACATCGGGCGCGAATACACCGAGAAGTGGCACCATCAGGCGCAGATTCGCGCGGCGGTGGGCGCGCCGGGTTTGCTTGCGCGGGAGTGGCTCTATCCGGTATTTGCTCTATCCTTGTTTGCATTGCCGCACGCATTTCGCGAGGTCGGCGCCTCGGCAGGAAGCGCGTTGCAGATCGTCATCGAAGGGGATGCGGGCGGAAGCTGGCTTCTGATGCGCGAAGATTCGGCCTGGACGTTGAACGAGGGCGCAGACGCGGCGGCGGCGGCGCGCGTCGTTATGGACGCCGAGGCGGCGTGGCGGCTCTTTTATAACGCGCTCGGAATCGAGGAAGCGAAGAAACGTATTGAGGCTGCGGGCGAGGCTTCGCTCATAGACGCGTTTCTTGCGGCGCGTTCGGTAATGGTCTGATGGAGGGCGCCGGCGTTCGATCGGTGTTGCGTCCGGTTTCAGTGGGAATGCGGCGATCCGTTTGCCTGCAGGAATGCGCTGTGATGTTTGTCGCACGCGCCGCACAGCGCCTGATCCACCTTCGGCTCGATGCTCGCTTCGGACTGCCCGCATACTATGGCCATTTCGCTGATGACGAGATAGCGTGCACGGTCGAGCATGCGTTTTTCCCTGAACGAAAGCGGTTTCAATCGATTCAGATAAGTGAGCGTTTTCAGCACCTCGGCGACTGAAAAAATGTCTCCGCTGCGCATGCGTTCCGTAAACTCGCGAAAACGATTCTTCCACTCGGCCGGAGGCGTGAGGAAATCCTGCGCAAGCGCGTTGAGCAGTTCCTGACACTGCGTATTTCCGATAGGCGTGCGCAACCCGATTTCGTCGGCATTGCGCGTCGGAACCATCACGAGTGAATTGTTGAAATAGAGCCGCAGAAGATAGAACTCATCGCGTCTGCCGTCGATGTCGCGCATATCGATCTGCTCTACGACGGCAACCCCGTGGTTGGGATAGACTACTTGCTGCCCGACTTTGAAGCCCACACCGTCCTCCTTTATTTCTCTGTCTGGTCGATGACGGTCGGCCAAAGGTGGCCTGAATCAAGCGAGGTGAAAAAAGTCTAACACTCGTTTAGCAGGAGCGTCAAGAAAGCGCTTGGGAGAAACGGCGGGTCTGAAGAACGTTCAGGCGGTTCGGTTATAAAACTGCGCGCAGATGTTTGCGCGGAGTTGATCGTCAATTGACTGAAATTTCAGCCGCGCGTATATGGGGCGGAATGAACGAGCGGTCGATGAGGTCTTTCATATCGATGGGGCGTTCGAGTATTCCCGCCTTGAGCGCCATGCGGTGAATCTGTTCCATCTCGGCGTCGGTGGGTTCGAGCATGCGGTAGCTGACGCGGTCGGGCGGCTGGGTCAGCACGTATCGTACTACGCTTTCATCCTGCCTGAAGTACGGCGCGGCGACTTTTGCTGCGTCGAGGCGGTGCGATTCGGCCCACTCTCCGCTTTCGGCTATGCCGCGCACGAGATCCCGCACCACTTCGGGTTGCTCGCGTATCAGGTTTTCGGTTACTACAAGCACGCACGAGATGAACTGCGGCCATATGTCTTTTGCGTGATAGAGCACGCGGCCGCTGCGGTCGAGTTCGGCTTTGGCCGCGTGCGGTTCGCCTACGAAGTATGCATCGATTGCGCGCGAGGCAAGCGCGCCCGGCATATCGGGCGGCGGCATCTCGACGAAGTTGATCTCGTCGGGTTTGACGCCCTGGTCCTCCATAAGCTTGCGCAGCACCAGGTTTTGATTGCTGTATTTGCTGGGCAGCGCAAATACGCGCCCGCGCAGGTCCCGCAGATCCTTCGCCGGCAGATCGCTGCGGACCATTATGGTCGATCCGTCGCGATGGCCCAGATAGAGTATCTTTACCGGCACTCCCTGTTCGCGCAGCTTCATCGCGAGCGGCGCAATCATAAAAGTAGCTTCGAGGCGGCCGCCCTTGATCGACTCGACGATGGTGGGAAAGTCGGTAAAGCGCTGCGACTCAAAACGCGTGGTTGCACTCGTGCGCGTGGCGAAATCCGTAACAGGACACGTCAAATGGCACGTCACGGGAAGAAACCCTACGTTGAGGCTTGCGCGTGCGGCTTCCATCGGCTGATCGCGGCGCTGCCATGGTTTGTAGCGCAGCACGCCCAAAACGATTACAAGCAGCGCCGCACCCGCAAGAATTTTCACTGCAGTAGAACGAAACATAACGCCTCACAAAGTTCTTTCCATCTCGGTCGCCCGTTCCGGTTCGTGTTCGATGCCGAGCACGGTCAGTATACGATGTATTGCCTGCACCACCTCGTCGTCGGTCAGATTGCGCGGGCGCGGCGCGGCGATGCGCAGTTGATCGCGAATCTGTGCGGGCCGTTCGCTCAATACCACGACGCGATCGGCGAGTTGCGCGGCTTCTTCTATATCGTGCGTTACGAGCACGACCGTGCGCGGGCGTTCGGCCAGTATGCGCGCGAGTTCCCGGCGCATCTGCATGCGCGTCAGATAGTCGAGCGCCGAAAACGGCTCGTCCATCAGCAGTATGTCGGATTCACCCGCGAGTGCGCGTGCAAGCTCTACGCGCTGCCGCATCCCGCCCGACAACTGATGCGGATAGTGACGCTCGAAACCTTCGAGTCGGATCAGCCGCAAAAGATCCGTTACTGCGCCTTCGCGCTCGCGTTCACCGTGCAATTGACGCAATCCGAGACCGATGTTTTCATTCACCGTAAGCCAGGGGAAAAGCCCGTCCTGCTGATAGATCATGCGTCTGCGCCCGCTGCTTTCGATCGTTCCCGAAGTGGGGCGGTCGTAGCCCGAGAGCAGGTTGAGAAGCGTGGTTTTCCCGCATCCGGAAGGGCCGACTACGGCGACAAACTCGCCGCGCGAAATCTCCAGAGAAATTCTCCGCAGCACATCCACTTCGCCGAACGAGCGCGATACGTTTTTCAGTTGTAGCGATACGAGTTGGTTCACGCGAGTAAGAGGAAAGAGAGATAACGGAACATACGGAAAATAAACCGAAACAAACGAAAAAGATTTTACGCTTTCCGTTTGTTCCGTTTATTCCGTATGTTCTGTCATCTCTCTCTCCATATCAGCGGTCATAGCCCCAGCGGACGCTCGGGATTTTCGTCAACTGCACGAGCACGCGGTCGATTACGATCCCTATCAGTCCGATTGCAATCATCGCGGTAACGAGCAGATCCGTGCGCAATCCGTTGCGCGAATCCATCACGGCGAATCCGAGTCCGTCGCGCCCCGCGATCATCTCGGCGGCGACGACTACGAGCCAGGCGAGCCCCGCCGTCACTCTCAACGTAGTAATGACCTGCGGCATAATCGCAGGCAGCGTTACTTGCGTCAGGCGCTCGCGGCCGTGCAACCCGTAATCCTCGGCTACGCGGAAGTACACCGCCGGAATATTGGCCACCGCCGCCATAGTCGAGAGCACGATGGGGAAGAATACCGAGAGAAATATCAGGAATATCGAGGCCGCATCCCCGACTCCGAACCACAGTATCGCAAACGGCATCCAGGCAAGCGGCGAGAGGTTGCGAAAGAAATTGATGATGGGAAGAAACGCAAGCCTCGCGGCCAGCACTTGTCCCAGCCACAACCCGCCGGGCACGCCCACGCCCACGGCCAGCAGAAAACCGCACACGACGCGAAACAGCGACGTGATCGAATCGTTGAGCAACCGCCCGCTGCGCATCTCCTCGCCGAATCCGCGCGCTACGGCCAGCGGCGAGGGAAACGCGCTTTCGTGAAACGCCCCCGTAGCCCATACGCCGGCCCACACTGCAAGCAGCGCCGCGGCGACAACGATCGGCAGCACTATCGCCTTCCACTTCAAGGCCCGATCCTCTTTCCTTGGCTTCCGTCAGTTTCCGCGCATTCCGCGGTTTTTCCTCTTATTCCACCAGATTTCAAATACGTTAGCCGCCGGTCCGACGATCGTCAGCGCGTAATAGGGCGCGTGTACGCTTTCGCCGAGCCGCAATCCCATCTCCATAACCGCTACGAGAAGCGCCACCGCACACTGTCCCCACTTCGGTTTTACCGTAGTCTTGGGGTCGGTAATCATAAAGAAGATGAACAACTGATACATCGGCCCCGTTATGGGAGCTACCTCGGCCAGAAACCCGTGCCCCGTAATAGCCGAGCGCACAGCCGCCAGCGCGATGAACGATGCGACATAGGTCAGCGTTATGTGAAATCGCTTCAGCCTGTAAATGATCACCGATCCGAGCGCCCATACGATGAGCATCGGCCATACCGTATTGCCCCACTGCACGCTCAGCGTGGCCACGTATTCGGGGGCGAGCAAAAGCATCGCGCATATGGCGAAGTTCGACGGATTCCACAGGTGCCTGCCCTCCCAGCGTATGACGTATTTCGAGGTGATGGAAATCGCCGCACACAGCGCGAAGGGCCAGAAGAAGGGCGAGCGAATGAGTATGCCGACGCTTATGCCCGATATGTAGGCGCTGGCCAGATGCGGCCAGCTTCCGGAAAACAGCCGGCCGAGCACAAGCTCTACCGCGATGCTCACGGCGATGGCGAGCAGGGTTTGAGGCCAGCTTTCGAGAAATCCGAACGTCAACTGCCCGATCAGCAGTATCGATGTAATGAGCAGCGGCGCGAGATACCGGTTCTCGAAACTGAAAAACCACGCAAGCCTTCCCGACCACGATGGAGAGATAACGGAAGAAACGAAAGTAAACGGAACAGACGGAAGAAAGCGTACTTCCCGTAATTTTGGTTCTTTTTCGTTTGTTCCGTTATCTATCTTCACAATCCCTCTTTGATCCGGTGTATGCGGTTTGTTTCCGGCGCGCGCAGGATCTGTATTTTCCCCGACGGCCAGCGGATTTCCGCGCGCTCCACGTTTGCGGCGCGGCCGAGCCCGAAGTGCAGCCGGCGCTGGTTCTGCGCGCAGAAACCGCTTCCGCCCGATACTTCCTGCACCTGCTCGCGCCCGCTCCAGAACAGCCGCACCTGCGCGCCGATTGCGCTGCGATTGCTCTCTACGCCTTCAAGCTCGAACGCTATCCACCGGTGCTCGGGCGTCACCGTATTTCTGTAAAGCAGCAGCGGCCCCTTCTGATTCGCTACCACTACATCGAGCCTCCCGAGGTTTGTAAAATCCGCAAGCGCCACTGCGCGCCCATCGTATACGTCGGTGGCGCCGACGAGTTGCGCGACTTCTCGGAACGATCCCGCTCCGTCGTTTAACCAGACGCGCTTCTGTTGAAACCCGGCAAGGCTGCGGCCGTCGAGCGGCGGCCAGTTCGCCGCGTCCGATATGATCGCCTGGTTGCCGCCCGCGACCTTCGAGTAGTCGTACCAGTAGCTGCGCCTGCGGTCCAGCGACACGTTGCCGTTGGTCAGATAAATATCCTGATGCCCGTCGTTGTTCAGATCCCCGAACTGCGCGCCGAAACTCCAGCCGCCGAGTTCCACGCCCATGGCATTCGCAAGATTCTCGTACACCATACGGTCGCCCGATGCGCCCGCCTTCGGCATCCACAGGTTGTTGCCCTGCACGAGCACGCCCTCTTCGGAAATGTTTGTGACGTAGATGCCGAACTGCCCGCGATTGAGCACATCGCCCACCGAGGCGGTCATTCCGCTTTTCGGGGCAAGCCCTATTCCGGTTTGCCGCCCCACTTCGCGAAACCGCTTGCCGCCCTCGTTGAAATACAGTTCGGAAACGCCGTAATCGTTCGCTATGAAAAGATCCTGATACCCGGCGCCGCGCAGATCCGCCGCTACGGCCGCAAGCGCCCATCGCCGCGATTTGATTCCCATTGCCTCGCTTACCTCTTCAAACCTTCCGTCGCCGAGGTTGCGAAACAGATATTTCCGCCCGCCGTTGTTGGCGTACTCGAAGCTCTCCGGCATCATCTTCGTGGTAGTCAGGCGCCACAGGTTTACATCCTCCGGGTAATAACCCCCTACGAAGAGATCGAGCCTGCCGTCGCGATCGAAATCAAACCAGATTGCGGTATTTGCGTTGATCCATTCGGGAAGACCTGCGGCGTCGGTAACGCGCGTAAAACTTTTGCCCCCGTTATTGCGAAACAGTTCGGGCTTGCCCCATTTGTATAAAAATACGTCTTCGTATCCGTCGTTGTCGAAATCGCCCCAGACCGATCCCATCGATACGCCCGTATCGCGCGAGTTGACCTCGGCGAGTCCGACCTCGCCCGCCACGTCCTGGAATCGTCCGTCGCCCAGATTCCGGTAAAGCGCGTTGCGGCTCGTTTCGCCGCTGTTTGCAACGTATATGTCCTGCAGCCCGTCGCGGTCGAAATCGACTACGGATACGGCCGCGCCCATCGAGGCTACCTGCTCCATGATGTGATCGAGCTTCGCATCCAGCCGCGGCGCCGTGTGGGTGAAGTCTATGCCTGCGGCTTTGGACGCCTCTTCGAGGAAGAACCCATAGCGTGCAAGCACGATCGACGCATCGGATGGAGGCGCTTCGCGCGAGGACGAAAAACGCTTGATCGCCCACGGCGTCGCAAGAAGGCCGGCGAAAAATATCGTTATCAGGATTTGTTTCGTTCGATTCTGCATCCGCGGCCCACTCCCGGAAAGTACAGCGGTTTCGATTATGGTGTTCAGTACACGAAAAACTAAGTTTCTTGAGTTTTTCAGCCGCAAAGCGGCGAAAGATCTGTAGCCCAGGGCGTAAGCCCTGGGTCGGTGC
>JAHBSF010000098.1 GCA_019639255.1 Acidobacteriota bacterium | reverse complement strand
TAATCGCCCGCGTTGGCAAGCTGGGCGCGGGATACAGCCGTAGGCAACGTGATGATGAAACACGCCCCATCGCCCGGACGGCTTTCCACTGCAATCCGCCCGCCGTGGTCCTGAATGATGCCGTAACTTACCGCGAGCCCCAGGCCCGTGCCCTGCCCTATCTGTTTGGTAGTGAAAAACGGATCGTAGATTCTGGCAAGATTTTCGGGTGCAATGCCCACGCCGCTGTCCCTGAACCTGACCACTACGGCGTTGTCCGCCCCTTCGGTGGAAATCTCCAGACGCCCGCCGCCCGTCATCGCGTCGCGCGCATTCAGTATCAGGTTCATAAACACCTGCTGCAACTTTGCGGCGTTTCCGGGCACAAGCGGCACATCATCTTCAAACGTTCGCACCACTTCAATCTGCGTGTTGCGCAACTGCGCTTCGAGCAGTTGAACCGTATCGTCGAGCACCCGGTGCAGATCCACCGGAACCAGAAGCGCATCCGATACGCGGGAGAAATTCAGCAGATTGTTGACTATCGCCGAAGCGCGCGAAGTCTGCCGGTGTATCTTCTGCAGCAGCATATGGCGCGGATCGGTTTCCGGAACCTGCTGCATCAGCATTTGCGCGTAGGAGGATATGCCGGTAAGCGGCGTATTCACCTCGTGCGCCACGCCCGCGGCAAGCAATCCTATCGAGGACAGTTTGTCGGACTGCTGCAACTGGCTTTCGAGCCGCACGCGTTCGGTCAGATCCTCGATGGCGATAAGGGTCCCTTCGACCTCGCCGGTCTTCGAATGAAGCGCTGCGAGCGACAGATTCAGGATAAGTTCTCGCCCGTCGCGCGCACGCGCGCGAAACTTGTATATGCTCGTGGGCGTAGAATTCTGCTCGCTGCGCGTCATCATCTCGCGCCACGCCCGCAGCAATTCCGCATCGAATACCTCCACGACGCGCCGCCCGATTACGTCCTGCCTTCTGAGCCCGTAAATGGCTTCGAGCGCACCGTTCCAGTTCACGATCCTGCCGTGCAGATTCACTACCATCACGCCCACCGTGATCGACTCGATGATGTTTTCGTTGAACTCCTTGAGCCGTTCGAGTTCCTTTGCACGCTGCGCCTGCTCCCGCAGCAGAAGCGCGTTTTCCACCGCTACCGCTACATAACCCGAAATCGAACGCAGCAGCCTGATGTCCTCGGACGATAGCGGCGCCCCGCCCGGAGACCGGCCGAGCGCAATCACAGCCACGACGCGAGATCGCACCGCACAGGGAGCAAAACATATGAACTGGCGTCGAAGCGCGCCGAAATCGTAATTCCCCTCGTCGCCCTCGTCGCCCTCTATGGCCTCGGTGCGGACTATTCCAGTAGCTCCGCTGTGCTCGCGCAGTATCGAGAGGAAATCAGCCGGCAGTTCGACCTCGCAATCTACCCCCTCGGTGCGCGCAGGCCGGAACCCCGATGCGGTTGCCTTGTCTTCGACGAATATCGCCAGCCGGTCTACCGCCAGAACTTCCTTCAACCGACGCACAAGCCGGTCGAGCAGCACATCGAGTTCAGTCGTGGAAGAAAGCGCGCGGCCGAAATCCTGAAGCGTTACGCGGTAGTCGTATTTTTCGCCGTAAAAGAACCGGTCAATGCGCTCCTGCACCCAGTTCTTCATCGGTGCAAACAACATCGCAATCGCCGACATAAATACGGCTGCTATCAACACCGTAGCTTCGGCCGAAAGCAACAGGTACTGCCGAAGGAACTCATAACTTCCGGCCATCACCGAACCGAACAACACCGCTACCGATAACGTCGCAATGATGTAAGCGGCCGAACGCCGCACCACTACGTCGACATCCATCAACCGGTAACGGACTATGGAATATCCGAGGGTTAGAGGTATGAATACAAACGGTGCAATGGCGGCCGCTTCGAGCATTCCGCTCACGCTTTCGGCTGCAAGGTATGAAGGCAGATAAAACAGCGTAAATGCAACCCCGGCCGTGCCCAGGCCCCATATCACCCATTTCAACTGCTGCCGCACGACTACGGACCGGGCGTTGAGGAAGGTCCTCAACAACAGCGCGCAACTGCCGAGCATCGCGGCGCCGAACGATGCAATCTCTATGCGGTCGAGCGTTGAACGCAGGTTTACCGCAGACCACGGCAGCGCGGTGCGCAGCGGCGCAAAATGCAGCACGACCTCCAGCACGATCAACACGGCCGCGGGCAGATAAAGCAGCCCCGCAAGCCACCTGCGCCGATTGAACAGGTGATACCGCGCCGGATAAATCGCCGAGAAATGCAAAAATACCGGCGCAAGCAGTATGAGCGCTATCGTCTCGGTCAGATCTACGGCCTTGTCAAACTGCGTGCGCAGCTCCTGCGTAGGGCTGTAGGAATGAACCAGAAAGGCGAGAAGACATATGACGAAAAAGTGCGCGACATAGGGCGCGCGCCCCTGTTTGAGCACGACGTAAACGCCTATGCCGAGATAAATCGCGCCGATCAGCGCCAGATAAAGACCGCGCCCCGTGTGCGCATCGCGATAGGTCAGATGATCCAGATCCGCGATGCCCTCGCTGATTACCGTGTCGCGGGCATCGTTCATTCGCACGATCAGGTAACTGAGCGTGCGCCCGTCACGCAGCCAGTCCTTGGCCTGATCCAGATAAAGCTGTACGTGCTGAGCTTCGGAAATTTCCTCGAACGGCTCGCGCCCCGTCGTGCTGATCCCAATCAGTATGTCGCCCCGCCGTACCCCGGCGCGCGACGCAGGACCGCCCGATTCCACTACCTCAGCTACAACACCCAGCCCCCCCCTGTCACCCCATACCACCCCGTCAGTCGGCACGGCCTTCTGCACCCACCGGTCGCGCAGATTGAACGCACCGCCGATTACCGCCAGCACCGTCAGAAACAGCAGCAGCAATACCCTCGTGCTGACCCTACTTGTTCCCGCTCCCGATTTCACCCTTCTACACCGGAGCCTTCCACTCTTGAACCGATTGTTTCAAATTCCCCGGCTGTATCCTGCCCATTCAGCCAAGCAAACCTTATTCCCACTCGCACGCCCGCCCATCTTCTCCTTTGTATACAACAGATATAGCGTCGTACCTGATGTATCACATTCGGTTCCGTCCTCGACGTTTCCATTTTTTTGAATCTCGATCCGATATTTCGGATTGCCGAAGTTACCAGCGGAAGGCAAGACCGGTGCGCACGCTGCGGAAGTTGCGTGCGGCGACAAGTTTGAGGGTATCGTCCTCGACGCCTCCGATCTGATTGAGGAGATTGCGAATATCGACTATGGCCTGCCACTTCACGGGCAGTCCGAGGCTGGGCAGGTCCTGTGTGACATAGATATTGATATTCGGGTCGTATACGCTCATTCGGCCTGCGAACGGGTCGATTGCGAACACGACGGCATCGGGCGACAGCCGCACTACGGTGGAGATGCGGGTGCCGGTTCGCTCGGAGAAGTCGAGATCAAGTCTGGCGGTTGCGACCTGGAAGTAGTCGTTGCGAAACAGGCGCGCGGGGGTCAGGTCGTCCAGCGAGGCGTCGTTTAAGCGCGAGCCGCGGCCGAGGCTGTAGCCTGCCGAGGCGGTGATGTAATCGCCGAACCTGCGGGCGTACATTACGCGAACGCCGCGCGCAGCGCCCTGCATACCGGCGGAATGATTAGTGACTCCGGCGACGCGTGCAAATGCAGCCTGGGTTTCGGGCGAGGCTTCAAGAGGAAGCGCAAGCACGCCCACGCCGTGACCGGAAATGAGGTCGTAGAAGGCCGAGGCTTCAAGCGATGCGGCGCCGTCCTCGAATATTTTTTCAACGCCGAACTCAAAACGGCGGCTGCGGTCGAGTTGGGGATCTGCGGCGAGGGCAAATTCGGGCGTTTGGGTCTCGAACGTAGTCTGAAGGTTTTCCGAATCGAAGGATTCGGGCGATTGGCGGGCGACTGCGGCGCCAGGCGTTGCGGCGGCGTTTACGCGCCAGCGGGCATTGGGCGAATACTGAAACGCTAGACGCGGCAGTATGCTGTCGCGCTGGCGTGCCGCCGAACCGACGAAGCGCGCGTAATCGAACCCGTAAATCACGAGCAGGGGTTGAAAAACCTGCCATTGCGCCACGGCAGAAATTGAAAGTTGTTCGAGATGGCGAATACGATGTGAGGAAGCGGCCGGTTGCCCGGTTGCGCCCGGAGCGGAAACAGCATCGACGGGCGCTGCGGATTCGGGAATAAGGCCGGATTCCGGTTCGGGCAGTCCCTGGCGTGCGGGCGCGCCGAAGGCAATGCTTCCGTAACCGACGCTTGCGGTCACCTGATGGTTGTATGTCGGGCGGAACGTGGTAATGGCTTCGAGTCGCTGCGGGGACATTGCGCCGCGCCCGCGCTGCCCTACGATTGCCATTTCAACGCCGTTTCCCAACGAACCCGAGACGGCGAAATTCGTTCCGAAGAAGTTCGGAGCGCCGGGGCCGGAATATGCGCTCGAAGTCCCTACAAGTTGCAGCATTCCGTGGAACGACGGGCGGTATTCGGTGAAGCGGTCTTCGACAACGTCGACCTGCCGGGCTGCGGATGCGTCGGAAGGGCCCGTCTCGTCCAGATGCAGGACGTGGCGCGGCACGCTGCGCCCGATCCAGCGGTAATCGGCGCGGTCTCCGCGCTGATCTACGAGCGTATCGACGCGTTTGAGTGCAAAGTCGTAGTTAAGCTTCGAGGCGCGTTCGAGCAGCACCCTGGCCAGCACCGGGCGGAAACCCGCGGCAGCGGCGCGCATACGATACGAGCCGGGCAGGATTTCAGCGGTGAACCTGCCCTCGGCATCGGTTTTGACGCTTTTTATCTCGCGCCCGTTAAAGGCAGATTCGAGCAGCGCCACTACGGCGCCCGGAAGCGGGCGTCCGCCGTCGTCCTTGACCGTGCCGGAAACCAGGGCGAGCGCCGGCGACGCCTCTGCTCGCAGGGCAAATCCGGGAGCGAGCGCCGGAGCGAGCGCAAGCGCGCCGAGCGCGCAACCCACAACCAGCGCGTGCACAGATACTTTCATAAACTGATCCCGCCTTTCGATAACTATCCGGTTACGCCGGAAAATCCGATCTCCGGCCCGGTTCGCGGGGGTGGCGATAAGATGCAAACCCACATGCGTCTATGTCTGAACGATCGACATATAAAATGATGCGGGAAATTTTCAACCATCCGCCGATCGGTGTCAAGTCGGCCTTCCGTGCGGGGCTTGTTGCTCACCGGTGATTTCAAGTATCTTTCCTTCGGGCATATTACCAACAAGTGACTGCACGACATCGGGAGATGAAAGAGAGATAACGGAACAAACGAAATGATGCGAAAATTACCGAAAAGTTGAATATTTCCGTAGTTTCCGTCCTATTTCGTTTATTCCGTTATCTCTCTTTCATCTCCCAATGTCGTGTCGAGTGATTCAACAGGGGCTCGCCGCAAATATGCAGGATTCAATACTGGATGCGCTTCCGGCGCATATCGCGCTTATAGACTCTGAGGGCGTTATCCTGGGCGTAAACGCCTCGTGGCGCAGATTTGCCGATGCCAATATGCTGCTGACTCCAAACTGCGGCGTGGGCGAAAACTACATCGAGGTCTGCGAACGCGCCGAGGGCGAGTGTTCGGAGGAGGCGGCCCGGGCAGCCGAGGGCATACGCGACGTGCTTTCGGGCGCGATTTCAGAGTTTATGCTCGAATATCCGTGTCATTCTCCGGATGAGCAACGCTGGTTTCGTCTGATGGTTACGCCGCTGCGTGAAAGAGCGGGCGCCGTCGTTTTACATTTCGACGTAACGGAGCGGAAACTGGCCGAAGATGCATTGCGGCGCAGCGAGCAGCGGTATCGCGAACTGGTCGAGATGTCGCACGATCTGATATGGGCGGTGGATGCAGAAGGTCATTTCACATTTCTGAATCAGGCGGCGCGCAATATATACGGACGGGAACCCGAAGAGCTGATCGGCCGCCGGTTCCTGGAATTCTCGCCCACAGAACAATACTCGAAAGATCTCGCCGCGCTCACCGAAACTATGGAGTCGGGCCGCGATGTACTCGACTATGAAACGCTTGTCATGCACGCAAACGGAAGCATCGTAACGGTTCACGCCAACCTGCGGGTTCTGCGCAACCCTGCGGGGCGGATCATCGGATTTTCCGGCTCGTCGCGGGACATCTCCGCAAGGAAACAGTCCGAAAATGCGCTTCAGATGCAGGCGCAGATGCTCGACAGCATAGGTCAGGCGGTGATAGCCACGGATATCAATGGCGTAATCACATACGTCAACCGCTTCGCCGGCGAACTCTACGGATGGAACCGGCAGGAGATGCTGGGCCGCAACATCCGCGACGTCGTGGTTCCGGAATCCGGTCTGGAGATGGCGTCTGAAGTTCTCGCGAAATTAAAGCGAGGAGAAAGCTGGAACGGAGAGTTCATCGTGCGGCATCGGGAAGGGAGGGTTTTCACGATTTTCGTGACCAACTCTCCGCTGTTCGATGCAAACGGGAATCATACGGGAATCATAGGAATCTCCAACGACATCACCGATCGCAAACGCATCGAGGAAGAGGCCACCCTACAGGCCAACCGGCTCGCCGCCATAGTCGATGTTCAGCAAGCGCTCGCAGCATCGGAATCCGAGGTCGATCAGCTTACACAGGCCGTTGTCGAAATGATACAGTTGCTGATCGGAGCCGACGGCGCGGCGTTCGTGATGCTGGAAGGCAACGAGCTTGTATACCGGGCGGCTTCCGGCATCGCCTCGCCGCAACTCGGTCTTCGACTCAATCCGGACGCAAGTTTCTCTGGTTCGGCCATAAATATCAATCAGGCTCTGCGGTGTGATGATTCGGAAACTGATGAGCGCGTGGATCTCGCCGCCTGCCGGCAAATAGGTCTGCGGTCGATGGTCGCTGCTCCGATACGCTCAGAGAGCGGAGCAATCGGCGTGATCAAGGTTCTGGACCGCAGGCCGCACCGTTTCACCGATCTGGATGTAAAAACGATTGAAATCCTGGCCGACTCTCTGGGCGCCGCAATTCAGCGGCGGCGCAACGCCGAGCGGTTGCGAGCCTCCGAAGCGCAGTACAGATTGCTGTTTGCCGACAACCCGCAACCGATGTGGGTATACGACCGGGAAACCCTCGGCTTTCTGGCCGTCAACGCCGCGGCGGTGGAGCATTACGGTTATACGGAAGCGGAATTTCTCTCCATGACCCTGCGCGACATCCGCCCGCAGCAAGACGTCGCACAACTCGAAAGTTACATGCGCAACCGCCCGGAAACGGGAAACAACAGCGGGCGCTGGCTTCATCGCAAGAAGGACGGATCGGTTATCGAGGTCGAAATCACATCGCAAGCGATCAATTTTTCCGGAAGGAATGCGCGGATCGTGCTGGCCTCCGACGTTACGCAGCGAATGCGCGCCGAACGCGAAGCGGCGCGGGCAACCCGCGCGCTGGAGGTGCTGAGCCGGTCAAACGATGCGATGATCCGCGCCGAAAACGAAAGCGAGCTTCTGGACCTGATCTGCCGGATTGCGGTCGAAACGGGCGGTTTTCGCATGGCCTGTGTAGCCTATGCGCTCGATGACGAGAAAAAAACCATAGCGCCGCAGGCGTTCGCCGGTGTAGAAGACGGATACTTCTCCGAGATCAGATTAACGTGGGATGAGACAAAACCGGAGGGACGCGGACCCGCCGGGTTGGCGGTTCGAACCGGACAGACCGTGTCGCTTCCGGATTTCTCCAGGGATGAGCGTTTCATCCACTGGCTTGACGCGGCGCGGGCCCGCGGTTATGGCGGCATTGTCAGCCTGCCGCTGATCCACGCCGACCGGACCTTCGGCGTGCTGCTGCTTTACCTTGCGGAGGTGCGCGAAGTTCTGCCGGACGAACTCGAACTGCTCAAGGAACTCTCCGACAATCTGGCGTTCGGCGTCATCAGCCTCCGCGAGCGCGCCGAGCGGCGGCGAACGCAGGAGGCGGTGCTTGCAATGGCGCGCGGCGTATCGGCTGGAACGGGCGCGGAGTTTTTCGAGAGTCTGATACGCAGCATGGTGGAATCTCTGGGGGCCCGCGCCGGATACATTTCCCAGAATATTTCGCCTGACGTAAAGAGCGCCAGAACCATTTGCGGAATCGTTTCGGGGAATCTCGTTCCGAACTTCGAATACCCCATCCCCGGAACTCCCTGCGAAACTTTGGATGAGGAAGAAATCGCCATTGTCCGCCGCCGCGCCCGCGAACTGTATCCTCTGTCACCCTTGATGGCGGAACTCGGCGTAGAAGCGTATGCCGGTATAAGGCTCAACAGCGCCGCGGGCGAAACAGTGGGAAGCCTCTTTGTACTGTTCGACGAACCGCTGCGCGAACCCGATTTCGTAGCCTCGATGCTGAAGATCTTCGCATCGCGCGCCGCATCCGAAATCGAAAGGCAAAAATCCGACGAAAAACTCCGCCAACAGGCGTCGCTGCTCGACAAAGCCCAGGACGCAATCCTCGTACGCACGCTCGAGCACACGATAACCTACTGGAACAAAAGCGCCGAACGCCTCTACGGATGGACCCAGGAAGAAGCCCTGGGCAGGTCGATGCGCGATCTTCTTTATCGTCATCCCGAAGATTTCGATCAGGCGATGCAAAGGCTTCTCGAACACGGGGATTGGACGGGCGAAGTATTGCTGGCCGACAAGAACGGACGCGAACTGATCGTCGAGGCCAGTTGGACGCTGCTGCGCGACGAGGATGGCCAACCCCGATCGGTGCTGGCCATCAATACCGACATCACCGAACGAAAGAAGCTCGAAGAGCAGTTCCTTCGCGCGCAGCGCCTGGAAAGCATCGGCACGCTTGCGGGCGGCATCGCACACGACCTCAACAATGCTCTTGCTCCCATTACGATGGCGATAGAACTCCTCAAGATGGAGGAGACCGATTCATCGCGCCTCGCCATCCTCTCCACGATCGAGGCTTCCGCGCATCGCGGCGCCGATATGGTGCGTCAGGTGCTTTCCTTCGCTCGCGGCGTAGAGGGCCGCCGCATCGAGGTGCAGGTCAGGCATCTGATCAAGGATGTGGAAAAAATCGCCAACGAAACATTCCTCAAGAACATTCAGATAACCACCTCCGTCCCGCGCAATCTCTGGACCATTACGGGCGATCCCACTCAACTGCATCAGGTGCTGATAAACCTGTGCGTCAATGCACGCGACGCGATGCCCCACGGCGGCGAGTTGAAAATCAGCTCAGAAAACATACTCATCGATGAGCAGTTCGCCGGCCTTCTGCCCGACGCCGCTCCCGGCCCTCACGTCAGGATACAGGTCGAGGATACCGGCAGTGGCATGCCGCCCGAAGTGCTCGACAGGATATTTGAGCCCTTCTTCACTACGAAGGAAGTCGGCAAGGGCACCGGACTCGGTCTCCCCACTTCGCTTGCAATCGTCAAAAGCCACGGCGGATTCCTGCGCGTTTACAGTGAACGGGGCAAGGGTTCCAGATTCACCATCTACTTGCCCGCGCTGCGCACCACCGCAACATCTGAACATTACGTCGAAGCCGCGGATCTGCCTCGCGGCGCGGGCGAGTTGATCCTGGTAATCGACGATGAACCATCGGTGCGGCGCATCACCCGGCGCACGCTCGAATCGTTCGGATACAGGGTAGTGCTTGCCGCAGACGGAGCCGAGGCCGTCAGCATTTATGCTGCGCGCAGGGATGAAATCGCAGCCGTTCTGACCGATATGATGATGCCCGGGATGGACGGAGCAACTACGATTCAGGTGCTTGTCAACATCAATCCGGATGTGCGCGTCATTGCCGCAAGCGGGCTGGGTTCGAACGAAATGGCGGCGAGGGCCGCCGGCAGGGGCGTCAAAGATTTTCTGCCCAAACCCTATACGGCGGAAACTCTGCTGAAAACCCTGAGGAGTGTTATCAACGCGGAACATTGACCGGACTCCGCACGACGGCGATGAAAGGGCCGAGGCGGGAGAGGATCTATGGCAACCATTCTTTTAGTCGAAGACGAAGACGCATTCAGGCTGATGCTGACGGAGATGCTGAAGCGCGAGGGCCACAGCGTTACGACCGCCGCCAACGGCCGCGAAGCAATTGCACTGGCGCGCGACAATGCATTCGACCTCGTCATCACGGATCTGATCATGCCGGAAAAAGAAGGTATAGAAACGATTCTGGATCTGCGAAAGATCAGGCCCGGGATCAGAATCATCGCCATGTCCGGGGGCGGACGCGGCAGCGCCAGCGATTACCTCCACGCAGCCGCGCAGCTAGGCGCATCGCAAACGCTCTCGAAACCCTTCAGCCGCAGCCAACTGCTGGATGCCATAGCCGCCGCACTCGGATAAACAGCCAGAGAAGACGGAACAAGCGAAAATAAACGAAACACACGGAAAGTTCGGCGATTCCTCTGGTTTTCGTCTATTTTCGTTTGTTCCGTTATCTCTCTTTTCTCTCGAACCGGGAATTGCCGGTTTCGGCGTCCTCCGCAGTTTTTCTTTTACGCGCTGGTGATTTTGCGTCCGGCGCATCGGCGGGTTTGGGCCGGCTCCATATGCGCGTCTCGCTCGGTGAAATCAGTTCGTACCCGATTCCCCGCCACACTATGCGCCGCGAACCGGCCGACGCCACAAGATTGACGCAGTAAAGCAGCGAAGCAAGCGGGCCGAGACAGGCGTACGCCCAACGCTTGCGCAGAATTTCGGCGTGATGATCGTGCAGTACCCGAGCAGCGACTCCGACTCGCATCCAGCTTCCCGCCGCACCCATCGCCAATACAAGGGCAAGCAGCGCAGCAAGCACCTGCGGGAACCTTCCCGAAACCGCAACCCACGCAAGACCGCCCCACAGCGTGATGTTGTAAAGCAGATTCGTTGCAAGCGCCAGCTTGAAGATGCGCGGTGCGTATACGCGCGTGATGCGTATCTGCCGCGTGGTAAATTCTACGAGATCCCTGAAATCTGCATCCGCGTGCGTAGCAACCAGGCACGTGGGAACGAACTTGATCCGCTGCCCTGCTTCCTGAACCGCGCGCGTCAGGACGTAATCGTCGCTGAGTGCGCCGGTCCACGAATCGCGTATGCGGAGCCGGTCGAAATTCTCGCGGCGAATCGCGGTGGCGCCGCCCCAGGCGAAGCTCGAACGCTCGCCGAGCAGACCGAGCGCGCTTGCGTTCCATACCGAAAGCAGCAAAGACCACAGTCCGCCGCGTTCGGGCAAATACCACCGAAATCCGGTGGTTGCTCCTACCCTGCGTTCATCGAGCGGCGCGACGAGATCGGCCAGCCAGTTGCGCGCGGGCCGCGCGTCGGAATCCGCAAACACCAGCACCTCGGCGCGGCGGTCAAGCGAGTTGAGCATATCGATCGCCGCCTGAAGGTTGTGGATCTTCTGGCCCTGTTCGGATGCTTCGCCCGCGACGATCATCCACGCGGGACGGCGGCACTGTTTGATAACCCTCGACAGCAGAGCGTGAGCTGGATCTGAGTCGCTTTCAGTAACGAATACAAGTTCGTACTCGCGGTAATCCTGCGCGCACAGCGCGCGTATGTTGTCTTCGAGACCCGGCTCCAGTCCGCGGCACGGGACTATTACGACGGCCTTGGGCTGGTAACGGTTGTGGGGCGAGCGCCGGCGAGAGGAATAACGCGCAAAACGCAATACGGCGCCGAGCGCGCCGGCCGATTGCGCCAACAGCAAGAGAGCCAGGAACTGTAGAACGGCCTCGATCATTTAACTTTGTTTTCCCCGCGCAACCGCTTCGCCGCGCGTTCGACTTCTTCCATAAGTCGAACGGTATTCTCGCCGAGTATTTTCCGGATGTCGACTTCGCCATAGCCCTTGCGCACCAGCGCTTCGGTGATTTTCGGCAGTTTCGTGCAGTCCTCCATACCGACCGGCATCGAGCCGCCGTCGAAATCCGAGCCCAGCCCTACGTGATCCGCACCGACGAGTTTAACCGCGTGGTCTATGTGATCCACAATGCGCTCCCAACTCGCCTTCGGCGCCGCGCCGAACTGCTTCTCAAGCTCCGCCCGAATGCGGGCGAAATTCTCGCGCCCCGGATACCGCTGCGCCAGTTCGCGCCGCGCCGGAGCAGTCCGCTGCGTCCACGCATATAGATCCGGATCGATGAAGCTGTCCAGGTAGTTTATCTGAATCACACCGCCTTTGGCCGCGAGCGCCTTGATCATATCGTCGGTCATATTGCGGGCGTGTCCGGAAATGGCCCGACAGGAAGAATGCGATGCGATCATCGGCGCCTCGCTCACCGCGATTGCGTCCCAGAACGTCTTGTCCGCGACGTGCGACACATCGACCATAACTCCCAGACTGTTGAGTTCCCTTACGACCTGTTTGCCGAACCGGGTCAACCCGTCGTGCTTCGGCGAATCGCCCGAAGAATCGGCCCAGTCGGTGTTGACCGAATGCGTAAGGGTAAGATAGCGAACTCCGAGCGCGGCGTACATTCGCAATATGGGCAGGCTGTTGTTGATCATATGCCCGCCTTCCATGCCCATCAATGCGGCTATTTTCCCTTCCCTGCGCGCGCGCCTTACGTCCTCCGCCGTAGTGCACAAACTGATTTCATCCGGCAGATCGGCGGCGAGTTTGTGCACGGCGGCGATGCGTTCGAGCGAGTTGTTTACTGCGGTCGGCCCCGTGACGGTTCCGGACATATAGATCGAAAAAAACAGCCCGTTCAAGCCGCCCTTTTTCATGCGCGGCAGGTCTATGTGCCCCGATGTGTGCTCTTCGGTGAATTTCCAGTCGGTCTGAAGCTTCGGCGTAACGTCGATATGCGTATCGAGCACGAGCGATGAAAAATGTATGCGGCGCGCGCGCTCCGCCGCATCTTCGGCGCGCTGCGCGGGCAAAGGCGCACACGTAAAGACCGTCAGAGCTGCGGCTGCAATTGCGGTCTGCCATTTGCGGAAATTCATTCGGGCGACTCCTTGAATCACTCCATACGACTTCGGGAAATCAAAGAGAGATAACGGAACAAACGAAATGATACGAAAATTACGGAATAGTTTAATATTTCCGTCAGTTCCGTCTTATTTCGTCTGTTCCGTTATCTCTCCTCGATTCTATCGTCTCCAACCGTTCGGCGATCAGGTCGGCGATCTGCACGGGTTCGGCGGCGTCCAGGGCAAGGCGTTTTGCTTCGAGCACCAGGCCCGCCATTTCCACGGCCCGTTCCTTGAATCGCGCGTCGCGCGAAATCAGATCCTCTATCACGCGCCGTTCGCGCTCGGCCCGCGATACATGTTCACTCAACCCCACGGCCACAGCGTACTCTACGGGCACGGTCTGGTTGTTCATCATAACCAGCATGGCGTTGAACTCCTCCTGCACGCGATCGCGAATCCGGTTGAGTTCGAGCATCGAGGACTTGAATGCGAGCTGTCCGCGCAGCGCAATTTCCATTACGGGCGCGGGCGCGTCCGTTTGATCCGGATCGTGCGGGGTCAGGTCGCTGTGCAGATGCGCAAAAAGCGCGGCGTCGAGTTCTTCCGGTGTGGATTGCCCCGCTACGTCGAACTGCCGGCGAATGATCGGGCGGCGGTAATAATCCTCTACAAGTTTGGCGCGGTGCACGCCGCCCTCCAGTTCCACCAGATACGCACCGCGTCTGTTGGTGAACTCGTCTACGGTACAGGCTTCGAGCGAACCGGGGTTGTAGATCCAGCCGTCGATTTCGAAGTTCTTGTGCGTATGTCCGAGAGCGAGGTAATCGGCAAGTCCGCGCAGTTCGTTGAGCTTCGCCACGCTCAGCGCCGGGATGGGGCGCGAAATCTGACCCTCGACATCCGTATGCAGCATCATGATGTTGAAGCGCTGCGGATCGCGGCTGCTGCGCAGTTCGTCGACCAGAATCGGCAACATCTGATTTGCGGTTGCACCGTACCAGGTGGAGCCGAATATGCGCACGCCCTCGATGTCGGTATAAGAACCCTCCCGCGCCTCGTCGCTCCACGGGACGAAATGCGTTCCGCTCTCGTCGTATACGGGTTCGAGCAAACGCACGAATCCCCACTGCGACAGGCTGCGCAGCCAACTGAACTTGTTCCCCGATTCGTGCTGATCGTGATTGCCCTCGATTACGACTACGGGAATGCCCGCTTCCCTGAGCTTCGCCAGGCAATACATGGCGTGGTTCATCGCCTGCGGTTCGACCCGCCGGGCATCGAAAAAATCTCCCGCGATGAGCACAAACGAGACTTTTTCCCTCAGCGCGTATTTCTCTATGCAGGATCTCCAGGCATGGAAAAAATCGCGCGCACGGTCTTCGGACCGGTAACGGCGGATGCCCAGGTGGACATCGGCGATGTGAAGAAATCTGATCATGTCGATTGCAGCCCTGTTATGAATCGGGCCGGCAGTATAGCACACAGGGGGCGGCGGTTTGCCAAGCCCACTGCGGGCAGGTATGATGGGGCGCCTACATACACAGAGAGGAATACATCATGCACAACCCAAAGACGCTGCGTCGGGTCGTCATAAGCGGACTCGGATGCGTGAGTCCTGCAGGCATCGGTCGCGAACAGTTCTGGCGTTCGATGCGCGAGGGTCGAAGCGGCGTCCGCCGCATAACCCGCTTCGACGCCGCCGACCTGCCCGTACAGATCGCCGCCGAGGTGCCGGATTTCGACTCCGATCAGTACATTGCGCCGAAGGATCGGCAGCACGTATCGCTTGCGGTCGCGTATGCGATCGCCGCTGCGGGATTAACCTTCGAGGACGCCGGACTCGATCCGCGATCTATGGATGTCAACGGCCGCCGCGAAATCGGCGTAATCTTCGGCAGCGGGGGCGCGAGCCTCGCGTTCCTCGAACGCCAATACCATTATTACTTCTCGAACGAAGCCAAACGCGCAAGCATCTATACCATCCCGACCGCAACGCCCGGCAGCCTGCCGAGCGAGGTCTCGATGGTTTATGGACTGCGCGGCTTCAGCCATCTCATTTCAACCGGCTGCACATCGTCGACCGACGCCATTGCATATGCAGCGCAGATGATTTCGCTCGGGCGCATCGACCGCGTATTGACGGGCGGAGTGGATGCGCCGCTTGCGCACAGCGTCATGCTCGGGTTTTGCATGATGAAGGTCATGACATCGTCGTGGAATCAGGCGCCCGAGCGCGGGTCGCGCCCGTTTTCCATGGATCGCGACGGATTCGTCCTCGGCGAGGGCGCATACCTGATGATGCTCGAAGAGCGCGAGCGGGCGCTCGAACGCGGCGCGCGCATATACGGCGAGGTCATAGGCTACGCCTCGACATGCGACGCGCACCACCGCGTGCGCCTGGACGAAAGCGGCGAGGAACCGGCGCGCGCCATGACGCTCGCTCTGGCCGACGCCGGACTGCGCCCGGAAGATATAGATTACGTAAACCTGCACGGCACTTCTACCGCCCTGAACGACCGTATAGAGACGCGCGCCGTCAAGCAGGCGTTCGGCGAGGCGGCCGCACGGATTCCTATGAGTTCCACGAAATCCATGGTGGGGCACCCGCAGGGGGCCTCGGGGGCCGCAGGCCTTTCGGCTACGCTGGGAGCGATCAATGAAGGCTTCCTGCCGCCGACGATCAATCTCGACCAGCCCGATCCCGAATGCGACCTGGATTACGTGCCCAACAGCGCGCGCCCGGCCGATGTGCGCTACGCGCTGTGCAACTGCATCGGCTTCGGCTCGAAAAACTCCGTCCTCGTCGTCAAACGCCACGAAGCGTAAGAGAGATAACGAAACAGACGAAATAAGACGGAACAGACGAAAACTACGGAAGTATTCAATGTCTTCGTAATACCGTATGTTCCGTCTTATTTCGTCTTATTTCGTCTGTTTCGTTATCTCTCTTATCTCTATTCTTCCGCTTTTGCGCCGTAGTTGATCGCCATAATGCCGGGGCCGAATTCGCGCACGCCCGTTGCGACGAATCCCTGGTTCCGCATCATTTCCTCTACCTTGTGTTGTCCGGGGTAAACCTTGAGACTTTCGGGTATGTAGCGATATACGTCGGCATCGCCGTGCAGCAGCAATCCCACAATCGAGCCGACCACCACCAGGTAATTGAAATACAGCCAGCGGAACACGCGATTCGGCGGATGGGCGAAATCGAGCGAGCAGAACTTGCCGCCGGGTTTGAGCACGCGCCTGATCTCCCTGAGCGCACCCTCTACATCCGGCACATTGCGCAGCGCATACCCGCACGTAATATGATCGAACGACGCGTCTTCAAACGGCATATTCATTATGTCTGCCAGGTGGAATGTGACGTTTTCGACTCCGCGTTCGAGGCGTTTGCGTTCGGAAATTTCTATCATCCCGCGCGTGATGTCGAGTCCGTGAACCTCGCCGCGCCCCAACCGTTCACCGAGTGCAAACGTGATGTCCCCGGTTCCGCACGCAAGATCGAGCACGCGCTCGTCTCCGCGCAGAGCGAGCATCCCGATCAGTTGACGCTTCCAGCCGCGGTCCATTCCGTATGAAAGCAGCACCGTGATGAAATCGTAGCGCGGGGCGATGGTTTCAAACATCTGGGTGACGTAGCCCTGCTTTTTTTCCTTCGATGCAACGTGTTCCTTCAAATTAAGTTTGTTCGCCATGTATCCTCTGTGCGGCCCTTGCCGTGTAAACTTCGCCGTGTGATTTTCTGTGCGATCCGCTGCGGCGGGTGAATGCGGCACTCTACCAGAATCGTCCCCGGTTTTGCGAACCGGATTCGACCTGAACCGCGAACTGACGAACCATCATCGGAGAAACCATCGGAGAAACCATGACCGGAGAGGAAGTACTCAATACTTTTCAAGCACGCGGCGCTCTGCTCACGGGACACTTTCTGTTGTCTTCGGGGCTGCACAGTCCGCGTTATCTGCAATGCGCGCTCGTTTTGCAATTCCCCGACGAAGCCGCGCGCCTGTGTTCGGCGCTGGCTGAAAAAGTAAGGAACGACGACCGCATAGGACGCATCGATGCCGTAATCGCCCCGGCGCTCGGCGGCGTAATAGTCGCGCACGAAACCGCTCGCGCGCTGAACGTCCGTGCGCTTTTTACCGAACGGCAGGAAAATGTCATGACGTTGCGGCGCGGATTTGCAATCGAACCCGGCGAGCGGTTGCTCGTTGTAGAGGATGTAGTGACGACCGGTGGATCTACGCGCGAGGTAATGAAAGTAGTCGCTGCGTACGGCGGAATAGTCGCGGGGGCGGGTTCTCTCATTGACCGCAGCGGGGGAAGCGCGGATCTGGGAGTGCCGCGCCACGCGCTTGCTACGCTCGAAGTTCCAACCTACATTCCCGAAGACTGCCCGCTTTGCCGCGAGGGATCTATTGCCATAAAGCCGGGCAGCCGTGGTTAAAATGAAAGAGAGATAACGCAACATTCGAAATGTAACGAAAATTACGGAATAGTTGAATATTTCCGTAGTTTTCGTCTTATTTCGTTTGTTCCGTTATCTCTCTTCAGAATCAGGGTGCGGGATTGACTGGAAGTTGGGATATGACGCGGTTTAATTATCGCATCACGCTGGCCTATGACGGCTCGGAATACGAAGGCTGGCAGATGCAGCAGGGCGATGCGCCCACGATCCAGCTTGCGCTCAGCCGCGCGCTCGCACGCATCGACGGCGCTCCGGTCATAGTACACGGCGCGGGCCGCACGGATGCGGGCGTACACGCCGAGGGGCAGGTGGCGTCGTTCAGGCTCGCGCGTCAACGCGACGGCGCGGAGTTGCGCCGTGCGCTCAACGGGAATCTTCCGGAGGATATTCGCGTAATCGAGGCGGCGCCGGCGGAAGTCGATTTTCACGCGCGGTTCAGCGCGCGCAGCAAAACCTACCGCTATCAGATTTACACCGCCGAAGTAATGAATCCCTTTCTCAGACGTTATTCCTGGCATTATCCATACGCGCTGGATACGGCAAGGATGTATGAAGACAGCCGGGCTCTGCTCGGGCGCCGCGATTTCAGCGCTTTTACGGTTGCTGCGAGCGAAGCGCGTTCGCACGTCCGGACAATCACGGGGATTGAGATTGACGTGCAGGGGCCGATGCTTCGACTGACATTTACGGGCGACGGTTTTTTGAGATATATGGTCAGGACAATCGTCGGAGCGCTTGTCGAGGCCGATCGCGGGCGATTGAAGGCCGGGTCGCTCGCGAAGTTGCTGGAAACGGGCGACAGGGCATTAGTTGGAGCCTCGGCTCCGGCGCGAGGGTTGACGATGGTGAAAGTCGAGTATTAGTATGACGCGTCATTTGCATGAGTATTTGATTTTCAGGCCCCGACCAGGAGAAATCCGGCTCTGACCGAGCAGGGATCAGGCAAGGAAAAAGCCAGAATCAAGATGTTCGATTTTGCGGGACTGATCGAACCGGGCTCGCGCGACGAGGGATTGCTCAACGAGATTGATCCGGCGCGACTGCCTCGGCACATTGCGGTGATTATGGACGGCAACGGGCGCTGGGCCAAGCGGCGGCATCTGCCGCGTGTGGCCGGGCATCGGGCCGGCGTCGAGGCCGTGCGCGCTACGGTGGAAACCAGCGCCCGCCTCGGACTCGAAGCTCTCACCCTCTATGCATTCTCGGTAGAAAACTGGAAGCGGCCGCCTTTTGAAATCGAAGCGTTGATGACCTTCCTCAAGGAATATCTGCGCAAGGAACTCGACAACCTGCTCCGCAACAACATACGGTTTCAGACCATCGGACGGATAAACGAACTCGACGAATCCGTGCAGTTCGAGCTGCGCTCGGCGATGCATCGCACCGCCGGCAACACGGGAATGATTCTAAACGTCGCGCTCAATTACGGGGGGCGCGTCGAGCTTGTGGATGCGTTTCGCCGCCTGCTCGACAATTGCCGGGCCGAGGGACGCGCACCCGAATCCGTCACCGAGGCGGATATAACGCGAAACCTTTATACGGCGGGGCTGCCCGATCCCGATCTGCTCATTCGCACGAGCGGGGAGATGCGCGTCAGCAATTTCCTGCTCTGGCAGATCGCTTACGCCGAAATCTACGTCACCGAAACGCTCTGGCCCGACTTCCGCCGCCCCGACATGTTCGCTGCAATAATCGATTACCAGCGGCGCGAACGCCGATACGGCGGACTCCTCGACGGGTCGGTGAGAGCGGTGGTAAATGCTTCGTAGGAAGAAGGAGAAGAAGAGAGTGCTGAGTGCTGAGTACAAATAGGAGCTGAAAACTTTGTCAAGTAAGTTCTTTGAGTTTTTC
>JAHBSF010000097.1 GCA_019639255.1 Acidobacteriota bacterium | reverse complement strand
TGTTTTCAGAGTACTGAACACCAAAATCGAAACCGCCGTAATAGTTCAATTACACGTGTAGTATTGGCTTTCTCCCAAGCTTGCTGAGCCAGATTCATTTGTGCTGCGTATAGGAGTTGGCGATTAGTTTCTTCGTTCTCTATAGCCCTGTTACGCTGCACGATTGCATAAAAAGCAAGAATAGTGATTGCTGCCACAACAACTGCAGCAATAGCTGCAGTCCGCATCGCTCCTTTCCGATATGCCGCTCGCTGCCGTTGCAACTCGGCATCCGGCATATTCGACTTCACCCACTCCCGATCAAACACCCGCTCATAAATCCGGTTCCGAACCCTGAGATCCCCATCCACTACCCGCACCACCCCCGACAATCGCAGCACGCCGACAAGCGAACTCGTCTCCTGATCCTGAACACGCTTTCCTTTCCGTACCTGCCCGTATAGATCCAGCAAGCCCGCCAGATCCGCTTCGCTTCTCAGCAACCGCTCTCGCACAAACAACAGATTATCGTCCCGCTCCTGCGCCCGGTGCGACAGAAACAACTCTTCACACAACCGGTCCACCCCACCCGTATCCGTCACCGTCGCATCTTCAGCTACCGCCAGACACAGACGCTGCGTCAGGTATGGATGCCCGCCGGTCCAGTACAAAACCCGCTGCAAGAGTTTCGCCCCCTGAGCCTCTTCTCTCTCCAACCCCCTTGCCAGCGGCGCAGACTCAGGGCCGTGGTAATCGCCAGCGGAACGTGCACATCCAGATAGAGCGCCAGGCTCACGGCAGATCCCCCATTTTCCGGAGCCGTTGACGAACGGGGGAGTCCTGTGCCTGCCGCGCCCAGGCGTCGGACTGTTTCACATCCAGAATCATCTGCTCGTCAAATTCGGTCTGGTGCTCATAGTAGTAGGCCAGGGCTCCGTGGATTTGGGCCAGCGACAGGTGTGGATGCTGAAAATGAATCTCTTCCGGACTCCAGCCGTGCGCGACTTTGTCGAGCGCCACTTCGATGACCTTCACCTGCGTCCCTCTGACCCAGGCTGTGCCCTGTTCGTCGATCTCGATCATCGTGCTTGCCAACGTCGGCATCCTGATCACCTCCTTTCTTCATTGATGGCGACTATTCTGCCACGTCCTGGCGTCTGGCGGGAATTGCTGTTGCCGGATCATTCCGATGCCCCGGGCGGCGCTTCCTTCTTCGCCGGTTCGTGCGCCGCAGGCGGCTTCGGCTCCGGCGGCGCAATATCCGGCGCTACGGCCATCACGTACTCCTTCATCCTTACATCGCGCAGGAAGCCTATCGGCGGTCCCTCGTAAAGCGTGTAGCATCGCCCGCACCGATACACTACATTCGCTCCCGCAATTTCGGTCTTCGAGCGATACTTCGGATCGGGCCGCCGTTTGAGCGGGCCGGCGCAGAGCTTGCCCTTTTCGTTGCGCTCGTTGCATACCGTCTGTCCGGGCTTCATTTCTTTCATGGAAATCTTCCTTATCAAAAACAGCAGAGAGATAACCGAACAAACGAAAACAAACAGAGCAAACAGAAGCAATGGAAAATGGCCGGCGCCGGGATCCTTTCCGTTTGTTTCGTCATCTTCCGTTTGTTCCGTTATCTCCTCTTTGCTTCAGCAATTCACGCACCGCCGCATCAAGCTGGCTGTCGCGCCCGGTCAACCCTTCACCGATCGGCCGCGTTACCCTTATATCCACCGGCCGCGGATTCAACTCCATATCCGCGCCGTTGCGGTCCGTGATCCGGATAAACGGAATCCTGAAACCCGATCCGTCGATCAACGTCACGTTCGTCGTATAAATGATCCAGCCCGCCGTAGGCTCGCCGATTACCTTGCCCAATCCGAGCGTTCGATACCCTTCGGTAAAATCCTCGGCGTCCGACAATGAATACCGGTTGGTGACGAGGATGGTGGGCGCTTCGAGCGCGCGCTGCCCGAGCATCGTTCTCGCAGGCGTCGTTATCTGCCCGCGCACGGTCATTTGCAGATACGGCCGCCGCGCGAATACGTCTATCGCGTAGACGTTCACAAAACCGCCGTTGTTGTTGCGCACGTCCACGACCACGCCCTCGCGCGTGTGATTCTCCGCATCCAGATCCAGATACAACTGCTCGAGCGCTCCGGCCGACATATCTATCATGTGCACGTAGCCCAGACGCCCGTTGCTTGCGCGCGCAACATATTCGCGCCGGTCGTTGACCCATTGGCGGTAAAGCAGTCTCTTCTCCGTCGCCGTATTGACCGGCCGCACGGCCACGGTGCGCGGATTCGATCCGTCGGCGGCGTTTGAGATCGTCAGTTCGACGCGCCGGTTGACTTTATGGGCCAGAAGTTCATCGAGATTGGTGCGCGCCGTGACGGTCGTTCCATCGACGGCAGTCAGATAATCTCCGATGTTTATCTGTCTTGTCAGCGCGGCGGGGCCGAGTTCCACGATTTCGGTAATCTTCAGCTTTCCGTCGCGTTCATACGTCGCGCGATCGAAGCGAAGCCCGAGTTTGCCCGTCACCGGCCCGCCGCCTCCCGCACCGCCCGGAGGATTTACGCCAAGGTGCGAGGCGTTGAGTTCGCCGACCATCAGCGACATCAACCGGCGCATCTCGTCGGGTGTGCGCGCCCCGGCTATTTGCGGCTCGAACGTGCGCCGCACCGCATTCCAGTCCGCGCCGTGGAATTTCGGATCGTAGAAAAAATCGCGCAGATATCTCCATCCCTGCGCGAATACTTCCATCTTCTCGCGCGAGAAATCGACATCCATTTCCGCCGTTGCAGCTACGGCGCGCTGTTGCCTGGTATCGACTGCAATCGAGGCTATGCGCCCGTTTTCGAGGAAATAAACCTCCTTGCCGTCGGGTGAAAACTGCGCGTCGGCCTTGAATCCCGGGGTCGATGTCAACTGTCTCGCTACGGCGGGTTCGCGCGCAAGTTCATCGAGCGAATAGGTGTAGAGGTTGAATTGTCCGGCGGCGACCGCAGAAAGCAGCAACACCTTCCCGTCGGGGCTGATCGCGAGCGTGTTTACGTCCACGCCCACGGGCAGCAGGCTCAAGCGGCGGCGAATCCCGTCAAATACGATTTCTACGTCTTTGCCCTTTTTCTCCTCAGCGGGTTTTTCACCGGCCTGCTCCCGCTGCTGCGGAGATTGCGGTGATTGGGGTGATTGGGGCGGGCGCGGCGATTGTTCGCGGAAAAGATCGCGGAACTGATCCTCGCGGAAGCGCGGCGTGCGCGGAAGCAGATCTATCCTCGCTACCTGCCCCGATTCCGTGCGCTGGTTTGTTCCGAACAGGATGAATGTTCCGTCGGGGCTCCACGCCACTCCGCCGCCGAACACGTTGGCAAGAAAACTCGCCTGACGCGCTTCGCCGCCCCCTGCCGGCGCGATGTAAACATTGCGGAACGATTTTTCGCCCGCAGCCAGATACGCTATCCACTTGTTGTCGGGCGACCACGCAAATGGATTGCGCGGCGCAAAAGGCGGGCGGTTCAGATGCCCCGATGCGACGAGACGTTCGGTGCGGCTCTCCATATCGAGCACGCGCAGTTCGCGCCCGTCGCGAATGAAAGCAAGCATCTTGCCGTCGGGCGAAAATCGCGGCGCGGCGTCGGCCATGGAATCGTTTGTCAGCCGCGTTTCCTCCCGCGTTGCAAAGTCATAAAGATAAAGATTCGCCGCACCGTCTCTTTCCGATGCATAAACCATGCGTTTGCTGTCGGGCGCCCAGGCGATCTGCGAATCGTTTGCAAGGCTATTGGTGACGCGCGCCGCATCGCCGCTTTCCCGCGCTCCGGCGGCGAAGATTTCGCCGCGCACCGTAAAAGCCACCTTGCGTCCGTCGGGCGCAAGCGCAAGTTCCTGAAACTGATTGTTGAGCGCCAGATGTTCTATGCCCGGGGCAGTGGGCGCGCCGCGCATCGCAATCGGAACCTCGTTTGCATTGCCGCTTGCGGTATCGAGCCGCCATATGCGGAAGTTTCTCTCAAAAACCATAGACTTGCCGTCGGCGGAAATGTTCGGCCACAGCAATCTTCCGTCCCTGAACTTCGTCACCTGACGCGCAGCGCCGCCTCCGACGGGTTTGACCCATATGTTTTCGGCGCCGCCGCGGTCCGATACGTAAAAAACGCTGCGCCCGTCTCCGCTCCACATCGCCCAGGTTTCCTTCGCGCCGCCCTCGCTGAGCTTTTCATACGCCGGCGTTGCACCCTCGCGCCGCAACCAGATTTCGGATTGGTCGATGTGGCTGCTACCTCGCCGCCACCACTGCCCGAATCCGTTGCCGGTAAACGCCAGAACGTTTTCATCGGGCGAGGACGCGCCGTAAGCTTCCGTAACGTAGCGATCGGCGCTCAGCGCTACGGGCGTTCCACCGTCCGCAGCTATGCGAAACAGATCGCTCATTCCGGCGATGTCCTGGCTCGTCGAGTGGTAATAAACCCAGCGCCCGTCGCGCGACCATCCCGACAACTGCTCGGCTCCGTCCTCAAACGTCAACCGCTTGAGTTCGCCCGAGGCGAAGGTCAATACGTAGATGTCGCCGCCTCCGGTGCGTGTCGAGATGAAAGCGAGTTTTTTGCCGTCGGGCGAATAGATGGGGCGCGATTCACTCGCTGTATGCGCTACGAGCAATCGCGCCTCGCCGCCCGCTGCGGGCGCGGTCCATATGTCGCCGCCGGATACAAAAGCGATCTCCGCGCGATCGGGCGAAATCGAAGGTTCAGCCAGCGACGGCAGGGCGGCTGTTTGCTGCGCCTGCGCCCCACCCAAAATAATCGCGGTTGCGATGCCGAGCAGCGACAAACCAAGGGGGATGATTCTTTTCATATTTCTTCTCTCAAAACTTCTTCGACATAACCGGCAAGCGCCGCGCGCCAGTCGCGCATCGGCGCGAGTCCCAGTTCATCCGAAAGCCTGCACGCCATCGGCGTCCACGCGGGCCGAAGCGCCGGCCTGTTCATCTGCGATTCGCTTCTTTTCATTATCAATCCTGCGGCTTGCTCTTCGCTCAGCCCAAGCAAACGCGCAGCCTCGGCCGCAAACTCGTAGTACGAACATACGCCGGCGTTGACTGTGTGATAAATGCCGTACCTGCCCCGCGCAAGAATTTCATCGGTGCGTCGGGCCAGATCACGCACGTATGTGGTCGATGAATAACAATCGACTATCGCCTGCACGCTTTCTTTTTTGCGCAGTTTTTTCGGCACCGAGGCGAGGAAACTTTCTTTTCCGGGGCCGTATACCCACGATGTGCGAAATATGTAGCTGCGCGGATTTGCTTCGATTACCGCGCGCTCGCCCGCCAGCTTCACCCGTCCGTAAACATTGACGGGGCGGGTTTCGTCGTCGATGGTATAAAAACCGCCGTCGGTTCGGGTTCCTTCAAAAACGTAGTTGGTGGAAAAGTGGAGTATTGCGGCTCCGATTGCGGCGGCCGATCGGGCAAGATTGCGCGGTCCCGCGACGTTGACCGCTTCGGCCATCTGCGGGTCCTGTTCGCAGGGATCGACCTGCGCTACGGCGCAGTTGACCACCAGATCCGGGCGCTCCCGCAGGCATACGGCATCTACCGCCGCGCCGTCCGTGATGTCCAGATCCGCTCGTTTGAGCGCGCAAACTTCGTGAACCGATGACAGCGACTCGGTGAGGCGCGCGCCGAGCAGCCCGCCCGCTCCCGCGATGATTACCTTCATGCTCAGTTAAGTCTTGAAACTATGCGATACAATCCGAGGAATGCGCCGATCGTGCCCAGTATCAGCCCCGTAGTTATCGCTACGGGCGCGGTTCCCAGCCATCGGTCGAGCAGATAGCCGACGATTATTCCGCCCACGATGTTCGATGAAATCACCGTGCCTACGGAAAGCGCCAGCGCCAGCCTGCTGTGTTCGGGAATCCTGCCCATCGAATACAGAGAGATGACGAAACAAACGGTATGATTGATTTATTCTCCGTCTGTTCCGTCAATTTTCGTTTGTTCCGTTATCTCTCTGCCTCAGTTGTCCGGTCTGCGGCGCAGTCGATCGCGCGGGTGTAGGCGCCGCTTGCGGCCGCTGCGGATAGACCTGAAAACGCCGCGCCGCTTCCACCGACCGGTTGATGAAAAACTGCGGCAGCACGCCCATTCCAATCGTCAATACAAACGCCGCCGCCGCAACACTCCACTGCACTCGCGTCGGTTCAACCGCAATCTTCGCGTCTGAATCGGTCAGGAACATCGCCTTGACGATCGTGTAGTAGTAATAAATCGCCACCGCCGTCATCAAAACAGCCAGCACCGCAAGTGCGTACATCCACGGATTCGATTCAACGCTCCCGGCCTCGATGAGCGCAAGGAAGATGTAATACTTGCCGATGAACCCGGCAGTAGGCGGAATACCGGCCAGCGCAAGCAGGAATACCAGCATAAATACCGCAAGCGCCGGAGCCTTGTGAACCAGCCCGTTCAGATCCTCCACCTCGTCGCCTGCAATCCCCTCGCGCCGCAACGCTATTATCACGGTCCACGCGCCCAGGTTCATAAACGTGTAAACCAGCAGGTAAATCAATATTCCCGTATACCCGGTGCGATTGCCCGCTACGAGCCCGAGCAGCAGGTAACCCGCGTGTCCGATAGACGAGTATGCAAGCAGCCTTTTGACGTTCTTTTGCGTCGTAGCCGCGATATTGCCCCACGTTATAGTCACGGCCGCGGCAATCCCGAGTATCAGCGCCCATCCGGGCAGTCCGCCGGGCAGGTAGCGCATTGCGCCGAATCCGTCCAGGAATATGCGCGTAAACATCGCAAAGCTCGCCGCCTTGACCGCTACGGACATAAACGCGGTGACGGGCGTCGGGGCGCCTTCGTATGCATCGGGCGCCCACATATGAAAGGGCACTGCGGCGATCTTGAAGCACATCCCGGCCGCCATCAGCACCAGCGCGATCAGCAGCAGATATCTCATCGGCTGCCCCTCGGCCGTCAGTTCGACCACAGCCGCGCTGATATCGGAAAGATTGGTCGAAGCCGCCGCTCCGTAAAACAGCGAGATGCCGTAAAGCATGATGCCGGAGGAAAACGCTCCGAGCAGGAAATACTTGATCGCCGCTTCGTTCGATTTCCGGTCGTTGCGCAGGTATCCGACCAGCACGTACACGGCGATCGCCATCAGTTCCAGACTGACGTAAAGCGACAGCAGATCCGTGCCCGAGGCCATAAACATCATGCCGAGCACGGCGAACATAATCAGCGCGTAAAACTCGCCCGATTGATGTCGCTCAACGTCGAGGTAGCGCACCGAAATCAGAATCGTCAGCGCGGCGGCGATGAGGAAGAGGAACTTGAAGAAGATCGCGTAATCGTCTACGGCGACCATGCGGTAAAATGCGGCGCGCTCCGAACCGTGATGCTCCGAGTACAGAATCCCGGTCGAGATCAGCGCAAAACCGATTCCCGTCAGGCAGAACAGCGCCGTCCACCGCCCGCGCCCGCGCCCCGCGACTATGTCTACGACGAGCGCCAGACACGCAAACAGCGTGATGATGAGTTCGGGCGCAATCAGCCAGAGTTCGTTGGATGTTATTCCGGTCGGCATTCTGTAAACAAAGTTTTTGAGTTTTTCAGCCGCAAAGCGGCGAAAGATCTGTAGCCCAGGGCGGCGAGCCCTGGGTGAGTGTAGAGAAGCGGCGCCGGCCCCGGAGGGGCGGAAGATCTTTCGCCCTTTCAGGGCTCGGACCTTTTTCGCCTGCTGACCTGGCGCTCACGCACCAGGCTACAGATCTTTCGCCCCTTCAGGGCTTTTAAGACACGCTCTGAGAGCGCCAATCACACCCGTGTCGCGCTTTGAATTACATCCTGTTCATTTCTTCTTCGTCGGACTCGGCACGGGTTGCCCCTGCGCGCGCAGTATCATGTCGCGCGTTTCGGGCGGCAGCCGCATAATCTCTTCGCGCGTAAGCGGACGGCGCAATATCTCGGGTATCTGCGGCGGAATTGTGCCCTGCACCATCGGCGTGGCGCTCGCTCCGGGCTTGCTTTCGGTCGCAGTCGCGGGCGAGGCCGTCGCGGCATCGGCGCGCTTTTCATCCGCCGTGGGCGCGTTCTTTTTGGATGTGCACCCGCCGATCAGCACGACCGCGACGGCGAGAATATAAAAAACATACTTCTTCATTTACTTCCTGTTCCTTCCGGAGAATCTGTCGCCGCAGGTTGAAGCGCAGCCTGTTTCGGTTGCACGTAGCTGCGATCGACCTGGCTGACGATATACTGCGTCGGAGTCTGTATGTAATTCAAGATGAACTGCTGCGGCAGAATCCCGATTGCAAACGCCAGGACTACGAGCGGCAGAAAATACGCCACCTCGCGCCGCGACAGATCCGGCAGTTTTTCGTTCTCCGGCTGCTCGATCCGGCCGAACATCGTCTTTTGATACAGCCACAGCATATAAGCCGCGCCGAGCACGATCCCCGTTACCGCCCACACTCCCCACCATACGTTGCGCTCGAACGCTCCGCGCAGTATCAGGAATTCTCCGATGAATCCGTTGAGCAGCGGCAGCCCGATCGAGGACATGGTCATGATCAGAAAAATCGTAGCAAATACCGGCATCACCTGCGACAACCCGGAATACTCCGAAATCTGCCGCGTATGCCGCCGTTCATACAATACGCCCACGATCAGAAACAGCGCGCTCGTCGAGATGCCGTGATTGACCATCTGCACGATCGCCCCGTTTATTCCGTTCGGATTCGCCGCAAAGATGCCGAGCATCACCATCCCCATGTGCGATACCGAAGAGTAGGCGACCAGCTTCTTCATGTCGCTGCTCGTGTATATGAAATAAAGCGACAGCAGCGCTCCGTAAATTATTCCTATGACCGCAAGCGGCACGACTACGTTCAATACCCTCGCATCCACGCTCGCCCCGGGCAGTATCGGCAGGCTGAAGCGCAGAAAACCGTAAGTCCCGAGCTTCAGCAGCACTCCTGCGAGTATCACCGAACCCGCGGTGGGCGCTTCTACGTGAGCGTCGGGCAGCCACGTATGGAACGGAAACATCGGCACCTTGATCGCAAAGCCGATGAAAAACGCGGCCCACAGCCATATCTGCGCGTCGAGCGGAATGAACTGCCCGAGCGCGTGAAAAATCGGTATGTTGAACGAACTCGCAAACGCGGTTTGCGTCGAGGCTCCGGCCGCCTGCGCCGCGTTTCTTACCATGTTTGTGGTGGCTTCATTGCCCGCAAACGGCGCAAGCCAGGCGTTGAGTTCGCTGCTGTGCGATGCGACGAGTTCCGGCAGAGTGAAATAAAGCTTGAGTATCGCAAGCAGCATCACTACCGAGCCGACCAGCGTGTATAAAAAGAACTTGATCGCCGCATACAGCCGGTTTTCGCCGCCCCATATCCCGATGATGAAATACATCGGAACCAGCATCACTTCCCAGAATACGTAGAAAAGGAAGAAATCCAGCGCGACGAATACGCCGAGCATCCCCGTCTGCAGCAGCAGCAGGAACACGTAGAATTCTTTTTCGCGCGTGCGTATGTAGTTCCACGACGATAATGCAGCGATTGCGCCGAGCAGCGTGGTGAGGACTATGAGCACGAGCGCCATTCCGTCGATGCCCATCTGGTAGCGAACGCCTATGGACGGAATCCACTGATGATCTTCGATGAACTGGAAGCCCGCCTTCGAACGGTCGAATGCAACGAGCAGCGGCAGCGAAACGACGAAGCACAGCGCCGCCCACGCATTTGCGAATACGCGTATCTGATCGGTTTTCTCCTTGTGGAAAAACAGCAGCGCCAGAGCCCCGGCCGCCGGCAGCCACGTCACCAGCGACAGTATGTGCAGCTTCCCGAGCATCAGTTCGTTCATCGGATCTATTCCGTCAGTTCCGTACTATTTCCGTGTGTTCCGTTATCTCTCGTCATCCTCCGGCGAGCAGATAGACGGCGAAAAACGCAATCAGTCCGAGCACCATCAGCAGCGCGTAATTCTGCACCAGCCCCGTCTGCGCGCTGCGCAGTACAACCGATCCGGCGCGCACCATCCACCCCTGCAGGTTGACCGCCAGATCGATTACGTACTTGTCGAACCACTCCGAGCCGCGGCTGAGGACGTGCGCCAGACGCGCCGAACCGTTCGGCACTCCGTCGACCCCGCGCGCATCGAAGCTCATCAACCCCTTCGAGAGCCTCAGCAGCGCGCCTATGGGAAATACAGCATAACCTTCATCCACGAAGTATTTGTTCAGACTCAAACGGTACGGCGCGCCGCCAATCGCGTGCGCCGCGCTCTCGGCCACATCCGGCCGCTTCAGGTAAATCCATCTCGCAAGCAGTATCCCCGCGACCGCAACCAGCAGCGATACTCCCATCAACCCAAGCTCCAGCCCTATTGATGCGTGCGCCGCTTCGCCCGCAGCGCCAGTTACCGGTTCCAGCCATTCGGCGAAATAGTTGCGCCCGCCGAGCGCGTGCGGAATCCCGACCCATCCGCCTATGATCGAGAGCACGGCGAGAACTGCAAGAGGAATCCACATAACCGCGGGCGATTCGTGCGGCTCGTGATGATGTTCATCCGAATCGTTTTGATGCCGCGATCCTTCAAACGTCATCACCATCATCCGCGTCATGTAAAAGGCGGTGCAGAACGATACCAGCAGTCCTGCGAGGTAAAGCACGGTCGAGCGGTTGAAGGTCTGCCACAGTATTTCGTCTTTGGAAAAGAATCCCGCAAACGGAATCACTCCGCAGATCGCCAGCCACGCTGCGGTCATCGTCCAGTAGGTTTTGGGCATGTATTTTTTCAGCCCGCCCATCTTTCTGATGTCCTGTTCGTGATGCATTGCGTGTATGACCGAGCCCGAACCGAGAAAGAGCTGCGCCTTGAAAAACGCGTGGGTGAAGACGTGAAAAATCGCCGCAGTGAACGCCCCTACCCCGCACGCCAGAAACATCAGCCCAAGCTGCGATACGGTCGAATAAGCGAGCACCTTCTTGATGTCGTTCTGCGTCAGGGCGATCGTCGCGCCGAAAATCGCCGTGAGCGCCCCGACTACGGCCACGATCATCATCACCGACGGCGCGGCCTGAAAGATGTAACTCGTACGCGCGAGCAGATAGACTCCGGCCGTTACCATCGTCGCCGCGTGTATGAGAGCGGATACGGGCGTCGGTCCCGCCATCGCGTCGGGCAGCCATACGGAAAGCGGTATCTGCGCGGATTTGCCCGTCGCTCCTATGAAAAGTCCGAGCGCAATCCAGCTCATCACGCCCCACTGTCCGAGGCTTTCGACGTAGGGAGCGGCCGCGCCGTCGGCGAACATCGCCGAGAGTTCGCTGAACTGCAATGTGCCGAAAAGCGCGAATACGCCGAACATCCCGAGCATAAACCCCATGTCGCCCACGCGGTTTGTGATGAAGGCTTTCTTCGCTGCATCGCCCGCTTCGCCGCGATTGGTGTAAAAGCCGATCAGCAGGTATGAACACAGCCCGACTCCCTCCCAGCCCACGAACATCATCGCGAAGTTCGAGCCGAGCACGAGCACGAGCATCATGAACATAAACAGGTTTAGGTAGGCGAAGAAGCGGTAGTATCCGTCCTCGCCCTTCATATATCCGACGGCGAAGACGTGGATCAGGAAGCCGACGAAGGTGACGATAAAGAGCATGACGGCCGAGAGCGGATCGAGTTGATACGCCCAGTCGATGCGGAAATCCCGCACCTGTCCGGCCATTTCTCCGAGGGTGATCTTGCCGGGACCGCCCGCAATCCACGTCCACGAATAGTGCGCGTCGATGTAGATGCCGGATGCGTGGTTGCGCGCGTAGTCGATGATTGCGCCGATTGCGAGCAGCGCCGAGAGTCCCGTCGTTCCGCACGCTATGAGGGCCGCGACGCGTTCGGAAAATTTCCATCGCCGCCCGAAAAAGCCCCCTAACAATCCGTTGATGGCGGCGCCCGCAAGCGGCAGCAGGGGAATGAAGAAGAGGAGTCGGAGCATATCGGTACCGATGAGGAGAAGAGAGATAACGGAACAAACGAAAAAGACGGAACAAACGGAAATGATCAGCTTTTCCGTGTTTTTCGTTTCATTCTGTTTGTTCCGTTATCTATCTTCCTCTTACCACTTCAGCAGATCGATTTCATCCACAGCGACCGTTTCGCGGTTGCGGTAAAGCGAGATGACGATGCCCAGCCCGATTGCGGCTTCCGCCGCGGCGACCGTTATGACGAAGATCGTGAAGATTTCGCCCGTATGTTCGCTGATCCGGCCGAGCATCTGCCAGTGGCGCGTAAACGCGATGAAGTTGATGTTGACTGCGTTCAGTATCAACTCGATCGACATGAAAATGACGATGATGTTGCGCCTTGCAAGGACCCCGCCCACGCCTATGGTGAAGAGCAGGGAACTCAGTATCAGAAACTTCGTCGTCGTGGTCGAGACGTCGAAAAGACCCCACAAATAACCCTGTCCGGCGTCGGACGCCTGAAGAAGCGCAAAAACAGCGGCCGTCATACCGCCTCCTCCCGGGGTTCGGCCGGAGCCTCGGCCGAATCTTCTACGGAATCTTCTACGGAATCTTCGGTCTGATCTTCGGTCTGATCTTCCGCCATACGTTCCTGTCGCGCCGTGCGCGCAAGCAGCACCGAACCGATTATTGCAGTAAGCAGCAGCACCGAGGCGATTTCAAACGGCAGCGCGGCTTTCGTATAAAGCGCCCATGCGACGTTTTCCGTATTCTGCGATACGGGCGTTGCGCCCTGCGGATTTCTTTTGACCGCAAGGGCTGCGGTTTCGCTCTCATCGTCGCCGGGGCGCAGGTTCTGATACGGGTCGGCCAACCGGATGGCGAACCAGAACGTCAGCGCCAAAAGCGCCGCGCTCAGTATGGCGACGCCCGACTGCCGGCTGAACAATCGCGCTGAATCGAGCCGCTCTTCGCGCACGTTCACCAGCATGATAACGAACAGAAACAGCACCACCACGCCGCCTACGTAAACCAGTATCTGCACGCCCATGACGAACTCTGCCTGCATCAGCAGAAACAGTCCGCCCGTCGCCACAAGCGTCATCATCAGACACACGGCGCTGTGCACGGCCGAGCGCGCCAGGACGGTAAACAACCCGCCCATCAGCGCCATCAGCGCCAGCAACCAGAAAAACCAGGCTTCCGCTCCCTGTAAAGACATGCGTGATTCCGTGGTTCGGTTATCGCTGATACTTCCTGATCTCGCGCCCGTGTTCGAGCATCTCGCGATCCCAGATGAAATCCTTGCGCGTATAGGCGGCCAGCTCGAAATCCTGCGTCAGCTCCAGACAATACGTCGGACAGGCTTCCGCGCACAGGTTGCAAAACAAACATCTCGACGTATCAAAGAGAAACGTCGTCAGCACTTTTCGCTTCTGTCCCGTCCTTCCGCCGGCCGTAACCTCGCGATTTTCCCACCCGACTTCTATGCAGTTTTCCGGGCACGCCACGGCGCACAGATTGCACGCGATGCACAGCGATTCGCCCGTATCCGGGTCGATGTTCAGGCGCGGCGCACCGCGGAACCGCTCGCCTACCGGAGGCCGCACCTTCGGATACTGCTCGGTTATGATCTCGCCCGGCGCCTGCTGCTTGAACGTCACGCGCAGACCTTTGAGCAGATCTATCAGCAGGTACCGCGATATGGCTTTCTTCCAGTTCATCCGGCGCCTCCCGGAACAGAGAGATAACGGAACAAACGAAAATAGCCGAAACAAACGGGATGAGTCCCGCTTTTCTGTTTGTTCCGTTTTATTTCGTTTGTTCCGTTATCTTTCTTCATCTATCTTTCTTCATCAGGCTTTCTGTGCGGCGAGCCGCGCCTCGCGCGCAGCTATTTGCCGCTGCCGCTGTTCGGCTATATCCCAATCCGAGGTCCGCCGGTTGATGAAGCCGACCAGCGCGAGCACTATCGGCGTAGCGACGGCAAACATCCCGATTATCGTGACGATTTTCGCCGTCGCATCCGCAGGCCCGGTGAATCCGTCGCCCGTTGCTGCGAATTTCAATCCGAGCCCGTACTTGACGCCCGCATACACGATTCCCGTTAGCACTACGTTGGCCAGCGCCGCAGGCGTCAGCCATTTCCAGCCGAGATCCATAAGCTGATCGTAGCGGTAACGCGGGAATGTCCAGCGGAACCACATAAAAACGTAAATCAACAGAGCGGTTTTGCCCGAAAACACCGCAAGACCAACGAGCGAATAAAGCAGCGGCGAATCCTGCGCGGCTACGAACGAGGTTACAAACGGCAGATGCCAGCCGCCCAGATAAAGCGTCGTCGCCACGGCCGATACGATCAGCATCGCCGTGTATTCCGACAGAAAAAACAGCGACCAGCGAAAGCCGCTGTATTCGGTGTGGAAGCCGCCCACGAGTTCGGTTTCCCCCTCGGGCAGATCGAACGGCGTCCGGTTGGTTTCGGCCAGACCGCAGACGAAGAAGATGAAAAAGCCGAGCGGCTGGTACAGCACGTTCCACACGCCGGATTCCATCTGTCCGTTGATGATGCCCACCATCGAGAGCGTGCCCGTAAACACGAGCGTGCCGACTATGGCAAGCCCCATGCCTACTTCGTAGCTGACCATCTGCGCCGAGGAGCGCAATCCGCCGAGCAGCGGATATTTCGAGTTCGACGACCAGCCGGCCATGATGATGCCGAGCACGCCGAGCGATGAGAAGGCGAATACAAAAAGCAATCCTATGTTGACGTCCGCTATGTGCAGGAAGTCCGGCCCGAAGGGCAGCACCGCAAGACAGGTAAACGCGGCCGCGACCGATATCATCGGGGCGAGCGGAAATATCGTGCGGTCGGCCTTGTCCGGCGTGATGTCTTCTTTCGAGATCAGTTTGACGAGATCGGCCAGGGGCTGAAGCAATCCCCACGGCCCTACGCGCATCGGCCCGAGCCGCGCCTGTATGAATGCGCTGATCTTGCGCTCGGCGTACACCAGATACGCCACCACCGTCGCCACGACAAAGAGCACCAGAGCAATCTGCACGAGCGGCCAGACGAGATAATCTATCAGCCCGCGATCGAGCGCGGCTACTTTCGCCACAAGTTCGGCGAACCAGTCGGGGGCCGCCAGATTGGTTGCTGCCGCGCTCATCGTAGTTCTCAGCATCGAGTCGATTCTCCGATCCTCGCGGACGGTTCTTGTCGGTCGTTATTCGTCGTCCGACAGCGGCGTTTGGGAAGGCTGCGTTTCGGCAGCATCCTGCACCGAGCGCCACAATTCCAGATATTTCGCGCGCACGCTCGGGTCGAGTTCATCGGCGAATTCGGGCGGCAGACGCCGAATCGCAATCAGATCCTGCACGTCTGAAAGATCGCGCAACCGGTGCGGCGCCGTCATACCGGAAGCAAGCTTGATTTCAACAAATACCGGCAGCGTGACGACCCGGATTCCCGCCACTTCGGTCGAGGCGTCGATAGGGTCGGGAAACGCGACGGGTTTGGGTTTGCCGTCGCCCGGGTATTCCCCCGTCGTAAGAAACTCTATGCGCACATGCGTTTCCGCGTCGCGGAACGCTTTGCGCGCCCCGTTGAATGCAGGCGTATATCCGAGTCCGACGCATCGTTGGCGGAAACGTTCAAGCCCATCCCGCGTCAGCAGCACATCCACATCTTCGGTCATTCGCCGCAAACCATGCCGCCCCAGAGCCATGGCGCCGACCACCGCGTATGCGACGCCTTCGGACTCCAGCCTTTCGGCCAGCCGCCGCAGCGTCTTCTCAACATCGCCGCCGGTCATGAAAAAATCGCTCGCCTCCTTCAGGAAATGGCGAAAACCCAACTCTTCGGCGTGCATCGTCGTATCGTTCACGGTTCGGAAACCGATTCCCGGATTTCGACCACGACGCCGTGCGCGGTTTTCAGGTCGCGCAGGTCGAAGTCGTCCTCAAGCGTTCCCTCGCGGTCGAGTATGATGAAGGTCGCGCGCTCGTCGAGCGGAAACGCGCTTGTATGCCACGTCCCGCGATGCAGCTTGAATGCGCACGATCCGTCGATCAGAAACGCGCCCAGCCGTTTGATGTCCAGATCGCCGTCGCGGCTCGGCGGAGCTACGGCGATTACCGAACGCGCGCTCCCGAGCGGCGCAAATACCTGTTCGGTGCGCAGGTGCCGCCCCATGAAATCAAAACTCAGGGCGTGCGCCTCGATCGTTTGCGCAACCACGCTTGCCGCGCCCCCGTCCAGATCGACTTCGACGGCGCCGCGCTCGCCTATCAGTTCTCCGTAGGGCGCAAACGTCTCGCGCGTCATCGGCCGTATGGTCAGCGCGATGGTTCGTATCAGTTTTTCCTTCTCGCTCACTCGCCGTGCGGCGGCGGCTGTTTTCTGACTCAAGATTTCTTGCCTCTCTCTCAGCGATCCACCTCGCCGAGCACGATGTCTATGCTGCCTATGATCGCCACGACATCGGCTACGAGATGCCCGATCGACATCTGTCGCAGCGCCTGCAGGTTGATGAAACACGGCGGCCGGCAGCGCAAACGATACGGCCGCGTAGTGCCGTCGCTCACCAGATACATCCCGAGTTCGCCCTTCGGGCTCTCCACCGCGTGGTAGACCTCGCCTACGGGCGGCTTGATCACCTTCGGCATCTTCGCCATAACCGGACCCTCGGGCAACCCTTCGAGCGCCTGTTGGATGATCCTGTGCGACTGGCGCATCTCTTCGATTCTGACCAGATACCTGTCGTAGGTGTCGCCGTGCGCGCCGACCGGGATCTCGAAATCGAAATCCCCATACGACGAATACGGAAACGCCCGGCGTATGTCCCATTTTACGTTCGAGCCTCGAAGCAGCGGCCCCGAGAGTCCTACGTCTTTGGCCGAAGCTTCGTCTATGACGCCGATGCCTACGGTGCGCGACAGCCATATGCGGTTTTCGCTCAGCAGTTCTTCGTATTCGTCGACGCGCTTCGGAAAAACGTCGAGAAACGCCCGCACTTCATCGCCGAATTCGGGATATACATCCCATTCCATGCCGCCCAGACGGAACGCATGACAGGTCAGGCGCGCGCCCACGAAATTCTCGACGATCTTCAGCACCTGCTCGCGTTCGCGGAAACAGTAAAGAAATACCGTCACCGCGCCGATGTCGATTGCGTGCGTGCCCAGCCACAAAAGGTGCGAGCATATGCGGTTGAGTTCGGCGAGTATGACGCGCAGGTATTGGGCGCGTTTCGGCGCCTCGACCTGAAGGAGCTTTTCAACCGCGCCGACGTAACACAGCGTCCCGGCCATCGCCGCTACGTAATCGGTGCGGTCCCAGTAAGGCGTGATCATCGAGTAGCTGCGGTTTTCGCAGATCTTTTCGACGCCGCGATGCAGATACCCGATGTCGCAGTCCAGATCCGTTACGGTTTCGCCGTCGAGCTTCAGTATGACGCGCAGCACGCCGTGCGTCGACGGATGCTGCGGACCCATATTCAGGGTCATCTCGGTCAGATCCTCGACTACCGATGCAATCTCGACGCGCTTGCTGAGTGTTTTGGTCGATTCCGTCATATTACCGTTTGTTCCGCTTGTTCCGCTAATTCCGCTTGTTCCGTTGTTTCTCTCCCTTTCTTCATCTGTTCGCCCTGACGAAATCCGTCATCTCGTATTTGCCCGTCAAATCGGTTTCGGGGTGAACCTCGCGTATTTCAAGGTGGCGGCGCACCCAGTCGTTTTCGCGGTATTCGAGCGCGTGCTCCTTGCGCAGCGGATGCCCCTCCCAGTCGGCCGGAAGCAGCAGGCGCCGCATGTCCGGATGATTATTGAAGCGCACCCCGAACAGATCCCATACCTCGCGCTCCATCCAGTTCGCCGCGCTCCACAACTCCACCACGCTCTGGACTGCTTCTCCGTCTCCAACCTCGGTTTTTACGCGCAAACGCACGTTGCGCGCGAAGGAATACAGGTGGTAGACGATTTCGAACGGCGGCGTTTTTTCCGGCCGGTGCACGGCGGTCAGGTCGGTCAGGAAATCGAAGCGCGTCGCTTCGTCGTCGCGCAAAAAGCGCAGCAACTCGTGAGCGGCGTCGCGTCGCACGCGCAGTATCTGGTCCCCGAGCAGTTCGACGGCGTCTTCGATTGCGTCGCCGAAACGCGCCTTTATCCCGTCGATCACGGGATCGTCGATGATTTCGTTGTAGGTCGGCCCTGCCGGTTTGGGCGGAGCCTTCGCCGCAGATGGCCTGGGCGGCGCCGGTTTCGTCTCGTCTGGCATAGTTTTCAGCCCGAATGCGATTACGGTGCGCGCTGATCGGTAAATTCTTGAAACGGAAGCAGTGTCGCGACTTTTAACATAATCGCGTCGAGGGTGTCAAAGTATTCTTCCCGGCGCGCCCGCATCGGTGATAGCATTGAGCCCCGCTTTTTAGAACGCTCGGAAAGTCAGGAGACTGCGAAATGAAGGCACGAATCCTCTCGCTGTTCGTTGTCGTGTTTGTCGTGTTCGTGTGCGGATCGACGCTTCCGGCGCAGGAGAAAGTCACGGTCCCGGAACTCGTAGCGCGCCACCTCAACTCGATCGGATCGGCTGAAGCCCGCGCGCGCGCCTCGTCGCGCGTCGCGAGCGGCAATGCAAATTTCTTCATACGCGTCGGCGGTACGGCCAATCTCGACGGCACGGGTATGATGGTTTCCGCAGGGCCGAAACTGCGATTCGGCATGCGCTTTCCCATTCCGGAATACCCGGGCGAGGATATGGCCAGCGACGGCAACCGCGCTTCAACGGGCTTTCTGCCGCAGGGCGGGCGCTCGGCGCTCGGACGTTTTCTCAACTCTCAAGGTGCGCCGCTCAGGGAAGGATTGCTCGGCGGCGTGCTCTCTACGGCGTGGCCGCTGCTGCGCATCGATCAGTTGAAACCCCAGCTTGAATACCGCGGGTTGAAGAAAATCGACGACAATGTGTGGCACGAACTCGGCTACCGCGCGCGAAAGGGCGGCGGCGACCTCAAGGTGCTGCTCTATTTTCATCCCGAAACCTGGCGGCATCTGCGCAGCAAATACACCTTCGAAATAGGCGCGGGCATCGGCACGCGCGAATCGTCGAACGCAAATCAGGAGAGCTACTTTTCGCTGACCGAAGACTTCGACGAGTTCCGCGACGTGGACGGATTGACGTTGCCGCACAAATACAGGCTGCAATACAGCGGCGAGGGGCGCGGCGGCGCTTCGCTCCAGGAGTGGACCTTTACGGTTTCCCGCATATCGCACGGCGAGAAGATCGAGGATCAGATCTTCGTCATCAAGTAGGAAGAAGA
>JAHBSF010000096.1 GCA_019639255.1 Acidobacteriota bacterium | reverse complement strand
AAAACTACGGAAATATTCAACTTTTCCGTGATTTTCGTTTTATTCCGTTTGTTCCGTCATCTCTGCGGAAAAGCAAAACCGCGGAAATCACGGAAGTAATGCTTTCCGTGATTTCCGCGGTGTTTTATTTCCGCGTATTTCCGCGGTTTGTGTTACCGCCGGGTGCGGCGGCGAGGGGCCGCCCTGCGTTCCGGCGTCACGTCTCCGAGCGTTGCTGCGGGCGCGCCCGCGGGCTGATCGGCGCCGGCCGGGACGAAGTAGAGCCTCGTCTGCGTGCCGTCTTCCGATACGCCGCTCGGACGAACGATGATGCGGTTCGGATCGATCTGTATGCCGACCGAGTTATCGGCCAGCCGATCGCGGATGTTCTTGCCGCGCTGTACATCCAGATTCGCCGGACGCTCCCTCGGACCGCGGTAGGTATCCACGATCAGGATCGCCTGCGGATCCGCCTGCATCTGCCGTGCAATGTCTTGCAGCACAGCCTTGCACGCGTTGTCGACGCGCGCCGCATTGCGCTTGAAGGTCGTGCACGGAGTCAGTTCGCGGTAGACCGGTTTCGGCGGCGGCGGCGGCGCTACCAGCGTCGTTACGCTTGCCGCTCCGCTCGCCGAGCAGTTGCCCGCGGTAGACGTAGCGACTACGCGCACCTGAATGGTCGCCCCTTCGCTGACGCCCGTCGTATCGAGGCGCGCCGTCGTGCCCGATCCTACGATGGTGCCGACCGAAGCGGTCCAGGCGTAGCTGACGTTGCCGTAGTTCTGGCCGCCGGAAACACCCGGCGTCGAGAAGTTCACAATCTCGCCCGACCTCACCTGGCTCTTGTCCTGACTGACGGTCAGATTCGACTCGAAGCAGATGATCGGCGGTACGCAGTTTTCTACGCGAATCGTCTTGGTGTCGAAGTTCACGCAGCCGCAGCCGTCGTCAACCTGAACGGTGATGGTGTATTCGCCGGGGGCCAGGCCCGTGGTATCGAATTCCGTATTCGCGCCCTCGCCCACGATGCGGCCGCCCGTGGTGGTCCACGAGTAAAGCAGCGTATCGCCGTCCGGGTCCGAAGCATTGGCCCTGAGCGCCACGCGATCGCCCGCGCATACGGTCTGGGCCGAGGCGCGCACGACGTTTGTCGCCACCGGCGTTACCGCGCCGACTTCGAGCGACACTATAGGCGGCTGATTCGGCAGCACCGGATCTATGCGCTCGTTGGCGCGGCCCACAGACAGGCCGAAGATGAAGCCGTTTGCGCTGTGACGATTGTTGAGTTCGGAAAACCAGTTGAGGTGGCGCTGATAGGCGGCGCTGATCGAAAACCAGCGCGCCGGATAAATCTTCGCACCCGCGATCAGGTCTACGGGGCTGTTCTTGAGCAGCGTCGGCGTGCGCGATCCGACGTAATGCGTCGATCTCACTTCGGCGATCAACTGCATATACTGCGTGAGCGGGAAATCGAAACCGATGCCGCTGCGCAGTTCATCCGGAATGTCCAGCGCGCGTCCGCTGCGCCCGAATCCCTGCACCACGCCGCAGCCTGCGCACAGCGGACCGAGATTCATATCCTCGGCGCGCGGATCGAGTCGCTTGATGTAGCCGATGTTGGTGCTCAGGTTGATGTGCCGGTGCAGACGGCCGTCGAAGGCGGCAATCAGGCCGTATTCGAAGTTGCCCGTGCCGCGCCCGCGATGAAGTCCCGTCTGAAGCTGCCGCGTGGTCGGAATCTTGACAAGCGGTATGAGCGCAAATCCGAAGGGATTGTTGGGGCCCGTGAAGCGGATCTTTCCGCCGAGCCAGACATCGCCCATGTGCCCGTCGTTGAAGCGCGAGATAAACGGCGCCTGCGGCAGATAGTTCGGATTCACGTTCGGCAGAAGCGCCGGCAGGATGCCGCCCACCGGAGCGCCGAAGCCGACATATACGGCGGTGTCGTTGCCGCTCGGCCGCGCTACAAAGGGGCCGCGCACGTTGAGCGATCCCGGCACAAGACACGGTCCGGGAAAGCCGCCGTTGCCGCACGGGTCGCCTTCAAGCACCGAAATCCCGTTCTGCCCGGGCACGATCACAAGCCGGCCCACGGTCAACAGGCCCGGTGTTCTTACGTCGGGCATGTAGAAACCGCTCAGCAGTTGCGGGATGCCTACATTGATGTTTTTATGGGCCTCGAAATTGGCGAATATTTCAAAGCGATCGCCGAGGCCGAGCTGGAAGTTGACCGGGTATACCTGGAAGGTGACATCGGCCGGATCGCGGTGATAATGATTGGCAAAGAATCCGAAATTGAACTCGCCTTTCCTCAGGGTCTGCGCGTCGTAGACCGTGAAGAGCCCGGTACCGCCGCTGACGGTCGGGGACTGGTTGCGAGGATCGTCCGTGTATCTTGGGGTCTGCGCCTGCACAAGCGCCCCTAAAATTGTTAGCGCCAGCAACAGACCGAGCAATCTTCTCGCGAACGTCATATTCTCCTCCTGGTAGTCAGTCAATCACTCTTTTCGCGGGGATCTCTTGCAATATCTCTCAAAAATCCATCTTCAAGAATCCATCTGCTGTTCCGACGATTGATCCGGGCAAACCCCGCTTCGGCCTCGCGGCCGACCTGCTTGATCTCACGGTCTGACTCGGATCGAGACGGGCTCGGGGCGTCGGCGACCGTCTCCTTTATCAAGGTCAATCAGGGTCCAATCAGGGTCAATGAAGACAAATGGAGAAAACTTCCTCGAAAATCTATCCGATCGACTCCCATAATGTCAATTGTAAAGTTGGATAATTGGCTTTCGACGCAAAGATTAGGCGGAGTTAGTATACGCGGGATAACGCAACATTCGACATGAAACGTATTACACCCACAGAAAGATTGATTTCCGTGTGTTTCGTTTCATTTCGAATGTTGCGTTATCTTTCTCAGGCGTATATCCCCCGCGTCCGCGTAATGTACGCAACACGGTCAATCGCCAGCATATACGCTGCAATACGCATATTTACATTGTGGCATTCGGCGTATTTGCATACGTCGTGAAAACTCGCCACCATAATGTCCTGCAACCGCTCGTTGACTACGTCTTCCTTCCAGAAATATCCCATGCGGTCCTGCACCCACTCGAAGTAACTGCACGTTACGCCGCCGGCATTGGCCAGAATATCCGGAATCACGAAAACGCCCTTGCGCTCCAGCACGTCGTCGGCCGCAGCCGTCGTAGGCCCGTTTGCGCCCTCGCACAGTATACGGCACCTGATGCGGTCCACGTTCTGGCTCGTTATCTGATTTTCCGTAGCCGCGGGCAGCAGCACATCGCACTCTATTTCCAGCAACTCGTGATTCGATACCGGCTCGCCGCCCGGATACTTCTCCAGACTCCTGTGCTTTTCCAGATGCGCAATCACGTCCGGGATGTCGAGCCCCCTCGGGTTGTATATGCCGCCGTGTATGTCGGAAAGCGCAATGACGCGGTAGCCGGTTTCGTGCATCAACCGCGCGGCCGTGCCGCCCACATTCCCCGAACCCTGAATCACCACGCGCGTATCGCTCTTCTTGAGCCCGAATTTCGCTACCGCTTCGTCGGCTACAAACAGCAGCCCCCGCCCCGTAGCCTCGCGCCGGCCGCGTGATCCCGACAGGTCTATGGGTTTGCCCGTCACTACGGCCGTCACCGTATGCCGCGCGTGCATGGAATAAGTATCCATAATCCATGCCATCGTCTGTTCGTTGGTATTCATATCGGGCGCGGGCACGTCGCGCTCCGGGCCGATGAAGTCGATCAGTTCGGCCGTATATCGCCGCGTCATGCGTTCTAGTTCGCCGAGCGACATCTGCGATGGATCGCATATGATCCCGCCCTTGGCGCCGCCGAAGGGAATGTTTACTACTGCGCACTTCCAGGTCATCCACGCCGCAAGCGCCCGCACCTCGTCGAGCGTCACGTCCGGGGCATAACGTATCCCGCCCTTTGCGGGGCCGCGCGCAAAATTGTGCTGAACGCGGAAGCCGGTGAAGACCTCTATGTGGCCGTCGTCCATGTAGACCGGGATGTAGGTCGTGATTTCGCGGTTCGGCACGCGCAGAACCTTGTATAGATCCGGGTCGAGTTTCAGCAACTGAGCCGCGTGATCGAAGCGCGACATCATCGACTCGAACGGATTATCTTCCTTGATCTCGCGAGCGTCATCGACGAATGCGTGGAAGCCCACTGTTTCCTCCGGAATGCGGACAAATCAGGGCGAACCGCGGAAGACGCGGAAAGCGGTACGCGGAAGGTACGGAAAAATGTTTTATCGGTGAATTCCGCGTTCCGTTTTCTCACCCCTGCTCGCCCTGTTGCCGATTATTTCCCAGAACCTCGTTGAGCGCACCCTGGCGATACCCTTCGAGGTCCAGCGTCACATACCTGAACCCGAGGCGCCTGAATTCCGCGTTGATCCGGCGCGCCATATCCATATCAAACGCCAGCGGCATCTCTTCGGGCGCAATTTCTATACGCGCAGTCTCTCCGTGATGCCGTACGCGCAGCACCCTGAACCCCATCGCGCGCAATAGCGCCTCGCCGCGCTCTATGACGCCGAGCTTCTCTATCGTCACCGGCATCCCGTAAGGTATACGCGACGAAAGACACGCCGATGCGGGCCGATCCCACACGGGAAGGCCCGCGGCGCGGGCAAGCCGCCGTATCTCGTCCTTGTGCAGATCCGCTTCAATGAGCGGAGAGCGGACCCCCTGTTCGCGCGCCGCCTGCCTTCCCGGACGGTAATCCCCCACATCGTCCGCATTATTCCCGTCGCACACGGCGGCGAATCCCCGCCCGGCGGCCAACTCCGCCAGCTTGGTGAACAGTTCGTGTTTGCAGAAATAACAGCGGTTCGACGGGTTGGCCAGGTAACGGGGATCGTCGAGTTCTTCCGTATTGATGAACTCGTGAGGGATATCGAATCCGGATACTAGAGCCAGAGCATCATCCCGATGCACGTCCGGATAACTCGGACTTTCGGCCGTGACGGCAAGCGCGCGACGCCCGAGTTCGCGCGCCGCGCGATACGCAAGGTACGCGCTGTCGACGCCTCCGGAAAAGGCGACGATCGCCGATTGCATCTCGCGCAACAAACTCCCGAGGCGCTCGTCTTTGGCTCGTAGTTCGGGGCTGAGCGCCTCCCACCCCGCGGATTTGGCTGCTTCCATAGCAACTGCGGTCAGAAAACCGAATATCCCTTGATCCCGAGCGCAAGGCTGTAGACGCGCTGCGTGCTCACGACGATCATATTCCCTTTTCCGTCGAAGGCCAACCCGACCAGCGTCGATCCCGATACGACAACCTCCGCGCGGCGGCCGTCGGCCGATACCCTGATGATTCCGCGATGCCCGCGACGCGACGCCGCTACATACAAATTACCGTCGGCGTCAAACGCCAGCCCCTGCGGCCGCCCGAGTCCCGTGAAAAATCTGTGCACGTTGCCCATCGCGTCGATGCGCATGATGCTGTCAAACGAGGATACCGTCGGACCCGTAACATACAGATCCCCGTCGGGCCCGAACGCCAGATGATAGGCCGCAACGCTCGGTTCAAGCGTGGCAAAGGGGCGCGTCTCGCCGATTTCGTTTATCCGGTATATCGTGCCGCTGCGATCCCCTACGTAAGCCGTGCCGTGCCGGTCAAACGCAAGGCCCGTCGCAATGCCCAGATCCGAGGCCGCCTCGTTCATCTCGTCAAACGGCGAAACCCGGTAAAGCGCGCCGTCATAACGGCTCGTCACGCACAAACGGCCCTGACGGTCGAAGGCGAGCCCCGTGGGATTGACTACATCGGAAAGGTAGGGAGATACCGCGCCTTCGGGCGATATGCGGTAAAGCGAAACCGGCACCTTCTGCCCGCGCGTGCCCGAAAGCGTTACATAGATGCTCCCGTCTTCGGGATCTACAGCCGGATTGGCCACCGGATGAAGATTGTCGGCGAGTTTCACACCGACCATGAAGGGGATTTCCGACACCCCGCTGCGGCTTTCAAGCCGGAGGGTGCTTGCGCTGTTGCCGACGTCGTATTCCGGCACCGCGGCAATCACGCGCGTGGGCGAGGCGCTCACAAGCCGCCCCTGCAATTCGTCGAAGAAGACGCGACAGGCGCTGTAATCCGAGCTGTCGTACCCGACGCAGGTCAAAATGACTTCGCCGCCCTCGACGCTCGCGCGCGGCGTCGCGTTCCTGATCACTGCGTCCAAAGATTCAGACATTACTTGACCTTCTCCCCTGTTCCATGCAACGGCTCATAATACGCGAGCCTCCGGAGCATGTCTAGAATCGCACACGCGCTTGCGCTCGACACACGGCCAACCCGAACATACCTTCACTCATCCAAACCGGTGAACGAGGGAGGAGAACATCGGGGCGCGAATGTAAATCGCCCGTTAGGAGGAGTTAACAATGACGAAAAAGCGGCTTGGAACTGTGATTGGGATTATGTTGATCACGGCGCTCGCAGCCCTTGCCCCATTTGGGCAACTTGCTGAAGCTGCCGATCCCAGGTCCGACAAAAAGAACATTCAACCGACGAAACTCGACAGGAAGATCAGGCAGGAGCTTGTGACGCTGCCCTTCTACGGCGTGTTTGACCACCTCGCCTACAAACACGAAGACGGCGTAGTAACGCTCTACGGCCAGGTCGTGCGTCCGACCACGCGCAAGGACGCCGAGCGCAGCGTCGAGAGGCTCGAAGGCGTGGAAGAAGTCGTCAACAAGATCGAGGTGCTGCCGCTTTCGCGCTTCGATGATCGCATAAGGATTGCAACCTTCCGCGCCATCTACAGCCAGCCCGGCATCGATAGGCTCGCACTTCAGGCCGTGCCGCCCATACACATAATCGTCAGGCGCGGCCACGTTACGCTCGAAGGAGTCGCGGCAAACAAGGGCGATGTCATTCGCGCCTACCACGCAGCGCGCGGCGTCCCCAACGTATTCTCGGTAACCAACAATCTCCGCGTCGAGAAGTAAGAGAGATGACGGAACAAACGAAATAAGACGGAACAAACGGAAATATTCAACTATTCCGTAATTTTCGTTTCATTTCGTTTGTTCCGTCATCTCTCTTACTTCGCGGGCGCCGGGCTCAGCGGTGCGTCTTCTGAGGGTCGCGCTGATCCAGCAGCCGGCGCATCTGCCGTGCAGCCGCAGCCGGCGAAGAGGCTTCGGCAATCGCCGCGCCCACAATCACGCCTGCAAGCGGCACGTCGTAGAGCATCGGCAACTCCGTCTGATCGATCCCGCCCGCAAGATAAACCGGCAGTTCGATCTCCGATACCAGACTTACAAGCCGCTTCATCAAGTCCTCCGGCGCGCCCTTCTGTTTTTTCAAGCCTCTGCGGTTGATGCATATCGAGGCAACGCCCAGATCGCGCAGTTGCAATGCACGCTCCGGAATGTTGCCCACACTGAGCGAATCCGCCATCACCGACCCTTCATAGCGCCGCGCCGATCGCACTACACGCTCGATCACTTCATCCGATGCACACCCCAATACCGTCACTACGTTCGCCCCGGCCGCAAACGCAAGCTCCGCAATCGGCTCGCCCGCATCTATAACCTTTATGTCCGCAACTATCGCCCGCCCACGATACCGCCGGCGGATCTCTCGCACCGCCCTTATCCCTTCCCGAATCAGCAGCGGAGTCCCCGCCTCGATCGAATCCACGTACTGCGCTACCTGCGCCACCACATCCAACGCCTGCGCCAAATCAGGCCGGTCAAGTGCCAGTTGCAACTTCATCTTCGCCCCTACTCTCCCCTTACACTCCGTAGACCTCTTTCGCCGTCTGCCCCCAAGTTTCCCGGTTTTCCACAGGTTCTGTGGAAAAGTCTGTGGAAAAGGAGCATTTGAAACACTTCAAGTTAAAGCAAAATTGCGACTTATAGCAGTTTGCACATTTCCTCAACAGACCGCAATCTCTGTTTGTGGAGCGGTAAAAAATGTAGAGAAGGCCGCGGATCAGTTGTCGTCTTCGCGCATCTGTTTGAGGCGTTCGAGAAAACCGGTGCGGTCGTCCGGGGAAACCAGAACCTGGCGAGGTTTGCTTCCGTCCTCGGGGCCGACGACGCCTTCGCGATGCATCATGTCGATGATCGATGCTGCGCGGCCATAACCTATTCTCAGGCGGCGCTGAAGCACCGATGTCGATGCGCGGCCCATTTCAAACACTATGCGCAGGGCTTCCTCGTATTTTTCGTCGCGGCGCATCTCGGCAAGGTCTTCGCCTTCGAGTTCCTTTTCGCTCATCTGTATGCGCTCGTCGAAGACGGGTTTGCGCTGCGCCCGCACGAAATCCGCTATGCGTTTGACTTCCTTTTCATCTACAAACGCGCCGTGCACGCGAATGAGGCGCGATGTGCCCGGCGGCAAAAACAGCATGTCGCCCTGTCCGAGCAGTCCTTCCGCGCCGTTGGCGTCAATGATCACGCGCGAATCCACCTTCGAAGACACCCTGAAGGAGATGCGCGACGGGAAATTCGCCTTGATAAGCCCCGTTATGACGTCGGTCGAGGGACGCTGCGTCGCAAGCACCAGATGAATGCCCACCGCTCGCGCCATCTGCGCCAGACGCGTGATGCTCTCTTCGACGTCGCGCGCCGAAACCATCATCAGATCCGCGAGTTCGTCTATGATGATGACTATGTAGGGCAGCGGCTTCGGCAACTCGTCGCTGTCTTCGGCCAGGTTGCTGTCGATCATTACCCCCACTTCCTGGTTGTACTGATCGATGTTGCGCACGCCGAAAGAGGCCAGATGCCTGTACCGGTTCTCCATCTCGGTTACGGCCCATTTCAGCGCGTAGCTTGCGCGTTTCGGGTCCGTAACGATCGGCGTCAAAAGATGCGGAATGTCGGCATACAGCCCAAGTTCGAGCCGCTTCGGATCTATCAGAATGAACTTCACATCTTCGGGCGCGGCCTTGTAAAGAAGCGATACGAGTATCGTATTGAGCGCTACGGATTTTCCCGCCCCGGTTGCGCCCGCTATCAGCAGGTGGGGCATCTTCGCCAGATCCGCCACGTGATGCGATCCGTCAATGGTCTTGCCCAGCGCAATGGTGAGCTTCGATACTGATTCGCGGAATTTCTGCGATTCCAGAACCTCGCGCAGCCTTATGACCTCGCGCCGCTTGTTCGGCACTTCTATTCCCACCGTGGATTTGCCCGGAATTCGATCGATGCGGATCGATTCGGCCTTCATCCCGAGGCACAGATCATCCACCAGACTCGTAACGCGCCCGTACTTCACTCCGGGATCGAGTTTGAACTCGAACGTAGTCACTACGGGGCCCGGCAATATCTGCTTGACGACGCCCGTAACGTTGAATTCGCGGCATTTTTCGGCGAGTTGCGCAGCGCGATCGCGCAGTTCGTCTTCGGCCAGTTCCGAACGCGGCTCGGCCGCCGTCAGCATCTCGGTCTGCGGAAACTTGAACTCCACCGCCGCACGCACTACGGGCCTCGGTTTTACCGGCCGGATCTCTCCCTCATCGTCGATCACGGGCCGATGCACCGAAGCGGAAGCCACCATTTCCTCTACCGTGCGTTCGCCCGAATCCCGCCGCGCCATATCGGAATACCTGAAACGCGCGGGCGCCTTCACCGGTTCGGGCGCCGCGGGAGGTTGCGGCGTTGCAACCGGTTCGGGTTCGCTTGCAGGCGCTGTGGGTTCGAGCGGTCCGGGTTCGAGCGAATCTTTGAATGAATCCGTAATCTCTTCGGCGGGAGGCTCGGGCGCGCTTCGCCCGCGGCGCCTCAGATCCGACAACCGCGAGCGCCAGGAACCGGGAGACGTTCCGGTTTGTCCGGCGTTTTGATTTGAAGACGCGTCGGCGCCTCCGGCCTGCGCGCGCGCCGCAATCGGAGTTTCAGGCCCGGGTTGCGATTCGCGCGACGATTCACCTCCACGCACGCCGTCATTTGCGGCGTCTGCGATTGCGCCCGTCGTCTGGTTTGCAGGAGCCTTGACAATCGCGGGAGGCGCGGGAGGTTCGGATTCGGCGCCCTGCGATGCGATCCCCTGCGCATCCCGCTCAGCGTCTTTGGCATCGGAACGCGAACCCGACAGCGGGAAAACCTCGTGCATCGCCTCGGTCAACCCAAGCATAGTCAGACGCCCCTTGCGCCCCTCCTTAACCGCATCCACGCCGGGATCTTTTTGTGAATCCTCCCTGCGCTCCGCTCGTTTCGGTACGGGTTTGGATTCGGGTCCGGCTTCGGATTTGATTTCGGATTTGATTTCAGATTTGACTTCGGGTTTGACCGGCGGAAGCGAGAACCGGATCTCTTCGGGTTCGGAGTGCGCTTCTGCATCGGCTGCCCGCAATGCGGCTCTCTTGGCCTGGCGCTCCTGCCACCGCGCGCGAAAACGCTCCGTCAACGAATGAAGCACTCCGGCTTCGCGCTCGCGCGGAGTCAGATGTACGACCATCGCCACAAGCGACAACCGCGTAGCCAGCAGCAGCCCTATCAACAGCGACACGACGAGCAGTATCACCGAGCCGGTCGTATTGAAAAACCGCGTAAGTCCGTACCCCGGATCGCACGCCAATACATGCCCCAGCCACCCGCCCGAATGAAAAGCCCCCACGGGCGTGCATCGCTCTGCAAGCGCGAGCAATCCGCACACGGCCACAGCGACAAGCGCCATTCCTCCGAGAGTAGCTCCATTTAGCGGCTTGCGGTTGGGCAAGCAGCGCGCCGCCAGACTCAGCACTACGAGCGGAGTCACGAGCGCCATATAGCCGAATGCCTGATAAAGAGCGTCGGCAAGCAGCGCGCCGACCGGCCCGATCCAGTTTTGCGCCTTCAACTGCGGCCCCGTCGAATTCCAGGAAGGATCGGCCTGGTTATAGCTCACAAGCGCCAGCAGCGTAACGATGCCCAGACCGAGCAGCACCACGCCGCCTATTTCACCGAGCCTTTTCCTGGAAGGACTCGGACCGCTCGGACCGCTCAATTTTTTGGTATTGCGGGGACTCACTGCCTGACCTTTTGCCATAGTCGGTTTCCGGCCCCGAAGGTCCATCTCTTGCAAATCCGCGGATTCCGCGGCTTCAATTTCCGCACCTTAAATCAGACCACGAAACATTTGGACGCATTACTGGGTACGCACGCGCCCTCGCGTGCTTGTATTCGCCGCCGAAAGCACGCGAGGGCGCGTGCGCACCCAGTTGCGGACTGCGTTGTGTGTACCATTCTGCTGTGGATTGATTTAATTTCCACGCCTTAATTTCCGCGCCTTCCGCGTTCACTTTTTTCAATCACCGAACAGATTCAGGCCGCCACCGCCCGTTTTGCGAGCAGATATTCCTTGATGAAAACATCCAGATCGCCGTCAAGAACCCCGTCTATATCACTCGTTTCGTGTTTGGTCCTGACGTCCTTGACCAGTCGATACGGATGCAATACATAGTTGCGGATCTGCGAACCGAACGCTATGTCTCGCTTGTTTTCCGCCAGCCGGTTGGTCTCGGCGCGCTTCTTTTCCAGTTCGAGTTCGTAAAGCCGCGACCTGAGCACGCGCATCGCTACCTCGCGGTTCTGGTGCTGCGAGCGCTGGTTCTGACACGTGACGACTATGCCCGTAGGAGTGTGCGTAATCCGGACGGCCGAATCCGTAGTGTTGATGTGCTGACCTCCGGCGCCCGTCGAGCGATAGGTATCTACGCGCAGATCCTTGTCCAGCACCTCGATCTCTATATCCTCGTCTATCTCGGGCGTAACGAATACGGAGGCGAAACTCGTCTCGCGGCTCTGCCCCGAATTGAAGGGCGACATACGCACCAGACGATGTACGCCCGCTTCGCCCGCGAGCAAACCATAGGCGTAATCGCCTACAACGCGAAACGTAGCCGATTTGATTCCCGCCTCTTCGCCCGCCTGATGATCCAGAATCTCGGTCTTGAAGCCCTTGCGATCGGCCCACCGCAGGTACATACGCAGCATCATCTCGGCCCAGTCCTGCGCATCGGTGCCTCCGGCGCCCGCATTGATGGCAACAATGGCAGGGCGCGCGTCGTTTTCGCCGCCGAGCAGCATCTGCGTTTCGCTCTCTTCAACCGCCTCGGCAAGCCGCTCGAGCGTTTCGCGCAACTCTCCGGCCGAAGAGTCATCTTCCACGGCGAATTCAAACAACACCTCGACGTCATCGACCATACGGGCCTGCTGCCCGGCTGCGGTTATCGCGCGTTCGAGCCGCGAGCGCTGCTGCAATACCTTCTGCGCCCGCTCCGTATCATTCCAGAAATCCGCGGCCGCGGCCTGCTGCTCGAGCGCCGCCAACTCCGCACGCTTCGCATCGAGGTCAAAGAAACCTCCGCAGTTCCCCGACCCTCGCCTTCAAATTCTCGTGCCGCGCGCGCAATTCCTGCACCGCCATCGCATCCAGCATTTTCAGTCTCTCCCTTTCCGTCTCTCCTTAGCGCTCACAGATTACCATAAAAAAGAGAGATAACGGAACAAACGAAAATGCACGGAACAAACGGAAACGAGTCGGCATGATGCTCATTTCCGTAGTTTTCGTCTATTTTCGTTTGTTCCGTTATCTCTCTTCCCTGTATTCGCCGAAGACCGCACGCATGCTGTCGGCGATTTCGCCGAGCGTAGCATAAGCTTCAACCGCATCGATTATCGGGGGCATCAGATTCGCCCCCGTACGCGCCGCTTCCCCTACCCTTTCAATCGCCGCACGCGCCGCATCCGCATTTCTTTCCGCGCGTACGCGCCGCACCCTTTCGACCTGCGCACGCTCTATCGCAGCGTCTATGCGCAGCGTCGGTATCGGCCGCTCCTCATCCGCGTGAAAACGGTTTACTCCGACCACTATCTCTTCGCCCTTCTCGACGGCCTTCTGGTAATCGTAAGCCGCGCGCTCTATCTCGCGCTGCACCCAGCCCGCCTCGATCGCCGCAAGCATTCCGCCCATATCGTCGATCTTCGAGATGTATTCCATCGCGCGCCGTTCTATCTCCGAAGTCAGATGTTCTATTGCGTATGAACCGGCCAGCGGGTCCGCAGTATCGGCGACGCCGGATTCGTGCGCGATGACCTGCTGCGTGCGCAGCGCGAGCTTTGCGGCCTCTTGCGTGGGCAGACTCAGCGCTTCATCCATAGCGTTTGTGTGCAGCGATTGCGTTCCGCCGAGCACGGCCGAGAGCGCCTGAATCGTCGTGCGTATCACGTTGACTTCGGGTTGCTGCGCGGTGAGCGTAGATCCGGCCGTCTGCGTATGAAAACGAAGCATGTGCGAACGCGGATCGCGCGCCCCGAACCGCTCCTTCATAATCCGCGCCCACAACCTGCGCGCAGCCCTGTACTTCGCTACCTCTTCCAGAAAGTTGTTGTGCGCGTTGAAAAAGAATGCAAGCCTCGGCGCAAATTCATCTATCTTCAATCCGGCGGCAATCGCCGCATCGACGTAAGCTATGCCGTCGCCGAGCGTGAAGGCTACCTCCTGCACCGCCGTCGATCCGGCCTCGCGTATGTGATAACCCGAAATCGAAATCGTATTCCAGTTCGGCGCCTCGCGCGCGCAGTAAGCGAAGATGTCCGTAATGATGCGCAGCGAGGCGCGCGGCGGATAGATGTAGGTTCCGCGCGCGATGTATTCCTTCAGCACATCGTTCTGCACCGTTCCGTTCAACTGCCGCGCATCCACGCCCTGACGCCGCGCAACGGCGATGTAGAGGGCAAGCAGTATGGCCGCCGTCGAATTGATCGTCATCGAAGTCGAGACGCGGTCAAGCGGTATGCCGTCAAAGAGCGTCTCCATATCCGCGATCGAATCTATCGCCACGCCCACGCGCCCGACCTCGCCCTGCGCAAGCGCGTGGTCCGAGTCGTACCCTATCTGCGTCGGCAGATCGAAGGCTACCGAGAGTCCGGTGGTGCCCTGTTCCAGAAGGTACTTGTAGCGGCGATTGGACTCCTCGGCCGTCGCGTATCCGGCGTACTGGCGCATAGTCCAGAGCCGGCCGCGATACATCGATTCGTAAACGCCGCGCGTATACGGATACTCGCCCGGCTCGCCCAGATCGCGCTCGTAATCTACCGCCGCGTCTGCGGGCGTAAACCGCACGGGCAATTCGATGCCGGAAGAGGTTGAGAATCTGTTTTTTCTGGCGTTCGTTTTCGTCTTCATGGAATCCGTCGGAGAAAATCAGTGCGAGCGAAATGAGACGAAAATCACGGGAAAGTTGAATATTTCGGTAGTTTTCGTCTTTTTTCGTTTGTTCCGTTATCTCTCCTTCCTCTCAAACCGGAAATTGCCCGCTTTGACAAACGCCGCCGCGGCCAGATAAAGCGCAAGCACGATGAGCGCTGCAGCCGTCAATGCATTGATCATCGACACGTCCAGCCCCTGCCCCGCGCGGAAATTGCTCACCATCAACTGCACGAGCGACCACATAGTTATCGTCAATACAAACAGCAGCGGCAGCAACGTAAACGCTACGCGTTTACCTGCACGGTAAAGCCACAGCGTGATCGAGAGCAACGTGAGCGCCGCAAGAAGCTGATTCGATGCTCCGAAAAGCGTCCAGAATTTCAGATACGCCCCTTCGGGCGCAACCGATAAAAAGTATACGGGCAAGGCTACCGTCGCAAGCGTTCCGACAAATGCTCCCGTGCGCGTCGGCCACTTCAGCAATTCCTGCACGATCAGCCTTCCCAGCCGCGTGCATACGTCGAGCGTGTCGAATACAAACGTCGAAAAAGCCATCGCCCCGAACGTGATCGCAAACTGCAGATTGTTTTCGCCCACGAGCAGCGTCATAAAACGCCCGATGCCGTTGCCGTAAATCGTGCCGGGCCGCAATCCTTTTATATCGTCCGAACTCACGATCATGATCGTCACGAGCGCAATCAGCGCGACAAACCCCTCGGCGAGCATCGCGCCGTAACCTACGGGCTGCATGTGCGATTCCCTGTCGACCTGCTTCGACGTGGTTCCCGAACATACGAGCCCGTGAAACCCCGAACACGCGCCGCACGCTATCGTCACAAACAGAAACGGAAACAACTGCCCCGTCATCCCGCCCACATCGAACGAGCGAAATACGGGCTGCTCGATTTCGTACCCGCCGAAAAATACGCCGATTACTCCTACACCCAGCGCCATATAAAGCACAAACCCGCCCAGATACCCGCGCGGCTGCAGAAGCGCCCAGACCGGAATCACCGAGGCTACGAAACAGTAGGCTATGATCAGCAGCCCCCAGGTCTTGATGTCCAGAAGCAGCAGCGTCGAGACTTTCGTGCCCAGCCAGGAAAGTCCCAGCGTAGCCGGAACAAATATCACCGTCATCAGCCACAGCGGCGGATTCAGGAAGCGCTGGATCACCCCCATAAGGATCGCCAGCAGCAGATACATAATCGACGCCGCAGCCACCGCACCGCCCGGATTGAAGGCAACTTCGGCGCCCGCGAGTTCTTCGGTAACGCCCGTGAAACTCGCCGCCGTGATGTCGGCGAACGCGACTATGACGTAGATAAGCGCCAGCCATATGAACGCCATCATCGCGCGGCCCGCACGCCCGCCCAGATGCTCGCGCGTTATTTCCGCCACGGTGCACGCGCCGTGGCGCACCGAGGCCGCAAGGCTGCTGAAATCGTGCACCGCGCCGATAAGCACTACGCCGAGGCTGATCCACACAAGACACGGCAGCCAGCCCCACGACTGACAGGCCAGAATCGGCCCCGCAATCGGCCCGGCAGCGGCTATGGCGGAGAAGTGCTGCGCAAAGAGATAAAACTTCGGCGCCGGAACATAGTCGATGCCGTCTTTTTTCGAGTGGGCAGGCGTAGGACGCGCGTCGTCTATTGAAAACTGACGGGCAACCCAGCCGCCGTAAAACCTGTAGGCGACGACAAGCAGTATGAGGAACGAGAGCGCAAGCAGCGGCAGGCTCATCTGTGCAGTCTCCGGGATGTAAGGAAATCGCCGGGAACAGAGATAACGGAACAAACGAAAGTCACGAAAAAACACGAAAAAACCGGAACGGCATTTTCTTTCCGTGTTTTTCGTCTATTTTCGTTTGTTCCGTTATCTCTTTCCGCCGGGCGATACTACCAGAACCGCCGGGAACTGCAATCCCGCGTTGCGCGTACTGTAAAGCAGTGTTAATAGATGCCGGCGGAGGAGGCGTGTGATGTACTGTCCACGATGCGGAATGGAAAATCGCAGCGAACAGAAATACTGCCGGGGATGCGGACTCGCGCTTCCGGGCGTGCGCCTCGCGATGGAGGGCCGCCTTGCACCCGGCGTCGATCTGCTCAAGAAAGACTACGACTACCTTGCCGGAGGCGTCGTCACGCTCTTTATATTCGCGCTCGTCGCGCTTGCAAGCTTCTTTTTCGATTCGAGCAAAAACTGGAGCGTGTTTGTAAACCTCGTACTCGGACTGCTGATCTCTGGGCCGATAATTTACCGCGGACTCAAGCGCGTGGAAGCGGCCATCAAACGCGTAGATCCGGCGCATACTGCGGAGATTCAGACGACCGCCGAACCCGCGCACCTGCCCGCAGCCGCTCCCGCAGCCGCCCCCGATACCGACCCGCTCGCCGTCCCGTCAACGCCGCGTTCTTCCCCGGTTTCAGTCCCCGCCTCCGTTACAGAAGATGAAACGCAGCCGCTTCGCGCCGATAATCCCCCGCCGGCGCACCGCTGAAAATACTTCTCTCGATCAGCACCGAATCTCCGAACTCGTGCGTGAGATAAGCGCCTGCATTCAGCTCCTCATCCGCTCGCCGCAATGTCGCATCGTCTGCAAACGCGCGCAGCAACTCGTAGTGACTCGTCCCGGGTTCGTGCGTGCCGGAAAGAATCGCATCCACTACGCGCAACTGCGTATATGCGCCGATGCGGTTCGTAGCCATACCCGCGCCGATGCGCACGCGCCCGTTGGAAAGCGCGGCATCTTCGAGCGCTCTTACTACCGTCGTTCCCGTTGCGATGACGCGCCCGCCGCGCGCACGCGCACGCTCAACTGCATACGCCGCAGCCGCCGGAATGTAATACGGTTCGTCGAAAGGCAATCGCCTGTCCAGTTCTTCGTCTCCGGTGGATGAAATTCCGGCCGCGTGCGTCAATGTGGCGAAATCAACGCCGCGCGCGCGCATATCGGCGAGCATTCCCCAGTCGATCGCAAAACCGGCCGAAGGCGGTTCGAAGGCCGCGGGCGGCCCCGCAATCGGCGTCCATACATCCCACAACCTTAGCGGCGACTCGATGTGCGCATACTGTATGGGACGGCCGTGCCGCGCAAGCCCCGCCCATATGTCGTCCGCATCACCATCGAACCGCAGCATCACAAGACGCGGATGATCGAGCAGAGCTTCTACCGTGGCCGAAAGCGGGCCGAGCCGCAGCCTGTCGCCCGGCGCAAGCGGCGGCGGCGGTTCGCGATCTTCGGTGCGCGTGCGGAAATCGCCGGAACCGAATACCACGGCGGAAAACCGCGCCACATCATCCGGATCAAGCGAACCGCGCCCCGCAAGCCTGACTTCTATCGGCGCGCCGTTCGACATATGCTCGCCGTGCAAACTCGCCGGTATCACCGCCGCATCGTTGGCAACTACCAGGTCGCCCGGCCCCAGAAAATCGACAAACGATGAGCGCAGCGCGTGGCGTATTGCGCCCGCAGCGTCTATGACAAGCAACCGCGCCCCTGCGGGACGCTGTACGGGCCGGTTCGCCGCAATCATTGGTTCGCCTCCGCCGCGCTCGATGAGGATTCGGCCGCCGGCTTTCCTTGCCTGCGCAATACCGATGCAATCAAATCGACGAGTTCGCGCGCAGCTTCCGAAGGACGCTTGAGCGCAGCGCGATCGGCGTCGGGCACGGCGAGGGCGTGCAGCGGCGTATCCATATCGCCCGGATCGAAGGAAATGAAGCGTACGCCCTCGGCCGCAAGTTCCGCATCCCATATGCGCGTCATGTGGTGGAGCGCCGCCTTGCTTGCACCGTACGCTCCCCAGCGCGGATACGGCGCTACGGCCGCATCGCTCGAAATGTTTACAACCAGCGCCCCTCGCCCCTCGCGCGCCGCGCGCGCAAGCGCACCGAGCAGCGCCTTCGTCAAACGAAACGGCCCCGTAACGTTTGTCGCAAGCGCCCGCTCCATATCCTCACATTCAGTGTCGGCCAGAAACTCCAGCGGCGCGGGCCCCAGATCCGAAGCGTTGTTGATCAGTACATCCAGCCCGCCAAGCTCGCCCAATACCTGAACCGCTATCGGATGAATGTCCTCCTTGCTCGCAACGTCCCCCACGATTCCGTGCACTCCCGCACGCTCCCGCACTACCCGCTCAACACCCGCACGCCCCCGCGCTACAAACGCTACCCCGCACCCCCGCCCCGCCAACTCTTCCACAAGCGCCAACCCCAACCCCGAAGTCCCTCCAGTCACCACCGCACGCACCCCCGCCAACTCCCTCAATCCATTCCCCGCATCAGACCCGATCTTCATCCTTTCCTCCTCCCTGCTTCCCCCCTCGTTTCCCCTTGCACTCCATTTGCGCCCTCGCTTATATTCCAAGCATTAACTTGGAATATGCGGCGGAATATAAACCGGGCGGGGGAATATGTCAAGAAAAAACTTTGAAAACTCTCAAATATGGGGAAAACCGGGGCGGGCTGCGGGGGAGCGGTTGATGATGTTGTTGAAGACGCGGGGGCCGCAGACATCGGGGGAGTTGGGGGAGTTACTGGGGACGACGGGGGAGGCTGCGCGGCAGCAATTGATGAAGTTGGGAGTGGAAGGGTTGGTAGAGGCGCACAGCGAGGTACGGGGCATAGGGCGGCCGGTTCAGGTATGGAGTTTGACCGAAGCGGGAAATGCGAAATTTCCGGACGCGCACGCGGAGTTGGCGGGATTTTTCATACGTTCGATACGCGAGCAATTGGGCGAAAGCGCACTGGACCGTTTGATAGATGCGAAGGCGGAGGAGTCGAAGGCGGGTTATATGGAGGCTATGCGCGGGGCGCGGGGGTTGCGCGCGAGGGTAGAGAGGCTCGCAGGGGCGCGCACGCGCGAGGGTTACATGGCCGAGTGGTGGGCCGAGGGCGACGGTTACATCCTGGTGGAGAATCACTGTCCGATATGCGTTGCGGCGTCGATGTGTCAGGGATTCTGCCGCACCGAGCTGGAAACGTTCCGCGAGGTGCTCGGCGAGGGTGTAGAGGTTGAAAGAATCGAGCATTTGATCACGGGCGACAGGCGCTGCGCCTACCGCATCTCGCCGCGCCGGTCGGGAACGAACCGCGGAAGCCGTGGAAAACAGAGATGACGGAACAAACGGAAATTCACGAAACAAACGGAAGTGTATGATCTTTTTCGGTAATTA
>JAHBSF010000095.1 GCA_019639255.1 Acidobacteriota bacterium | reverse complement strand
TTCGTATGTTCCGTTATCTCTCTTGCTGTCTCCCGCTTTGTACCAATCTTCTGTGGAGAGAGATTCGTCTCGCGTGATTGCGTCTGCCCCAACCCGGTAACCGTGCATGATTCAACAATGAGCGCCAGGTTCAAGACAAATCCCAGTATTTTCATCTTCTCACCAGAGAGATTTCACTCCGGCTACTCTGGTTACTGCTTGCGCTGGTAATCGCCATCGAAGGCCACGTTCCAGGTCTTGCCGCCGTCGCCGGATTGTTCCCAGAACTGGCGCACGCGGTTGTCCGATAGTTTGGTGAACGTCATGCGATGCAGCGTCTTTGCGCCGTCAGGTCCAACGGTTTCAGCCCGGTAAGCCATCACACCGTCCCTGCCTTCGCCCGTGAACTCGAGGACGTTGCCGTTGTCGTCCATCCAGGTTTGTTGCCATTTCCCTTTTTGCCGGTTGAAAGTGTTCAGACTTTTGCCGCCGCGCCCCGCTGCATCCGTCCAGTTTTCAAACACGACGCAATCGCCCAGAATTTTCTGCACACTGTTTGCGCCCACCTGTTTGCCGCGCGCGAAGACGTTCCATTCGCCGACCCAGAAATCGAGCTGACGGTAAACGGGAAGTCCGCAGGGATTAGCGTTGCCTTCGGCTGAGGTCAGGACTTCCTTGAAGCGCGCGTCACGGAGCGAATGACCGGGCCGAAACCAGGCAACCCCGTTGTCTGGTTCTCGCTCGGTGAGAGATTGATAAGCTTTAGCGGCGTTGGACTGAGAAGCGTTTTGCGGCTGCCGCTCAGTCCACGCTGCCGACAGATTCCACAGCAGCATGGTAATCAACAAGGGCGAGGTTGGAAAAAATCTGCGACTCATCCATGGTTCTCCTGTCTGGGGTTCTCCTGTCTGGAGATTTGAGTTCTTATACTTTCTGCGCCCTCTGCATTCTCACTTTCATTGCGCAGCCGACGCCATTCTCCTGATGACAAATTTAGGCGATACGGCTGCTTGCTGTCGCGTTTTCGGCCCGGACGAAACCCGGATTAATTTCGGATGCGTGTATTTTTGTGGGAGAGCCTGAAGATTTGTGGATCGGATGAACAATTATTTGGAAAGCGGCGGCGGCGCGACGATCCGGGTTCGCACGCCGTCGCTTTGAAGAAAACGGTATCGCGCATCTTTGCCTTCTTCTTAACTTCCGCCTGAAACCAGCGTCCGAGCATCGGGCGAGAGAGAATGTGGAAAGACGCGAAAATGACGATACGGAATTTATCGAAAGGCTGACCATACCGTTGTCTTTCCCTGATTTCCGGGCGTTTCCGCGTTTTCGCTTCACTCGCACCGGAGCGCTACCAGCGGATCCACCTTCGTCGCGCGCCGCGCCGGAATCCAGCAGGCGAGCAGCGCAGTGCACGTCAGCAGCAAGGCGATGCCTGTAAACGTCAAAGGGTCGGTCGCGCTGATACCGAATAACAGGCTCTTGAGCAAATGCGTCAATGCGAGCGCCGCGGCAAGCCCCATCGACAATCCGACCATGACCAGTTTCATGCCTTGTTGCAGAACCAGCCGCAGCACCGCCGCCGCATCCGCGCCGAGCGCCATACGGACGCCGATTTCGCGTCTGCGCCCTGCGACGGCGTTCGACATCACGCCGTACAAACCCGCCGTCGCCAGCAGCAACGCCAGCAACCCGAAGACGCCCAACGCGCCGCCGGCCAGCCGCGCGGGCCAGAGCGCGAGCCCGAGATGTTGCCGCATCGTCTTCACATCGTATAGCGGCAGGTTTTTGTCCAGCGCTTCGACCGCCGCGCGCACCGCCGCCAGCGAGTCTCCCGGATTGCCTGCCGTACGCACAATCAGCGTCGGTGCGGAAACACGCGCCTGCGCCAAGGCGCGATAGAAAAACGGCGTCGCACTTTCGCCGAGCGAATTGTATTTGCCGTCCCTGGCTACGCCGATGACGGTCAGGTACGGCGAGTCATTGCCGCCACTCCCCAACTGAATGCGTTTGCCGAGCGGCGCTTGTCCGGGCCAGTAACGACGAGCGAAGGCTTCATTGACGATCACGACGCCTGGCGCTTCGGCGCGATCCTGCTCATCGAAGGCGCGGCCTTGCAGCAACCCGATCCGCAGCGTTTCAAAATACCCCGGCGCAACCGTGCTGTTATGCACTTCCCTGTCTTCGCCCTGCTGCGCGTTATATCCTTCGATTGTGATGTTCATCCGGCCGCCGAAGCCAAGCGGCAGGGTGCTCGCCAGACTAGCGTTCACAACACCCGGCACGGCGCGCATGCTTTCGAGCAATTGCGAGCTGAATTGCCGGCTGCGCGCTTCGTCGTAGCCCTGCAATTGCAAGTCCATCGAAAGCGCCAGCAGATTCTCGGCGTCAAAGCCCGGATCAATCGCGCTGGCGTTTTGCAACGAGCGCAAAAACAAGCCGGCGCAAATCAGCAGCAACGCCGACACCGCTACCTGGGCGACCACCAATGCGCCGCGCAAGCGCCCGCGATTGCCGCCGCCGCCGCTTTCGTATTTCAGCGCCCCGACGACTTCAGGCCGTGAAGCCGCCAGCGCCGGAACCAGACCGAAGACGATGCCGGTCAAAAGCGACAGACCCGACAAAAAGCCCAGCACGCGCCAATCCAGAGGCAGATTGATTTCGAGGGGAACAGGCACGGGCGGCTTGAACGCCATCAGCAGGTCCGCACCCCAAAGCGCCAATACCAGCCCCGCCGCGCCGCCGAGCAGCGCGAGCAGTATGCTTTCGGTCAGCAACTGCCGGATCAGCCGTCCGCGCCCCGCGCCCAATGCCAGACGGACCGCGATTTCCTTGCGCCGAGCCGTCGCGCGCGCCAGCAGCATATTGGCGACGTTGGCGCAGGCGATCAGCAATACCAGACCTACGACGCTCAACAACAACGCGGCGAAAATCACCACCGGCATCCGCGCTTGCGGGGGCACACGCGCTTCGCTTTCCGGCAGGACTGAAACCGTGCGGCCCTGGCGGCGGATGTTTTCCCACTCCTGCGGAAATTCGCGGTAAAGCTGCTCCGCGATGTGATTGAAATCGGCCCGCGCCTGCGCAAGCGTTACACCGGCCTTCAGGCGCCCCATAACCAACATCCCGCGATTGCCGCGACTGGTGAGGTCTTGTTGACCGGGGGTCAGTTGATCCATCATCATCGCCGGAATCCACCAATCCACCGCGAGTCCTCGCATCAAACCGCTGTAATTTTCCGGCGCAACGCCCACAATCGTAAACGGCTGCCCGTTGAGTTTGACGCCGCGCCCTATGGTTGACGAATCGCCGCCGAACCGCGATAGCCAGAGCCGATGACTGATGACCGCCACCGGCGCAGCGCCCGGCTGCCGATCTTCCTCCGGCAAAAAGCCTCGTCCGAGCGCAGGCCGCAGACCGAGCACGGAAAAGTAGTTGCCGCTGACGATTTCGCCGAAAGCGCGCTCATTCGTCCCGTCAACATTCAGGCTGAGCGGTTGCGGCATATAGAACACCAGCCCCGCGAAGCTCTGATTGCGGTCGCGGAAACTCACATAATCGGGATAGGACGAACCGCCGAAATCGCCGCTGCTGTAATCGCTGGTAAAGACCGCCGCGAGCTGGTCCGGGGCGTCCACAGGCAACGGGCGCAGCAGCAACCCGTTGACGAGCGAAAAAACTACGCCGTTTGCGCCGATGCCGAGCGCCAGCGTCAGTACGACGATCGAGGTAAAACCTGGCTGCTTCCATAACATGCGCGCGCCGTAGTGCAGGTCTTTCAACAGACTTTCCATCTTTCCTCCATACCGGACCGGCGAATGGAAATCTCAGTCGCAAATAGCAGTACCCCTCATCAGACAATCTCCGTGCCGCTTCATCGATAAACTAACAGATTGATCCGCAAGAAGATTGCAGCCATCAGCAAAGGACGTGAAACCGCCTGATGTCCGCTATTGGAACCAACAAATCCCAAATCCGGGATGGCTGTGCGCGGTTAAATTGATCCTTACGAGATTGGTACAAAGCGGGAGAATGAAGAGAGATAACGGAACAAACGAAAGAACACTGAACAAACGGAAATATTCAACTTTTCCCGTAATTTTCGTTTCATTTCGTTTGTTCCGTTATCTCTCTTCATTCTCCCGCTTTGTACCAATCTCGTAAGGATCAATTTAACTCGCCAGGCGTTATTTCAATTTTTCTCAAAGGCTGTAGACAAACTACAGGCTGGGGTGTAGAGTGGGTACTCCCTGAAGCCTGATTCGGGGGAAGCGCAAGGGAGCGTGACGCTGCGGGGAAATACTACGGAGAAATACGACGGAGGAATACGACGGAGGAATACGACGATGAAGCGAGGCTATCAGAACCGTATCGAGTTGCTGCAGGGCACGCTCGATCTGCTGATCCTGCAGACGCTGCAATGGGGGCCACGGCACGGCTACGGCATAAACCAGGCGATTCGCGCCGGTTCGGGCGAAGTGCTGCAGGTCGACACGGGATCGCTTTATCCGGCGCTGCACCGGCTGGAGCGCCGGAAGTGGATCAGGTCGGAATGGACGGTGTCGGAAAACAACCAGAGAGTAAAGACCTATCAACTGACGCCCGCAGGCAAGAAACAACTCCTGGCGGAGCGCTCGAACTGGGAGCGGCTGACGGCGGCGATGTCGGGCATTCTGGATCCATCGGAAGGGGCGTAAAGCATGAAATTCCGGCGGATGCGCAGAGACGAGGAGATCGACGCCGAAATCCGCCATCATCTCGACGAAGCCATTCGCGACCGCATCGAACGCGGCGAAGCGCCCGACGAAGCGCGCGCCAATGCGTTGCGTGAATTCGGCAACGTCGGTCTGGTCAAGGAAGCGACGCGCGAGATGTGGGGCTGGGTTTGGCTGGAACAATTGAGGCAGGACTTGGGGTTTGGGCTGCGAATGCTGCGGAAAAATCCGGGCTTTGCATTCGTGGCAATCCTGACGCTGGCGCTGGGCATTGGCGCGAACACGGCGATTTTGAGTGTTGTCAACGGCCTGCTTTTGCGCCCGTTGCCAGTCGAAGACCCTGAGCAATTGTTGTCGCCGTTTTGGGGCAGCAAAAAAGACGCTCAAGTCTGGGGCAGCTTTTCATATGCGAATTACAAAGATTTGCGCGAACAGAACCAGAGCCTTGCGGGGTTGCTTGCGTGGAGGCAGGTATCGGCAGGCATCAGCGCCACCGGAGAACGGCACGCCGAAACCGGGCGCGCCGAAAGGGCTTATGGCGAACTGGTCAGCGCGAATTACTTTGACGTGCTGGGTGTAAAGCCAGTGCTTGGACGCGGCTTTTTGCCGGAAGAAGAGCGCACTTCAAACACTCATCCTGTCGTCGTGATCAGCGAATCGTTGTGGCAGGAACGCTTCCAGCGCAAAGCGTCCGTCATCGGTCAAACGATTTACCTCAACGGCTCGCCTTTTACCGTCGTCGGCGTCGCTCCCACTTCCTTCAAAGGAGTGGCATTCGCATTTCGCCAAGCGTTTTGGGCGCCGCTGATGATGTCTCCGAAGTTGTCGTTCGGTGGGGATTGGAACACGAATCGTACCTGGAACCTTTTCCACCTCATCGGGCGGCGAAAGCCCGGCGTGACGATGACGCAAGCCGAAGCCGACCTGAATCTGGTTGCGGGCAGCCTGGCGCAGCAACACCCCAGCACGAACGCCGGGACCAAAGTGCAGGTCGTGCCGCAACCGGAGAGCAATTTTTCCCGCTTCTCGAAAGTTCTGCGGCTGAGTTCACTGATGGCTTTGAGCGTATCGTTGCTGGTGTTGCTGGTGGCTTGCGCCAACGTAGCGAACCTGCTCCTGGCGCGGGCGACGACACGCACGAAAGAAATCGGCATACGGCTGGCGTTGGGGGCTGGACGTGGGCGCATCGTGCGGCAATTGCTGACCGAAAGCATGTTGCTGGCACTCATCGGGGGCGTTTTGGGTTGCCTCTTTGCCTATTGGGGGGCAATGGCGGTTCAAGCCTCGTTTCCGCCGCTTCCCTATCCAATCGATCTCGACTTCAGCCCCGATGCGTATGTGCTGAAATGGATGATCGTGACTGCGATGTTGACGAGTATCGTGTTCGGGCTGATTCCGGCGCTGGCAGCCTCGCGGCCTGATTTGGTAGCGATCATCAAAGGCGATGCGGCAGGTCAGACGCGCTCGCGTCACCGCTGGAATTTGCGCGGCTCCCTGGTGGTGGCGCAAATGGCGATTTCAGTCATCGTCTTGATTTGCGCCGGGCTGTTTCTGCGCAGCCTCAATCGCGCGGTCCATCTCGACCTCGGATTCAGCACCGAAAATCTGATGACGATGCAGCTCGATCCGCGCTTGCTGGACTATGACGAAGCCGAAGTCAAACGCTTTTTCGCTGAAGCGCTGCGCCGCATTGAAACGCTGCCCGGCGTGCGCTCCGCTTCGCTTGCAGGAAGCTTACCGCTGGGGAATCACAGCGATGAGCAAGGCCCGATGACGAAGGAAGGCGAACCTGATCCGCTTCCCAATCAAGGCATTCAGGTGGCTTCCAATTTCGTGGCGCCGAAGTATTTTGAGACGCTCAGAACGCCCCTCGTATTGGGGCGTGATTTCACTGAGCGCGACACCAAAGACGCGCCGCAAGTCGTCATCGTTAATCAAGAATTCGCGCGCAAGTTTTATGGCTCTGCTGAAAACGCGCTTGGTAAACGCATTCGTCTGTGGAGCGGCCAGGCAGCACTACGCGAGATCATCGGCATTGCGCAAGATGGTCTGTATTGGCACTTGTATGAAGCTCCGCGCCCGTTCCTGTTTTTGCCGGAATATCAGGTTTATAGCTCAGCGATGATGTTGCTGGTCAGCGTGAAGCCATCTGGCGAGATGAAAGCCGTCGCGGAAAACGTCCGCCAAACCATCGCGCAACTGGATGCACGTATGCCTGTCGCCGGTCTGATGATGGCCGAAGCGAATCTGTCTTTTGCCTATTGGGGCGCGCGTCTGGCTGCCGGATTGTCGTCCACGTTCGGCCTGCTGGGGTTGTTGCTGGCAACAACGGGTTTGTACAGCGTGATGACATACGCCGTCGCGCAACGCACGCGCGAGATCGGCATTCGCCTGGCATTGGGCGCACAAGTCCGCGACGTGCTGCGACTGATTGTGACACAGGGCGTGCGCGTAACAGTGCTCGGCCTCGCGTTGGGCTTGCTGGGAGCATTCGCCCTGACGCGCCTGCTGGCAAGCCTATTGTTAGGCATCGGCGCGACTGATCCGCTCACGTTCATCGGTGTAGGAAGCGTGTTAATGAGCGCCGCGTTGCTGGCTTGTTACCTTCCGGCGCGACGTGCGACGAAGGTTGATCCGATGATTGCGCTGCGCACCGAATAACAACGGCTTGAAATTGCCAATCACGAATCTCAACTGAACAGGAGCAAGAAGCATGAGATTCAACTGGTTCAGCCGCGAACCGAGTATCGTGAGGTTTAACGGCGCAATTTCAATTTTCATCGCCTTGATTTGTGGAATGGCGGCTGAATATTTGCTCAACTGCTTAACGATATCCGGATTCTCGCGCAGCTTCTTGACGACCCTGCCCGGGGTCGCCAATTGCTGTTCGACGCCTTCAATCATCTTTAGCCGGTGGACGATTTCGGCAAACACGAAAGCAGCCGTATGGCCGTGCAGGATACCCTGACGGCATTGATCGAGTAGTAGCCGACATTGCTGCGATGAGCCCAGGTAGAAATAGACGAAGATGTTTGCGTCAAGAAAGACCTCATCAACGGGTTGCAACTGGTTAAATGTCCTACTCGATCTCTTTGTCTTCGGCCAGGTAGCGAGCGGCTTCCTGAGGCAAGTGGAAAGAACCAAACGATTCTGCGATGACGTCGCCGGCAGGTTGTGATTCCCGTTCAGCAGGCAAAATGAGAATCGAATTCTCCCGCACTACGATGCGAGCTTTGTTTTTGATGTGCGCGGCTTTTAGCGTCGGTTCGTCGAGCACGCGCGTTTCATTGGTAATTTCGATTGATTCCGATTGAACCATAAGAGTCTCCTCTATTGCCTGATTTAGAAGCATTTTAAATCAATTCACAGAGGATTGGTACAAAGCGGAATAATGAAGAGAGATGACAGAACAAACGAAATGAAACGAAATGAAAATCACGGAAAACCTGAATATTTTCGTAGTTTTCGTCTTTTTTCGAATGTTTCGTTATCTCTCTTTTTTGCCCCGAAGTCGTGTGGCGTGATTCAGGCGAATGGCACAAGCTGAGATCCGAGAATTTTATGATCGCGGGTCAGCAAAGGAACGCCGGTGACGAGACTGGTGGCGGAAATCAATTCGTCAGCCGGGTCAGAGCGGAAATCCAATTGCGTGGTGGCGCGGGCGATGCCCAGGCTGATGGGAATGACGGTCAATTGTTGCAGGCACGTTTGAAATGCCGGGCTGCTTAAGTCCAGGGTGAGTCGTCCAAGCTGAACCAATTTGGCTAATACCCACAAGACGATGTCCGAGATGGCTAAATCAATCCACAGCAGAATGGTACACACAGCGGAGTCCGCAACTGGGTACGCACGCGCCCTCGCGTGCTTTCATTCGCCGCCGAAAGCACGCGAGGGCGCGTGCGTACCCAGTATTGTGTCCAAATGTTTCGTGCTCTGATTCAGAGGTTGCTGCGCGACCAGTTGATGTTCACGCGGATTGAGTGCGCCATCGAGCAGGTAGATCAGAATATGCGTATCAAGATTGAGAATCCCAATCGCTTCCGGTTGAGAACACATCGCCGTGAATGGCGATCTGGCCTTTCATCGAGCCAATTAACGGTTCGTTGTTGACGGCACTGACGGGCGTGATGCGCGCCAGTGGGCGGCCTTCTTTGGTAACGATCAAGCCGGGCGCAACCAGTTGTTCCAGCACTTCCAGGCAGCGCGCCTTGAATTCGACCAGATCAATGCTGGGATTGAGATTGGCTTCTACGGTATTCATAACAAAACTCCTTTTGCCTTTGAGGCAAGAAGAGGATGGCAAACTTACCCGGCAAATTCGAGATAAGAGTCCGGCCATGGTACAGGACTCGCGCTCCGACGCGCGAATGATAATGAGAGAAAAAAACATGAAATTCCTGAGGCGCCAACAACGCGAAGAAGAACTCGAGGCCGAAATCCGCAATCATCTCGACGAGGCCATCCGCGACCGCATCGAACGTGGCGAATCGCCCGACGAAGCGCGAGCCAACGCACTGCGCGAATTCGGCAACGTGGGTCTGGTCAAGGAAGTCACGCGCGAGATGTGGGGCTGGGGTTGGCTGGAACGCTTGGGGCTGGATTTGCGGTTTGGCTTGCGGATGCTGCGTAGGAATCCGGCCTTCGCGCTCGCGGCAATTCTTTCGCTGGCGATTGGGATTGGTGCGAACACGGCGCTTTTTAGCGTCGCCAATGCCGTACTGTGGCGTCCGCTGCCGTATCCGCACGCGGAACGGCTGGTGCGTGTAGGAGAGTGGAATAGCGCGGCAGCGTTGGCGGCGCTCAAGCAGAAGCAGCGTGCCTTTGATGGATTGGCGGCATGGTCGGCGCGCGACTTTATGCTCACCGGACACCGCGCACCAGCGCATTTGAAAGGGCAGCGCATCACGCCAGAGTTGTTGCCCTTGCTCGGCGTTACACCGCAAATGGGGCGTGCTTTCAGTGCCGAAGAATTCCAACGGGAGGGCGCTCAGGTTGTACTCATCAGCGACCGCCTCTGGCGCAGTCGCTTCAGCGCAGACCTGCAACTCGTCGGGCAAGCGGTGACGTTGGATCAGCAGCGTTATACAGTCGTGGGCGTGCTGTCGCCGCGCTTCGATTTTTTCCCCGAAGCCGATCTGCTAACGCCGTTGGCGCTCACCGCTCAAGACATTCGCCAGGAGAACTATTACAACTTGGGAATCGTCGCGCGGCTCAAACCCGGGCTGACGCTCGCACAGGCACGGCAAGAGATGGCGCGAATTGCGCCCAGTCTGGCAGCGGAGCGCAAGGCGCTCATTCAACAACAGGAGCAGCAAGAAAAAGGAGAGATTGCGGAACGATTCGATGCGCAGCGCGAACTACGACTACAGCCGTTGCGCGATTTGCTGGTCAAAGATTTTCGTTTGACGCTGCTCGTGCTCTGGTGTGTGGTCGGCTTTGTTTTGCTGATTGCTTGCGCCAACGTCGCCAACCTGATGCTGGCGCGTGCGGCGAATCGGCAAAAGGAACTGGCGGTGCGTGCGGCCATCGGTGCGCGCCGCGCGCGATTGGTGTCACAGTTGCTAACCGAAAGCGTGCTAATGGCGTTGATCGGCGGCGCGCTGGGTTTGCTCTGCGCGTACCTTGGTGTGAAGGCGCTGTTGGCGGCAAACCCGGCAATCCTGCCGCGCCTGAGCCACTCGGCGGGGTTGTCCACGATCCCGCGTCTCGGTGAAGTGGCGATCAGTGGGTGGGTGATGGCGTTCAACTTTGGCCTTGCCTTGCTGACGGGTGTGTTCTTTGGCTTAGCGCCCGCGCTGCAATTTTCGCGGCCTGACTTGCATCACGCGCTGAAAGAAGGCGCAGCGGTTTCCGTCAAAGGCTTTCGTTTAGGTTTGCGCCGAAGCACCCAAAACCTGCTGGTCATCGGCGAAGTCGCGCTGGCGTTGGTATTGCTGATTGGCGCAGGCTTGTTGATCCGCAGCTTGTGGCGCTTGCAACAGATCGAGCCGGGCTTTCAACCCGACCGACTGCTGACCTTGCAACTCGAATTCCCCGCGTTCAGATACCGCGACGAAGCGCAGGTGCTCTCGTTCATTACGCAACTCAGCGAACGTCTGGCAGCCTTGCCGGGCATAGAAAGCGTCAGCGCGGCCGATAGTTTGCCGCTCAGTCGCGTTGGGAACATGGGTTCCATCACCATTGAGGGGAAAAGCGATCTCAAGTCTACCCCGGACGACTTGCCGCTCGGCAGTGCGCCACCGCCTCCTCCAATGGCGCCGCCAGGAGCGCCGGGCAGCGGGTTTATCGGCCCTTCGGCTTTCTATTCCAGAGTCAGCCCCGCTTATTTCCGCACACTGGGTATGCCGCTGCGACAGGGGCGCGAATTCGAGCCGCAGGATCGCCGATGCTCCTTGCCCGTCGCGGTTATCAACGAAGCGATGGCGCGCCGTTACTGGCCGGGCGAAAACCCGCTGGGCCAGCGCCTGCGCGCCGATGGAGTCGAATGGCGAACGGTCGTCGGTGTGGTAGGCAACGTCAGGCGCTTCGCGTTGGAAGATCAGCCCGCGCCGGAGTTTTACATGCCCATACTGCAACCGAGTGACCTCACGGGTTCCTCGGCTGGAGCCTGCAACAAACCGCCAGACCAGGCGCAAGTGCGCGGGAAGGGAAAGGTATTCATTACTGAGACGGTGGTGATGAATTCCACCGCCACCCAGGGCCGCGCCAGTTATATCAGCCTGATGGTGCGCACCAGTGTACAGCCCGAAACCGTCGCCGATACCGTGCGCAAGACAGTCTGGGAACTCGACCGAGATCAACCGATTCTACAACTCAGCACGATGCAGGCGCGCCTGGATGAAGTCTTCGCACCGCGTCATTTCAATTTGTTGTTGTTCGGCGTCTTTGCGCTCGTCGCCTTGTTGCTCGCGGCGGTTGGACTGTATGGCGTGCTGGCTTACAGCGTCGCCCAACGCACGCACGAAATCGGCGTCCGTCTGGCCTTGGGGGCGCAAACGTGCGATGTGCTGTGGTTGATTGTCCGGCAGGGATTGGGGTTGACGCTGCTCGGTGTCGCGTTGGGGTTGGTCGCCGCCGTGGCCTTGACCCGCGTGCTACAAAATCTGCTTTACGGCGTGAGCGCAACTGACCCGGCGACCTTTGCGGGCATTGCTCTTCTACTACTTGGTGTCGCGTTTAATGCCAGTTTCATTCCCGCGCAGCGTGCCACGAAAGTAGACCCGATGATTGCACTGCGTCACGAATAACAACGACCTAACGCGATCAACCACCGACATCAACCGAAATAGGAGCGTACTGCATGAAACTCACCTGGCTCCGCCCCCAACAACGCGAAGAAGAACTCGAGGCCGAAATCCGCAGCCATCTCGACCAAGCCATACGCGGCCGCATCGAACGCGGTGAAGCACCGGAAGAAGCGCGCGCCAATGCCCTGCGAGAATTCGGCAACGTCGGTCTGGTCAAGGAAGTGACGCGCGATATGTGGGGCGCCCGTTTCGCCGAACACCTGATCCAGGACGTGCGCTTCGGTTTGCGCATGCTCGGCAGGAACCCCGGTTTTTCGCTGATTGCGATTCTAACGCTCGCGCTCGGCATCGGCGCCAATACCTCGATATTCAGCGTAGTCAATGCAGTACTGCTGCGTCCCCTGCCGTACCCCGAACCGGAGCAACTCTTCAATGTTTACGGCGGATTTGTGAAGCTCGGCGCTTCCGGCATGGCTACGTCCGTGCCCGAATTCACCGATTATCAGCAGCAGTTGCAGAGCTTCGAAAACATTGGGGCGTACGATCAGTCGAGTGCGAATCTGACATCCACCGATGGGGGCGAACCGGAGCGTCTCGAATGCGGCAATCTCACACCGGGCCTGTTTGCTGCGCTTGGAGTCGCGCCGATTCGCGGCCGCCTCTTTTTGCCGGAAGAAGCGCAGCAAGGGCGTAGTGATGTAGTCCTGCTCGGCTACGCATTGTGGCAACGGCGTTTCGCCGGCGATGAGGGTCTGATCGGAAAACAGATCCTGCTCAACGGCCGCAGCAATACGGTCGTCGGCGTGATGCCGCCCGGCTTCGCCTATCCGCAGGCGGTGGAGTTGTGGCGCCCGCTCTGGTTTCCGAAAGAGCAATACGATCAGCAGCGGCGCGGCGCGCGCGGTCTTTTCGTAGCAGGGCGATTGAAACCCGGCGTAAGTCAGGCGCAGGCGCAGGCCGAACTCGATCAACTTGCAGCGAGGCAAATCGAGCAATATCCGCGCAACTACAGCCCTGATCGCGGCTGGAAGATCAGTCTCGCGCCGATGCAGGAGGATCTCGTCGGCGGGGTGCGTTCGGCCCTGCTCGTATTGCTCTGCGCCGTGGTGTTCGTTCTGCTGATTGCCTGCGCCAACGTCGCCAATCTGCTGCTGGCGCGGGCAACCGGGCGGAGGCAGGAACTGGCCGTGCGCGCGGCGCTCGGCGCGGGACGGGCGCGCATCGTACGGCAGTTGCTGACCGAAAGCCTGCTCCTTGCGGTGCTCGGCGGAGTTCTGGGAATGCTGCTGGCGCGCTGGAGCCTCGGGTGGCTGTTGAGGCTAGCGCCGGACAATCTGCCGCGCTTCGGCGAAATCGGCATCGACGTGCGCGTGCTCATCTTTACCTGCGCGGTTTCGCTGCTGACAGGCGTTGTTTTCGGGCTTGCGCCCGCGCTTCAGGCGGCGCGCATCGATCTGCACGTTGCTCTGAAAGAAGGCGGGCGTAGCAGTACGAGCCGCCGCCATCTGAGCAATACATTTGTCGTCGCAGAAATCGCACTGGCCCTGATGCTGCTGATCGGCGCAGGACTGACGCTGAAAAGTTTCCTGCATCTGCAACAGGTCGCGCCGGGTTTCAATCCCGACGGCGTGCTGACGATGCGGCTGCTCCTGCCGTTCGAAAGTTATCCGCAGAATGAGCAGCGCGTGGCCTTTTATCAGCAGGCGCTCGAACGCATAGCAGCACTGCCCGGCGTCGAATCGGTCGGCGCGGCTTCGCTGCTGCCGATGGCGGGCGGAAGCTCCTCGGGAACGGTTTCGGCTGAAAACTCCGCAGTCGGGCCGAACGATCCGGTAGTCGAGAGTGAAATGCGAATTGCTACGGCGGATTATTTCAAAACGATGGGAATCGCGCTGCTCGATGGGCGTGCGTTTACCGAAGCCGACGCCGCCGGCGCGCCGCCCGTCGCGATCATCGATGAGAATTTCGCGAGGCGTTTTTATCCCGATGAAAACCCGATCGGCAAACGCATCAGGCGCGGACGGCTCGACAGCGCAAATCCCTGGACGACGATCGTCGGAGTCGTGCGGCACGTGCGCAATCAACGCCTCGACATCGACTCGCTTTCGCAGGTCTACTTTCCTTTTTATCAACAACCGGGGAATTTCAATATGTCGCTCGCCATACGCACGAGCGTCGGCGATCCCCTCGCGCTCAGCGCCTCGGTGCGTGCGGCGATCCAGACCGTGGACCGCAATCAGCCGGTATTCCAGGTGCGCACACTGCGGCGCATCGTCGCCGATTCGGTGGCGCCGCGCCGTCTGGTGATGCAGTTGCTCGGAGCGTTTGCCGTCGTCGCGATCGTGCTGTCGGCGATCGGCATCTACGGCGTAGTGGCGTACGCCGTATCTCAGCGCGCGCACGAATGGGGCATTCGATTGGCGTTGGGCGCGCGGAGCCGGGACGTGTTGCGGCTGGTGCTCGTGCAGGGAATGAAGCTCGCGCTCGGCGGCGTGGCCATCGGTTTAATGAGCGCATGGGCGATGACGCGCTGGCTGAGCAGCGTGCTCTACAACGTCAGCGCCACCGATGCGGGAACCTTCGCAGTCGTAGCCTTGTTGCTGGCGGGCGTGGCGCTGCTGGCCTGCTGGATTCCGGCGCGGCGCGCAACGCGGGTTGACCCGACGGTCGCGCTCAGGTGCGAATGACGAGGAGAACGCGGAATTGACGGGATGAAATCACTCCACACAACTTCGGGACAAAAAGAGAGATAACGGAACATACGAAATGAAACGAAAATTACGGAAGAGTTGAGTATTTCCGTCTTTTCCGTCTTGTTTCGTTTGTTCCGTTATCTCTCTTGCTGTCTCACGCTGTGGCACCAGGCTCCATCCGTGTCTTCATTTCCGCGTATTCCGCGGCTCCACTTTCTTCCTCACCCGGATCGTCAGCGCGCGCTGCGGATTGGCGATCAGAAGTTGTTTGATCTCGGCCTCGCTGAAACCCGCCGTTTTGAGAGCAGGCGCAAAGTCCGTCAGCAGGAAATCGTATCCGCGATAGTCGCCGCCTCCTGCTTCCCCCACGTGATACCAGCCCGCATCCTGCGAAATCAGCACACGATGCAGCAACTTCGCCTCGCGCATGTTTTGCAGCAATGCGACGTGGCGCTCGACGCTGCGCGGTCCGATGCCGTCGAACTCGACCCAGCAGCCGCGCCGCGCAGCCTCGACGTGCATTTCCGTCTTTCTTTCGCTCTGCGCATGAATCCATATGAAGGCTTCAGGACTCACGCCGCGGCCGTCAAGCAGCGAAAGCTCTTCCATCGCCGCCGCTCCGTCGCCCGTATGCGCGCCGATCGTCAATCCGGTTTGCAGATGCGCAAGCGCCGCCGCATCGACGATTTTTGCGTTGAGCGCAGACAGAGGCCCCGCATCGACTCCGATCTTGATGAAGCCCGGTTTTATCCGCGTCCCATCGATTCCGCGCCTGTACTCGCCCGTCCAGCGCGCCGCCAACTCTTCGGGCGTTTCCCGGGCAACGTGCGCGGGCAGGTACTGATGATTGCGCGCGCCGTAATAACCCGTGTTCGTAACGATGCGCAAACCCGACGCCCGCGCAAGGCGCGCAAGCAGCCCCGCATCGCGGCCAAGGAAGTTCGGCGTGCAGTCGACGAGCGTCCTGCAGCCGAGCCCGTGCACGCGCCTCAGATGCGGCAATGCGGTGCGAAACACTTCTTCGGCGTCATAGCGATCGCGGCTGACTTTGTCCGCGCCTATGAAATCTACGAGCACGTGTTCGTGCATAAGCGTCAGACCAAGCTGCGAGGCGTCGATCGTTCCCGTAACCGTCACGACCGGGGAAGGCGCAGCAGCAGCGGTTTCCAGAAACGGAAGCGCCGCGCCGCAAATCCCGGCCGTAGCCATACGCATGAATTTCCTGCGTTGCATAACTTGTCTCCCCTTTGACCGACAAATATTCTATCCTTCACGCGTGGAATCAAGCCTGTATAAAACACAGGAGTCATTTTCGTTTGTTCGTCATCCCTCTTCCCACATTCGAGGTCGAAGCAGATTATGAAAAAATCCGTCGCCGTAGTTGTCGCCCTCTCGATTGTTTCTATTGTTACGATACAGGGTTTGCATCAGTTGCCGGGGCTGGCGCAGCAAAGAGCCACGATGCGCGGAACCGGAATCGAGCCTCTTTCGCTCGATGATAACTCGGGATTCGAAAGCATCTTGGAAGGCAGGACGCTTGCGGGCTGGGACGGCGATCCGGCGTTCTGGCGCCTGCAAGACGAAACCATCATCGGCGAGAGCACACCAGAAAACCCGCTCAAAACCAATACGTTTCTGATCTACCGCGGCTCGCGCCCCGCCGATTTCGAACTGAAACTCGAATACCGTATCAATGCCGGAAACAGCGGCGTGCAGTACCGCAGCGTCGAGTTGCCCGACGCCGGCAGGTGGATAATGAAGGGTTATCAGGCCGATATAGATTTCGCCAACCAGTATACGGGGCAGTTGTACGAAGAGCGCGGACGCGGTTTTCTTGCGATGCGCGGGCAGATGACGCATCTGCAAACGGGCGGCAAACGCGTAATCGCCAACCTGCGCGGCGGCGACGAACTGAAGGCGGAAATAAAAAACAACGACTGGAACCACATCCACATCATCGCGCGCGGAAACCACGTTGCGCACATCATCAACGGACATCTGATGGCCCAAGCCGTGGATGACGACGCATCTGCGCGGATGATGAACGGCCTCATCGGATTCCAGATTCATACTGGGCCGCCGATGAAGGTCGAGTTCCGGCGCATCAGACTCAAACAATTCTGAGAGAGAAACGTAAGAGAGATAACGGAACAAACGAAATGAAACGGAACAAACGGAAAGAAGTCAAACTCGCCGTGCTTTCCGTTTGTTCCGTATTCTGTCTTCCTGCTAGAATCGCGGCCGATTCCGGTAAAAAGCTGCAAAATCCAGGACGGGCGGCAGTCCGTCGTCAACGAGCGGAGGTCCATTGAATCTCACAATTCGGCTGCAACTCTCGGCGATGATGTTCATCCAGTTCTTCGTATGGGGCGCCTGGTACGTCACCGCCCCCAACTACCTCGGCACGATCGGATTCACGGCCGAAGACTTCGGCTGGACCTACGCCGTAGGGCCTATTGCCGGAATGATTTCGCCGTTTTTTGTGGGCATGATCGCCGATCGATTTTTCGCCGCGCAGCGCGTGCTCGGCGCAATGCACATACTCGGCGCGATTGCGATGTACGGCGCAACGCTTTTGATGAAATCCGGCGAACCCTCGCCCGACGCAATAAATCTGGCGCTGTTCGGCTACATGCTGACCTACTTCCCCACGCTTGCGCTGACCAATACGCTGGCGATGAAAAACATGAGCAACCCGGAGAAGGAATTTCCGGGCATCCGCGTATTCGGCACCATCGGATGGATCGCAGCCGGGCTCGTGCTGTCGTGGGTGGACTGGGAAAAAAGCATAGCGATGTTCCAGCTCACGGCCGCCGCCGCGCTTGCGCTCGGCATCTACAGCTTCACGCTGCCGCATACGCCGCCGGTCCAGGAAGGAAAGGTTTCCGCCCGGCAGATACTGGGTCTCGATGCGCTGGTGCTGCTCAAGGATCGTTCGTATCTGGTATTTATGCTTTCATCAATGCTCATATGCATTCCGCTTGCCTTTTATTACCAGATCACGAGCCGCATAGTCGAGATGACGGGGCTTCCGATCGGGCAGACGATGTCTTACGGGCAGATGTCGGAGATATTTTTCATGATCGTGATGCCGCTGTTTTTCGTGCGGCTCGGCGTCAAATGGATGCTCGCTGTAGGAATGCTGGCCTGGGTCGGGCGATACGCGCTGTTCGCCCTCGGCGCTCCCGATGAAATACGGTGGATGATCATTTTCGGCATAGTGCTTCACGGCATCTGTTACGACTTCTTCTTCGTAACCGGCCAGATCTATACCGATCAGGTCGCGCCGCAGCAGATACGCGCGCAGGCGCAGGGCCTGCTCGTGCTCTTTACGCTCGGACTCGGAATGGCGATCGGGGCGAAAGTCGCGGGCGTCATCGAGGCGCAGCACACCACAGAGGCGTCAAAGCAGTTCGCCGCCCAGGTAATCGAGAAGAACCGGGAAATCGAACAATTGAAATCCCAAGTCGCGGCGGCGCCCGATCGCCAGACGGTCCAGTCGCAGATAGATGCGCTCGAAGCGGAAAAAACCGGCCTGCGGCAGCAGGAACTAAAGGCCATAGAATGGGGGCCGCTGTGGGGCAAACCCGCAGCGTTTGCGGCGATAATACTGCTGCTGTTTATAATTCTTTTCCGCAACGGCGCGCGGACGCAAACGCCCCCTGCCGAAGAAGCCCGGGCAAGTCGCGCCGCCTGATACGCATCAACATACAAAACCTGCAATCATGCAGCTTCGGAAACAACTACGGAGAAATTTGCAGCCAATGACAAACAAGCATTACCTTTCACTCCTGATCGGCGGCGCGATTGCGCTTGCCGGATGTTCTACTCCGCCCGCGCCGGTAGAATCGACGCCCACGCCCGCCGCAAGCGGCGGCGGGTCTACGATCGCCGTGGGCCACGGCGCACCCGCTGCGAGCGCACCCGCCGGAGATTCGGCGCCCCCGGCTGCCTCTGCCGCCGGCGACGGGCCGGGCAATGCGGGAGGCATAAAATGGACCGCGCCAAAAAACTGGTCGCTCGGCCCCGAACGCTCTATGCGCGCGGCGACTTACCTGATACCGGCCGCCGGCGGCGATGCGGAGGGCGGTGAATGCGCCGTATTTTTCTTCGGCCCCGGACAGGGCGGGGGCGTGCAGGCCAACATAGATCGCTGGATCGGGCAGTTCGAGCAACCCGACGGCAGTTCATCCACCGATAAGGCCAAACAAAACCGCGAGGTCATCAATGGATTGGCTGTGACTACCGTAGATCTGACGGGGACGTTTGCGGGCGGCGGACCTATGATGGGCGGAGACGGGGGCAAGAAGACCGGCTATAGAATGCTCGGCGCAATTGTGGAAGGCCCGCAGGGCGCGGTGTTTTTCAAACTCACCGGCCCGGTTGCTACTGTCGGCGCGGCCCAAAACGACTTCCGCGCGCTGCTCAAATCACTGGGCTCCTGAGACCAGAGAACAGATAACGGAACAGACGAAAACAGACGAAAACTACGGAAAGAATCCCGAACGGTTTGTTCTTTCCGTAGTTTTCGTCTGTTTTCGTCTGTTCCGTTATCTGTTCTTACTTCTTGGCGAAGGCTCGGACATAAAGCACGAGCGCGCGCACTTCAGCAGGTTTGATCGTAGCCTTGAAGCCGGGCATGATGCCGGCCCCGTCGTTGATTCCGTCGGTCAGATGTTTGTCGGTGCGCGACGCCTGCCATTTGGCGTCGACGAAGTTCGGAATGTCGGGCAGGCTCGGAATGCCCTTGCCGTCCGCGCCGTGACATTTTGCACACTGCGCCTGATACAAACCGGCGGCGTCCGGGCCTTTGCCCTTCGGTGCAGCCTTCTTCTGAACCGCAGCCACAGACCCCCAGACCGAAAGGCACATAGCGGCTACCGCCGACATAAGGGTGAGCAATACGACTTTCTTCATGGACTCCGTTTGATCTCCTTCACTTTTTTCTGACGCAGGCCGTATACTTTTTCGTATACCTTCAATCCGCTTTCATTGCTGCTTCATTTCCACATCGCTTACAAGGGGGTCCGTCACGATGACCTGCGTGAACTTCGCGGGAGCAAAGGGGCATTTGCCCCGCTGCCGAAACTCCTTCTTTCCGCATGGACGGAACCCGCAAAGCGCCTCCAATCCTAATGCCTTACCCGGCCCGAAATCAAGCGCAGAACGCACTGCACATATACGCATGGAGATCCTCGGAAGG
>JAHBSF010000094.1 GCA_019639255.1 Acidobacteriota bacterium | reverse complement strand
GAAAACAAAGTTCTTTGATTTTAGAGCAGTATTGTATGGCGGGAAGTAATCTTCCATCAAAAACCCATGTCCCGATTGTCCCGATAGAACACACAGGGTGTAAACAAAGGAAGCGGCGAAAGATCTTTCGCCCTTTCAGGGCTCGGACGTTCTTTTTCTGCTGACCTGGCGCTCGCGCACCAGGCTACAGATCTTTCGCCCCTCCGCGGCTGAAAAACTGAAAGAACTTTGGTTACGGTTTCTCAGGTTCCGCAAACCCTTCCGCGATTTTCAACGCCACTGCCGCCGTATTCGCATACGAGATGTTCGACATCACCGCCACGACGATCCCGCGTTCGCGATACGTAATCAACGACGCAACCATCCCGCCCAACGACTCCCCGTCGTGGCCTATCGCACGCACCTGCTGCCCCGCCAGCGCTACGGTCTCGATGTCCCAGCCAAGCCCGTAACCAGTCTCCTCACCCGAGCGCAAGCGCTGTGAAGTCTGGAGCAATTCTACAGTCTCGGGTTTCAGCAGCTTGCCACCGTTTATCGCCATACCGAAGCGCACAAGGTCCGACGGAGTTGAAAGAAATACACTCGACCCCGCGTAACAGGAATAGTCGATCGGGCGCATCAGGTGCAGCCCGTGACGCGGATTCGCCATGTACCTCGGGAAATACGGGGTCGCCCGATTCGGAATCACCTCCGTCTCGGAATCGGCCCTCGTATCGTGCATACGCAACGGCTCGAAAACCTCCTTACGCATAAACTCCAGGAACGGCTCATTCGCCGCCGCCTCTATGGCTGCGCTCACCAGTATCCAGCCGTAGCTCGAATAACGGTACTCGGTCCCCGGCTCGAACAGAAGTGGACGCGCAGCAAAGGGCCCAATCCCCTCGACCGGCCGCTCGCAATGGAGCGTGAAAAGCGGCCCCTCGTCGCCTCCGTCGGTAATGACGCCCGCCGTATGGCCCATCAGATGGCGCAGCGTCACGGGCCACTTTTTCTTCGGATATGCATCAACGTGCGTCTGAATCTCGTCCTCCAGCTTCAGACGGTCTTTTTCCAGCAGCAGGCCGGCTGCGGCCGAGGTCAGCACCGTAGACGCGGTTCCGATCCTGAACCGGGTTCCGGGCGCGACAGGCACGCGATTCTCAAGATCCGCCCAGCCGAAACCTTCGGCCCACACGATGTCATCGCCGACGCCTACCGCCACAGAAAGTCCCGGCAGGTTCTGCTCCGCAAGGCTTGCTCGCACGCTTTGCCGCCCACGGTCTACTGCTCCCGCCCATTTTTGCGATGGATCCTCGTGCGCAACCGATTGCACGTCATTCGGCTCCGGATGCAGGAGCGTCGCCGTGCGGGTCATATAGGTGTGGAATCCCAGAATCGCCGCAAGCAGCCCGCCTACGGCGAGTATGATCACCCAAACCCAACGTCCCGGCGAATTCCAACTCATCGACTCGTCCCCTTTGGTGCAGGCTTCGGCAGTTGTTTCATGACTCTAATCCACTCAACTTTCGGAGTCTAAATCAGACCACACGACTTCGGGGCAGAAAAGAGAGATAACGGAACAAACGAAATGAAACGAAAATTACGGAAAAGTTGGATATTTCTGTCTGTTCCGTGTTTTTTTGTTTGTTCCGTTATCTCTCTTGAGTCTCACTCTTTGTACCAATCTTCTGTGGACCGATTTAGGGCAAACCCGGGGCGGTTCAATCATTCAACCGGACGCTTCCTGAGGTGAAAATTTCTGATACGCCCCAGGTTGTAAACAAACCCGCTCACTCTTCCCTCGCCATCTCTCGTAAATCGTATCGTTCCCGAATCAGTCAGAAACAGATCGCGCGCTACGGGATTGAGCGCCGCCGCCCGATACTTGAAGCGCTTCAAAACAAGATTCTCGCCCTCGATCGCAATCCGGAAAACGGGTTCGATTTCCTCACTCACATATTCGCCCGCATAACCCGCTTTCAAATCCGCCGGTATTGCATAAGGCGGCATAAAATCGTAAGTGGATTCCCCCCCCGCCTCATCGCTTATGACCAGCCGCGAAGCTTCTGTACCTGCGGCTTCCTCAAACTCCGCTGTGCTGTTTCTTCCAACCACTTCAAAACGCTTCTCGCTGAGCGCCTTTAATTCAAGCGCCTGCCCCGGAGATTGAATCGCAAGCGCGCCGTCCCTTATAGCAATCCGCATCGATCCGCCGCTCTCCGCATCCAGATACAATCCTTCGCGTTTTTTCAACTGCTCGGATGAAAGCTGCACACCCTGCGCCCCGACGGGCCTGTCCTTCAACTCTTTCTCCAGATAAATATCCGCCAACTTGCGCGCAAGCTCTCTCGCATCCACAGGACCCGCGTTGCAGAATACGGCAAAAGAATAACGCTGCTCCGGAAAGCGCAAAAAATGCGCGCGAAAGCCGGCGTCCGAGCCCGAATGCTCTACTACTGGCAACCCGCGATACACGCCGTGAATCAGCGCAAACGCATAATCGATTGCTTCGCCATTGTTTTGCCGCCCGCGTTCGTGCATCTGCTCGATGAACGGCGCGCCTCCGACCTTCGGTTCAAAAAAATTCCGGTCCCACAGCGCGATGTCTTCAACAGTAGTCAGCAGGCTCGTAGCGCCCACGGTATCGAAGTTGGTCGCTCCCGTACGAAACGCATTCCCCCTCGCAGGCAAATAACCGTATGCCTGATTTTTGACCACCTCGCTGAAATCATCCCGGAAATGCGTATTTTTCATCCCCAGCGGACGAAAGATGTTTTCATCGGTGAAATCGCGGAACGACTTTCCGCTTACGCGTGAGGCGATGACTGCAAGCAGCGTGTAGCCCGTATTCGAGTAAAGATACTTCTCGCCGGGCCGAAAATTCAGAGCCTTCTGCCGCGATACCAGTTCGAGTACGTCATCGTTGCCTATACGGTCGAGCGAATAGCGCGAACCGGCCAAGCCCAGCAGCGCCCACTGATCGCGCAACCCGCTCGTATGATGTATCAGATGCCGGATCGTGATCGGCTCGCCGAAATCGGGCAACTCCGGCGCATATTTCCTGACGGGATCGTCAAGCGAAAGCTTCTTCTGCAGCGCGAGCAAAACAACGGCGGCGGCCGTGAACTGCTTTGAAACCGATGCGACGTGGAATACGCTCGCCGTCGTAAGCGGGATATCGTAATCCAGATTAGCCATGCCGTAAGCGCGTTTGTCGATTATCCGCCCTTCCCTCATCACCGACATCGCACATCCCGGAGATGTTGGTTTATTCCACTTTGCGAATACTTCATCCACGCGCGCCGCGGGCGGCTCCTGCCCAAACACCATCGGCGCAACCAGCAGCCACAACACAAAGATCATTGCCGGTCGTTTCATCCGCGATCTCCAATCGAAAGAGAGTCAAACAGGTCGCAAGGGCGACGCTCTGAAAGATTGACAACGGGTGCGCACGTGGTTTCCAGGGCTACGGCGCTACGGGAAGCAGCACGTGCGACGGATACCGGCTCGTCCTGAATATGCGCTGCGTCGCCTTCATATAATCCGACGCCTTCGCCTTGAAAATATTATCCACGTACTTCTGCGGATTGCGGTCGATTACGGGAAACCATGTGCTCTGCACCTGAACCATGATCCTGTGGCCCTTCTGAAACCGGTGATCGATGTGATGCAGGTCTATACGGTAGGCCTCGACCCTGTGCGGAGCCACCGGCTGCGGACGCTCGAAGCCGTTGCGAAACCTTCCGCGCAAAACGTCGTTCGCCACCATCAACTGATACCCGCCCATCCGCGGCTCTTTCGCATAATCCTGCGGATACACATCTATCAGCTTCACCACCCAGTCGCTGTCCGATCCGCTCGTGGAAGCAAAAAGATTCGCCAGCACCTGCCCCGTTACCACTACATCCTCGGTGAGAACTTCGGTCTCCCACGTAAGCACGTCGGGGCGTCCGTCAACGAAACGCTGATCCTCCACAAGCCACGTAGACCAGCCCGATCCGCGCGGATCGTAAGTCGCCTCTATCGGGCGCGGCCGATAGGGAACCGGTTTTGCGGGATCTGAAACGTATTCATCATAGGCGCGATCCACGGTCTTCGGCGCGTCGAACGACAACCGGCCGCCGGCATGGAAATAGAGTTTACGATCGGTGGTCGTGTTGCGCGGCGGCCACTGATCGTAGTTCTTCCACTCGTTGGCGCCGGTTTGAAACGTGATGGCTTCGGTAATGTTGAGCTGCCCTTTGTCTTTAAGGTAGTAGGCGAACCAGGGGGCTTCGATCTTTTCGCGGTAATGCTCCGAGGTGTTGCTATCGAACTTTATGCGGCCGAGGCTCGATCCCTCGCCGCGCGCCCATCCGCCGTGATTCCACGGCCCCGAAACGAAGAAGTTGATATTGCGGTCGTCGCGGAGTTCGAGCGTTTCGTAGATCTTGATCGGCCCGTAGAAATCCTCCTGATCCCACCAACCCGCGACCGTCAGCATCGGGACGTTGACCTTCGTCAGGTATCCGGCCATCGCCTGCCGCTGCCAGAATTCGTCGTAATTCGGATGCTCTACGAAATCGTTCCAGGTCGGAATTGCGCCCTTCAGATACTTTTCGTTTACGTTCGACAGCGGCCCGAGGCCCAGGTACCACTCGTAGGTATCATATCTGTCGAAAGCAAACCGCGACTGCTCGCGGCTGGTTTCCATTCTTGCGGCGTATTCGAAGCCGTAGCTCAACCTGAAGGCGCCGTTGTGATGAAAATCGTCGCCGATGAACATATCGGCCGGCGATGCCTGCGGCGATGCCGCCCTGAGCGCCGGATGCGGCGCAAGCGTCGCCATAGCCGCAGTCCAGCCCGGATACGATATGCCGATTATCCCTACGCGCCCGTTGTGACCGGACACGTTTTTTTCGAGCCAGTCGATGGTGTCGTAAGCATCCGTGACTTCATCCACGACCTTCGGATCGCGGCCTTCAGCGAGCAGCGAAACCGGCGAGCGCTGCATAACGAACCGGCCTTCGGATTTGTAGCGCCCGCGTATGTCCTGAAAGACGAATATGTAGCCGTCGGCGGCGAGCGAGCGGTATTTGCCCTGCGCCCAGGCCTCGTTTGTCGGCGCCTGATAGGGCGTGCGTTCGAGCATAATCGGGAGCGGTTCGCGTTGCGCCTTGGGTTTGAAGATATGCGTATTGAGGCGAATGCCGTCGCGCATCGGTATCATTACCTGCACAAGCTCGAAGGCGGATGCCCGGTCCTGCCCGGCGACCGATCGAAACCAGGGCGATACCGCCAATCCAAGAGCGATAATCGCAAGGCACAGAAAAATCGGGAATTTCAGACGATGATTCATCACTCTCACCACGTTACGGGTTTATCCGGAAGACAGATGACGAAACAAACGAAAATAAACGGAAATCACGAAAATGGTCGAACTTTTCGTTTGTTCCGTTTCATTCCGTCTGTTCGGTTATCTCTCTTGCCGTCTCACGCTTTGTACCAATCTCCTGCGGATCGGTTTAGAGAATACGGAACAAACCGCACAAAAGGAAGCGATGTTATGAATGCAATTCGGACGGCGATCCAATTCATTTCGTGATTTCCGCAGGGACGGCTTCGGTTTCAATCGCGCCTGTTTTGATGTAGATTTTCCAGCGTTGGAAACGCAGATATACGGCGGGAGAAAAATGAACTGGGTTGCGCGGCGTTATCTGGTTGCAGGGCGCGTGCAGGGAGTGGGTTATCGGTTCTTCGTGCTGCGCGTAGCGGCGCGCCACTCGATTTACGGCATCGTGCGCAACCTGCCCGACGGCTCGGTTGAAATCCTGGCCGAGGGCGAACGCGCGGACATCGACGAATTCAGAAAGGATATCGCCGCAGGCCCGCTTCTTGCCGAGGTAACCTCGATAGATGAAATCGATATTCAGGCCTCGGGCCGTTTCCGCGAATTCCGCATCGACCACTGAAATCACAAAACGAAGGAGATCCAACTACCGATGTCGACACCAGGCGTGGAGTCAGCCGACGAGATCGAACTGAAAAGCATGATCCGAGAGATTCCGGATTTTCCCAAACCGGGCATTCTCTTTTACGACATCACGACGATGCTCAAACAGCCGCGCGGGCTGCGGCTGGTCATCGACAGTCTGACCGAAAACTTCCGCGAGCGCCGCGTAGACGCAGTGCTCGGCATAGAGGCGCGCGGCTTCATATTCGGCCCGGCGCTCGCCTACCACCTCGGCGCCGGTTTTGTCCCCGTGCGCAAACCGAAGAAGCTGCCGAGCGAGGTCGAAAGCTACAGCTACGATCTGGAATACGGCAAGGATACGCTCGAAATCCACCGCGATGCAGTGGGCGCGGGACACAATGTAATCATCGCAGACGACCTGCTCGCAACGGGCGGCACGGCCGAAGCCGTAGTCAGACTCGTTGAAAAACTGGGCGGCAATGTAGCCGGTCTCGCCTTCGTGGTCGAACTCGAATTTCTGGCGGGGAGACGGCGCTTTGAGGGATACGACGTATTCTCGCTGCTGAAATACCAGTCCTGACGGGAATAACCGCGGAAGGCGCGGTAAAGAAAACCGATCCGGTCGACTTTTCCGTGAATTGCGCATTACTAAAATCCGATCCGAATTTTTTGCGGGTGTTGAGATGAACTCAATAAGATTCCAAAAAGACGGATTCAACAGAGCGCCCGGCGCGCTGTATTGCCTGATCCTGTTATGCTGCTCGGCGATTGCGCAAACCACCGCTCAATCGCCGAGCAATTCGATTACGGGATTGGTAACCGACAGTGGGCGCAACCCCGTGCAGCAGATTCGCGTTGAACTGCTCGACGAAGTCAATGCAATGATGGCTACGACGCGCACCGATTCGATTGGGCGGTTTCGCTTCGCCGGACTGTCCCAGGGCAATTTTCAGGTGCGCGTTGTGACGGCGGGAACCAGTTTCGTCGAAACCAGCATTGCAGTGCAGTTGCGTTACTCGCGCGGTTCTACGGGAGCGCATCACGAGCAGATCGAAATCATGCTCCGCACGCGCGAGGAGGCCAAAGGGCCGGCCAATTACAATGCGGGGACGACGTTTGCACAGGAGGCGCCGGAGCGCGCCCGCAAGGCCTTCGAGCGCGGCGTCAGTCTTCTCAGCAACGGAAACGACGATGCGGGCGGGCTCAACGCACTGCTCGAAGCCGTCGATATTTTCCCGGAATACTACCTGGCGCTCGAACGCCTCGGCGCCGAACTGGTCAGGTTTCAAGAGTACGAAAAAGCCCGCATCGCGCTTGTGAAAGCCGTCGAGGTCAATTCTTCGGGGCCGCTCAGCCGCTACGCGCTCGGTGTGGCCGATTACCACCTGCGTCTCTACCCCGAAGCGATCGAACATCTGCGCCGCGCCGTCAGCCTTGCGCCTGCGTCTCCCAACACCCCCCTCGCACAGTATTACCTGGGGCTCTGTTATCTGAAAAAAGAACGCCCTGCGGATGCCGAAGCGCAGTTCAAACGCGCCTGCGAGGCGGGAAAGGGGCGCGTACCGAGCGACGTTCACATGCACCTGGCGCAAATCTACAGCAACCAGAAACGATACCGCGAGGCGGCCGACGAGCTTGAGGTCTTTCTCAAGGAAACGCCCGATGCGCGCGACGCCGAATCCATCCGGGGGCTGATTGCGCAACTGCGCGCAAAGGCGAAGTAAAACAAACCGCGGAAGCGGAAAAAAAAGAGAGATAACGGAACAAACGAAATTAAACGAAAATTACGGAATAGTTGTATATTTCCGTGGTTTTCGTCTTATTTCGTTTGTTCCGTTATCTCTTTTCTCCCCATGTTGTGTGGAGTGATTAGAAGTCGAAGCGTACGCCGAAGCGAATCTGGCGCCCGCCCTGGAAACTGTTCGGCAAACTGTAAGCGGTAGTGCGTCGCTGCGGAGCCGCCGCATCGTTCAGGAACGCATTAACCTGCGGCAGAATGCCCTGCGTCAACAGCAGATTGATCGCCGCCGCCTCGTCGAGAACGGCGCCCGCCGAATTTCTCAGGTTGAGGCTCGAGCCGGAGGCTGAAGTCGTCCCGGACCCGAGAACCTGAGTTTGCACCCCCAGCACGTTAGCCTCGTTGAAAAGATTTATTACGTTGAAATTGAACGACAACTGGAAACGCTCGCTCTCGCCGAACTTGAAGCGATGCGTGACCGCGAAGTCGGTCTGTCTGAACGCCTCGGTGCGTCCGAGGTCGCCGCGACCGTTGAGGATCGTCGTTACGCTGTAGAAGCTGAACAGCGAGGTTTGCGGCGTCCCCGACTGCGCCGTGGTAAAGAGCGAAAACTCCGTCTGGTTGTTCTTGTTGCCCATCCAGTCGAAGAAATAGGCGCCGAACGCGTTGAATACGTTCGGGCGGTCGGTCGCCAGACGCCCGTTGTCCGGCGCTCCGTTTGCGGCGAAACCGACAAACGGCAGATCGAAGAAACGGTTGACGCCAGGCGAGGTGCGCCCGTTTTCGTCGGAACTCGCCAGACCCGAGTAGTTGCCGTAGAGGCGGCTGTAGGTGTAGTTGAGGTTGAAGAAGTAGTTGTTCGATAAGCGGCGGTCGAGGCGAACCTCGAAAGCGTCGTACCGGCGCTGCGGCTCGGCGACCTTGGCATAACCGAACTGCTTGGCGAGCTCCAGGTGGAGGCCGCGGCCCGGGTTGCCTATGATGTAGGCTTCGCTGCCCTGTGCGGTCGGGAAGCCCGCGTCTTCAACTGCACGGTCGACGTTCTTGTACGTATAGCGCGCGCTGAGTAAGTAGTTTCGAGCCAGCTCGCGCTCGACCCCGACGGTGAACTCCGTCTGGCGATACGGATCGAGATTCGGATCTACCAGACCGCTGTATATGTCGGCGCCGGGCGCGTTTGACGCGATGCGGAAATCGAGCTGGCAGCGCGTGAGCCCGCTCGTATTGGTGATCGGGCAGGTGCCGCCGAGCACATCCTGGTTATTGCCCAGAATGCGCGCCAGCGTATAGAAGTCGAATCGCGGATTGGCCGGCAGAACCTCGAAATAGTCGCGGCGGAAGAAATCGCCGCCGAAGCTGCCGCGCGGCAGTTCGAACTTCAACCTGTCGTAGAACAGGCCATAGCTGGCGAAAACCTTGGTCTTCCCGTCCCCGGTCAGGTCATACGCTGCGCCGAGGCGCGGCGCAACCTTGTCGCCCCAGCCGAAATTGATCGGGGGCGCAAAGCCGTTGTACGAAGGCAGGTTCTCTTTTTCGAAACGCACGCCGAGGTTGAGCGACAGGCGCGAGGTCGGCTGCCACTTGTCCTGAATGTAGAATGATTGAAGCTCGTTGCTGGCTTTGCCTACGGTCCCGAAACGCTGCAGCACCCCCGCTCCAATCGCCCCCGGAGTGTTGGGCAGATTGACTCCAGACACGCCGGACAACGTCTGGCCGTAGGATATCGTCACGATGCCGAAAGGCACATAGCCGCGATCGACGTCGTTTGCCACCTTCGCATACTGGTAGCCGCCCTTGAATTCGTGGCGACCGCCGAAGCCGTTGACGAGATAGCTCACATCGCCCTCGACGTTGTTGCGCGTCGAGACGTCGAAATTGATCTGCGCGTTGTTGGGGAAGTTGGTGTATCCGAGATCGCAGCCCGCCCCGGCAGGCCCCTGCGCATTGGCGCAGACAAATCGCGTCGCGCGCGGCAGGAAGTAGGAATTGAGCTTCTCATTAAGAAAACCGCGCGAATACCGCACACTCGTCACAAGACGGCTCGTCGGCGTGTAGACGGCCGAGAAAGTCACATTGTTGGCGTTCTGGCGCCCGCCCTGCCGATTCGTCAGTTCGTTGCCGCGCAGAAGGCCGATCGAACCGCCGAAGTCGGCCTGCGGAAGCCCGCCGCCGATCGATATCTGTCCGGCGGGCAGAATCCCGTCCTGAGTAATCGGATTCCAGGTGTAGGTCGAAGACAGGCGCAGCGTATCGACGGGCGCTGCGTCGAGACGGAAGAATGCATACTCGTTGCGCACGTTTGACCGATAGTCCTGCGTCGCGGTCTGCACGCGCGTACGCGGATCGGAGCTGAAGTATTGCGTCGTGCGGTTGGTGTTCAGAATCTGCGGCGCATAGCTGCCCAAAAACCACAGCCGATCCTTGACTACGGGGCCGCTTACCGAAAACGACGGATAATAGTTGTTGAAGTCGTCCTTGTTCGGCTTCAGATACTGGTTGATCTGAACGAAGTTCGCTCCCGTACCGCTGCGGAAGCTGCTCAGGAACGGACGCGGCCCGGCCGACAGCTTGTTCGGCTCAAACTCGACGCCCGCCTGCCCGTGCCACTCGTTGTTGCCGCCCTTGGTCACGACGTTGATCACACCGCCCGTCGCACCGCCGAACTCGGCCTCGAAACCCGAAGTCTTGACCTGCACCTCCTGAATGAAATTGAACGGCAGGTTGTTGTTCGTGTTCAGAACGCCGGTGCGGAAGTTGGATACCTCCTGCCCGTCGATGATGAACGTATTCTCCGAGCCGCTCGCACCGTCAACCTGAAAACCGCCCGAAAGCGGCTCCTGACGCGTCGCGGGCGAAAGCTTCAGCAGACTCGTGAAATTCACGCCCTTCGGCAGCGAGTCGATCTGCTGCTGCGTGATGTTGGTCTGGACCTTGTTGTCCGTCGGATCCAGCCTCAATACATCCGAAGCATTGATGTCCACTACCGCCGCTACGTTCCCCGTCTGCACCGTGATCTCAAGCGCCGTGGTCTTTCCAAGCTTCACCTCTACGCCCTCTACCTTCGCCGCGCTGAATCCCGATGCCGACCTCGTAGCCACTACGTAAAATCCCGGCGGAACCTGCGTCACACGATAAAAACCGCGGCTGTCGGTCGTCACCGTGCGCGTATAGGAAGAACTTACCCCCGTTATCGTTACCGATACCCCGGGAACCACACCGCCCTGCGCATCCTGCACCGTGCCCTCGATGCTCCCGGCGGTCTCCTGACCAAACACCAACCCGGTCAATATCAGCGCCAGCAGCGCCGCCTTCCCCAGGAGGTTGAATCGTCTCAATTTCATTTGGTTTCGCTCCTTAATGTTACTCTGTCCGTAACTTGATAGTCTGTTAATCGAGCTCTTTGTCTCGCTCTGTAACTTCATTCCTGTGGTGTTGAAATTTGCCACAGTCCAGCAAAAAAGCGCAGAAATTCTCTACGTTGCATACTGCAACGCAACCTTCATTCCAGAGATGGCGGTGTGAAATGTGAGGGGCAAGGTCAAGAAAGTGAAGGAGTTAGCTTCTATGCGGGAGGGACAGGGAGTCATCATTCATCCGAAAATCTGAAATTAGATTCAATAAATCGGATATTGCAGCCGGAATAATCCAGGGAATTTGAAGGCTGTGCGTACCGGGCAAGCCAGGCAGGATTGAGTACACTGTAAACAAAGTCATTTGAGTTTTTCAGCCGCGAAGCGGCGAAAGATCTGTAGCCTGGTGCGCGAGCGCCAGGTCAACAGAAACAAAACGTCCAAGCCCTGAAAGGGCGAAAGATCTTCCGCCCCTCCGGGGCTAAGGCCGCTTCTCTACACTTACCCAGGGCTTACGCCCCGGGCTACAGATCTATCGCCGCTTTGCGGCTGAAAAACTCAAATAACTTTGTTTACAGAATATTGAGGCGGATAAGATTAAAGACGGGTTCAAAGGGCTTTGAGGCAATCGAGGATGGCGTTGCCGTAGCGGGCGATTTTTGCTGGGCCGAGGCCGTAGATCACGGAGAGTTGATCGAGGGAGCCGGGGCGGGTGATGAGAAGGTGTTCGAGGGTTTTATCGGGGCAGATCATATAGGCCGGCAGCCCGGCGTCGTGCGCCGTGCGCCGGCGCCACTCGCGCAGGCGCTTCAGGGCGCGGGTTTCTTCCGGCGTCAGTGGGCGCAGTTGCAATGTTGCGCCCATTTTTTTGCGCGCTGATGCGTCGGAGGCAGAGGCGGCAGGCGCGTTCAGGCGGGCGCGGGCAAGTTCGGCTTCCCAGCGTCCGGCCCCGGCGAGACGCGAGGCGAGTTCCTCGTAGACGCGCAGGGCGATGCGGGCATCGAGCGCGGCGTAATGAAGCTGCTCGCGTGAAAGCGGACGCCGCCGCCAGTCGCTCTGCTGGAAGCTTTTGTCCATCGTCACGCCGCAAAGATGCGCTGCTACCGAAGCAAGACTGAATGACGGCAGCGCGAGTGCGCGGCGGGCAAGGCGCAGGGTATCGACAAAGCCTGCCGACTCGAAACCGGCGGCGCGCAGCGCTCCCTCGTCGTATCTTGCATTGTGCGCCGCCATCAGGACAGAGGCGTCGGCTATGAGCGTCCGGGCCTCATCGATGCCGGCCGAAAACGCGTCGATGACGAGCGCCTCGCCCGAGGGCGCAGCGATCTGAAGCAGGCTCAGACGATACTGCCGCGTCTCGAAATCAAAGTATGTTTCGGTGTCCAGCCCGATGATCGGCTGTCTTTCGAATGAACGCAGCGCCTCGCGCGCTTCAAGCGGATCTACCAGATAACGATACCCCAAATCTTCACTCACCCGGCTCTCCCCGCAACTTACCTCTTATTGGTCTGTCAGGCTTTCTCCGCCCGATAATCGCTGAGCATCCACGCAAAAGGCAAGGCTGCCCGCCAATATCCGAACCGGCAATCGGTTCTCCATCCTCTTGGAAATTTCCGGCAACCGGAGTCAACCAAAGCAGTCCTTACATCCACACCGCACGGCATCACATTTTTTTTCGCCGTGTTATGGAACCCTGAACGGCCATTTATACCCGTCTGCGAGGAACACTCGCCCGGGCCTCCAGGTAATACCTTGTAGCAAAGGCTCAACATCGGTCAGAGAAACTGGAGGTCTTCAACATGCAGACTGCTCGCTCCGCCGCCGCACTGTTTACCTCGACGCAACAATCGATGTTCCCTGCCCTGATAATACTGATGCTACTGCTGCCCGCCTCGGGCTGGGCGGCGATCGGAGCCGAGGGCGAGCCTCCGGCAGGATCTTCCCGTATTCCGGCCAAGGGTCCGGGTAAGGGTTCCGGCAACCCGTCGGGCATGAGCGATCCGCTGCGCTATATAGGGGGCGTGCGCAACAGCCCCGGCCCGCGCCGTCTGAATTCCAAACAGCAATCGCTTGTGCTAAAGAGCCTGCGCGAGAAGACCGGGCTTGCAGGCCTCTCGTTCGATGAAGACGGTTTTCTGCACGCAGATGATCCGCTGCACTACACCGGCGGATCCGCAGCGGCGAGGGATCTGCTGCTCGCAGCGCTGGCAAGCGATCAGGCATTCGACCTCGAGGCGCATCCGCGCGCACCGCACGTTGCATTTGCCCGACTCGGCCCCGCGACCAGCTATCAAAGCCGTCTTACCGGCGCACAGATCAACGTAGCGCCGGTCGAACTCGATTTCGACGATTTCGCGCATTTGCGCGGCGACAAGCGCGCAATTGCTGCATTTGATATTGCCCTCGTCATACTGCACGAACTCGCACACGGAGTGCTGGGGCTGCGGGACGTGCGCACCGAGTCCGACCCGCTCGGCGAATGCGAGGCCTATATCAATATGATTCGCCGCGAACTCAACCTGCCCGAACGCCAACATTACTTCGCGCGCGTAATCGAGCGTCCCAATGTAATGGGCCGATCCCTGATACAGCAGGCCGAACTGAAATTCGCCGGTACGACCGCTCAGAACAAGGGCGCGAAGCGCGAGGAATTTCTGCTCGTATGGGAGGCCATACAGGTAGGTCGTATACGCAATGACGAGCCCGCAGTGAACGCTCGGGGAGCGCTTGCCTCGGTGCAGTAGAGAGTACGAAACATACGGAATAGAACGAAACATACCGAAAGGTTGAGGTTCTTTCCGTATGTTTCGTTCCATTCAGTTTGTTCCGTACTCTCTCTTCACCGCGTATAGGCGCATGACGTCGCCGAGATTGAGCCGCAACGTGCGCCCTTCGACGCCGAGGCGCCGGCCTGCCGAGGCAAGCATTCGGCCGAGGTGCGGCGAGTAGCGGCCAACCCGGCTTGCAAACAGCCGCAGGCTCATGGATTTCCCCACCGAGCGCAGTTCCGCTATCTCAAAACCGGTTTCATCGCACAGCCGTCCCATCGTTTCGGGCGTGAAGAAATACCGGTGATCCGGAATGAACTGACGCCAGCGTGCACCGAGCAGGTGGTACCAAAGCGTAGCGATGTTGGGCGTTTCAATCACGAGCCAACCGCCGGGCCGCAGTATGCGGGAGACTTCCTGCAGCGCGCGGCGCGGACTCTCAAGGTGTTCGATCGTGTGATACATCACTGCAGAATCGAAGCTGCCGTCTTCAAAACTCATTGCGCCGAGAGTTCCGCACCTGCAATCGAGGCCGCGCCTGCGCGCCGTCAGGCTGCTTGCCGCATCCGCCTCGACGCCCGTTGCTTCAAAACATCCGCGTGCGGCGGCCAGCAACTCACCCGTAGAAGCGCCGACTTCGAGCAACCGGCCCCTTCCGACATACCGCATCAAATCCGTGATCCGCTCTTCGGCCGCAAGTTCGCGCCAAGGACGCTCGCTTTCCTCTACCTCAGGCTCTACAAGCGCAAGTTCTCTGGCCCGCGCCGAAAGCCGCTCCATTTCCGCCGTCGCATCACGGCCATCCGATACGGGGTGTTGTGCGTCGTGCTGCGTTTGAACGTAAAACAGGCGGCACCTTCGACAGCGTACAAGCGGCCCGTCGAGCCGAGGGGTGGCCAGTATGAAGTCGCATTCCGCTCCGCCGCACAGGTCGCACGCCGTGCGCGGATGACTGGATTGGGGTGCTCCGTTTCTCAAGGCGCCGTTGTTACCCTTACCGATCCACAGCGGATTGGTACAAAGCGTGAGAGAGCAAGAGAGATAACGGAATAAACGAAATAAGACGAAAACCAAGGAAATATTCAACTGTTCCGTGATTTTCGTTTCATTTCGTTTGTTCCGTTATCTCTCTTCAATCTTCCAATGTCATGTGGTTAGCTCTGGCCTAACTCGTCGATGCGGCTTCGCCGTAAACCTCAAGCGTGCGCTCGGCAGTTGTGCGCCACGAAAAGTGCTGCACTCTTTGCAGCCCGGCTGCGCGCAGTTTTTCGCGCAGCGCCTGATTGCGCGCGCCCGCAAGCATCGCTTCCGCGATCGCGCGCTCATCCGCGGGATCGACGAGCAAAGCCGCATCTCCTACCACTTCGGGCAGCGACGACGTATTGCTCGTCACAACCGGGGCGCCGCACGCCATCGCTTCGAGCGGCGGCAACCCGAAGCCTTCAAACAGCGAAGGATACACAAAGAGGAGCGCCGCGCGGTAGAGCGCCGCCAGTTCTTCGTCGCCTACATATCCCGTAGCGATGACGTCTCCGGCCCAGGCCTTGCGGCCGATCTGGGCAAATATATCGCGGTAAAGCCAAAGCGGTCTTCCCACAAGCACAAGCTGCGGCGGAGCATCTCCCCAGGCTGAACGCAAATTTTCATACGCTGCAAGCAGTCTGACAAGATTCTTGCGCGGTTGCAGGCTGCCGACCGCGAGCAGAAAATCGCGCCCGATTCCGAAACGCCGCCGTATTTCTCGCGCTTCGAAGGCGTGCGCGGGCTGCGCGGTGAAATGCGGTTCGACGGCATTGTGCGTAACTACTACGCGCTCGGAACCAAGCCCGTAGGTGCGGATCAGGTCCCGGCGCGAAAACTCCGATACGGTAACGATGCGCGCCGCCCGTCGAGCCGTCCACCTGACCGTTAACCGCAACTGCATACGGCCGCGCCGCGTGAAGGTCTCCGGGAAGTGTTCGAAGGCCAGATCGTGAATCGTCGCAACCACGGGCGCGGGGCAAAGGGGCGGCGCCGTAAACTGCACGTGAAGCACATCCACGGGGCGGCGGCGAAGTTCGTAGGCAAGCGCTATCGGCACGCGTATGAGCGGCGTAGGCGGCGGCAGAAGGCGAACATCGAAATTCGGGAAACGGCCGGTCCACTCCCGGGCGGCTTCAATGCGGTTGAAGTAAAGCGTGTAACGGTTTTCAGCGTCGATTTCGGCCAGCGCGCGGATGAGGTTGCGTATGTAGGTTTCGTTTCCGCCCTGCTGTGCGCCGATGGCGTGCGCGTCGATGCCTATGTGCATCATCTTTCCGCCAGACGATCGAGCCACGCGCTCGCCTCCTCGTAGCGTGCAAACCGGCGCTCGTCGGAGCGAAACGCCGCGTGATGATGAACGCGCCTTCCGTTGATGGTGCGTGCGCGGTGCTTGATGTGCAGCATCTCGTGATAAAGCACGAACTCTACGAGAAACTCGGGCGTCTCCGGCGTATCGAGCGATCTGCTGATTACTATGGCTTCGTGCGCCCGGTCGTGATGCCCCAGAATCCGTTTTGTCCGTCGCCTGCTCCATCCGAGCGCCGGTTTCTGCAGCGCGTTTGCGAAGTAACGGCGATTGAGGCGCGCAAAGATCGCGTCAAGATCGTAGTGTTCGCCCGCAGCGCCCGTAAGTTCTTTGCGCCCTCGCGCGCGGCGCGCAAGCTCCGACGCCCTCACAACCTGCGGCTGGTAGGCGTACTGCCTGTATACGGCCTGATGCTCGGAGTTCACCCGCCGGCGAAAGAGTTTGGCTACGAGTATGAACGCTATTGCGCGCTGCGCTGCGGGCGGCGCGTCGCGCATCAGATCCGACACGCGCGCATAGATGCGCTGTTTTCGTATGCGTATGGTGTGATTGAGTCCGGCAAAGGGATAAAACGCGACGTGGATTTCCGGCGTATCGCTGCGCCGCGTTACCTGCCGGAAGGCGTCGAGAAAATAGGTTCGTAGCGTTTGCTCTCCGGTTGTCATCATCGACTGAGTGCAGCGGTGCGGGGAAGAAGAAAGTGCTGAGTGCTGAGTGTTGAGTGCTGAGTGCAATTTGGTACTCAGTACTCTGTAAACAAAGTTCTTTGAGTTTTTCAGCCGCGAAGGCATGAAGATCTGGCAAGGACGTAAGCCCTGGAAATGGAAGTCTTTCAGAAAGCAGCCAGCCGGAGGGGCGGAAGATCTTTCGCCCTTTCAGGGCTCAGACGTTTTTCGCCTGCTGACCTGGCGCTCACGCACCAGGCTACAGATCTTTCGCCGTCGCGGCTGAAAAACTCAAAGAACTTTGTTTACAGAGTGAGTACCAAATTGCACTCAGCACTCAGCACTCAGCACTTCTTCTTCAGCACTCAGCACTTTCTTCTTCCTCCCGCTACCGTATTTCTTTCAACTTGTCCTTCAGCCGCGCGATTTCATCGGCCTCGACCGAATATTCGAGCGCCTTCTCCCACTGTTTGCGCGCTTCCTCAACCCTGCCCAGATCCTTGAGTACATCGCCGAGATGCTCGTGAAGCGTAGGGTTGCGGCGCGAATACTGTACGGCCCGCTCCAGTTGCTCGCGCGCCTGCGTTACGCGTCCGAGCTTGTAATGCGCCCATCCCAGACTATCGAGAAAACTGCCGTTGATCGGTTCGATGCTCACCGCGCGCTCGATGAGCGTGTAGGCCTCCTCGATGCGCTCGCCGCGTTCGATCAGAAAATATCCGAGGTTGTTGAGCGCCGTTGCGTTGTCGGGCTCGCGCCGCAGTATCTCACGCAGCGTGGATTCCGCCGCTTCATTATCACCCGCACGCTCCTGCACCGATGCAAGTTGTATAAGCAGATTGACATCGTCCGGATTGAGTGCAATGGCCCTGCTTATGGATGCATTCGCAGCCTCGACCTCGCCCGCCTGCAATTCCGTGCTGGAGAGCATAAGGTAGACGCTTGCGTCCTCGGCGGATGCATCATCCCTGCCGCTCAACAGCCCGCGCAGCATCTGGATGCCTTCGCTGAAGCGCCGCATATCGCTCAGTATCAGCGCCCTTGTGAGTTTCAATGAACGATCTTCGGGGAAACGTGCGGATGCGGTCGCGGCAAGATCGAGCGCTTCGCGCCGCTTCCCGTCTTCGCGCAGATGTTCGATTACGAGCAGTTCGAGCGCTGCAGAGCGGTCGCCGATAACGGGGCGCGCCCTTGCAAGCGCCTGCTCTACTTTCTCCGGCCGCCCCGTCCTGCGGTATATGCGCGTCAATCTCCCAAGCACATGCCCGAGCAGGTCCAGACGCGTGCCGGCAACGGCGCTGCGCCCGAAAAAGCTCTCAAAAACCTGCTCGTACTGCGCAAGCGCTTCTTCGTTGCGCCCCATCTCTTCATAGGTCTCGCCGAGATCGAGCTGCAAACTCGTCCTTACCGACGGATCTACCGCGGCGAGGCCCGCCTTCAGAGTCTCCACGGCCGAGGAGCGCGCTCCGGCCCGGCGCTCGGCAATGGCAAGCAGCACCACAGCGCTTGCATTGGCCGCATCCGTACTGACGTACGCCCGCAGGCGCGCAACCGCCTCTTCGTTGCGCCCGGCGCGCACGAGCGCCGCTCCGTAGCCGATCTGAAGCGCCGGACTGTCGGCGGTTCTCGAAAGATGCGCGTATATTCGCAGCTCCTCGCTGATGTCTACCGATTGCCGCATCGTCCCGATCAGATTGCGGGCATACATCGGCGAATCGGGATTCATTTCGTAGGCGCGGCGCGCGGCCTTCAATGCGTCTTCCGGGCGCTGCGACTGCCGGTAGATCTGGGACAATTCGTACCAGGCCTGATCCGCGCTCAGATCCTTGTTCATCAGCCAGCGGTAAAACGCCGTCTCGGTCGGTTGCGGGGCCCCGGTCCAGCGTTCGAGCGCATGCATCTGTTTTGCCGTATCGTTTTTTGTCTCGTAAAGTTCCGATAGCATCGCCCAGGCTTCCGCCTGTCCGGGATCGAGCCGCGAGACTTCTTCGTATGCGCGCAGCGCCCGGTCTACCTGCTCGGGTTTGGGATCCTTCTCGAAGCGCAGCATAGTCATCGCGACGCGCGCCATAAGCAGGTGTCCGCCCACAACCTTCGGATCCAGGCGAATCGCTTCGGCGGCTTCGCGCTCAGCCATATCGAGCCGCGACTGATAGAAGAAATAAAGCTCGCCCAGATCTACGTGCGGCTCGGCCGCGGTCGGATCCATACGAATGGCGTCGCGGTAAGCCTCGATTGCGTCCTGAAGCTTTCGGGCGTTTTGCGTGCGCTGCGCCTCGTTTCTCAACCGCTGCGCATCTATGAACCTCAGATAAGCCTGGCGCTTGGCCCCGGGCCCGACTCCCGCGGCGCCCGCACCCTGCCCCCGCGCCCCAGCCGTCATCGTTGCCGAAACGACCGCCGCAGCGATCAATGCGATTGTCCACCGCCGCCACTGTCCCATCGCTTGCGCCATCCTTCCTGATACTACCCGCCTGATACTACCCGCCTGATACTACCCGCCTGATACTGCCCGAAAACTCAGTCCGCAGATGAAACTGCAACGAAAACCGTCAGGAACCTGATTCTTTCCGTTCGTTCCGTATTTTCACTGCCCGGTTCCCGTACTTACACGCGCGGTTCGTTGATGAGTTTCACTTCGCTCGACGATTTTTCGACCAGCGCCACGTTTTGCGCCCATTCATTTCTTCGCGGGAAACTGTAGGCTACGAGCAAAAGGCCGATTACGCCCAATCGCCAACTGTAGTTGAAGTCTCCGGTAATCATGTAGCCGAGTAAACCCAGAATCCCGACCAGTTCCCCCATCGCGCCGCCGAGGATGGAGACCAAACCGAGCCGCTGGAGCACGGCCGACACGCCCTGGCGCGCCGCACTCGCCATCATCGGGCGCGCCAGCAGCACGCGCCGCAATGCAACCGCCAGCAACCCGGCCACTACGGCGCCTGCATACAATATGCGCCGCCAGTCCGCATCCTGATGGACCTTCGCCTCCACATCGATCGCCTGTGCGACGATCAGAAACACGATTATCGAACTGGCAAACGCCAGCGCCAGTACAACCGCCGTCCGGTAACGGGCGCTCAGAACCGGTTGATCGGCAGCCGAAACATATT
>JAHBSF010000093.1 GCA_019639255.1 Acidobacteriota bacterium | reverse complement strand
ATAAACGAAACAAACGGAAAGTCACATCTTTTCCGTTTGTTTCGTTTATTTTCGTTTGTTCCGTTATCTCTCTTTGACCGTCGGGTAGGTAATACCGAGTTGTTCGAGGTATGTATCGTACTTCGACGGGTCGTAGTAGAACCTGCGCATCTGATCGCGGTAATCGGCCATGATTTTCGTATTGAGCCAGACGGCCGGTTTGTCCTCGGGCGAAAGGAAGGATTGATACTTTATTTCTTTGGTTTGAACGTTGCGGAAGTAATCCCAGGCGGCTTCGACGAGCGCGGGTTTTGTGAGCAGGTCTACTATGGTTGCGGCCATGACCTTGGCGCCGGCGGTTGCTCCCTTATGCGCGATGGGCGTGGCCATGGCGATGGAGTTCGACCAGTTATGGCCGGGCAGATTCGGGATGTTCGACGGATAATTCAGCGTAACGGTCGGGACGTTCCAGGAAACGTCGCCGATGTCGTCGGAGCCTCCGCCGGTTCTGGCCTCTTCGCTGACGGGGCCGCGCAGCGGGCGGATTTCGGCGGCGAGTCCTTCTTCTTTGACGTTGAGCTCCTTCTGTACGGCTTTGGCCAGCCGCTGATCGGCCTCGCTCCATTGCGGCAGACCTACGTGCCTGATGTTTTCATACATCGCTTCGGCGACGGCTTTATTCATGTGTATGGGCCAGGCGGCGCCGAGTATGCGCGAGCTCACCGAGGTATCGGTCATCTTCGCCGCGCCCTCCGCGATAGAGTTGCCGATGTCCCACATGCGTTTGATCTGCGGATAATCGAGTTCGCGGAAGTAATACCATACGCTCGCAAGCTGCGGAACCACATTGGGCTGATCCCCGCCGTTTGTGATTACGTAATGCGAGCGCTGCTGTATGCGCAGGTGTTCGCGCCGAAAGTTCCAGCCGATGTTCATCAGTTCTACGGCGTCGAGCGCGCTGCGCCCGCGCCACGGCGCGCCGGCCGAATGCGCGCTTTCGCCCTTGAATGTGTACTCTACTGAAACCAGCCCCGTATTGCTGCTTTGCCCCCAGGAAACGGCGAGATTGTTGCCGACGTGCGAAAACAGCACTATGTCGACGTCCTTGAAATAACCGTCGCGCACGAAGTAGGCCTTGCCGCCGAGGAGTTCTTCGGCCACGCCGGGCCAGAGTTTGATCGTGCCGGGAAGTTTATGGGCTTCCATAAGGCGTTTGACGGCGAGCGCGGCGGTGATGTTCAGAGGCACGCCGGAGTTGTGGCCCTCGCCGTGGCCGGGCGCGCCTTCGATGAGCGGATCGTGATAGGCGACGCCGGGTTTTTGCGAGGCTTTCGGTATGCAATCGATGTCGGAGCCGAGAGCGATTACGGGTTTGCCCGAGCCCCACGCAGCCATCCACGCCGTAGGCAGGCCGGCGATGCCGCGTTCGATTTTGAAGCCTTCCTTTTCGAGGATGCCGGTCAGGTATTTCGATGTTTCGAACTCGTGGAAAGCGAGTTCGGCGAAGCTGAAGACCTGGTCGATCATCACCTGCGTCTGCTTCGACATCGATTCGACGTCGCTGATTACCTGCGCCTTGTAGCCCGCAACCGGGTCCGATTGCGCATAGGCGGGCAGGACGAGCGCGAGCGATACGAGCGCTGCGCTGAGTTTCGGGATCAGTCTTCGCATTTCGGCTCCTTGAGGAAGATTAACGATCAGTCGAATGATTTGAGCAAACCTTCGAGTTTCATCGCGTGGCGCAGATCTCCCTCTATGCGCACTTTGCCCGTCATTGCGGCCATTACGGGGTTGAGTTCGCGGCGATAGATTTTGTTGAGCGTTTCGAGCGACAGGCGCAGGGTCACATCGGCGGGCTGATCTTCATTGTTTACGGCGTTGGGCGTCGACTTGCCGTCTATGAAAATGACGCGGTCGTCTTCGAACGCAATCTTGATCGTTGCATCGAGGCCCGACTGCTCACCGAGCAGATGATTCATTCCGTGAGTGAACTCCTCGACGGTCAAATCCCGCGTATCCTCTGACATATGGTTAACCTCTCTTATCCCAAAGCTGGCCCGAACAGGAAAAGGAAAGATAACGGAACAAACGAAACAATACGAAACAAACGGAAAGTCGCATCCGTTCCGTTTGTTTCGTATTGTTTCGTTTGTTCCGTTATCTCCGGCCCGGCATCTTAATTCCCGCCGTCGGGAAAAGTCAATCTTGTGATTTTCAACGACTTTTGCGCGAAGCGCCGACTTGCCTGCACCGCAGCGCGTGAGAGAGAATACTTACACCCCTTTCGCAGACGCCGTTTGCCGGATTCGGCATAGCCGCGGCTATCGCACATCCGGCGCCCGACTGTTTTCGAGCAGGAGTGAAAATGATGGAGCGACCGTTCGAGATGGCAGTAAAGAAGTTCTCGATCCCAGTTTTCATCACTCGTTCAATTGATTTTTCAACCGGTGTCCGGATTGTTTTCGTTGCATTATGCTGGGCGGCGGCGGCGATGCCGGTCCAGGCGCAATATACCGGCGTATTGCGAACAATACTGGAGCCGGTTTCGATCCGGGAAGACGCATCCGAACCGGACGACGAATTATGCCGCCCCGATATATGGCCGGGTGACGCGGTTGAGCTTGCACCGCCCGCGTTAGACGAGATGATGGGCGGCGCTGAAACCGATTCCGACGGCGACGGGGCTCCGTTTGCAGAAGCGCCGAATGTCGTCGGCCGCGCAAACGAGGAAGGAAAAACCGACTGGAACAAGACGATGCTTCAGTCGCTGTTTTTCCTCGGCGTAATGCACGGCTACCGCATCTGGTACGAACCCGACACGCGAGCCGCGCTCGGCGGCCCCTTCTTCAAGGACTATTTCCGCGCCGTAAAACACCTGCGCGGCTGGAACGACGGCGACAGTTTTCTGACAAACTACATCGGCCATCCGATGATGGGAGCTACGGCCGGACGCATACTGCTGCACAATACGCCGCGCGAACGCCGCCTCGAACCGGGCTTGAACCGCGAGTATCTGCACAGCCGTCTGAGGGCATTCAAATTTTCGGCGCTGTTCAGCCTTCAGTTTGAAATCGGCCTGATCAGCGAGGGAACGATCGGCCACGCAATGCCCAACGAGCATACGCGCACACCGTTTTCCTGGCAGGACATCGTCGTTACGCCGACGGCCGGGACCGCCTGGCTCATCGGCGAGGATATGCTGGACCGGTATCTGGTGCGCCCCATCGAGCAGTGGACGAATAGTCGCACCATACGCGTGCTGGCGCGCAGCTTTCTCAATCCGACGCGCAGCATGGCGAATCTTATGAGAATCAAATCGCCGTGGTATCGTGATGACCGGCCTTAGTCACGGGATCTGAAAACCATTGAATCGGGAGAGACGATGCACAAACAAACAAAATCCGGCTCAGACGCAGCACTCCGGCCTGCGGCGCCGATCGCACAAACAAATCCATCCATCCGGTGGGTTTCAATATTTATCGCCGTACTTGTCGCCGTGTTGGTTGCAGCGCCGATTACCGCGCTGACGCAAACGCGGCTGTCGCTGCGCAAAAACAAGTACAGCCTGGAGCAGGACGTGCAGGTCGGCCGGCAGGTAGCCGCCGAACTCGAAAAGGAACTGCGGCTGCTGCGCAACTCGCAGATCGAAAGTTATATCTCCCGCGTGGGCGGCGGACTTGTCGAATCCATCCCGCGCGAGTTTCAGCACAACGGCTTTGACTACCACTTCAAGGTAGTCGACGCAAAAGAAATCAATGCGTTTGCACTGCCCGGCGGCCCGATGTACCTGAATACGGGCATGATCATCGCGGCCAAAACCGAGGGAGAGATGGCGGGCGTGATGGCGCACGAAATCGCGCACGTAGCGCTGCGTCACGGCACGGCGCAGGCCACGCGCGCCGCGCCCTACCAGACCGCAGGCGCGCTCGGACAGATTGCGGGCGCCATACTCGGCGGCACGCTCGGCGGCATAGTGGGCGCAGGTTCGCAGATAGGCGCCGGCGCTTATCTGCTGAAGTTCAGCCGCGAATTCGAAACCGAAGCCGACATCCTCGGCGCGCAGATCCTGGCCAATGCGGGTTATGATCCGCGCGACCTGGCCGAGATGTTCCGCACCATACAGCAGCAGGGCGGCGGCGGCGGGCCCGAATTTCTGAGCAGCCACCCGAATCCGGCCAACCGTTATCAGCGCATAGAGCAGGAAGCCCGATTGCTGCGCGTGTCCAATACCCGGACCGACAACCGAGACTTCGAGCGCACAAAATCGCTGATCGGCGGGCTTCCGAGCACCGCAGCCGCTCCGGGCCGCGGTTCGGGCAACGACCGTCCCGAACTCGGGCGCGGCGGCATAGGACGCGTAGAGCCGCCTTCCGGACGATTTCGCCAGTATTCGGGAAGCGATGTTTTTCGCGCCCAGGTTCCGGACAACTGGCGCGAACTGCCCACCGACAGCAACGTATGGTTTGCTCCCGAAGGCGGTTACGGCCAGGTCCGCCAACAGACGGTGTTTTCGCACGCGGTAAGTTTCGGGCTGGAACGCACGCAATCGCGCGACCTTCAGCGTGCGACGCAGGAACTGATTGCGCGCTTCGCTCAGGGCAATCCCGGATTGCAGCAAAGCGGATCGGTGCGCCGCAACACGCTCGCGGGCCGCACTGCTAATTACGCCGCGTTTGTCAATAACTCCGAAGCGCTCGGCATACAACAGACCGTCGAAATTTATACCACGATGCTGCGCAGCGGAGACCTGTTCTACATCGTTACAGTCACGCCCCGCAACGAATACCGCAACTACCAGCGCACATTCCAGTACATCACGCAGTCGCTCCAACTGCGTGACTGAAGAAGAGAGATAACGGAATAAACGAAATAAGACGAAAACCACGGAAAAATTGAATATTTCCGTATTTTTCGTCTTATTTCGTTTATTCCGTTATCTCTCTTCTTCTATCGCTTCCGCCAGCCGCACCGCCGCCGCGGTTTCCGCTACATCGTGAACGCGGAGTATGCGCGCGCCGCGCCCGAAGCTGATGATATTCGCCGCAATCGTTCCCGCAAGGCGTTCGCGCGCGGCATCGCGTCGCGTCGCGGTCAACCTGGAGTCGAGCGTCCGTCCGATGAAGGACTTGCGCGATGCGCCCACGAGCACGGGCAACCCGAATTCCCGAACGATGCGATCGAGTCCCGCAATAAGCATCAGATTCTGCTGTGCGGTTTTGCCGAAGCCGATTCCGGGATCGAGAATTATCCGCTCGCACGCAACTCCGCGCTGCACGGCCTGATCGATGCTCCATCGCAATCCGCCGATTACTTCGCCGAAAATGTCTTCTGCCGGAGGAAGCTGCTGCATCGTTTCCGGCGTTCCGCGCGAATGCATCAGAACAAGTGCAGCGCCGGCGCCGGCGGCTAGATCGGCAAGACGCGGCTCGAACCTCAATCCGCTGATGTCGTTTATGATTTCGGCCCCGGCTGTCAGTGCATCGCGCGCTACGTCGTATTTCGTAGTATCGATCGAAACCGGAATCCGCAAACGTCCGGAAAGGCGTTCGAGCAAAGGGATGACGCGCCGGCGCTCCTCGTCCGCATCGACGAACGCCGAACCGGGGCGCGTCGATTCCCCGCCGATATCCAGGATATCTGCGCCTTCCGCCTCGATTTCCAGTGCGCGATCGACGGCGCATTCGATATCGAAATATCGCCCGCCGTCGGAAAAAGAATCGGGCGTCGCATTGAGAACGCCCATAATCAGCACGCGGGATTCCAGACGGAAAGCATCGGGATTTTCCTGTGAACTCGGTGTATTCATTTCCGTGTTTTCAGCGTTATTTCCCTGCTACAGCGGCGCCGTAAACATCGCAAGCTGCCCGCCCGTATGCCAGAAAAGCACCGTATCGTCCCGGCCGAACCTTCCCTTCCTCGCCCAATCGATGAGCGCCGCCATCGCCTTTGCGGTGTAAACCGGATCAAGCAGCACGCCTTCGCAGCGCGCAACAAGCGCCAATGCTTCTTTTGACGCAACCGAATCCAGACCGTACCCCGGGCCTATGTAATCATCTACAACCCTCGCTTCGCCGTCGAAGAGATCCGACGGCAGACCGAGCATCTCCGGTATTCCACCGATGATGGTCGAGATCGAGGCGGCGATCGACGAAGCAGGATCGTCGGGGCTGACGCCTATGATCTGCACATCTTCCATGCCGAAGATACGGCATCCGGCAAGCAGCCCCGCCTGCGTGCCGCCCGATGAACTTGCGAGAAAGATGCAATCCGGGCGCAGGTTGAGCCGGTCGATCTGGAGGGCAAGCTCGCGCGCTGCGCGCACGTAGCCGAGCGCGCCGAGCGGGGTGGAGGCGCCGAGCGGAATTTGGGCTGCGCGCACGCCCCGGCCCTGCAACTCATCGGCGATCGCCTGCGCGCGCGTGCGGCGTTCATCCCGGCTGCCGACCAGATGAATTTCTGCGCCCGCCATTTCATCGATGAGGCGCGTAGCCGATTTCGGCGCGCCGGATTGTGCGTTGAGCACGAGTATGCAGCGCAATCCCAGACGCGCGCACAGCATCGCGGTTGCGCGCGCGTGGTTGGATCTTTCGCCGCCGATCGTGATTGCAGCCTGCGCGCCGTCGGCCGCAGCCCGCGCCAGCACGTATTCGAGCTTGCGCACCTTGTTGCCGCCGAAACCCGCGCCGGTGTAATCGTCGCGTTTAATAAAAATTCTCGGCGCGTTTGCGCTCAAGCTCGCGCGCAGCCGGGGCAACTCTTCGATGGGCGTCGGATAGAATCCGAAATCGAGGCGAGTAATCGAATCCAGATGCGCAGATGCGCGTTCTACATACTTTTCTTCCATAATACGACCCTCGCACCGCGCCGAACGCCGCAACGAGCGGCGGCCGAAGCGCACCACGCGCCGATTTCCCAGTAACCGGCGCTTCCAGGATAAGCCATCATCCCGCCGCCGTCCGCCCCTTCGGCAAAATGCGTCCCGAAGTTTTCAACTACACAATCCCCGATCTCAATTCTCGCACCCTCGTCTATGGACGATGGCGCGAGTTCATGCTCAGTGAAATTGGTGATGCAGTTTCCGAAGCGGTCTATGTGCAGTATCTCGCCCTGTATTTCTCCGTCCTTCTGCGCGTGGGGCCGCGGAATGGGAAAGCGGCTGAAGTCGTAAATCTTGGGGCCTGCGGAATCTGGAGCAAGACCGAGCGACAGGTGAGCGGCAAGAGGCGCAAATACGTCGCGCCCGTGAAAAGTCGCGCTCGGATGCGGTCGAAACAGATCCGCGCGCACGGCGTGGTATACGCGCACGGACGCGGATTTTTCGTATACATAACTGAAAAGCCCGTTGTCCGGCCCTACGAAAAACCGCCCGTCCGCTTCAACGACGATTGCGCGGCGCGCAGATCCTACGCCGGGATCGACTACGGCAAGATGAACCGCACCCTGAGGAAAGTCGCGGAAGCAGGCGCCGAGGGTGAAGGCTCCGAAGGGAATATCGTGCGGCGGTATGTCGTGCGTAAGGTCGATGACGATCGCGGCGGGGTTGATCGAGAGTATCGCGCCCTTGAGCGCGGGCGCGAAGTAGTCGGCCGAGCCGAAATCGGTCAGGAGGGTAATCACGCGAGACATTGAACCCGATAGAGGAAGAGAGATAACGGAACAAACGAAATGATACGAAAAATAAACGAAAACAAACGAAAATGAACGAAACAGACGGAATTACCGATCCATTCCGTTTGCACCGTTCATTTCCGTTTGTTCCGTTATCTCTCTTATCTTTCCGGGCCGGCGGTTTTGATCAGTATTTCGGTGCCGGGTTCGAGCGTCAGCGTTTTGCCGCCCTCGATAAACACCGAAGTTGCGCCGACTCCGGCGCCTATTGCAGCGCCGATTGCGGCGCCCTTGCCGCCGCCTGCAATCGCGCCGATGATGGCGCCGAGCGCTGCGCCGCCGCCGGTTCTCACCGTAGTATCCCTCGTGCGGCTGCCGGATTCGACGTTGCCTTCCTCATCGGTCATCTTGACGGTTTCGCTTTCGTATACGCGCGTGACCTGCCCGTCGAGTTTCAGCGTGCGGCCGTCGCGCAGCGTTAGCGACTCAAAGCCGAGCATCATTTCGGTCTTGCCCGTGGCGCTGCTCGATTTTTTCAGCCTCGCAACGTACCCGATGACTTCGGCGTCTGAGTAAGTCGAAGGATCGAGCACGGTGGCGCTGAAGCGGTCGCCCTCGCGGCTGTCCTTGCTGCTGATGCGGGAATTGAGCCTCAGCTTCATCTCGATTCCGGCCGGCACCGCTCCGCCGCGAACGGCTCGGTCATCCACGGGCGCGCGCGTTTGGTCGCTGCGACGATCATCATCCCTGCGACGATCTTCATCCCTGCGACGATCATCATCCCTGCGACGATCGTCTCGGCGATCATCGCCCCGATCCCGCCGATTGGCCGCCATTTGCGCGTTGACGGCCGCAGTAACTACTTTGCCCAGATTCGCAGGGATCGCGGTGGACTTGGTGCGGCCGTAAAATCCGTCTCCGTAAGCAAGCTCGAAGCCGGCGCGGTAGCCTTCCTGATACTCGATGAAGGTTCCCATGCGATCCTGGTAGGTGCGGTCGGCGCGGTAGTAGTTCTCGTTTTGCGAAAAGTCGCGCAACCGCTCGCCGCCTACATCGGCCACGCCCTGTGCGTAACCGTCGTCGTAGCCGGCGCGGTAGCCGTGCTCGTATGCGTAACGCAAGGCGGGCGCGGCGGGCTGCCTGACCACGGGCCGCTTTGTTTGCGCCGCAACGGCTGAGGCCGCGACTGCCGCTACCAGCACCGCCAGCATCAGCGCGGCTGCGCGGCGATAGCTTGAACTGTTCATGATAATCTCCTTTGCTCCAATCCCTGCTTTGCCGTCCGGATATACGTCATGATTTTCACCCTGATATATCCTTACAAGCTTCATCTTCCGGTCGGTTCGGGCCGGTTTCGTTGTTCAAGGGGGACAGCCACAGTTCTACACCATTGCGTGAGTCGAAACAAGTGGGCGATTCCGGCGCAAAACGACCGAAGCCCGCGCCGGTTGCCCGTGTTAGAATCCAGGCGCGCAATTTGTAAACGCAATTTGTAAAGGCCATGCCGAACAACGTCGTGCAGGAAAATCCGACCCGCCGCAGCTTCACGCGCCGCCGCGTGAGGGTGCTGCTGCTCGCCTTTTCGACGATATTGCTCTTTGCGCTGCTGTTTGCGCAGCAGGCATTCAATACGCTCGAATTCCTCGTGCCCTCATCGGCGAGCGACACGCTGATACTTTACGCGCTTTCGACCGTAAACTTCATCGCCTTCATCGTGCTGCTGATGGTGCTGGTGCGCAACCTCATCAAGCTGCGCCGCGAGCACCGCGACGGCCGGCTCGGCGCGCGTTTCAAAACAAGGCTCGTCGTTTTCTTCATCGCCGTTTCGCTGCTCCCCATACTGTTTCTTTTCTTCGCCGTCTACGGGTTATTCAACCGCAGCGTAGACAAATGGTTCAGCCTTCCCGCGAGCGAGATGGTCAAAAACGCGCGCGAAATCCAGACCGCATACGTTGCGGGCGAACAGGAAGATCTGCGGCGCACGGTGCTGACGATGGCGCGCCTGGCTTCGCGCACAGCCGCCGAATCGCGCGCGTCGATGCTCTCGGCGGAAGTCGAGACGCAGGGGTTGCTGCGCGCCGAACTCAGGGGCGCCGATGGAACGACCGCCGCCGAGAGTCTCTCGCGCGCTCCGGCGGAAGAGATCAAAGAGTTCGCTGCGATATGGGAGCGCGCCCGCGCCGCAGCCGCACGCGGCGAGATATTCGCCGAACAGGTCAACCTGGACCTCAAGCCCGTAGAGATCATCGCCGCCGCCCCGGTCGAAGGCGGCGGCGTGCTGCTCGTTGCGAGGCGCGTGCCGCCGGATCTGGCCGAACGCGCAGGCGCGATAAACCGGCAGGATCGCGAATACGAACGGCTGAGAGATAACCAAAGGCTTTATAAACAAAACGCGCTGCTCACGCTCGCGCTCATTACGCTGCTTGCGCTGTTTATCTCCACGTGGATGGCGCTCAACGTCGCGCGCACGATAGCCGTTCCCGTACAGCAGCTCGTTCAGGCTACGGAGCGCGTAAAAAGCGGCGACCTGAGCTATCAAACCGATATCACGGGCGACGACGAACTCGCCGCGCTTGCGATTTCCTTCAACGAAATGACGCGGGAGCTTGCGGAAAACCGGGGCCGGCTCGAAGCATCCACCGCAGAACTACAGTCTTCAAACGCGGCGCTCGACGAACGCCGCAGCTACATCGAAGCCGTGCTCGAAAGCCTCTCCGCCGGCGTCGTGTCGCTCGACGAGCGCGGGCGGGTGACGACCATAAACGGCGCGGCGCGGCTGCTGCTGCGAATAGAGGGGCAGCCGGCCGAGGGCGTAGAACTCGAAGCCCTGCTGCCCGAAGAACAGCGCGAAGAATTGCGGCGCATGATCCGGCGCGCGGCGAGGCTGCGCAGCGTCACGCGCGAGGTTCACTTCACTCTCGCAAATCAGGTCAAACTCGACGCCGCAGTAACGGTCGCGGCGCTCGCCGACGCTTCGGGCGTTCCGCACGGCGCCGTGATAGTCATCGAGGATCTGACCGAACTTATAGAAGCGCAGCGCCGCGCCGCGTGGAGCGAGGTGGCGAGAAGGATGGCGCACGAGATCAAAAATCCGCTCACGCCCATACGCCTCTCGGCCGAAAGACTCGCAAAAAACCTGCTCGGCGGATTCGATAACGGCGAAGGCAAAAGCGCGAATACGGGCATCGATGGGCGACAGGCGCGGCTCGTTCGCGAATGCACGCAGATGATCGGCGACGAAGTAGCCACGCTTCAGCGCATGGTGGATGAGTTTTCGAACTTCGCCCGATTGCCCGGCGCGCGCCTCGAAAGCGCCGACATCAACGACATCATAGAGGCCGCGCTCAAACTCTACGACGAACGCCTCGACGGCATAAACATCGAAACGCGCATCACCCCGACGCTTCCCGCAGTGCTTGCCGACGCCGAACAGATCAAACGCGCGCTCGTCAACCTGATCGACAACGCCGCCGAAGCGCTTGCCGGCGTTCCGCCGCCTCGCACAATAGTTGTAGAATCGCGCCCGTCCCCAGAAGACGGGGTCGAAATCATCGTCTCCGACAACGGTCCGGGCATAGCGCCGGAGGACAGGGCGCGCGTTTTTGAACCCTATTTCTCGACTCGCAAACGCGGCACCGGCCTCGGCCTTGCGATCGTCAGCCGCATCGTTGCAGAACATCAGGGACGCATACGCGTCGCCGAAGGACGAGGCGCGCGATTTATCATAGAACTGCCGGGCGCCGATGAACGTAAAGAGAACACGGAAGAGAGATAACGGAACATACGAAATGAAATGAAAATTACGGAATGGTTGAATATTTCAGTCTGTTCCGTCTATTTTCGTCTGTTCCGTCATCTCTCTTCCATCTTCCCGAAATCAATTCAGTTGAGGCTATGGCTCATTCCGTCCTGATAGTCGATGATGAACCGGGCATACGCCAGTCGCTGCGCGGCGTGCTCGAAGACGAGGGCTTCGCCGTAGACGCGGTGGGGAGCGGCGAGGCGTGTTTGCGCGCATTCGAGGAAAAACTTTATTCGCTCGTCATGCTCGACGTATGGCTGCCCGGCATAGACGGCATCGAAACGCTCGCGCGCCTCAAGGCTCTTTACCCCGATGTGGGCGTGATCATGATTTCCGGTCACGGCAAAATCGAAACCGCCGTGCGCGCCACCAAACTCGGGGCATACGATTTCATCGAAAAGCCCCTCTCGCTCGAAAAAACCGTTCTCGCGCTAAAGAACGCCATTCACCAGCAGGAACTCGAAATCGCCAACGCCGAACTGCGCGCGCGTCTCGAACGCGCAGACGCCATGATCGGCGAGTCGATTCCGATGCGCGCACTGCGCCAGCAGATCGCCTACGCCGCGCCCACCGGCGGACGCATACTGATTTACGGCGAATCGGGCACGGGCAAGGAACTCGTCGCGCGCGCGCTGCACGCCGGGTCCGCACGCTCAAACCGCCCATTCATCGAAGTCAACTGCGCGGCCATCCCCGAAGACCTCATCGAATCCGAACTCTTCGGACATATCAAGGGCGCGTTTACCGGAGCGACGCAGGCGCGGCGCGGCAAGTTCGAGCGCGCCGACGGCGGAACGATTTTTCTGGACGAGGTCGGCGATATGAGCCTGAAGACGCAGGCCAAGGTGCTGCGAGCGCTCGAAGAACAGCGCTTCGAGCCCGTAGGCTCGGAAAGCGCGGTCACCGTAGACGTACGCGTCATAGCGGCAACGAACAAAAAGCTCGAAGCCGAGATCGAGGCGGGACGCTTTCGCGCCGATCTTTTCTACAGATTGAACGTCATCCCGTTCGAGATCCCGCCGCTGCGCGAGCGCCTCGAAGACGTGCCGCTGCTCGTAGAACACTTCAACGGCGAGTTTTCGCGTGCGAACAAGCGCCGGGCCAAGGAATTCGCGCCGTCCGCAATCGAGAAGATGCGCACACACCTGTGGCCGGGAAACGTGCGCGAACTGCGCAATACCGTGGAGCGCGTAATCATCATGCACGCCGGATCGAGGGTGGACGCAGACGATCTGCCGATGCTCGGCGGCGATGCTCCGCCTGCGGCAAGTTACAACTTCGATTCATACCGCGAAGCGTCGGAAACCTACGAACGCGAATACATACTGCGCAAACTCTCCGAAGCCGAAGGCAACGTCACGCGAACGGCCGAAATCATGGGCATCGACCGCAGCCATTTATATCGGCGCATGAAGGCCCTCGGCATCCAGTCCCGTTCCGGCGAGCGATAGTACAACGTCAACCCTGTCGCCGCGCAACGCCCTGAAAGAATGATACCGGGCGCTCTTCAAGGGAGAAAAAAGATGACGAAACAAGCGAAAATAGACGGAAATCACGAAAATGGCCAAACTTTTCGCTTGTTCCGTAACAAACTCAGCAAAATAGTTCTAATGGTCTCATGCGGCCAAACAAATCATGTCTGGTTGGCTGGGTAGACATACACACTTGCAGTGTGTATAGTGAGAATATAACCTGTCGAGATACCACAATCATGCATAAACGGATCAATATTACGCTTCCTGAAGAAACATTGGTTCTGATTGATCGTGTCGCCAAACGAGGTGATCGTAGCGGCCTCATTGATGTCGCAATCAGACATTATGTCGATAGCATTGGTCGAGCCAAGCTCAAACAGCGGATCAAAGAAGGAGCCCAAAGGCGGGGCAAGCGTGATCTCCAACTGGCTGCTGAGTGGTTCGCAATAGATGAACAAGCATGGCCAAAGTCTCAAAAATAACCTTCCCTAAGAGGGGAGAAGTCTATCTGGTCAATTTTGATCCAACCATTGGCGCTGAAATCAAGAAGACGCGCCCGGCTTTAGTCATTCAGAACGATATTGCTAACCGTCATAGCCCCATCACCATTGTCGCTGCCATCACTTCCAAATTTGACCAAGAACTCTACCCCACAGAAGCATTCATCAAGGCGCCTGAAGGCGGCTTGAGTGTTGACTCCGTGGTCCTCCTCAACCAGATTCGCTCAATTGACGCGAAACGCCTGGTCAAGCGCCTGGGCAGGCTTCAGCCATCGACAATGGCTGCCGTAGACAGAGGGCTGGAAATCAGCCTGGCCTTAATCGAGTTCTAAAGAACTCAAACTCCCAGTACCCTCGCCGATCAAATTGCTAAATCAAACCACTCGACTTCGGCGCATCAGAGATAACGGAACAAACGAAATAAGACGGAAACTACCGAAATATTCAACTTTTCCGTAGTTTCCGTCTTATTTCGTTTGTTCCGTCATCTCTCTTTAGTCTCGCGCTCGAAGATGGAGACCTCCCCGCATCCTCCCCACTTGATCAAGGCATCTGCATACTGCCGTAAACTGGTTGAGACCGTGGGGTCTCATCTCACCAAGCGTTGTATTCCGCGGTTTTTCTTCACTCGCATCTTAAAGCGACCATCGGATCGACCCGCGCCGCGCGCCGCGCCGGCGCCCAGCACGCTGCAAGCGCTACCCCACCCAGAAACACCGCAACGCCTCCTATGATCAGCGGATCTCCGGCGTCGACTTCATAGAGTATCGATTGCAGGTACCTCGTCAGCACAAGCGCTGCGGCCAGCCCCGCGCCCACGCCAATCAGCGCCAGCTTCATGCCGTTGCCGATAACCATACGCAGCACTTGCCCGGGCTGCGCGCCGAGTGCGATGCGCACCCCGATTTCGTTTGTGCGCTGCGTGACGTTATAACTCATCACGCCGTATATCCCGACGCTCGCAAGAATCAATGCAATGGCGGCGAACACGCCTATGAGCAAGGCGCTGAACCGGCGTTCGACAAGCGCCTCGCCGAGCAGTTCATCCATCGTTCGCACGGCGCGCACCGGTTGATTCGGATCCGTGCGGTAAATCGCCTCGCGCGCCGATTGCGCCGCCGCCGCCGGATTGCCCCCGGTTTTCACCACTATGGTCAAAGTAGATTCCGGCAGTTGTTTGTATGAAACGTACATTTCCGGATCGGCCGCCCTGTCGAGCGCAAACCGCGAGTTGCCGACGACGCCGATGATTTCGCGCGAAACGCCGCTGCCGTACAAAGCCACTTCCTCGGGATTGCCGATGGTGAGATGTTTCCCGAGCGGATCTTCATCGGGAAAATACCGGTCGACGAGCGCCTGATTGACGATTATTACTCCGGCTCCGGTTTTTGCGTCGCGGTCGTCGAAATCGCGCCCGCGCAACAGCCCTATTCCCATCGTTCGGAAATAATCCGGGCTGACGACGCAATTATTCGCGCTCGGACTTTCGCCCCGCTTCGGCTCGGGCCGCCCGTCGATTCTGAAACTGCTGGATCTGAGCGAACTGCCGAGCGGCAGATTGGTGACTGCGGCGGCGGATCGCACGCCCGGCAATGCGCGCATATTTTCGAGCGCGCTTTCAAAAAACGCGGCCTGCTGCAACGGTTCGGCGTATTTCGCGCGCGGCAACGAGACGTTCATCGTCAGCACCCTGTCGGAATCGAAGCCCGTATCCACGCCCTGCAACCGCCTGAAGCTTTGCAGCAGCAGCCCTGCCCCGATAAGCAGTACGAGCGTCAATGCAATCTCACCGACCACCAGCACTTGCCGGAAGCGCCGCGAATCGCCGCCCGGACTGCTCTTGCCGCCGCCTTCCTTGAGCGCCTCGCCCAAAGTCGCGCGCGCCGCGCGCCACGCCGGATACAGTCCGAACAAAAACCCGGTGACGAGCGATACGCCGAGCGTAAAGAGCAGCACGCGGCCGTCAACTCCGATTTCGAGCGCGCGCATCGAGGCGGGAATAAACTTCAGCAGCGCATCCACGCCGTACGCAGCGAGCCCGACGCCCAGAGCGCCGCCGAGAAGCGCCAGAAGCAGGCTTTCGGTCAGCATCTGCCGCACGATGCGGCCGCGCCGGGCGCCGAGCGCCAGCCTTATGGACATTTCCTTCTGCCGCGCCGTGGCCCGCGCCAGCAGAAGATTCGCAGCATTCGCGCACGCAATCAGCAAAACAAACGCCACGGCTCCGCTTATTACCAGCAGCGCGAGCCTGAAGTTTCCGAGCGTTTTTTCCAGCAATCCGGCGACGCTCACGGTGCTGAACTCATTCGTATCGGGATGCTCCCGCGCCGCAATCGCCGCTATATTGGCGAGGTCCGCGCGCGCCTGCTCTATCGTCGCATCCGCCTTTCGCCGCGCGATCACCTGCAAATACGAATGTTTGCTGTCCTGTATGCGCGCCGGATCGAGCCCGGCCGGCGCCCATACGTCTACGCGGCGGCTCGGATACCTGAACGACTCCGGCATCACGCCGATGATCGTGTAGGGTTCGCTGTTGAGGTGAATCGTCTGCCCAAGGATATCAGGCGTTGCAGCGAAGCGGCGCTGCCACAAGCCGTAACTCAAAAGCGCTACGCGGGCGCGCTGCCTCGGCGCATCCTCCTCTGCCGTAAACGACCGCCCTGATAGCGGCGCCACGCCCAGGACTTCCGTAAATCCGTGGGCGGCAAACACTCCGGTGAGACTTTCGGGTTCGCCGCCGCCGGTCAGGATAAACGTGCCGTAATGAAACGCCGCAACGCCTTCGAGAGTCGTATTGCGCGCACGCCAGTCAAAAAAATCCGGCGCCGCAACCGATCCTCTCCGCTCCGGATTGCGCGTGTCGGCGTCTTCCAGAACCAGCAACCTTTCGGGATTCGGATACGGCAACGGACGCAGCAATACCGCATTCACTACGCTGAATATCGCCGCATTCGCCCCAATCCCCAGCGCCAGTGAAACCACCACTACCGCCGTAAAACCCGGCTTCTTCCACAACATTCGCGCGCCGTAACGCAGATCCTGCATGATTGACCCCATATTTCCTCCACTCCTCCCCAACGCTATCCAATAATTATGCCAGCAGCAGCTTCACCCTAAAGTACACATACATAAGCCGATTACTATCCCATCCCCCCCCCTCGGCGGCTTCCCCGGTGTGCGCTTTTGGGATGCCTGTTTCCCATCAGCGGACAACCCAAACCACGGAACAGGGGAAAAATACGGAAGTCGCGGAAATAAGAAGTCCGTTTTTTCTGCAATTTCCGTCTTCGTAATCAATGGAGATTTCCCGATGAATCAGGCCATCGCCTAAATAGATGGCGCCTGTTCTGCTTGACGCGACGCCAGTCGAAATATATCTTTTACAATATCAACCCCAGTTGGGTCGTAAGGCTCACTGGCCCCCTCCGGGTTGCGGCTCGGGGGGTTTTAGTTTGCCTCAAGCATGAACCGAACTGCCTTCTTCATCGACGGTTTCAATCTCTACCATTCAGTCAAGACGGCCAGCTACGATTTAGGGATCAACGGCCTCGGAACCAGATGGCTGGATGTTCGGGCGTTGTGCACCTCGTATCTTTCGGCGATCGGTAATAACGCCCAGATCGCTGATATCTACTACTTCTCCGCCCTGGCGAGGCATATCGAAGCATACTCTCCCGATGTGGTTCGCGACACCTGCTTCTCATCGAGTGTCTGAAATCCACTGGCGTAATAGTTGAACTCGCACGCTTCAAGAAGAAAATCATCTCCTGCTCGTCCTGCGGCCAGAATATCAAACGATACGAAGAAAAAGAGACGGATGTGGCGATTGCGGCAAAGCTGATGGAAGCCTTGATCTTCGATCACTGCGACACGGCAATGCTGGTGACCGGAGACACCGATCTCGGCCCCGCCGTCAGGACGGCTCAACGGTTATTCCCACACAAGACCATCGGCTTTCTGTTTCCATATAAACGGCATAACAGAGAGATGGAAAAGCTCTCTCCACTCCAGATTGACATCAAGAAAGAAAGCTATGTCCGGTATCAATTCCGGGATCCGCATATCACACCAAAGGGTAAGGTTCTCAGAATGCCGCCCACCTGGTAATCACGCATTCTTGTTTCCCATCAGCGGACAACCCAAACCACGGAACATACGGAAAAATACGAGAGTCGCGGAAGGGTTTTTTCCTTCTCCGATTGACGAAATCAGCGAGTAAGTGTACGCTCTACACTAAGTCGCGAATGGGTGAAGCGGCAAAAGCGTGGAAGGCGGAGAAGCCGGGGTGGAAGCCGGAGCGGAGGATGCGATGGAAAACATCGAGCAGCGCGGTATGGGTGATGCGGCGGGGTTCAGGCCGGCGGTGAGGCCGATTGAGGATTACGTTCATTTGAGCGAAGCGGAACTCGATCGGCGGATACGCGAGGCGAAGCGGGAGCTTGGCGACCGCGTAGTGATACTCGGCCATCATTATCAGCGGGACGACGTAATCCGCCACGCGGATGTAACGGGTGATTCGTTCAAGCTGGCGCGCGAGGCGGCGCAGCGGCCCGAGGCGGAGTACATAGTATTTTGCGGCGTGCACTTCATGGCCGAATCGGCCGATGTGCTGAGCGGCGAGCACCAGCAGGTGATACTGCCGGATATGGCGGCGGGCTGTTCTATGGCGGATATGGCGGGGATCGAGCAGGTAGAAACGGCGTGGGAGCAGTTGCGCGATCTGGGGCTTGATTCGCTGATGCCGATTACCTACATGAACTCGGCGGCGAGCATCAAGGCCTTTTGCGGGCGCGAGGGCGGCGTAGTCTGCACATCATCAAACGCAGCGCCGTTGTTTGACTGGGCTCTCAAGCAGCGCCAGAAGCTGTTTTTCTTTCCCGACGAGCATCTGGGGCGCAATACGGGCGTAAAGTTCGGGATTCCGCTCGATCGCATGGCGGTATGGGATCCGCGCCTCGAACTCGGCGGAAATACCGAAGAGCAGTTGCGCGGCGCGCGCCTGATACTCTGGAAGGGATTCTGTTCGGTGCACGGGCGGTTTCAGGCGCGGCACGTGGATGACCGCCGCGCCGAATACCCGGGCATCAAGATCCTCGTACACCCTGAATGCCGCTACGAAGTCGTGGCAAAATCCGACATCGACGGTTCGACCGAAAACATCATAAAGACGATCCGCGAAGCGCCCTCGGGCAGCCGGTGGGCGATCGGAACCGAACTCAATCTCGTCAACCGGCTCGCAAACGAACATCCCGACAAGTTCATCACCCTGCTTGCACCCGATCTGTGCATGTGCGCGACGATGTTCCGCATCGCGCCGGAAAACCTGCTCTGGTCGCTTGAAAACCTCGTCGCAGGCAACGTAGTCAACCGCATCACGGTCGATCCGGAAACCGCCGACTGGGCGCGCGCAGCGCTCGACCGCATGCTCGCCATAAGGTAAGAGAGACAACGGAACAAACGGAAAGAAACGGAACAGACGGAAAGAAGACGCCGGGAATGCTTCTTTCCGTTTGTTCCGTTTATTTCCGTTTGTTCCGTTGTCTCTCTTACCTCGTTCGCCGCAAATAGCCGGCAAACAGCGCAGCCATCGCCAGATCCGCAATACCGGGAGCAAACGCGGCAAGCGACAGCGCCCCGGCAAGAAAACCAGCGCCCGTGATTGCGCCGAAAAGCGTCTTCGAGATTGCGCCGAGCCATATCAGTATGCGGAAGCGGCGCGCGTCCCACGCTATGAGCAGGTAGGCGACGCCCCACGTAGCGGCGCTCGATGCGAGCATTCGCGCAAGCCAACGGGCCTGCGGATGATCGATGTCGAGGCGCGCAAGCTGAATTTCCGGAGCGAACAAAAGCACGCCCGCGCCTATGAGGTTCCAGGCGCCGGCGGCGCCGAAAAGAATCTTTTCGTAGCTCATGCGCAAAAATATTTCTTGCCTTGCCGCGCCCACTTCTGCTACAAAGGGCGCGCACATCCAGGGCCGCCTCGCCCAGTCACCTCAGACACAATCCAATCGGAGGAAGCATGAATAACAGGAAACGTCTGATCATTATCGCCGTCCTCGTGTGTCTGCCGGTGTTTGCGACCGCCCTCGCATTGCCGGTTTTCGCCGATTCACCAATTACGGTCTCAGCGTCCGGACGCCCGCCTGCGGGCGACGCCGAGATCCGGCAATGCATCATCGAACGGTTGGCCTCCTCGCCGAGCCTCAAGGATCAGGGCCTGAGCGCATCGGTTTCGGGCGGCGCGGCAACGCTTTCGGGCATCGCCAAAAACCCGGGCAGCAAGGGCGCCGCTACAAACATCGCCAAGAAATGCGGCGCTACAAGCGTCGTCAACAACATAACAATCTCGCCGGATTACAAACCGGCGAAAAAGAAGATGTAAATCACCCGGAACCGGGGCGAGTCGAATCCGCCCCGGTTCCGCATTCTTCCGGGTTACATGAAACTCAGGCGGTAGTGATCGTCACCCTCGTCATGCGATCGCCCGCGCGGATCGATTGCACCACGTCCATGCCTTCGGTGACGCGGCCGAACACGGCGTAGTTGCCGTCCAGAAACGCGGCAGGGCCGAGCGTGATGTAAAACTGCGAACTCGCGCTGTCGGGATGCGATGAACGCGCCATGGCTACGGCCCCCGCCTCGCCGTGCCTGAGATCGGGGCTGACTTCGAGTTTGATTTTTTTGTCGGAGCCGCCCGTGCCCGTGCCGTAAGGGCAGCCGCCCTGAATGACGAAGCCCGGCTCGAAGCGATGGAACGTCAATCCGTCGTAAAAACCGCCTCCGGCGAGTTCTATAAAGTTTGCGGTAGTGATCGGCGCTGCGTCTTCATAGAGAAGAAACCTGATCGTTCCCCTGTTGGTCTCTATGACGGCGTAACGCTGCTGGGTAGTAGTCATAATGCTCCTTGTTGATGAGGG
>JAHBSF010000092.1 GCA_019639255.1 Acidobacteriota bacterium | reverse complement strand
GCGCGGCTGAATAACTCAAAGAACTTGATTGGCAGAGTACTGAACACTGAACCCGAAACCGCTGTAAAGTTCCTTATTTCCAAATTGCACTCAGCACTTCTTCTTCCCCTCACTGCTGCATTTCTACATCAATCCCGGTATTTTCAGTCCGCCGAGTGCGCCGCCGATTTTATTCTGCAGCGTCTCGTCGATCTTGCGTCCGCATTCGTTGATTGCAGCGAGAATGAGATCCTGAAGCATCTCGACATCGCCCGCAGCCTCCGGATCGATTTTGATCGACAGCACTTCCTTGGCGCCGTTCATCTCGACCCTGACGATGCCTCCGCCGGCTGTGGCGTCTACGCGCAATGCCTCCATTTCGCGCGCCATTTCCTCCTGCATGCGCTGCGCCTGTTTCATCATCTGCTGAATGTTCATGCCGCCGGGTAATTTCATGATATTTGCTCCTCTCAATAAGGCCCGTTGTCGTTGAATTTGCACGGGCAATCTTACCACGAGGCGAGCCTCGCCGCCGAAGGTCACTTCGGGAGTTGTTCTACGTCGATTATTTCGCCCCGAAACTTGTCCAGGAACCGGCGCACCGCAGGGTTCGCCAGCGCCCGTTCGCGCAATGGGTCTACTTTCGGCTCGGCATTCCGATCCGCCTGCGCAGCCGCGTCGCCAATGCTGACCTCTACGCGCAAGGCAGCGCCGAGGAGCCGTTCGCCGAGATCGCGGAAAAACGACTGACTGTCGCGCAAACGGTGCGCGAATGCATGATCCCGGTCGTAGCGCACGCTCAGCACTCCGTCGGCAACCGATATGTCACGCGCTTCTTCGAGAGCGGTAACGAGCAGTCCGCGATTGAGCCGGTCGAGTTCGGCGAGTATGGCTTCCACCTCTTTGCCTCGAACAACGTTTGCCGCCGCATCTTGCGCCGGAAGCGCAGCCCGAGCGGGCGATCGGTCCGACCGCCGGGCGGTCGCTTCGGTTTCGACCCAGTCGGGAGGCTCCACAGACTCCAAGGGATCGAAAGCGCCGAACGGATCGGAATCGAAAGAATCCTGCTCGACCGGACCTGATCTGTTTTCTGCGGATGCGGGTTCGGTCCGTCTGGTTTTGATTTTTGGTTCGACTTTCGGGTCGACTTTCGCCGCGGATCGGGATTCGGGTTTGCTTTCGGATTTGGGTTCACTTTCAACCGGCCGCAATACGGGCTTTACGCGTGACATCGACCGGGAATCGGGTGAGCGCGGCGAGCGCACCGAGGCCGGAGGTGGAGACTGCGGTGCGGCGCCGGAATCAGAACCGGCGGGTTCTATGTTGCCCGGTTCTATGTTGAGTTGTGCAGCAAGCGCATCGAGGCGAGCTACAAGTTCATCGAGCGGGCGCAGCCTCAGCGCGTGGGTCAGTTTGAACAATCCGACTTCGAGAGTAAAACGCGGGAAGCCGGAATCCTTGATTTCCTTTTCGATCGCAGCCAGCAGATGAAACGACCGGACCAGATCCTCTTCGGAAAAACGCTGTGCGAGTTTCACGAGTCCCGGAATCTCGAAATCGGCGACTCCAAGCGCATCGCCGCTCGTGATCCCGGATTTAATCACGAGCAGATTGCGCAAATACGCCATCAATTCGCGCGTAAATCCGCGCAGGTCGTAGCCGCCCGAGGCAAGTTCATCGACAATAGCTATGGTTTCGGCGCCGTTGCTGTCGGCTATTGCAGATGCGGCGCGCCCCAGGACTTTTGCTCCTACGAGTCCGAGCGCGCTTGTTACGTCAGCCTCGGCAACACTGCCGCCGCTAAATGCTATTACCTGATCGAAGGCCGAGATTGCATCGCGCAGACTGCCCCGCCCCGCGCGCGCAAGCTCGCCGAGAGCGGCGTCGTCCGCCTCGACTCCCTCGGCTGCGGCTATTTCCCGCAACCGCGCGAGTATCTTCGTCGTGGGTATATGCCTGAACTCGAACTGCTGGCACCGGGAAAGTATCGTGTCCGGAACCTTGTGCAGTTCGGTCGTAGCCATGATGAATACGACGTGCGAGGGAGGTTCTTCAAGAGTTTTGAGCAGGGCGTTGAAGGCCTGCTGCGACAGCATATGAACTTCGTCGATGATGAATATCTTGAAGCGGTCGCGCGCAGGAGCTATTGCGATGTTGTTGATTATTACGTCGCGAACATTATCTATGCCGGTGTTGGATGCGGCGTCGATTTCTATGACGTCTATCGAATTACCCGCAGCTATTTCGCGGCACGAAGGACAATCGAGGCACGGGCGGCTTGTCGGCCCGGAAATGCAATTGAGTCCCTTGGCCAGTATGCGTGCGCTGGAGGTTTTGCCCGTACCGCGCACGCCCGAAAACAGGTAGGCGTGATGAAGCCTTCGCGCATCGAGAGCGGAGGCGAGCGTGCGCGAAATATGCTCCTGCCCCGTCAGATCGGCGAATGTCTGCGGACGATACTTGCGTGCCAGAACCTGATAACTCACGGCGATCCACTCCCGGCAAGTTGCCGCTGCTTGGCTTTTTACCCTGCTTTTGGGCTACAATGCCTGTTACTGAATGTTAGTAGCCCCGACTATTATCAATGGTTCGTCTGTTTCTCAACGAAGTCCAAGGTATCCGCGTATTATTCGGCGACCGAGGAGTTACTCCGAATCAACAGCATTATCAAACAGAATCGACAACAAGGAGAACAAAAAATGCCTAAAGCACAAGCCGGTCACGACCAGACCGAACTGATAACTCTGGCGATCGCCGGCATAGATGCGCAGATCCGTCAATTGCAGGACAAGCGCAGCCAGCTTTCAGAACTTCTCTCAGGCGCCCCGTCTGCACCCGCTTCGGCATCCGCGCCGGCCGGGAAAGCCGCTGCGGCGGCGCCGGCGAAAAAGCGCGTATTTTCAGCCGCGACGCGCAAGAAACTCCAGATCGCAGCCAAGCGCCGCTGGGAGCGCGTACGCGCCGAGAAGAAGGCGGCAGCCAGGGCGGCAAAAAGCTGAAGACCCGAGCGGATTACGCTGGAAGCAGCAATATTCGCTGTCACCAAATGGGTCAGGCTCCGGTGACTGCCGCGGCACATCTGAACAACACTACCGTTGCTACCTTCCGGTCCTGGCGGGGTTCATGCGTTCGAGATTGCACGGAGGCCGGAGCCTGATAGTAGTGCTGAGTGCTGAGTGCTGAGTGCTGAGTGCAATTTGGAACTGAAGAACTTCATTACAGAGCATCTGTAAATAAAGTTCCCGATTTCCTGTTTGCACTCAGCACTCAGCACTCAGCACTCGGCACTTTTTTCTCTGGCGGAGAGGGCGGGACTCGAACCCGCACAGGCCGCAAAGCCCGCCGCGCTTCCAACGCGGTGCCATACCAATTAGGCGACCTCTCCTGAACCGATGGCGGAGAGGGTGGGATTCGAACCCACGGTACCCGTCAAGGTACAACGGTTTTCGAGACCGCCCGATTCAGCCGCTCTCGCACCTCTCCGCATTATCCGTTCATATATCTCATTCATCGGCTGCAGATCGATCGGTAACGCCTCCGGCGCCGGAATTTGCCTCTTTTACTCCGGCGGACTTTCTTCGCTCGCGGAAAAAACCCTGCATCAGTTCACGCGAGGCATCCGCATCCACGCCCGATTCGACTTCAACCTGATGGTTCAAAGAACTGTTCGTACAAATCGAAAATACCGATTCGACGCCGCCCGCTTTCGTATCCGCCGCACCGTAAACCAGGCGTTGGATTCGCGCCTGCACGATTGCGCCCGCGCACATAGCGCAGGGTTCTATCGTGGCGTAAAGCGTGGCGTCTGCGAGCCGGTAGTTGCCGACGCGCAGGGCAGCCTCGCGAATCGCGATCACTTCGGCGTGCGCGGTCGGATCGCAACGGCCTATCGGCGCGTTATGCCCCCGGCCCGCGATCCGGTCGTCGATTACGACTACGGCGCCCACGGGCACTTCGCCCGCCTCACGCGCCGCTTTGGCCTCCAGCAGTGCGAACCCCATCCAGAACCGATCGCGTTCGTGCTGCGACGTTTGGTCGAGGGAGGGCCGCGCCCCGGTTTGCATGCCTGCTTTCGCCATGTCAAACGTCATGTAAAATGCCTCGTTATGGCCCTCAACCGGCCGCATCGGGCAAATGCGAATGGTAGCGGCTTGCCGGAACACTGTCAAGGCGCGTCAGGCGTGCTAAAATCGGCCTCCAATGCATCCGCCATACCAACAATTATTGAGCGAAACCGATCGCCTCTCGGCGCACCTCTCGGCGCATTACTCCGCGCATCTCGTCTGCCGCGCCGGATGCAGCGCGTGCTGCCGGCATCACATATCGGTATTTCCCGTAGAAGCCGCCGCAATCGCCGCAGCCGTCGAAGATCTGCCGGATGAGGTGCGCGCGAGGGTTGAAACTCAGGCCGATGAAGTCGTGCAGCGGGAAGCACGCGGTGCGGAGGCGTATTGCCCGCTGCTTGTGGATGATCGATGCACGATATATTCCGCGCGCCCGCTCATATGCCGCACACAGGGGCTGCCGCTCATTTACGAGGCGGAGGACGGCGAGCAGGAAGTCGATTTCTGTCCCCTGAATTTTACGGCGCCCGACGCCGCAAACGAACTTGATGAAAATCATCTCGTGCCGCTGGATCTGTTGAATCTTCGACTTGCTGCGGTCAATCTCGATTACTGCCGATCGCAGGGCATACCGGCAGGGCGGCGAATCGCGATTGCAAAAATAGTGCTGAGCGCAGGGACAGAGAGATAACGGAACAAACGAAATGAAACGAAATGAAACGAAATTGACGGAAGGAGCCGCCCAATCGTGCGACTTGTTACTACCTTGCTGGTAATTGCGCTGACTGTGTGCATGGCCTCGCCGGGGGCCTCTCAATCGGATTTCACGCCGTCTGCGGCGGCGCTCGCCGCACGCAGCTACAGGACGGCGCACGAAAGCGAAATCCTGATGGAATTCGCCGGTCTGCTCGCGCTGCCGAATGTGGCATCGGATGCGCCTAACATACGCCGCAATGCGGATGCAATCAGGCTGCTGCTCGAGCGGCGCGGCGTGCGCACGCAACTTCTGGAAGTCGATAGCGCGCCTCCGGTCGTTTACGGCGAGGTTACGACGCCCGGCGCCGATCGCACCATCGTCTTTTATGCGCACTACGACGGTCAGCCGGTCGAACCCGAAAAATGGGCGGGCGGAGATCCGTTCAGCCCCGTGCTGCGTTCGGATACGCTCGAAAAGGGCGGGCGCGAACTGCCGTGGCCGCAGCAGGGCGAACGCATCGATCCCGAATGGCGCATCTACGGCCGATCGTCCTCGGACGACAAAGCCCCGATAATAGCTATGGCTGCGGCGCTTGACGCGCTGCGCGAAGCGCGCATTCCGCTCGGAGCGAACATCAAATTTTTCTTCGAGGGCGAGGAAGAGGCCGGATCTCCGCATCTTGAACGCATAGTAGAGAAATATCGGGATCTGCTGAAAGCCGACCTATGGCTTATATGCGACGGCCCCGTGGATCAGACGCGGCGGCAGCAGGTCTTCTTCGGCGTACGCGGCGTGACCTCGATCGATCTGACGGTCTACGGCCCCCGACGCGAACTCCACAGCGGCCATTACGGCAACTGGGCGCCCAATCCCGCGATGATGCTCGCGCAACTGCTCGCCTCGATGAAAGACCCGGACGGCAAAATTCTGATAGACGGTTATTACGACGGAATCGAACCGTTCGGCGAAGCCGAAAAGCGCGCGCTTGCCGAAGCGCCGGCGGTTGATGAAATGCTCAAGCGCGAACTCGGGCTTGCGCGAACCGAGGGCGGAGGAAGAACGCTTATGGAGATGCTCGCCCTGCCGTCGCTCAACATTCGGGGGCTGGGCAGCGGCTCGACGGGCGATACGGCGCGCAACGTAGTGCCGTCTACCGCTACGGCGGCAATCGATATCCGCCTGGTCAAGGGAATCGATTACCGCACGGCGGTCGACCGGGTGCTGGCGCATATTCGAAAGCAGGGTTATCACATCATCGAATCTGAACCGGACGATTCCGTGCGGCTCAAATATCCGAGGATGGTGCGCGTAAACCGGCACGGCGGCTACAACGCTGCGCGCACTCCGATGGATCTGCCGATTTCGCAGATGGTGATACGCGCCGTAGAGGGCGCGCGCGGGCGCATAACGAAGATGCCCACGCTCGGCGGCAGCGTCCCGCTTTATGTGTTCACCGATATTCTGAAGACGCCCACAATCGGCATCCCGATCGCAAACCACGACAACAACCAGCACAGCATCAACGAAAACATACGATTGCAGAATCTCTGGGACGGCATCGAGGTGATGGCGGCGCTGCTTGCGATGAAGTAACGACGCAGCATACGGAAGAAATGAGACCGCGGAACACACTTAAGAAACGGAAATCACGGACATGACGACTTTTTTTGCGATTTCCGTGTGTTCCGCGCGGGCTGTTCCGGATCTTTTTTCGGTTCGCCGTCGTATCACGGCGCAGGAGGCAGAGATCGATGCGCAATCCCGGTACGGCGGCAGTTTTGAGTTTCTTCATCCCGGGCGTCGGGCAGATCTACAACGGAAAGATTCTGCGCGGCGTCTTCTGGCTGATTATCACCCCGGGCTTCTGGCTGGGCACGGGCGGACTGCTCGGCTGGGTCTGCCACATCATCTCGGCATACACCGCATACAATTACGCCAGGAAGCATCCGTATTGAACGCCCGCGAGGCTGGAGCCTATACTCTGAAGGATGCGGGTATTGGCTGTCGATTACGGAACGCGCGGAGTGGGGCTGGCGATCTGCGACGAATTGCGGATAACGGTGCGTCCGCTCGCTGCGCTGCGCGTCGCCCGGCTCAAACGCGAGGAAATCGCCGCGCGCATCGCCGACACGGCCCAGGAATACAATGTAGAAACGATAGTGGTGGGTTTGCCGCTGCGAATGGACGGCACGCGCGGCGACGCCGCCCGCCGGGTCGCCGGGTTCATCGAAGCGCTGCGGCGCAAAACGCCCGCAGCAGTGGTCGAATGGGATGAACGGCTGACCTCGCGCGCCGCGGATGAAAGATTGCGCGAACGCGGCGTCGATCATCGAAAACGGCGCGAAATGTCGGACGCAACCGCAGCCGCCATCATTCTGGAAGATTATCTGGCCGAAAACGAACGCCGCAACGCAATTGCAGCGCGCGACTACGTTGCCCGCCCCGATACCGACGCATGAATTTACCTTCACTGAAAACATTTCTTCAGAAACTGCCTGCGTTGAAACCGTACCCGGAGAGGTTGCCGAAAATAAAACTCTCCGCGCGGCAGCGGAACATTCTCATCGGCGCGCTGACGGTGCTGATATTGACGCCCGTAGCCGTGGTATACAGCTTTCGCAGCGAGTGGAACCGGGCGCGCGAGCACGCGGCTTCAGAGCAAATAATATCGATCGAACCGGGATCATCGACTCCGGCAATTCTCGCGCAACTGAAAAAAGAAGGAGTGCTGGCGGACGATTTTTCCGCACGAATGTATCTGCGATTTAATGCCGGCAAACGCAGTCTCAAGGCCGGAGATTATCAGTTTCAGTCGCCGATATCGGTTCGTGAAGCGCTGGAAAAGATCCTGCGCGGCGAAGTAGCTACGCGCAATTTCACGATCCCCGAGGGCTATAACCGTTACGATATAGCGAGAGTTCTGGCCGCGCTGCCCGGGTTGAAGCAACCCGCGCCCTCATCCTACGAAGAACTTTTGCCGCTGTTTTTCCGCGTATCGCTCATATCGGATCTCGATCCGCAGGCCGATTCGCTGGAAGGCTATCTGTTCCCCGATACCTACGAATACACCGCCTCGTCTACGCGCGAATCGCTGATCGAAGCCATGGTGAAGCGTTTCCGGCGCGTGTTCACCGATGAGATGAAATCGCGCGCCGAAGAACTGAGAATGAGCGTAAGGCAGGTAGTGACGCTCGCATCGCTTGTCGAAAAGGAAGCGAAGGTGGACGCCGAGCGCGAGCTGATCTCTTCGGTATTCCACCGGCGGTTGGCAATAGGGATGCCGCTTGCGTGCGACCCTACGGTTATTTATGCGGCGCTGATCGAGGGCAAATACAGAGGCAAGATCTACCGCAGCGACCTGGACCGCGATTCTCCCTACAACACCTACCGGCGCGCAGGTCTTCCTCCCGGCCCCATAGCCTCGCCCGGGCGCAGGTCGCTTCAGGCAACGCTCAATCCGGCTGAAACGGATTATCTGTTTTTCGTCGTAGATGCGACGCGCAAGGACGGATCGCACAAGTTTTCGGCGTCATCGGCCGATCACGAACGCGCCGTAGTAGCGCTCAGGCAGTGGGAGCGCGAGCAGGGACAGAGGTAGGAAGAGATAACGGAACAAACGGAAATGGACGAAACAAACGAAAGATGTAACGAAAGATGTAACGAAAGATGTCTTGCTTTTCGTTTATTTCGTCTTTTTTCGTTTGTTCCGTTATCTCTTTATCCCGCCAGTTCCCTCATCGAAGCGACTATGGCCTCTGTATATTCGGTAGTGCTTGCGGCGCCGCCGAGGTCGCGGGTACGCACGTGTTTTTCGCGCAGCGTATGAATCAGCGCGCCGTGAATAAGGTCTGCGGCCCGGCGTTCGCCGATGTGGCGCAGCATCAGTATGGAAGACTGAAGCAGCGCAGTCGGGTTGGCCATATTCTTTCCGGCGATATCGGGAGCGCTGCCGTGCACGGCTTCGAACACGGCCCCGAGTTCGCCGATATTTGCGCCGGGCACGATGCCGAGCCCGCCCACAAGTCCCGCGGCAAGATCCGAAACGATATCGCCGTAGAGGTTTTCGAGCAGCAGAATATCGAACTGCTGGGGCCTCATCACAAGCTGCATGCAGGTGTTGTCGACGATCATGTCGTCGGCCTTGATTTCCGGATAATCGGTCGCGACTTTGCGAAAACAATCGAGGAACAGCCCGTCGGAGAGCTTCATGATGTTCGCCTTGTGAATGGCGGTAACGCGCTTGCGGCCCTCACTCCGCGCGTAGTCGAAGGCGAATCGCGCGATGCGCGTCGATGCGCGCTCGGTGATGATCTTCAAACTCTCGACCACGCCGGGGACGACTACGTGTTCAAGCCCGGAGTAAAGATCCTCGGTGTTTTCGCGCACCACGACGAGATCGAGTTCGCCGAACGGCGTGACTATGCCGGGCAGCGTATGCACGGGGCGCAGATTGGCGTAAAGGTCGAGCGTCTTGCGCAAACGCACGTTGACGCTGGCGAATCCCGTACCTACGGGGGTGGTGAGCGGGCCTTTGAGCGCGACGCGGTTTTGCCTTATGGAATCGAGCACGGGGTCGGGCAGCGGGTCGCCGTAGCGCGAGAGCGCCTCGGCCCCGGCTACGAAACTATCCCACTCTATGTCTACGCCCGCCGCCTCGATTATGCGCACGACTGCGCCGGTGATTTCGGGCCCGATGCCGTCGCCCGGAATAAGCGTGATCCGATGTGCCATAGGTAATCGTTATGCTCCGTAGTCAGATGCGATCAAGCCATTCACTATCTGCAATCAGGGGTGCGGCTGTCAACCGTTGGGCTCCGGCAGTATGTGATATAATCCGGCTCGTCTATCGAAAAGGAGCGTTCCTCGATGCGAGAAGTAATGATCGAAATGGGATTTTCATCGGCGCACGCGCTGCGCGGTTATCAGGGCAAATGCGAAAACACGCACGGCCACAACTACCGCGTGGAGGTCTACGTACGCGGCAACGAACTCAACGAGATCGGGTTGCTGATAGATTTCAAGGACCTGAAGGCTGCGACGCGCCGCGTCGTGGAATATCTCGACCACAAAAACATCAACGACCTGCCGCCTTTCGACAGGGAGCTGAATCCGTCGGCGGAGCATCTTGCCGGCTACTTTCTGCACGAAGTCGCCCGTCAAATCAACGACGGCCGCGTGCAGGTCTACAAGGTCAGGGTATGGGAAACCGACACCTGTTCGGCTACCTATACGGTGGACTGAAGGAGAAGGAATATGGCCTGCGAAAACAATCCGTTCAATTATCTGATCGACAGCCTGTGGGCGAGTCTTCCGGAACAGACGGCCGAAGATCTGGCCGACTGCAAGCGCAAGACGCTGACCTGGGTCAAGGATTCGGTCGGCTCCTGGGTAGATGAAGAAATCGAGTCGCTGAACCGGCATCTGGAGAATGCGCGCCGCATGCGCGAGCAGTACAAAAGCGCCGAGCAGCCCTCGCCCGACGCGCCGCCGAATCCCGCCTGAAGATGACCGCACGCTTGACAGCCGATACGGCAATCATAGGCGGCGGCGTGATCGGTCTGGCTGCGGCGTGGAGGCTCGCGCAGGCCGGCCTGCGCGTTGCAATAATTGAGCGCGGCGAACCGGGACGCGAAGCCTCACACGCTGCGGGCGGAATGCTCGCGCCGCTTGCCGAAGCCGACAGTCGCGATGCTTTTTTCGATCTCGCCGTCGCAGGCCGCTCGCTGTATTCCCGATTCGCCGCAGAACTGAAAGAGTCAACCGGCACAGACATCGAATACCGCACCGAGGGCACGCTTTACCTGTCGCTCGATGAATGCGATGACGAAGAGTTGCAGCGTCGATGGGAATGGCAACACGCAGCCGGACTCAACGTAGAAAAACTCGATGCATCTTTCGTGCGCACGCTCGAACCGCAGGTTGCGCCTGCGCTTCGGTGGGCGCTCAAATTTCCCGACGATCATCAGGTTGAAAACAGGCGGCTGGTTGCGGCGCTACTCGCTGCGACGCGCAACGCAGGCGTCGAAATAATTTCACATACCGATGCACTGAGGCTGCGCATTGAAAACTTTGCCGGGAAAAAGCGCATCGTCGGAGTCGTTACGACGCAGGGCGAGGTGCGGACGGGTGTGGTAGTGCTGGCGGCGGGCAGTTGGTCGGGTCTTATAGAATCGGATGAACCCGTAGCGCTTGCCGATGTAGAGGTCGAACCCGTGCGCGGGCAGATGATATCTCTTGAGATGCCGATGCCGGTGGTCCGGCACGTGATCTATTCGCGACGCGGCTACGTCATTCCGCGCCTCGGCGGCACGGTAGTATGCGGATCTACATCGGAGCGCGCGGGCTTCGACAAGCGCGTAACTGCCGGAGGCATTGCAGGCATAATAGAGGGCGCGGCCGGGATGCTGCCCGCAATCAGGGAGCTTGCGATTACGGAGATGTGGGCGGGGCTGCGGCCCTTTGCCGGGGACGGATGGCCGATACTCGGATATGACCCTCAGGTTTCGGGCCTGGTTTATGCAACGGGGCATTACCGCAACGGAATACTGCTTGCGCCTATAACGGCTGAGACGGTGACGGAACTTATTGTGCAGGGCGAGGCGAGGCGCGATATTTCCCCATTTTCCGTCAGGCGATTTGCGACAGGAAAGAGAGATAACGGAACAAACGAAATTAGAGGGAACAAACGGAAAATTTGACGATACCCGTAGTTTTCGTCTATTTCCGTTTGTTCCGTCTAATTTCGTTTGTTCCGTTATCTCTCTCCTATGATATGGCGGCATCAAGCTCAAATGGAGGCAATCCAGATGGGAATCGGGTTCGGGTTGGTCGGGCCGGGAATGATCGGGAAGGTGCACGCAGAGGCGATTCTGTCGATACCGGGCGCGCAACTTCCGGCCGTATGCGGGCGCGATGAAAACAAAACCAGAGAGTTCGCTGAGCGTTTCAACGCCGCAGCATATACGGATTACGACGCATTTCTGGCGCATCCGGGGCTGTCCATCGTCACAATCTGCACGCCGAGCGGCACTCACGCCGAACTCGGCATAAGGGCCGCGCAGGCCGGCAAACACGTAATAGTCGAAAAACCGATAGAAACCACGCTTGCGCGCGCGGACGCACTGATCGAAGCGTGTGAGGAATCGAGAGTCCGGCTCGGCGTGATTTTTCAGTCCCGGTTGCTGCCTGCCGCGGCGCGAATAAAAAAAGCCGTAGATGAAGGCAGGCTCGGGCGGTTGTTTCTGGGCGACGCTTACGTCAAATGGTATCGCGCACCGCAGTATTACGCCGAAGGGTCGTGGCACGGCACGTTGAAACTTGACGGCGGCGGTGCGCTCATCAATCAGGCGATTCATACCGTAGACCTGCTGCAATGGATAATGGGTCCGGCCGAAACGGTTTTTGCATTCAAGGGAGCGCTGCGATATCCGCACATAGAGGGCGAGGACACGCTGACGGCGAACGTGCGTTTCAGGAACGGCGCGCTCGGCGTCATCGAGGCGGCTACTTCAATTGCGCCGGGGTTCAGGCGGAGGCTGGAGATTTCCGGTGAACGCGGAACGATCATCCTCGACGGCGACGATATAAGCGCGTGGGAAATCGAGGGCGAAGCGGCCGATGTCGGAGCAGGCGAACAGATTACGGACGGATCATCGAATCCGGCGGCGATTTCGAATGAAGGGCATCGCCGGCAGATCGCCGATTTCATCGAGGCGGTCGAGAACGGAAAAGAGCCTGTAGTAAGCGGACGCGAGGGACGCAAGGCGCTGCAATTGATCGAGGCAATCTACCGCGCAGCCGATGAAGGCCGGCCCGTCGAGTGCTGAAAAGAGAGATAACGGAACAAACGGAATAACGAGAACAAACGAAAAGGTCGACGATTTTCGTGGGTTTCGTTTGTTTTCGTTTGTTTCGTCATCTCAGGACAGCAGTGCGGGCGCAAGCAGTATGGACTGCGAATCGACCGGTTTTTCATCAACCGCGCGCGGACGGATGTATCGGCCGTCGGGTTGCAGCCAGCGCATCTTGACGTTATCGGTCAGTGCCGTCTCCATCACTTCCACCCGTATGCGTTCCTTGATCCTCTCGTCCTCGATCGGGAACAGGACTTCGACGCGGCGGTCGAGGTTGCGGTTCATCAGATCGGCGCTTCCCAGATAGATTTCGTCCTTTCCGCCGTTGAGAAATCTGTATACGCGCGAGTGTTCCAGAAAGCGTCCGACGATGCTGCCCACGCGGATCGTTTCGCTGCGCCCCGGCATTCCCGGCCGCAAACAGCATATGCCGCGCACTACCAGGTCGATCGGCACTCCGGCGCGCGATGCAGCGTAGAGTTCTTCTATCAACTCGGTGTCGGTCAGACTGTTGAACTTGGCGGAAATTCGGGCCGGACGGCCCGCGCGGTGATGTTCTACCTCGCGCCGTATCATCTCTACAAGTCCCTGACGCAGGCTTACCGGGGCTACGAGAAGCTTGCGGTACCGCGACTGGCGCGAAAATCCCGTAAGAAAATTGAACAGGTCCGATACGTCGGCCCCGAAATCAGGATTGGCGGTAAACAGGCCGAGATCGGTGTATATGCGCGCGGTCACGGGGTTGTAATTGCCGGTGCCGAGGTGGACATAGCGGCGCAGCGTGCTTTTTTCCTGCCGCACCACGAGCGCGAGTTTTGCGTGGGTTTTGAGTCCGATGATGCCGTAAACGACGTGTACGCCGGCCTGCTCAAGCCTTTTGGCCCAGATGATGTTGTTCTCTTCATCGAAGCGGGCCTTGAGTTCTACAAGCACTGCAACCTGCTTGCCCCGCTCCGCCGCGTCGATAAGCGCCTGAACTATCGGTGAATCCGGGCCTACGCGGTATAGCGTCTGTTTGATCGCCATAACATTGGGATCGCGGGCCGCCTCGCGCAGAAACTCGACCAGAGGCGCAAACGATTCGTAGGGTTGATGAATCAGTATGTCCTGATGTCTGATGGCGTCAAACAGGGTTTCGCGCGCAGAGAGTGCGGGCAGAGTGACCGGGGTAAAGGGCGGATCTTTGAGTTCCGGAAGATCGAGTTTGTAGAGCGTCATCAGGTCGGGGATGTTCAGCGGTCCGTCGATGACGTAAACATCCTGCTCTTCGAGTTCGAGCGATTTGCGCAGCAGCTTCACCATATGCGGGCTCATGCCTGCGGATACTTCTAACCGCACGCCGAAGCCGAAACGCCTGCGCCGCAACTGCTGTTCTACGGTCTTGAGCAGATCGCCCGCCTCGTCTTCTTCGATTTCTATATCGGCGTCGCGCGTGATGCGGAAGGGCTGGCATTCCAGAACGCGCATGCCGGGAAAGAGCGTTTCGATGTGCGCGGCGATTACCTCTTCAAGAAGGATGAAGTGGTAGCCGTCGCTGTTTGAAACCGGGATCAGGCGCGGGACGTTGGGCGGCAGCTTGACGCGCGCAAAACGCGGTTCGTCTTCTTCGTCCGCTTCTTCGGGAATCACGAGTATCCCCAGGTTGAGACTGATGTTCGATATGTACGGAAACGGATGGCTCGGATCTACCGATAGCGGAGTGAGCACGGGAAACACGCGTTCGGTGTAAAACGTGCGCATTTCTTCGCGCTGCCCGCCGTCGAGGTGCCCGTAGGAGGCTATGCGTACGCCGTATTGTTCCAGGCCGGGCAGGATTTGATCGCGCAGGCAGCGCAGTTGCAGATCCAGCAGCGGCTTGAGCCGTTCGGAGATAAGGCGCAGTTGCGTCGCGGGTGTGAGGCCGTCGGGCGACAACATCATGGGGTTGGCTTCGAGTTGTTCCTGAAGACCCGAAACCCGGATCATGAAAAATTCGTCCAGGTTGGTCGAAAAAATCGTGAGAAACTTCAGCCGTTCGAGCAGGGGTTGAGTCGGATCCAGAGCCTCGTCCAGCACGCGGCTGTTGAACTCTATCCAGCTCAGTTCGCGATTAAAAAGCGCTCCCTCGCCCAGGCTTCCCGTCGGGATGCGTTCCTTGAGTGATCCTGTTTCCATGACCTATGGTCTCCGGGTGTAGCTGCCCGCGCCTAAAAGAGAGATAACGCAACATTCGAAAATAGACGGAAACTACGGAAATATTCAACCATTCCGTAATTTTCGTTTCATTTCGAATTATGCAATACCAATCGCGGTTCGGATCACGCGCCGGATGTCGCGGAGCCGTCCGAAGACTGTTGCCCCGGAATCCGGCCGTAATCGTCCTGCAATCGTTCTATGTCGTCTTCGCCCAGATAATCCCCGCGCTGTATCTCGATAAAAACCATATTCTCGGCGCCGGGGTTTTCAACCCTGTGCGCCGCGCCAACGGGAATGTCGACGGCCTCGCCCGGTTGAAGATCGAACTCGCGTCCGTCGAGCGTCACTCGCGCAAGCCCGCGAACTACAAACCAGTGTTCGGCCCGGCGCGCGTGCTTCTGGTAACTGAGCCGACTGCCGGGCTTCACCTCGATGCGTTTGACCTGAAATCCCTCGCCTGCGTCCACGATGGTGTAGCCGCCCCAGGGACGCTCGTCGTGCAGAAGCACGGCGTGTATTTCCATAGTGCTCAAACTTCGTGTTTATCCCTTCTGTTCTTCGCGTTCGCGCAGCGTCCGTCGCAGCACCTTGCCCACGGCGCTTTTCGGCAGCGCATCCAGGAACTCTACCGCGCTCGGCGTCTTGTACTTAGCCATGCGATCGCGGCAAAACGCAATGACGTCTTCGGCCGAAGCTGCAGCGCCCGGTTTGAGGACTACAAATGCCTTGACCGCCTCGCCGCGATATGCGTCCGGCACTCCGATGACTGCCGCTTCGACCACGTCCGGATGCGTAAAGAGCACGTCTTCGACCTCGTTCGGATACACGTTGAAGCCGCTGACGATGATCATATCCTTCTTGCGCTGGACGATGTAAAAGAAACCGTCTTCGTCCATGCGCGCCACGTCGCCGGTGTAGAGCCAGCCGTCGCGCAGCGTGTTGGCAGTTTCTTCGGGTTTGTTCCAGTAGCCCTTCATCACCTGAGGACCGCGTATGCACAGTTCGCCCGATTCACCCAAGGGGACTTCCTGCTGCCCGGTTTCGAGATCCACGATCTTGCACTCGGTTGCGGGAATCGGCAAGCCGATGCTGCCCGGCTTGCGTTTGGCGAGCGTCGGCGTCGAATGCGTAACGGGCGAGGCTTCGGTCAGTCCGTATCCTTCGTAAAGCATCGACCCGGCTAGCGCCTCGAACTGTTCGAGCACTTCTACGGGCAGGGGCGCCGAACCGCTGTTGTAGCGCCGCACGCGGTCGAGTCCGGAATTTTTGGATTCCGGGTGATTGAGCATTGATATGTAAAGCGTCGGAACGCTCGGAAAGAAAGTCGGCTGATAATGCCTGATTGCATGCAGCAGCATCTCTATGTCGAACTTCGGAATCATGATCTGCATTGCGCCGTTCCACGCGCCGACCAGCAGCCCCACGGTCTGCCCGTATATATGGAAATACGGAATGACCATCAGGTACCGCTCGTTCCCGGGTTCGGTAACGCCCTGCGCCCACAGGGCCGTCTGTATGGCGTTGGAATACAGGTTGTAGTGCGTAAGCATCGCTCCTTTGGGCACGCCGGTGGTTCCGCCCGTGTACTGCAATACGGCGACGTCCTGTTCGGCGTCGATTTCGACGCGGGGCAAACCGACTTCGGCGACTCCGTTGATGAGCGCGGTCATCGACAGCGTGCCTTCGGGAACCGGGGGCGCGGAGTCGGGCTTGGCCGAATACTCCTGCACGCTCGTGGTGATGATGTGCTCGATCGAGGAATTTGGTTTTACGCCGATGATGAGCGGTGCAAGCGCGTCGAGCGTGATTACGGCGCGCAAGGCGGCATCCTGCGCTACAAGGTCCACCTCGCGCAGCGTGTATATCGGATTGATGTTCACGACGATTGCGCCGAGCCGCGAAATGGCGAAAAACGCGATCATATACTGCGGCGAATTGGGCAGCATTATGCCTACACGGTCGCCTTTGGCAATTCCCATCCCGTGCAGGGCCGTAGCCAGACGGTCTACCTGCGATTTGACTTCGCGGAAAGTCAGTTGAGCGCCGAGGAAGGCCGAAGCCGGCCGGTCGCCGTAACGCCCGGTTGCGAGTTGCAGGATCTGGTAGATGGGCTGGCGCGGGAAGTTTGCTGCGGCCGGCGCCCAGAAATCGTAATGGCGCAGCCACGGCTTGCGCGCGTAGGGAGATTCGGGTATTGACGATTGGCTGGTGCTCATCGGTGCTTTATTCCTCCATCTAAAGCTTCCATCATTCCGTTAGTTCTCCCATCAGGGCGACTGAATGCCGCACGTACGGGAAAGAGCGCAAACCGCCCAAAGGTATATGCGCAAATACTGAATCGATTAAAGCGACGATGCGCAATTTTGTCTTGCACCGGGGAATTTCGCAAGGTAGTCTCTCGCCCGGACGACCGCTGCCGGACGAGCAGATACTAAAAATCACCGCAGTGTGCGCAAAATATCAGCCCCATAGCCGTTTCTGAACGCAAGATTCCGCATTTGCTCGCCATATATCCGGTCGCGCTGTCCGGCACATAACTTGCTCGTCCCGGAGAACGTGTCTTGGATCCATAGTTGATTGGTACAAACCGTGAGTCAGCAAGAGAGAAGACGGAACAGACGGAAATATTCGACTTTTCCGTAATTTTCATTTGATTTCGTTTGTTCCGTCATCTCTTTTGTCCCGAAGTCGTGTGGAGTGATCAAGACACGCTCTGTGCCGGGAATTGCCGGGTTTCAATCATTACAAGGAGTATCCCCTTGCGCACCCACCGTTCCTCCGTATTCGCACCGATTCTTGTGCTGGCTGTTTTCGGCATCGCGATGCTTAACTACGCGCCGCGGTCCGAAGCGCAAACCGGCGTATCCGTGACCATCAATCCGAAGGAAGCCCTGCTCTACCCGGGCGGCGTGCAGCAGTTCACCGCCAAGGTAACCGGCACGAACCGAACGTCCATTGTCTGGATGGTAAACGACATCTCGGGCGGAAGTTCCAGCCTCGGGAAGATCGACGGCAAAGGGCGATATACCGCGCCGTCCGCGCCCCCGGCCGGTTACAGCGTCACGATCAAGGCTTCGCTCTCCGCCAATCCGGCGATTTCCGCTTCGGCCGCCGTAACGATACGGTACCCCGCACCGACATTATCGTCGGTTACGCCGAATACGATACCGCTCGATGCATTCACGCTGAACGTCTCGGGCAAGGGCTTTTACAACGGCGCGCAGGTGTTGTGGAACGGGGCGGCGCTGAAGACCGATTACGTATCGGCAACCGGGCTTGTCGCACGCGGACAGGCCGCGGCGCCCGGCACGGCGATGATATCGGTAGCCAATCCGGGTCCGGGTTCGGTGTCGAATTCGATTCCCGTTTCAGTCACCGCCCCGGTCACGGTGAGCGTTACGCCGAATACGGCAACGGTTCCCACAGGCTCGACGCAGCAGTTTCACGCAGTAGTCTACAACGCGTCGAATCAAGAGGTTGTCTGGAAGGTAAACGGCGTTGCAGGCGGCACTGCAACTGCCGGCGCGATTACTTCCGCCGGACTTTACACCGCGCCGTGGGCGGCGCCTGCAACCGGAATCACGGTTTCGGCTACGAGCGCAGCCGACGCATCGGCAACGGGAACGGCCGTGGTGACCGTAGTCGAAGAATCCCGGATCAGATATACGAGGCTTGTCGATCAATCCAGCTTCGGCCTTACACCCGAACTCCTTGCGCGCGCGCAACAACTCGGCATTGCCGGTTATGTAGAAGAACAGTTGTCGCTGCCCGAGTCGCCGGGGCCGGGGCAATCGCCCACAAATGCGCAGGTTGTTTATTCGTTTTTCAACAATGCGCTCAGGGGCGAGGATCAACTGCGCCAGCGCGTTATTTACGCGCTCAGCCAGATCTTCGTCGTTTCGCGCAACAAGAACAACTACGGCAACGAACTCGCCCCGTGGCTGCAGATTCTCAGCCGCAACGCATTCGGCAACTTCCGCACTCTGCTGCGCGAGATAACCGTCGACGCCTCGATGGGAAAATACCTGGATCTGGTCAACAGCGGCGTTTACGGCGGCGCACCCAACGAAAACTTCCCGCGCGAGGTGATGCAGCTCTTTACCATCGGTCTGTGGAAACTCAACGCCGACGGCTCGCTCCAACTCGATGCTTCCAGTCAACCCATGCCGGCCTATTCCCAATACGATGTAGAACAACTTGCGCGCGCACTGACCGGATGGACCTACGGCAATTCAACCGGTACGCCGCCGACCGGCGGCAACTGGAACTACTATCCGGGTCCGATGCTCCCGGTAGAGTCGCGGCGCAACACTTCGGAAAAAACGATTCTGGGGCGCACGATCCCCGCAAACCAGACCGCGGCGCAGGATCTCGATCGGGCGATTGACATACTGTTTGAGCATCCGAACGTCGCGCCGTTTATCTCCGTGCGGTTGATACGCGCGCTTGTCACAAGCAATCCGTCGCCGGGTTATGTTGCGCGGATAAGCGCCGTATTCAATAACAACGGCGCCGGCGTGCGGGGTGATATGAGGTCGGTGATACGCGCGATACTGCTCGACGCCGAAGCGCGCAACGACAATCCCCCATCGGATTTCGGCCGCCTCCGCAGCCCGTTGCAGCAGACTACGGCCATGATGCGGGCGCTCGGGTTTACAATTCCGCCGCAAACCGATCCGAATCAGTGGATCAATTTTTCCTGGATATTCGATATGCATCTGGATGAGGGACTGCTGAACGCCCCATCGGTGTTCGGTCATTACTCGCCGATGTTCCGTATTCCCGGCGGTTCTTTATATGGCCCCGAATTTCAGATCTATTCAGCCACGACCGCCATCAATCGCGCGAATTTTCTTTATGGGTTCTGGGGCAGTCCGTGGCCGATCAATCCGGTGTTGCAACCCTACCTCGCAATTGCAGCAAACCATGCGGGGCTTGTCGATGCCGTAGATGCGGCGCTGCTGCACGGGCGAATGCCCGCAACGACGCGCACTGCGATTCTGGAGGCGCTGCCGCAGATGCCGGACAACTATCAACGCGTATTCACTGCGCTTTATCTCACTGTAACTTCGGGCGAATTTCTGGTGCAGCGATGAAGGTGGCAAAGATGACAAAATCGAGTAATGAAAGCGAAGCGTCGCGGCGTCATTTCCTGCAAATGCTGGGAGCCGGACTCGGAATGCTTGCCGGACTCGGCCGGCTCGAGACTTCGGCCGCCGGAGCGCAGCAGGATTACAAGGCGCTCGTGTGTGTATTTCTTTTCGGCGGCAACGACGGGCACAACGTCGTGGTACCGCTCGACGCGGCGCAGTATTCGGCGTATCAATCGGCGCGCGGCGGGCTGGCGCTTCCGCCCAATCAACTGCTGCCGATAAACGACGCAACGCAGGGCGCGTTCGGCCTGCATTACGGCCTGCCCGAATTGCAGCAGATTTATCAATCCGGACGCCTGGCGATTCTGGCGAACGTCGGGATGCTGGTCAGGCCGACGAGTTACGCCGAATATATCGCGGCGCTGCAACTGCCGACCAATCTGCGATCGCATTCGGATCAGGTACTGCAGATGCAGACCGGGATTCCAAATTCGGGCGGAAGCACGGGCTGGGGCGGGCGGACGGTGGATCTTGTGGCTGCAAGCAACGCAAACACAAGTTTCCCGGTCTCGATTTCCATAGGCGGCCCGTCGCTTTACTGTACGGGCAATACTACTGCGGCTGCGGGTCTGCAACCCGGCAACGACCTGAGCCAGGGCGCGATGAATTTCTGGCCTGCATCCGCCGCAGCCGTACGCGATTCGGCGCAGGCGCGTATACTTGCGACCGAAAGCGGAAATGCACTTGTCGATGCGGCGAACCGGGCGCTGATTGATGCGCGACTTCTCAATCCGCTGCTCAAGGCTGCGGCGGGCGCTCCGGCGTTCTCCACGCAGTTTCCGTCCACATCGCTCGGCAACCAGATGAAGGAAATCGCCCGGCTGATTAGTTTGAGGACGCAGCTAAACGCGGGACGGCAGGTGTTTTTCTGCTCGATGGGAGGTTTCGACACGCACAGCAGCCAATCCTGGACGCACTGGGATCTGCTGCAACAGGTGAGCAAGGCCGTAGCGGCGTTTTATCAGGCGACCGTAGAGATGGGCGTTGCCGACCGTGTGACCACGTTTACATTATCGGATTTCGGACGGACGCTGCAGCCGAGCGGCAGCGGGACCGACCACGGGTGGGGGAGCCATCACCTGATTCTGGGCGGCGCGGTCAGAGGCGGCCGGATTTTCGGACGTTTCCCGCGCATGACGAATTATTCGAACTTCAACGCGACGGCCGAGGATTACGCAGATGCGCGCGGCGGATTGCTGCCGCAGGCATCGCTCGCACAGTACGGTGCGACGCTCGCCCGATGGTTCGGCGCCGCAGACGTGCAGCTCAACAGCCTTTTCCCGCAGCTTGCGAATTTTTCTTTGCGCGATCTCGGCTTTATGGAGTAAAGATACGATTCACCAGCAATGCTCGGTTTAGGAGGAAAGAGAGATAACGGAACATAC
>JAHBSF010000091.1 GCA_019639255.1 Acidobacteriota bacterium | reverse complement strand
CTTAATTGACGGAGTAATGAACACCGAAATCGAAACCGCTGTAAATGTAACAGACTAAAACTTTCGTAGATCCTCATACACTCCGTGTGCGCCGCGCCATTCAGTTCTCTCTAAACAAAGTTACTCGAGTTTATTTCGCAATCTCTTTCGAACTCAGCACTCGGCACTTCTTCTCCGCACTTCTCCTTGCGCCCTAACTTTCGATAGGTGATAACCTGAAATTCCCCTGCTAGACTGCGGCGGCCTATCAAAGCGCTTTTTGTGACGACCAGAACAAACAGATCCGAAGCTGACCGGACAAGAACGGGGGCGAGCAAGCAATTGGTGCACGCCGGTGCGCGGTCAGACTGCGGGCGACTCCTGGGATGAAGGGGGGGCTCCGGTTCTGCTGAGAGCAGGAGTCCGGATTCCATAGTCAGGGCGGTCGAAACCGACAAAGCCGCGAATCAATCCGGCAGCGTTGGAGTGTCCTCGATCCGTCATCTCTCTTCCACCAAAGGAGGCACTTGCATGCACTCGAAATCCGGCTTCAGCGCCGCAGTATTGTTTGCTCTGTCGATAATCCTGAGCATAAGCGCCATTTGCGTAAGGGCGCAGAACCCAACCGGAGCGATCACCGGCAATGTGCTGGATCCAACGGGGGCGATAATACGCGGCGCAAACGTCACAGCTACGAATCAGGCAACCGGGGCTACGCGCAGAACCGTATCAAACAGCGAGGGGGCGTTCAGCCTCTTTGCCCTGCCACCGGGCGAATACGAGGTTCGCGTCGAAGCCGCCGGTTTCACCTCGCAGCTACAAATGTTTATCGTTCAGGTGGGCAACACCACGAACTCGACGTTTTCGTTAACCGTAGGCGGGACGGAGCAGACGGTTGAGGTAGCGGGGGGTGCGCCGCTGCTCAACACATCGGACACGGGTCTCGGCGGAGTCGTCACCCAGAAGCAGATCGAGCAGTTGCCGCTCAACGGACGCAGCTTCCTCTCGGTTGCCATGCTCGAACCGGGCGTGACGGTGACTTATCAGGCCACTTCCGGCGTACTCAACCAGAATGACTTCTTCCAGGTGGGAGTCGGCGGAGCGCCATCTTATATGACGGTCATTTCCGTTGACGGTGCGCGCGCAAACGACCGCATAACGGGCGGCACGTCGCAGAACTTCTCAGCCGAAACCGTGCAGGAGTTCCAGATCAGCACCATCGGTTTTGATCTGTCGCTCGGCACCGTATCTGCTGGCGCGGTCAACATCGTTTCCCGCGGCGGCACAAACAGCTTTCACGGCAGCGCGTTTCTTTTCTACCGCGATCACAATCTGGCGGCATTTCCCGGCCTCACCCGCAACTGTCCGGGGCTCGCAACCGACTCTCCGCTTTGCCAGAATCCGGGTTCGCGCAAACGCCTCGAAGAACCTTTCTTCCAGCGCAAGCAGTACGGCGGCACTATCGGCGGACCCATTATCAAGAACAAGCTGTTTTTCTTCGCCAACTACGAACGCAGCGACCAGATCGGCGCACAACCCATAGCCTTTACCGATCCGCTGCTGCTCGGCTTCAACCACATCGGGCGCGTGCCCTTTGATCAGCACCTGATCGGCACGCGCATAGATTATCGTTACAACGATAAGCACACCGTATTCATACGCGGCAATATCGACAAAAACGACAGCGTCGCCGGCACGGGCCTCGAATCGACGTGGATTGCTTCGAGCAACTACTCGTATCAGACGCAATTCGGACTGACGAGCGTGCTTTCGTCCAAGCTCGTCAACGATTTCAGATTCGCGTATTCGTATTACAGAAACCGGCTGTTTCCGCCCAGCCAGGCCTTATGCGAAAGCCTCGCGAGCGATCCAAATTTCTGTTTCGGGGTAGGAGGTACGCAGATAAGCTTTTTCGGGGGACTTACAGTAGGCAACAATGCCAACACGCCGCAGGATCGCCATCCGCGCACATATCAGTTCACGGACAATTTCAGTTGGACGAAATCCTCGCACCGTCTGCGCTGGGGCGTTAACTGGGAGCACCGTTACAGTCGCGGAAGCTGGTTCCGGAATTTCGCCGGCACATTCTCCACCTTCGCGCCGCTTACGCTTCAGCAAATCAATCCGGCGCTCTTTGCAACGCTCCCGGCAAGCATTCGCCCCGGTTATACGGGACGACCGCCGACGTTCGCCGAACTGCTCCAACTGCCGGTTAGCGGGCAGTTGTCGATCGGCATCGGCGATGGCGGGCAGCCGGTTCAGTATCTCTTTGACAAGCTGGCAACCGACGATCACATTCGCCTGTACATACAGGATTCGTGGCAGATTCGCCCGAAATTCACGCTCAACTACGGTGTTGCCTGGTCGTGGGAGAAAAACGATGTCTACCACGAACTCGACCGCCCGCAGTATCTGGCTCCCACAGGCATCCGCCTTGACAGGATTCCGCGCGACTTCAACAACTTCGATCCCGCGCTCGGATTCGCATGGTCGGCCAACGACAAGACCGTCATCCGTTCCAGCTTTTCGGTTCACCATTCGTCGAACAACCGCACATACCTCAAACTACAGGATCAGATCCTGATCGGACCGGCCGGGTCCGGGTTAACATCCGCCGTATCAGGCGCGGTTCCGAATCCGAAGTTCGGGCAACCCGGACAGCCGCAGTTCCTTATATTCGCAACCAATCAGCCGGCGGATTTCCGCGCGCAGGAAATGGTCAATTACCTGCCGACATTAAGGGGCATACTCGAAGCAAACAACCGCTTCAGCGGCACGGATCTTTCGATACGCAACATCGAGGTTCGCAAGTCGGCGCCGGCGGCCGGCAGCGAAGCGATCTTCGACGCCAACTTCCGCACTCCGTACACGATTCACGTGAACGCAGGGGTTCAGCGGCAGCTTACCAACGATATGTCGTTGTCGGCTGATTTCGTGATGCGTCGCGGAGTGAAGTTCGGCGCCAACGAGTTTATGCTAGACGACGTCAACCGCTGGAACCGCTTCAGCGGCTACACACTGCTTGCGACCGGAACCGCAATCCCGGTGCGCAACCCGATCATTCCTGCCTGTACAGGTACTCAGGCGAACGATCCCAAAGCGCAGTGTTCTACGGGTTCGATCTTTTACGGAGTTCCCGGAATCCTCTCCCGGTACTCCGCGCTACAGGTCAAACTCGACAAGCGTCTTTCACGCGGCTTCCAGCTTACGGGCGCCTACGCGCTCGCGCGTTATACGAGCTTCGCCGGATTTGCATCCTACACCGACTACCGCGAAAACTTCGGTCTGAGCGGCGCAACGCCCCTGCACTCGGCGACGATCAGCGGCATTTGGGATCTTCCAAAATACGGAGGCGATCAGAGATTGCTGCGCGGCGTACTCAACGGCTGGCAGCTTTCGACAATCATGCAGTTCCGCAGCCGGGACATCAGTTCCGTGACGCTCGGCACGCTCGACCCCGAGGGCGACGGATTGTTCGTCTTCAGGCTTCCCGGCACCGGGATTAACACGTTCGGGCGCGGCCAGAATGCCGACGACATCCGGCGGCTCGTCAACGAGTACAACTCCAAGTTCCCCGCACCGCAGACCGCAACGCTTGCGCAGATCGGGCGAGATAATCGCGATGCGCTCGGCACAGCGTATCCCTACATCGTACTGCCTGACGACTTCTCGTCCGGCGACAGCTTCATCACGCACGACCTGCGCGTGACGCGCGTGATTTCCTTCAGCGAAAAGATCAGGCTCAATCTGATCGCCGAGGGGTTCAACATATTCAACTATGCAAACCTTACCGGATATACGGGGTCGCTTGCGAGCGCCGCATTTATCCGACCGACTGCAACAACCGCAGGCCGTCCGAATCCGAACAACAACTTCGGGCAGGCGACTAACCGCGTAAGCCCGGTCTTCGGTACGGGCGGACCGCGCGCGTTCCAGATTGCGGCCAGACTGAGCTTCTAACGGCTGACATAGGGAGATAACGGAACAAACGAAATAAGACGGAAACTACGGACATATTCACCTTTTCCGTAATTTTCGTTTCATTTCGTTTGTCCCGTTATTTCTCTTTTTGGCCCTATTAATGAAAGGACATCCATGCGAATCCGAGATGCTCACGCACAAGCGGGAATAAATCGTCGTGATTTTCTGAAGGCAACGGCCGGAGTAGTAGCGCCCGCAATCCTCGTTCCCGCAGTGCGCGGTGCTGACGGAACTACTCCCGTAGTTGCTACCCGATCCGGCAATGTCAGAGGTCGCAAAATCCGCGGCGTGCATACCTTCAAGGGGATTCCATACGGCGCGCCGACCGGCGGATCAAATCGCTTCCTTCCGCCTAAACCGCCGCTGCCGTGGACCGGCGTGCGCGATGCTTCAGAGTTCGGACATTACGCGCCACAATCCAATCGTCCGCGCGGCGACAAACAACGGCAGTATTTTCGGGTTCTGGGTGCAACCAAACCCGACGACGCAAGCGAAGATTGTCTTTACCTCAACGTATGGACGCGCGGCGTGGGCGAGGGCCGCAAACGACCCGTTATGGTCTGGTTTCACGGCGGAGGATACGATCAGGGTACGGGCGGCTCGATCGGCTACGACGGCCTGGGACTCGCCCTGCATCAAGATGTAGTTGTGGTTACCGTCAATCACCGCCTGAACATTCTCGGATATCTGTTTCTCGGCGATGTCGGAGGTGCGGATTTCGAGAGCGTCGCCAACGTTGGGCAACTCGACCTCGCAGCGGCGCTTTGGTGGGTGCACGACAACATCGAGGCGTTCGGCGGAGATCCGAACCGCGTGCTGATATTCGGTCAATCGGGCGGAGGCGGCAAGGTTTCGAACCTGCTTGCAATGCCTGCCGCCAGGGGATTGTTTCATCGTGCGGTGATTCAAAGCGGAGCCGGACTCCGTTCGGGCGCACGCGATGCTGCAAGCAAAACAGCGGAAACCATCCTTCAGGAACTCGGGCTGAAACTCGGGCAGGGGCGCGAACTTCAACAGGTTCCACTCGATAAACTGATGGCTGCGGGAAATCGCGCCCGATTCGGACCCGTCGTGGACGGCAATGTGCTTCCAGCGCATCCGTTCGATCCGGTGGCGTCGCCTCTATCGGCCGATATCCCCATAATCGTCGGATACACACGAACCGAACGCACGGTATACGAAGTAGATTCACCGAACTACGGCCGACTCGACGAAGCGGGCCTGACGGAAAACGTCAAGCGCCTGCTCGGCGAGACGGGCGAAGAGATCATCTCAAGCTATCGCAGGAAGTACCCCAAAGCGAGTACTTACGAACTGTGGACCAACATTTCGGGCGATGCCGGAGCGATGAGTTCGATAAGGCTCGCCGAGCGGCATACGGCGCTCGGGAAAGCGCCGACTTATCTGTACGTATTCGCCTGGGAGACGCCCGTAATGGGCTTACGCGCGCCGCACACGGTCGAGATACCATTTGTCTTCAATCACATAGAGGATTGCGAGAGCATGGTCGGGCCGGTGAACGCAGGGATGAGGAAACTCGAAACCGCCATTGCAGGTGCGTGGGCAGCGCTTGCGCGCACCGGCAACCCAAATCACAAGGGGATGCCCGGCTGGCCGGCCTATACTCCGGAAAAACGTGCGGTAATGATGTTCGACGGCGAGAGCCGCGTCGAATACGATCCAACGGGAGAAGTCAGGCGAATTATGGAGAAGCGGCCGGCATCGCCGGCACTTCCTCCAGCGTTTTGATCCTTCCGACGTGCGGCGCCGACATTCGACATTCGGTCTACAGCTTGACAGATTCCGGCCGCACAACCTAAGATTACCGCGTTTTATTGGGAGGTCGTCTAACGGTAAGACTGCGGACTCTGGATCCGCCTATCGGGGTTCGAATCCCTGCCTCCCAGCCATTCAAATAAACGTATTAAGGGTCAACGCGATGTTGACCCTTTTGCGTTGGATGCATTGTTGGCTTCCGCAAGAGGCAACCGGAATGCAGCCATTTCCTCGCCGTTGCGCGCCAGCAACAGATCGCCTACAAGCACCGGATGATTCCAGGTTTTGCCCTCCAGCGCCCGAAAACGCGCGACTTCAGCAAACCGCTCCGTACCCGCACTTACAAGCACCACCTCGCCATCTTCCGAAAGCACCAGCAATAGATTCTGATCCTTCAACGCCAGTAGCTGGCCGTGCCCGTAGCGACCTCCCTTCCATTTTCGTTTCCCGTCCGCAAGATCGACGCAAGCAAGGATGCTGCCGTCAAAGCCGAACGCGTGACCGTTGTGGATAACGAAATCGTTGTAATAGGGCTTCAAACCTATCGAGGTCCATCGCTCTTCTACAACCCAATCCCCGGCGCCCTTCGTTACCGAAACACGCCGCAGGCCCACAATGCCGCTCGCACCCATCCCCGAACCGGTTCCGATCAGAATATCCCCGTTAGTAGTAACAGCCGGTTGCACGATACCGTCGCCGGGCCATTGATGCTCCCAAAGGAGTGAGCCGTCAGCGGGAGAGACGCTGATTGCGCCCGCGCCGTTTAACAACAGGATCTGCGCAACTCCACCGATCATCGCCAGATGCGGTGAACTGTAACCGCCCTTATCGGCAGGACCCGTCCATCGCGGCGCTCCTGTAGCCGATTCATATGCGATCAGTCTGCCCGATGCGGCGACTACTACTATGTCGTTAACAACAAGCGGTGAGCCGGCAAATCCCCAACCCGGGAGCTTGGCGCCCGTATCGGTCGACGCATTGCGCGACCAGATGACCGCACCGTTGCCCGCATCCAGCGCATTCACGATTCCCGTAGCGCCGAGCGTGTAAACCCGGCCGCCGCTCAATGTAGGCGTACCCCGAGGACCGGCTCCGGCATTCGACTCCCAGAACCGGGCAGCATCACGGTGACTCCAAACAAGCTTCCCGGCGCCTAGTTCATAACATGCGACAATTTCATCCTCGCCGCGCTGTTCCTGCGTATATAGATGGTTGCCGCGAACTGCAAACGATGACCAGCCCGGACCGACAGGTCGCCGCCAGACCTCTACGGGTGGCTTTGTCGTCCAGTCCGTGCTTATTCGAGTCCCGCGAACCGTTCCGTCGCGGCCCGGCCCGCGAAAACCCGGCCAGGCAGCAACCGGACTGACAGCATCCGGACTCGGCGCCGGTTCTTCCGCCTTGTCATCACTTTTAACTTCGGGCTGTTCTGGGTTAGGCTCAACCGTCGCTTCGGGTTGCGGAAGGTCGGGAGTAGGAACGGGCAATGCCGATTCTTCACTACCCAACGCAAGCAATCGGTCTTCGTGAGTCTGCGACCATCTCCAGGCAAACTGTGATGTACCTTCACCCGTCATACCGTCGGTTCTGACAATCGTCCACACTCCGCACGCTACCACAACGGCTGCTGTCATCACCGCACGTCTGATTCCGGGGGAAAAACGAGAACCCGCGAGTGCGCCGCCAACCAGAGCAAGACTCAGCGTCGGGATTGAATAAATCACGAGCATCAATCCCATCATTCCGGTTGCGATCGACGGGTGAACTACGCGGTAGGCGGCGAAAACCGCAACGACCATCAGCAGGATGACGCCTATGCGCTCGATCCACGGCGCTTTGCTGAATCCTAGCCACCACACAGCTAAAACAAGCCCCGCGACAAGTCCGCCAATCGCGCCGTAAAAGGCGAATTCGGGAAATATGACCGGCACTACGAACCAGGACAAACACTGTAGCGCCACGATCACCACGCCGGGCCAAAGCCGCAGCGAAGGCTGCGAGGAGGATGAAACGGTCGTTGTGTTGCTCATAACTTTTATACGATCCTTTCAGCCGACATGGTTCAACAATTTTCGGTTTGTGAGGAAAGAGAGATAACGGAATAAACGAAATAAGACGGAACAAACGGAAAGTTTTACGATTTCCGTGGTTTTCGTCTATATTCGTTTGTTTCGTTATCTCTCCTGCCGTCTCACGCTTCGTACCAGATCATCCTATCCGGACCAGGCCAGCCATCGCCCAAACAGTTTCCTGATAAACGGCGTCAATCGGGTGCGGTTGTATGCGTCGCCGGCGCGACGCATGGCCTCGGCCTGTGTTGGATATGGATGAATTACTCGGGCAATCGCTCCAAGCCCGATCTTTCCTTCAATCGCAAGCGTAATCTCGCTGATCAGGTCTCCTGCACTTCTCGCTACTATCGTTGCCCCTACGATCCTGTCGCTGCCCTTTCGCGTCAGTATCTTTACAAACCCTTCATCTTCTCCGTCCATAACGGCGCGATCCACATCCTTCATTTCAATCCGATAAATATCAATTTCTTGCCCGCGCGCACGCGCCTCGGCTTCGCTCAAACCGACCTGAGCAATTTCCGGGTCCGTATAAGTACAACGCGGGATTGTCAATTCGCTTAACCGTTTGCGTCCCAAAAACAAGGTATTCTGGATTACTATACGCGCCGCAGCATCCGCCGCGTGGGTGAATTTCTCCGACATAGCAACATCGCCGGCTGCATAAATCAAGGCATTGGTTGTTTGTAGCCGCTCATTCACAATTACCCCGCGCTGCAAGTCATACTCAACACCCACTGCATCCAACCCAAGCCCCTCCACATTCGGCGCACGCCCTACGCTCAACAATATCTCGTCGACTTCAATCTCCTTCAGCCCTCCGGCGCTTTCAATCACAACACATTTTGTATTGCCGCGTTTACTAACCGATTTGACCGTCGATGCAACTTCAATCTTGATGCCGTCGCGAGTAAGCGCGCGCAGAACATACTCGACAGCTTCCGAATCCTCGCGATCAAGGATTGACGGCAGCATCTCTACAATCGTCGCCTCGCTTCCCAGACGCCCGAACGCCTGAGCGAGTTCGCAGCCAATGGGTCCGCCGCCAATGACCAGAAGTCTCGACGGCAACTCCGTCAGATTGAATACGGTTTCGTTGGTAAGAAACCCGGCCTCGCTCAATCCCGGTATGTTCGGCACTGCGGCGCGCGCGCCCGTAGCGATCACGGCTTTCCTGAATTTCAGCTTCAATCCATCGACATCCACTGTACCCGCACCGTCGAATCGAGCATTCCCGAAAAAGACGTCTACACCGAGATCTGCAAAACGCCGCGCCGAATCGTGTTTGCTAATTCCCGAACGGACGCTTCGCACTCGCTCCATTACAGACCCGAAATCAGCCGTTACATTCGCGGATCCAATGATTCCAAACTTTGCTGCATTCCGTATTTCAGCACATATGCGGCCCGATCGGATGAGCGTCTTCGAGGGCACGCAGCCGAAATTCAGGCAATCGCCCCCCATCAACCCACGCTCAACAAGGGCGACGCGAGCACCAAGTCCGGCCGCTCCCGCAGCGGTAACCAAACCCGCAGTACCCGCACCGATTACAACAAGGTGATAACGCTCTTTAGGCGCCGGATTGCGCCAATCTTCGGGATGAACATTTGCAATCAGCCCCAGGTTGTAGTCGTCCAATGGCTCAATTTGCATAGAACTCATATTCGAAGCCGCCGTAATTGTTGGATCAACATAGAGAGATGACGGAACAAACGAAATGAAACGAAAATTACGGAAAAGTCGCATAAGTCCGTCTTTTCCGTCTTATTTCGTTTGTTCCGTTATCTCTCTTTCTTGTCCGAATGTCATGTGGTTTGATTTAAGCGGCGTCTCGTTCGTTCAGCCGCCGCCTGGCTGCGCGAACAAGCAAAGCAAGCACCAAGGCAGCAATCACAGCCGCTGCGATCAGCGTCCACGGCGTCGTTTTTTCGGCAATCCCTTTTGCAAGAGCATCAGCTCCCACGACGTACAGTACAGCCCCCGGCAGCATACACAGCCACGACCAGAAAATGTAGGTGCGAAAGGAAACGCGCGTAAGTCCGAACCCGTAGTTGAGCAGGTTGAACGGGAAAAGCGGTACAAGGCGCGTAAGCGCTACGATGACTGCGCCGTGTTGTTCCGTCATCCGGTCGAGTTTTTGGAACTTTTCGTTCCGACCGAGCCAGGCGACTACGGCGTCGCGGGCCAGGTATCGTGAAATGAGAAACGCAAGTCCTGCCCCGCAAGTTGCACCAATACTTACAACGACTATTCCAATAACGGAACCGAACAGCGCACCTGCGGCCAGCGTAAGCGCCGATCCGGGAAGCGCGGCAACTACGCCAACGATATATATTCCCGTAAATACCACGGGCCCCCACGCGCCGAATGACTCGATCCAGCTCCGAATACCGGCGATACTATCACCCGCTCCGAGAAGGCGTGCGATCACGATTACGCCTGCAAGCAACGCAACCAACACCGCCGGCTTCCACCAACTGCGCCGCCTCTGTTCGCCTTCGTTCGCAGTATCCAAGCCTCCCCCTTCCCTTCATACATAAAAACTATTGATCGGTTAAATACCTATTTCAGTGCAGCAAACGTTTCATCAGATCCTCCCGAAACTCCCCGGCAACATCATAGCAATACCTGACTTTGTACGAACTTTCGATTTCGCGTCCGACGTGCAGAAAAGGCTTTACCGCGACCTCATCCCCGGGTTGCATCGCATCAACATCATTGGGCAGAATGACTATCTCGGCGCGCAGGTTTTCCCAGATCAAAAATTGAGGTGATGTAACATAGCCGATCGCGAGTGTATCGAAGGGATTGAATCCATCAAGTCCCAAAGCATCGCGCCACCACGCAAGCCAATCCACCGCAGGCTCATAAATCCATCGTGCTGCTTCTCCGCCCGATTTCAGCGATTCCACTTCTGCTTCAGTCAACCACACCCTGGAAGAAAGCTCCCACGGGGCAAGCACGAGCGGAATCCTGGCCTCGAGCAGCACGCGAAAAGCCTCTGCGTCGAGTTCAAAATTCAGGTCCGGAAACGACCGCGGTTGACCTGGCCCCGAGAGGAACCGCTGCCCCGGGCGGCGCCCGGCAACCGCAACAACCTGCCTGATGTTGGGAGTCAAATCAGGACGATCAGCAACTACTGTTGCGATATTTGTAACAGGACCGAGAGCGATGATTGTTAGCAACTCTGTATCGAGAGCAGACGTTATCGCCTCAGATGCAGATGTGGGAATGCCGAGATCTTGAGAACCGGAAGCGCCGGAATATACATTTAGCCCCTTCGGACCAAACCGGTTTACGATTTCCCGCCCGATTGCATCTGTTCGATCCAATGACGCATTACCGAATACGGTGCTGATGCCGCGAATATCCAGTTCGGGCGAATTAAAAGCCTGAATCAAAGCCAGGCCGTCGTCAATTTCACACCCGCCCCGAGCAACCGACGGGTCGGTATCTATCCATACGACATGCTTCAAGTCGGTTTCGGTCATCAATCACCGCCCCAGGCAAGCATCCAGTTGCGTGCTCTGTCAAGCAGTTCGATTTTCTGCTTCAGCCCGCACGCAAGCGGCAACTGCGCCACACCTATCAAACGCCGTATGATTTCCGCACCTGCAAAACCATAAGCCAGATTCTGATCAAAATCATCCACACGCTTATACCTGCCGATGGCGCATTCGATCAATTCGTCCGGCTGCCCAGACAGCGCAAAATGCGCGACCATTACGCCTACGTCAAACTCCTTACACCCAACGAAACAGAATTCCGGGTCGATAACCCTGATGCCGCCATTTACCCGAAGCCAACTGCCGGGGAAGTAATCCCCGTGAAGCAGCGTCCCGCCGTTTGCAAGGTAAACAGATCCGAGTTGCGAAGCGATCAGGCGCAATCCTGCATCATCTCTCAGGCCCGAAGCTGCATCTTTCAACCCCGGAGTGATTTCATCCAGGTCGAAGTTGAATGCCGGATCAAACGGCAATCTGAATATATGCTCATGGTTCAGTTCGCGCATCGACCGGTTTGATAGTTGTTGTTTTGCTTCTTCGCTTACGCCGGCACGGTGTAGATGCGTAATGTATTCGGTAAGTGCATCGACTTCGGCTTCAGTTAATGAACTTCCACGATATAAATCGGTCATATCGCCAAGTTCGCCCATGTCTTCAAGTACGAGCACGTTTGATTCGGCGTCCACACCAATAAGTTTCGGCATCAGTGCGGCAACCGCAGATATGTTAACGATCTGGGCGTAGAAGCTCGCTTCTACGATTGCACGCTCGGCGGGTGCGGCTATATCCGGGTATTTTTCCACCCAGGGCCGTGCCTGTTTGAGTATGAATGAACGCGTTGAGGTGCGCACGCGGAGCGTATAGTTCATATTCCCATCGCCGGCGCGGGCTGCACCAGTCAGTCGTTCGCCTTGGGCAAGCCAGCCGCGCTCGCGCAAATACGTTTCAAAACGCGCGGCGTTCCCAATATCCAGATACTCAAACTCCGGCTTATTGTTGTCCTCCATATTCGTCATAGCATCTAAATCAAACCACAGCGGAATGGTACACACAACGGAGTCTGAAACTGGGTACGCACGCGCCCTCGCGTGCTTTCATTCTCAGCCGAACGCACGCGAGGGCGCGTGCGTACCCAGTGATGTGTCCCAATGTTTCGTGGTCTGATTTAGCCATATAAGCGATTGCCGTCGTCGGCTACTTTCCGGCCGAGCGATAGAATCGCGCTAAATTCTCCGGAGGTACACCCAACAGATAGCCCGCGATTACGGCCTGATTTATCAGGGTTGTGCGCAGCAGGCCAAGTTTTTTCCATCTTCGCGCCGACGATTTAACGGCTGCGGGTGCTATCAGGATTCGCCCGCGTCGCCGCAATCTGCGCATCATCTCGAAATCCTCCATAAGCGGAAGATCGGGAAATCCCCCGATTTCGGCAAAGGTTGTCGCTCTCAGGAAAATCGCCTGATCCCCATATGGCAGGTTTAAACGCCTTGAGCGCCAGTTGGCGAGCCGTTCGATGATGCGATACCCGAATCCCTCTCCATCCAGTTGCAGCAGAAACGCTCCGGCAACGACATCCTGCTGATCGAGTATGTTTAGAAGGTGTTGCCCGTAACCATCGGGCAGGATCGTATCGGCGTGAAGGAAAAGAAGCGCCTCGCCCCCCGCATTGCGTGCTCCGAGATTCATCTGCCGGGCTCGACCCGGCTCACATTGAAGCACTGTTGCACCCGCAGCGCCGGCTATTTCCCGCGTGCGGTCGCTGCTTCCGCCGTCCACGACAATAACCTGAATCGGATTGCCCGAGAGTACGGATTGCAGCGTTGCAATCAGTCCGTTCTCTTCATTGATTGCAGGGATTATTACCGAGATCTGCTGTCTCACGTTCAATTCTGATTGATCGCCGGAAATCCGGAACAAAATCCGGGCGTCAGATCCTCGGGACGGTCTATATCGCTGAGAACCGGCAAAAATTCAGTTTTTAATCCGTGCGCTCGCGCTTTATCGACCGTTTGTGCAAACACGTCCGGCCCTCCCCACTTGATGTCGTGAAAGAGTGCAGGAAACGGTCGGGATAGCCCTATAAGGTAGTATCCGCCGTCCGATGCCGGCCCGACAACAACCACACTTCGCATCAATAAATCAAATGCCCGGCCGATGGTTTCGGCATTAAGATCAGGGCAGTCGGTTCCGATCACCGCCACTCGATGCGCCCCGGCATCGAACGCATCCTGAAATGCGCGTATCAACCGTTGTCCCAGATCTCCACCGCCCTGATCGCAATACGATCGCCCGTCGCCAAGCCAGGCGATCATTTCGCTCATTATGGTTCCCGTGAATCGTAATTCGACGTTAACGTCTCTTTGTGCGCTTAGGCGATCGGCTTGAATTACAGCCGCTTCCGCCAATTTTCTGTGTAAACGGGCCGCGCCTGCTGGGCCAAGTACCGGTATCAACCGTGTTTTTGCACGGCCCGGCGCAGGATACCGCGTCATAATTATGAGACGATCACGTGCATCCAGAGTCACGGCAATAATAATGCTTCAGAAGAACCCACGGAATGATACGAACATAATCGAACAGTCGAATATTTCCGTAGTTTTCGTCTTTTTTTCGTTTGTTCCGTCATCTCTCTTTTGTCCCAATATCGTGCAGGCGGTTTGGCTTCGGATTGAATCATTCGGGTTTCGTGCGATGCTCGCAGCTCGGCGTATTGATGCATTCGGGTTTTAACTGAAGCCGGCTTACCGGCACGCCGTTTATGATGTGGGACTCAACTATTTCGGCTACATCTTCCGCCGTAACATTGCCGTACCATACGCCTTCGGGATAAACCACTACATTAGGACCGTGTTCGCACTGATCCAGGCATCCGGCCTTGTTTGCGCGCACACGGTTTTTCAGGCCGAACTGCGCGAGTTTCTTTTTGAATTCCAGTTGCAGTTGTCCGAGACCTGTCGCGTCGCAGCAACCCCTTGGATTTTCGGGCGGACGCTTGTTGGTGCAGATAAAAATATGTCGATCGAATGCAGGCATTAAGTAATGTCCTCCGTATTTATTTTTGCTTTAAGATTGGAAAGATACTTTCACGCTATTTGACCGACTTTCCGCCGGTGGCCGATCCACGCCTTGCAGGTTCTTTTACGCCGATGCCCTGCAACACAAATTTCGTGAGCGTATCGATGTATTCCTCGCGGCTTATTCGTTTCAGGCTCCATCTCTTCAGCGCCCATGCGGAGGTCATCAGCGGAAGGACGTTTTCGAGTATTTGCGTGTTTGTAATGGTAAACACTCCCTGCTGTGCGCCGCGCTCCAGTACGGCGCCGAAAATGCGCAGGTAACTCCGCTCGCGCGCGAATACCTCGGACAGATAACCCGAAGTTTTCATTACGCGTGATTCCTGGTAAAGCAGGATGATGGCTTCCTGATATTCGTCCGTATGTTCTATGGCGGCTCTGATCAATGCCCTCACCTGCTCCACTGGGTCTTCGCTTGAAGCGGCTGCGGCTTCCAGACGTTGATAGAGTTCGCTGAGTATGCTGTCGTAGATCAGGAACAGTATGTCGTTTTTGGTTCTGACGTAATCATAGATCGAACCGTAGGCCAAACCTGCGAGGTTGGTAATCTGTCTCAGGTTGGTTTCGTGAAATCCGTTTTTGGTGAATGCTTCGAGCGCTGCCTTGCAAATCTGCATTCGGCGTTTCTCTACAAGCGATTCATCCTTGACGTTGGTGTGAATTTCGACCCGACCCTTATGGTTGCTGTTCTTCCTTTTAACGCTGTCCATATCTAGCCTTTCTCCTCGCTGGCCTGTCGCCTCCGGGGATGGGATAGCAGCAGGGCGTTCAAAATATCCGTTCCGTCATTCGGGTCTGAACACTGGCAGGGAGATCTCGTCGGAGACCTCCTCGAAATCAACAGTTACCGGCATACCGATTTGCACACTGCCGGGATCACAACCGATGACGTTGCTCATCATCCGTACCCCCTCCGGCAAATCAATAAGCGCAAGTACATACGGCACTCTGTCGCGAAACGCTGGTGTCGGCGCGCGGTGAATAACAGTGAATGAATAAACCGCGCCGCGTCCCAGGGATTTATGCCATTCGAATTTTTCCGAAAGACAGAAGGGGCAAACCGAGCGGGGATAAAATCTGAATTGACCGCACTCGTTGCACTGCTGAAAAACAAGTTCACGTCTACGGGCTGCGGCCCAGTAATACGCAGAATCGCGATCAGGTTTCGGTACTGGTCTGGTTTGCTCGCTCATGTCTATTTCCCCAGAATCAGCGTTGCGTGGCTCGACAGCCACCCTCCTATGCCATGCACGAGGGCAAGTTCAGCCCCCGGCGCCTGGCGCGCTGCACATTCGCCGCGCAACTGCCGCACAGCCTCGATGATCAGAAAAATCCCGAAAGCGCCGGGGTGGTTATAGGACAAGCCGCCGCCCGAAGTATTGGTCGGAAGTTCGCCGCCCGGGCCAAGCCTGCCGCCTTCAACAAACCTGCCGCCCTCACCCTTGGGGCAAAATCCCAGGTCTTCGAGCGCGCAGACAACGGATATTGTAAATGAGTCGTAAATCTCCACGACATCGATGTCAGATGGCTTGACGCCCGCCATAGACATTGCACTTTTCCCAGATTCGAAGGCGCCCGTTTGCGTTAAATTCTCCATCTGGCTGATCGATAGATGCGTCGAGCTGAAGGCTGAGCCCAGCACATATACCGGGGGCTTGCGCAGATCACGAGCTCGCTCGGCCGAAGTTACTACTACGGCCCCGCCGCCGTCGGTCACAACACAACAATCCAGCCGGTGCAGTGGACTCGCAATCAGCGGGGATTGTAACACGTCTTCAACCGTAATCGGATCTCTGTGAAGCGCTCGCGGATTCAAAGCAGCCCAATTCCTGGTCGATACCGCAACCTCGGCAAGTTGCTCCGGCGTCGTTCCGAACTCATAACAATGCCGCGCAGCAGCAAGCGCATATGCGCCGATCGGCGACAGGTCTCCATACGGCGTTTCAAACTGCGCGGCAGGCATTCGCGGATCCACTCCGCCGCCCTCTACCACCCGCCTGCGATCGGACCACAACGTGCTGCCGTAAGTAATCAGCACGACTTCACACAGTCCCGCCGCAATGCCCAGCGCCGCGTGTTCAACGAGATTCTCAAAAGCAGAACCTCCAGTAACGGTCGTATCGGTAAAGCGCGGCTTGATGCCCAGGTATTCTGCGATCTGCAAACTCGGCAGTCCGAGAAAATCCACCGCCATCACCGCATCTACGTCCGTATGGCGCAATCCCGCGTCTTCGAGAGCGCGCTTTGCGGCCAGCGCCTGATGCTGCAATATGCTCAGTGACACGCCATGGCCGAGATCGGATTCGGCTACACCTGCTATGGCAATCTCACGATTGAACGGTTTTCTGCCCATTCCAATTCAGACCATTCTCAAACCAATACTTACTTCCGTATAATCCGTCGATTTCCGCGTAATCCGTGTTCTCACTCCCGCATTGCCTTCTACTCTCCCTCTCAAATCAGAAACACGGCGACTACGGTCGTTGCTATCAAGCCGATTACTACAGGAATAAAATTCTTCTGCGCCAACTCCTGCGGAGAAACACCGCATATTGCCGCTACCGGCACAACGCCCCACGGTATGATGCAACCGCCGCCGACCCACACGGTAGCAATCTGTCCGAGCGCCGCAATCGTTTCAGTTTTCAATCCCACAGCCGAGGCAAAGGCTCCGGCAAGCGAACCCGTGAGCGGCAATCCGCTGAATCCCGATCCGACAAGCCCCACTACGCCGCCTATGACCGTTTCGAGCGCCGCAACCGAAGCGCGATTGAGAGGCACAACCTCTGCAAGCGCATTCGCCAGATCAAACAAAAATCCTCGTGCGCCCTCTCCGAATACCTGCCTCGCAATCTCGGGCGAACCCAGGTAAAAAAACGAGGCGATGATTATCACTGGAGTGAAAATTTTCACTCCGAAAGTAGCTCCCTTGATCAACTGCTCTGTAATCAGATCAAAACTTTCCACGCCGTGGCTTGCAAGTACCATCCCCGTATGCAGCAGCAGCGTCACGCCCCCAATGATCGCCGTCGCCTCGCTGCCCCGAATCCCGAACATAACGAGCGCTACTACAACGGCGAGGAAACTCAGCGGTACTGCTACGGCAGCAACCCGCCCCACCAGAGTCGGGGCCGGAATCTCTGCAACCAAACCTGCGTCCGGGACTGATACATCATCCTGTGCGGCAAGTGCACGGGAAATATCCTTTCTGGCGATTACAAACGCAGCGGCGATTGTCACAACACTCATAGTCGCAATGAGTGGAATCTGGCTCGTCATCAGCGCGTCAACCGATACATTGGCTGCTTTTGCGCTGATGCTCGGCGCACCCTGAATTATGTAATCGGTCGATAGCGCGACTCCGTGTCCGAACAGATTCATCGAGACTGCAGCGGAAATCGCGGGCAACCGAGCTGCTGTAGCGGCCGGTACCAGCACTGCGCCTACAAGCGCCGTAGCCGGTGAGGGCCAAAGAAAATACGATGCAACCAGCATCACCAGGCCGACTATCCAGAAAGCCCCAACCGGCGATTTCATCAAAGCCCGCGCCGGTGCGATCATCAGGTGTTCGGCCCCGATCTTCTCCATGCATGCGGCCAGGCCGCCTATCAGGGCAATCACCACGATGATGTCAATGAGCTCGCGCCCCGCTGCAACTGTAGACTTGAAGACCGTCTCTATCGCACCCAGAGGCGTTCCCGTTACTATCCATCCGACGATCAGCACGCCGATAATGCACGGGATCAGCGCATCGCGCCGAAACGCCATGGTAATTACAACAAGGACGACGAATACCGCGTAAACCCAGTGCGCCGCAGTTAACTCGGTCATACCCGGTTCCGCTCCAGCCGGTAGCCGGCGCTCTCACGATCCCAGGTTTCGGCGGTGCAGCCCTCGGCCTGCAGCTTGTATTTCTCAACGCGCTGCGTCGGAGTCTTGGGAAGTTCCGCACGAAAATCCACATATCGCGGAACCATGTAATAGGCCATTCGAGACTCACAAAATCCGATCAACTCCTCCGGCTTCAACCGTTCGCCCTCCTTCAAGACAACCACTATCCTCAGGTCGTCCTCACCAAGCTCGGACGGCGCGGGCACGGCAGCCGATTCGAGTACGCACGGATGTTCGTTGACGATTCTCTCGACCTCGAAGGCCGAAATGTTTTCCCCGCGCCTGCGAATCGATTCCTTTTTTCTTCCGTAGAAATACAGGTATCCGTCTTCATCCATCCATCCGAGATCGCCGGTATGGAACCACAGGTTGCGAAATGCTTCGAGCGTGGCTTCGGGCATTCGGTAATATTCCGACATCATTGTGTACGGCTCGCGCGGGCGAATCGTAATCTCCCCGACCTGCCGCACATCCACGACGTTGTCGTACTCATCAACAATCCTTACTTCCATCGCACGGGTCGGCCTGCCGCAGCATCCGGGTCTTCTCGGCTCGGCAATCTGCGGGGGAGTAACAATGCCCTCGGTCATCCCGAAAGTTTCATACACTACGCGCAATCCGAAACGCCGCTCGAACGCTTCGAGGTCTTCCGGCGGCGGTACGACCATCGCAAGCCTCACGTTGTGATCCCGGTCCGCTTCATCCGGCCGAGCCTTGGTCAGTATGTTTCCCATAGCACCGAGCGCGAGGAATACCGTCGCCTTCGAGCGCCTGACTTCGTCCCAGAACCTACCGGCGCTGAAATGTTCGTAAAGCGCCGCGCGCGCGTCGAATATCATTGCCGAAACCACAGTGCATACCTGCGCATTGACGTGAAAAAGCGGCAAACACGTGTAAAGCACATCGTCGGGACCATCGCCCATCCCGGCGCCGATTGTGCGCGCCGCGTGGTAATAATAGTGATGAGACATAACCACGCCCTTGGACGGCCCCGTAGTGCCGCTGGTGAATAGTATCGTCATCGGATCCGAATGCCGGACTTCAACTTTCGTAGGTTCCGGCGCGTAGTGTTCCAGTTCGTCGAGCGATTTCAGCCTTACGCCGCGCACCGAAACATCCGATTGCCCGCGTACAAATATCGACTTTACCTTCTTCAGCCCGTCGGCAATCTCCGTTATTCGGGGAAGCCAAACGGATTCAACCACCACCGCCTCAGCATCCGATTGATCGATGATGTATTGGAGCAGGCGGCCTTTTTGCGCAGTATTTACCGGCGCCATTACCGCGCCGAGTTTTGCAAGGCCGAACCAGATGTAGAGATACTCGGGGCAGTTTGGAAGCATCACGGCTACCTTCACGCCCTTCTCGATCCCGTACTCGCGAAACCCGTTTGCATAGCGATTGGCGCGGTCGTTCAGTTCGAAAAAAGAAACGGTCTTTTCGCCCTTGTAGTCCAGAAACACGCGGTCGCCGAGAGCGGCAGCCTGCTGTTCAAGCACACGCGGAAGAGTCCTTTCCCTCACAGGCAGATCTTTCATCGCGACAGTTGCTCCTTCAGCCACATTGCCAGAGCCGATTCGAGCGAATGATCGAATTCGAGCAGGTCATATCCGAGTGCTCCGCCCGGATAAACGAGCAGCCTGCTGCCGCGATTTTTCGTCGCGGCATAGGCCGCCGCCATCGAGCCGTTGGTCGCTGTTTCGAGCGTTTGGCTGGTGAGGAAAAACACCGGCAGATCGCGCGCAGCGATTGCTTCGCGCTCAACCGCGTTTACAAGCGTCGTCATAAGCACGGCAGCCCCGGCTCTATCGCTTTCAAGCGCCGCCGCAAGCGCATAAGTCGCTCCGCGATCCGCACCCATCACGCCGATGCGGCCTATATCGGGTTGTGAGGCGAGAAACCGCACCGCGGCTTTGGCGTCAAGCGACGTATTGTTTCGCTCCTCGGGCGAAAGCGTAAGCAAATCGCCTTTGCCCGTGCTTTGGCCGCGTCCCCGCGTATCAAATGAAAGCACTGCAAGGCCCTGCCTTACGATTGCATCCGCGAGATGATTCCATATGTTGCGATCCGTAAAACTCGAATGAATCATGACAACGCCCGGTACTACTTTCTGCGCGCTCATTCCCGCAGGTGTTTTAAGCGTCCCATGCAACGTCCATCCGTCTTCGCTTGAAAAAGAAACTTCGCGCGTTTCACCCCACCCCGCCAGCAGCGCTACCATCCATTCAGCAAGCCCGTCCTCCAGCGGCTTTTCTTTCGGCTTTTCAGAACGCCAGACGCTAAACATAGTCGTGCCCATTCCTATGTCCTTGTACACTCCGATGCGGCTCTCGGCGCTGCGCGAAAGTTTGTAGGCGGCGGCAGTGTCGTAGAAACTCTCGCGATCTTCCTTGCTGACCACGAGCGAAAGGGGCAGATCGGGATGTTTCGCAATCTGCGTTTTTGCAGCCTCGCTCAGACGCGGGGAAAGCAGAACCATCGCTTTGAGGCTCGGATTCCCGCCCCAGCCCATCACAGCAGCTTCGGCGCTCGCGCCCTCGGCGACGATGCCCAGCCGATCCGGATCCACGCCGGGCTGCATTGCCAGAAATCTGAGTGCTGCGCGCACATCCAGCTTGAGATTTGCAAGCTCCTCGTCGCTGAACATGTGCAGCTTTTTTGCGCCAGTGCTGCGTCCGCGCCCGCGAAAATCTATCCGCAGCGTGGCTACCTGACGTGCGCCTATAATCTGTGCAAGGCCCGGATACAGATACTGCCCGTAAGCATCTCGGTCGTGCTCATAAGAGTGCAGAAAAAGCACCCCGGGAGATCGATTCGCTTTCCCTTCAGGAACGCTCAACATCCCGGATATGGTCCATCCGTCTTCCGCGCTGAAGGTGATTTCGCGCTCCGGAAGCCGGGCCTGTGAGAAAGCCGTGAAAGCCGTCGTCATCAGCAAACACAACAACCACACACGAGAATAACAAACCGCGGAAATCGCGGGATGAGACGGAAATCGCGGAAAAGTCCTGCTGTATCGAATGTTTCCATTGCAAATCATATTTTCGGTTTTGGTGTTCACGCCGGATGCCTCCATCACTGCTTCACTTGTTCAGTTTTTCCTGCAACCAACGCACTACACGCCCGGACAAAGTTTTGTCCAGTTTGAAGAGCTGGTAACCAATCGCGCCGCCGTCGTACGTTAT
>JAHBSF010000090.1 GCA_019639255.1 Acidobacteriota bacterium | reverse complement strand
AGAGAGGGCAGATAGAGTGCTGTGTTACATTTTGTGACGGTGCCTAAAGTTAATGGATAAACTGTTTCAGGATCTGCGTTACGCTGTTAAGTTATTGCGAAAGCAACAGCTGTATAGCATTATCGTTATTACAGTACTCACGTTAGGCATCAGTGGAACAACGATAATGTTTACCACACTCTATAGCGTCATATTACGGCCTTTGCCTTTTAAGGATGCAGAGCGTATTGTAATGCTTGTAGGTGCAGCCGCCCCTCCCACAGGCGATTTAGTCGAATGGTGGAAGCAAACCGGAGCATTCTCAGATTTGTGTGAATATTGGTATGGAGGAGTGAACATAGGTAAAGCGGCATCTGTAGAACGTGTCACGGGCGCTTCCATATCCCAAGGTTTTTTTGGAGTATTCTCTATTTCGCCGCAAAAGGGGAGAGTGTTTACAGAACAAGAAGAAAATAGTGGTGACAAGGTTGTTATTATCAGTAATCGTATTTGGGCTCAAATATTCTCGAGTCACCCGGATATAATTGGACAACAGCTTCTGGTAGACGGCATATCATATATAGTAATTGGCGTCATGCCATTTAGTTTCTCGCATCCAAATAACTCTGATCTATGGTTTCCTAGACCTCGATCGGGAAATTTACTTTCATTTGGCGAATCTGAAAATATTCAGCAACCTGCACCATTAAGACAACAATTAGTAGGGCGACTCAATAAAGAAGTAAGCCTTGCACAAGCGAGAGAGAGGTTACGATCCCTCTTTGCAGAACTACATCAAATATCAGAGCGACGGAGCATTCGGCCTGGTGATGGCGTCCGAGTCTTCCCTATGCAGGAATTCTTAATAGGTAAATACAAACCTTCGTTCTGGATACTTTTATCAGGCGTGATAATCTTGCTTAGCATAGCCTGCGCAAATGCGGCTAATCTAATAGCTATCCGTACTGCAGTTAGAAAATCAGAGTTCGCTACGCGGTTGTGCTTAGGAGCAAGCCGGCTCCGTATAGCTCGACAGCTGCTAACTGAAATAATCCTGATTTGTGGTTTCAGTGGGATTGCTTCTTTGGTATTGACATTTTGGGGGCTTAGATTAGTACGAATAATAGCCCCGCCGGACACTCCTCGTATTTCTGATCTCGAAATGAATATGGAGACGCTGGTGTTTGTATTTGTCTTGTGTGTCTTGGTTACGTTTGTGATTAGCCTTTACCCGCTCAGCCATATATTAGTGGTTAGGCCGGCCAATATTTTTAATAAGGATGTTGTAGTTCAAGAAAGTCTGCTAGTATTGGCGCGGAAAGCTTTCGTGGTATTTGAAATTGCATTAGCATTAATGCTTGTATCCGGCGCCTTCCTGACAGCAAAAAGCTTGCATGAGCTGTCTAAAATTCTCCCAGGGGTCAACCCCACCGGTGTGGTGACAATGCGGCTGTCACTTCCCCCTCTACAATATGCTGGCCAGGAGAAAAGGACAGATGCTAATGTCAATAACTATGCTCGAGTATATGATACTTATCATCTGCTGTTGAGCAAGATCAGGAATATTAATGGCGTATACTCTGTAGGTGCTGTTAGCCGGCTTCCTATGGACACTAGCGTGTCGAGTTCGAGTTTATGGGCCGATATCACAGCTGATCGCGGAGGACTAGCTCAATATAGCTATGTGCTTGGTAGCTACTTTAGCACTATGGGAATTCAGCTTCTGCGTGGAAGAGAATTCCAAGATTCGGACCGGGAAGCATCCCCCAAAGTGGTGATTGTTAATGAATTGTTTGCAGAGCAATACTGGCCAACTGAAAACCCTATTGGGCAAGTCTTAATAATAGCTGGCGAGCGTTATCAGCGGGAAGTGATTGGGGTGGTTCGCAATGTTCATGACACCGGAATAGATAAATCCTTTAGCCCCCACATTTACTTGCCTTACCAGCAGCCATATCAATTACAGCAGCCGCCATTAGAAATGGTGCTGGTGACGCGACTAGCTGATATGGCTGCTATTAAAAGAATACGGCAAACTATTGCATCTGTTGATAAAAATGTACCAATCTTTCGAATCCGGCCAATGAGCGATATTCTTGCATCATCTATCTCTGCCTATCGTTTTCGTGGAATATTGATGAGCATGTTTGCTGTATTGGCTCTCATCTTATCCATGTCAGGTGTATATGGGGTAGTAGCGTATTCAATAGTGTCACACACAACTGAGATTGGTATTCGAGTATGTCTGGGGGCAACTCCTTATGATATTGTTTGCTCAATTCTGAGAGAATACGCCATCATAATACTTATAGCGATATCGACAGGGTTGTTAGGAGCGTTATGGTTGAACAACTTAATGCTTAGCTTGTTATTTGGGGTGCAGACCCAAGACGTGACCATACATATATTAGCGAGCGTAAGTATTGCCATTTGTGCTATTGCCGCTACCTTTTTCCCAGCCCTTGCGGCCAGCAGGCTGTCCCCTGCCACAGCTCTACGTCATCACTGAATTGGCTCTGTGGGTAGCGCCTCGCATAGGGTTAGGCCAAATGAGTATTAGAAATTTAGAAATAGGACTTCAGCGAATAATAGTAGCGTCACTCATTCTCGAACGATCGGAGTCACAAATAACCAAGAGTTTATCGATACTATACGAATTGACGCACCTCAAACGCTACAAACAGGCGCCCTTACAGTATCAGGCACACCTTGAATCAAACCACACGACATCGGGCATAAAAGAGAGACAACGGAACAGACGAAATAAGACGGAAACTACGGAAACACTGAACTTTTTCGTTCTTTTCGTATCATTTCGTTTGTTCAGTTATCTCTCTTTTCGCGCATTCCGCGTTCCCGATACCTACCGATCGAGGAGCGCGTGCACCTTTTCTACGAGCCCGTCCGGCGTGAAGGGTTTCTGCATAAATGCAAAGTCGGATTTTACGACGCCGTGATCGAGTACGGAATCCTCGTTGTAGCCCGACATAAAGAGGACGCGCGCCGAGGGGCGCATTTCGGATACCTGCGCGGCGAGTTCGCCCCCGCTCATCTCCGGCATCATCATATCCGTTATCACCAGATGGATGTCTCCGTCGTGCCGCCTGCACAACTCGATTGCATCGGGGCCGCGTTCGGCTTCGAGCACATTGTAGCCCTTCATCTTCAGAATGCTGCCCACAAGCGTTCGCACCATTTCCTCGTCTTCGACAAGCAGCACGGTTTCGGGCGCGTGCGCCTGCGCGCCGTTTGAATCCGCGACGCTCGCGACTTTCTTTTCTTCATCCACGCGCGGCAGAAAGATCTGGAAGATCGCGCCCATTCCCGGCTCGCTCTCGACGCATATGTATCCACCCGACTGTTTCACTATGCCGTAAACGGTCGACAATCCGAGGCCCGTGCCCTGTCCCTGCGGTCGGGTGGTGAAAAACGGCTCGTATATGCGGTCGAGCGTGGATGCGTCCATTCCCGCGCCGTTGTCGATGATCGTAAGCACGATGTAGCGTCCGGGCGCTACTTCATCGTGATGCGAAATGAACTCTTCGGTCAGCGTGCGGTTTGAAGTCTCGATGGTGAGGTCTCCGCCGAAGGGCATTGCGTCGCGCGCATTGAGCGCGAGGTTCAATATCACCTGCTCGATCTGATCCGGATCGGCTTTGACCGTGCCGAGATCCGGACTCAGGTGCATCGCAACGGAAATGTCTCCGCCCATAAGCTGCCGCAGCCTCATCTGCATTTGCGTTACTGCGTCGTTGAGATTGAGATCCTCGGGCTGGAGCATCTGTTTGCGGCTGAAGGCCAGGAGTTGCTGCGTAAGATCCGCCGCGCGCCGTCCGGCCCTTGCGATCCCTTCAAGATTGGTTCCCACGTTGCGATCCTCCCTCAAATTGCGCTGGAGCATGCTCGTGTACCCGAGTATGGCAGTCAGCAGGTTGTTGAAATCGTGCGCGATGCCCCCGGCGAGGCGGCCTACGGCCTCCATCTTCTCGGCCTGGCGCAGCAATTCTTCGAGTTTCCTTCTTTCGCTTATGTCGCGGAAGACGCATACAAGCCCGTTTGCCGAATCGTCCTCGCCGCGGATAGGCGCGGCCATATATTCGATCGGCAGTTCGCGCCCGTCGCGCGCAGTCAGAAGCGTTTCCCGCTTCAATTGTGTTTCCGGTTCCGCCGCCTCGCGGCCTGAGATCCGCATCACATCCGACATCGGGCGTTGCATTGCTTCTTCGGCGGTCCAATGGGTCAATTCCTCGGCTGCCGGGTTCATAAAAGTTATTTGTCCGTGGGCGTCGGCCGCAATCACGGCGTCGCCGATGCTTCGCAGCGTCGTTGCATACCGGCGTTCGCTTGCGCGCAACTGCATTTCCATACGGTGCTTGTACAGCGCCATCTCTACGGTCGTCTGAAGTTCGCGCTCCTTGAACGGCTTGAGCAAATAGCCGAATGGTTCTGCGGTCTTGGCCTGCTCGATCGTTTGATCGTCGGAGTTGGCGGTCAGGTATATGACGGGGATCGCGTAATGATCGCGAATATGGCGCGCCGCGCGAATGCCGCTGCCGCCGCCCTGAAGCCGGATGTCCATCAGGATCAGATCGGGCGAAGTGGTTGCGGCTTTCGATTTGGCGTCTTCTTCGGTTGCGGCAATGCCGGTTACGGCGTAGCCCATGCCTTCAAGCCGCCGTTTGATGTCGAGCGCCACTATGACTTCGTCCTCGACTATCAGAATCTTCGCTTTCTCCATACGTCTTTCTTTCTGCGCTTCTTTCCTCGGTCGCCGGGAAAACTATCGTGAATTCGGTTCCGCTTTCGCTCCTCATTTCGATGGTTCCCTGAAGCTGCGCGACGAGGCTTGCAACCAGTTGCATGCCGAGCGACGGCAACTCGCGAAAATCGCAATCAACGGGAAACCCCACTCCGTCATCGGCTACGGTAAGCACGTATTCCCCGTCGTGCGTCAGTCGCAGACCTACATCGATGCGTCCCGCACTGCGGCCGGCGAATGCGTGCTTCAGACAGTTCGTTACCAGTTCGTTGACGATCAGGCCGCAGGGAATCGCGGCGTTGATGTCGAGGTATGCTTCATCCGCATCGACCGACACGGATGCAGAAGAGGTACGCCCGGATGCGAGCACATCCTCGACGAGCGAGCCGAGATAGGCGCGGAAATCTATGTGCGCGAGATCCTTCGACTGGTAAAGCTGCTCGTGCACGAGCGCCATCAGATGAATGCGGTTCTGGCTTTCGGTGAATACTTCGAGGTCGCGCGGATCGTGAATGTAAGAACTCTGTATGCCGAGGAGGCTGACGATTACCTGAAGGTTATTCTTGACGCGGTGATGAATCTCCTTGAGCAGCAGATCCTTTTCGCGCAGCGAAGCGCGCAGCGCCTCGTGGGCCGCATAGGTCTCGTCGGTTTGCCCGGGTTCGGAACCATCATTCGCCGTCGCAGTGTCGGTTGCAACGGTTTCCGGGCTTTCACTCGACTCATCGGATGCATTGGCCTGAGGCGTATTGCGCGTTGCGGAATACGCGCCAAACCATACGGCGGCGGCAAGGGCCGTAATGAAAACCGGCAGCGGAATATTCCCGCCCGAAAGCGGTGCAACCAGAAAATGCAGCAGCAGTCCACCGATTGCGGCGACCGTAACCGGCCCGTAAGGGGATGAAAAAATACGCCGAGACACGGGGCAACCATCCCTGCTCCGTGCGGATTTTTACATCCGGACAGAGCAATATCAGGATCGTTAATATGTATGCGGCTTGTGGGGGATTGGTCTCGGTTGTTGTCGTGTTTTTTCGCAGCGCCGCGTACTTCTGCGCAGCATTTTTACTCAGTAAAGGGGGTTTTTTACCACCCTTGGGGCAACAACTCTTTCCAAATCAATAACCGCAATCGTTCACTGACTCTCGTTCACCGGATACACTCAACCGCCGTGCCAAAGCAGGAGAAGAAAACAGGAGAGATGACGGAACAAACGAAATGAAACGAAAATTAGGGAAAAGTTGAATATTTCCGTCTGTTCAGTTTTATTTCGTTTGTTCCGTCATCTGTTGCGTCATTTCTCTGAGGTTCAAGCCAGGTTGTACATCCCCTCGATCACGCGCGGGTCCACATCGACATCGGGAGTAAAACCGAAGACGCGCGCGTAAAAATACAGTTCGCCGTCAAGCGCGCACTTTATGTTGGCCGCCTGACGGAAGCCGTGCTGTTCGCCTTCAAAGGCGACGTAGGCCACGGGCAATGCCTTGGCCTTGAGCGCCTCGACCATGCGTTCGGCCTGATCGGGCGGAACGATCTTGTCCTCAAGACCCTGAAAGAAAATTACCGGCGCCGAGAGCCGCTCCAGATGATGTATCGGCGAACGCGCGCGATAAAGCTCCGATGCTTCGGGGAAAGGCCCGACGAGCCGGTCGCTGTAACGCGCCTCGAATTTGTGCGTGTCGAGCGAAAGCGCTTCCAGATCGCTCACGCCGTAATGACTCGCACCCGCCCTGAATACGTCGCCGAATACGAGCGCGCACAACGTCGTATACCCGCCCGCGCTTCCTCCGGTAATCGCGAGCCTTTCGGCGTCGGCGCGTCCCTGCCGCACAAGCCATTGCGCGCCTGCCGCGCAGTCCTCTACATCCACTACGCCCCATTCCCCGTTGAGTCGTTCGCGGTAGGCGCGGCCGTACCCGGTGCTGCCGCCGTAATTGACATCCAGCACGCCGATGCCGCGACTGGTCCAGTACTGGATCGTCAAGCGCAACGATGCGTGGGTTGCCGCCGTAGGCCCGCCGTGGCTCATAACGAGCAGCGGCGGAAGCTCGCCTTCCGGAGCCGAATAATCCTTGTTGCGCGGCGCGTAGAAAAATCCGTGCGCCGTCCGGCCTTGAGATGTCGGAAACTCTACGGCTTCGGGCGATGAAATGTATCCGGGATCGATTTCCGCTTCGCTCGATCGTTTGATGATTTCGAAATCATTCGTGGCCGGATCGAGACGGATGATGGAGGCAAGCTCGGTCGGCGAAGCCGCGTTTATCAGCACACCGCCGGGCGCGACGCTTATATGGTCTATGCGCGTATACGGCGATGCAATGTCGGTCAGTTGTCCTGTTTTTGCATCGATTCGCGCAAGACGCGCAAATCCGCGGTCGAAGTAATAACAGATTATTTCTGCGGGAGAGGTAAACCCGTAGGTCGTCATGCCGAAGACCCACTGCGGCAATCCGAATTCGGCCTGCTTGGGGCCCAACGCCTCGACTGCGCCGTTGCGAAACCGGTAAATGTTCCACCATCCGGTGCGATCCGAAACGAAATGCAGCACGCCGTCGGGCGACCATTCGGGCTGAAATATGGATTCGGTTTCGCCGCCGGCTATTATGCGGTCATCGGTCAGAGAGCCGTCCTCGGCGATTGCTGCGAGATGCAGTTCTGTCCCGTCCCACGGCATGTTCGGATGCCGCCACGCGAGATATGCAAGGCTGCGCGCGTCGGGGCTCAGGCGCGGCGTGGAATAAAAATCATAACCGCGCGCCAGAGGTTTTATCTCTCCCGTTTCGGCATCGACGCTCAGAAGCAGGTTTTCGGGTTCGCCGCCGTCCGTTCGGTGATCTTCGCCCACGCAGATCAGCCTGCGCCGCGCGCGGTCCATTACGGCATCTGCGTAGCGCATCCGCGATTCATCCGTCAGAGCAACGGGGGCGGCGTCGCGGTCCTGGCGATAGAGGCGCTGATCGGCGAAGTTCGAGAAATAGATCGTGCCGCGATCGACGAGCATTGCTCCGCCGCCGTATTCGTGTACGCGCGTGCGGACGTTGAAGCCGGGCGGCGTTATATCAACGATCGATTCGTTGTGTGAGCGGCGGACTATGACGTTGCGGCCGCGATCCGAAGGGCGCATTTCGATCCAGTATATGTCTTCGCCGTCGATGCATGCGCCGCCGAGACCGGTCGTTCCGGCTACGATCAGTTCGGAAGTTATCGGCGTGCGCCAGGAACCGTATGGAGAAGTAATCATGGCAAAAACGAGAGATAACGGAACAAACGGAAATAAACGAAACAAACGGAAAAGATCATGCCTTTCGGTCTGTTCCGTCTTATTTCGTCTTTTCCGTCTATTTTCGTTTGTTCCGTTATCTCTCTTTCTCCTCAGCCGAAGATCGGCGGTAGTTTGTCGCGCCAGGGGCGCGCGCGTTCGAGTTGCCCCGCAAGGCGAAACAGCGTCGCTTCGTCGCCGAAACGTCCGACGAAGTGCGAGCCCACGGGCAATCCTTCGGCGTTCCAGTAAAGCGGCGCGGACATCGCCGGTTGTCCCGTAGCGTTAAAGAGCGGGGTAAAGGGGACGAACGCGACGGCGCGTTTCATTCCGTGCATAGCGTCTTCGGGCGTAGCATCGAATGTCCCGAGCGGCACGGGCGGTTCGCCGAGCGTGGGCGTCAGCAGCACGTCGAAGCGTTCATACATCGCCGCGACGCGCCTCGAAAATATCTGAAGCATCTGCACCGCAAGCAGGTACTCGCTTGCCGTGCGCCGCGAGCCGACTTCTACGAGCGCCTGCGTCAGCGGTTCGAGTTCTTCGGGTTTTGCTTTTCGCCCGATTGCATAAGACAGGCTTTCAAGCATCCAGGCGTTGCCCGCCGACCAAAGCGTCAAAAAAGCCTGGGAGAGCATCTCGCCCGGAATCGCGATTTCCGTTTCCTCGACCGCGTGCCCCATTGATTCGCACAACTTTGCAGCGTCCTCGGCGGCGGCGATGCAATCGGCGTGAACGCCGGCTCCGGTAGGAGCTTTGGTTACAAGGCCTATGCGCAGGCGGCCGGGATCGGCCGTGACTTCATCGAGGAATGGGCGCTCGGGCGCCGGCGCCGCGTAAGGGTCGCCGGGCGCGAGCCCTGAGGTGGCGTCGAGCAGCGCGGCGCTGTCGCGCACCGTGCGCGTGACGGCGTGCTCGGCTACGAGGCCGCTGAATACATCCCCGAAATCCGGCCCCAGAGGATTGCGCGCCCGCGTGGGTTTCATTCCGAACAGTCCGCAGCACGAGGCCGGAATGCGTATCGATCCGCCGCCGTCGTTTGCGTGCGCCATCGGAACCATACCCGCGGCGACCGCAGCGGCCGAACCGCCGCTCGATCCGCCCGTAGTGCGCGTAGTGTCCCACGGGTTGCGCGATGCGCCGTGCAGTTGCGGTTCTGTGGTCGGCAGAATTCCGAATTCCGGCGTATTGGTTTTTCCCACGACGATGAGGCCGGCGCGTTTGTAGCGCGCGGTGAGTTCGCTGTCGTGATCGGGGATGAAGTCTTTCAGGTAGCGCGAGCCGCACGTCATAGGGAATCCGGCGTAAGCGGCCTGAAGATCCTTCAAAAGAAACGGCACGCCCTTGAACGGCCCGTCGGGCAGATCGCTTTTTGCAGTTGCGCGTGCAAGGTCGTACATCGGCGCGATGACGGCGTTGAGCTTCGGGTTGAGGCGTTCGATGCGTTCGATTGCGGCATCGACGAGTTCGAGCGGGCTTGCCTCCCCCTTTTTTACGAGTTCGGCCAGCGCCGTCGCATCGAGACGGCTGAATTCTTCCGGCATCCGAATAACTCCTTCATGGTGATTTGACGGTGATTTGACGGTGATTTGACGATGATTCCGTGCTGCAATGACTACGCGGCCAATTATGCACTGCGGCGGGGGCAATTGCGAGTGTGCTTCAGGGGTGGCTTATAATGCGGAAATCATGGAGAATCTCTCTCAGAAGATCGCACAACGTCGCCGCGAATACATTTCGCATCCCCTGGATGAATCCCTTGTGGACGCCGATCCCGTACGGCAGTTCCATCTGTGGTTCGATGAAGCGGTGCAGGCCGAACAGCCCGACCCAGAGGCTATGACGCTTGCAACCGTGGGGGCAGAAGGGCGGGTTTCGGCTCGCGTCGTGCTGCTCAAGGGATGCGACGAACGCGGATTTGTCTTCTATACGAATTACGAAAGCAGAAAATGCAGCGAACTCATTGGCCGGTCCTGGGCCGCTTTGACGTTTTACTGGATGATGCTGAATCGTCAGGTGCGCGTCGAGGGGCGCGTCGAGCGCGCGCCGGATGATGAAGCCGACGCCTATTTCGCTACGCGGCCGCGCGGCAGCCAGCTCGGCGCTTGGGCTTCGCCGCAAAGCCGCGTGATATCGGGGCGCGCGGAGCTTGAAAGTCGTATGGAGGAAATCGAGCGGAGATTCAGGGATCAGATCGTGCCGCGCCCCCCGAACTGGGGCGGTTTTCTGGTGCGCCCGGAAAGCCTGGAGTTCTGGCAGGGGCGCGAAAGCCGCTTGCACGACCGGATCTTTTACACCAGAACCGAAGACGGCGCCTGGCGGATCGAACGCCTCGCGCCGTGAAGCGGAATACACGGAAAATCACGAAAAATCACGAAAAATCACGAAAATCACGGAAACGATGAGCTACATCACCGTACAGATCCCCGATCCGCAGCGCGTAAATCTGCGGCGAGTTTATGATGCAATCATCGTAGGTTCGGGCGCTGCGGGCGGAATGGCGGCGCACGTGCTGACCTCGCACGGGCTCGATGTGCTGCTGCTCGAAGCGGGCCGCCGCGTGGATACGAACAGCGAACTCAAATCGACCGAATGGCCGTGGGAGCATCCGCGCCGGGGCGCGATGCCTCCGGACCGCCACGCGCTTACATTCAACGAATACTCCATCCGCCGGCCGCCCTACGCCGCAAACGCGAAATACAAACACGTCCATTCCTACGTGCAGAGCTGGGATGCGCCCGATTACAGCAAAAATCTCGTAGTCGATGAAAAGGATCATCCGTACACGGGCACGCCCTACGCCTGGGTGCGCTCGCGCGTGCTCGGCGGCAAGACCAACATCTGGGGGCGGCTTGCGCTGCGGATGTCGGATTACGAATTCAAGGCCGCATCGCGCGACGGTTACGGCGAAGACTGGCCCATCGAGTACAGCGACATCGCGCCCTATTACGACCGTGTAGATCTTTATCTCGGCATTTCCGGCGTTAAGGAAAACCTTCCGCACGTGCCCGACGGACTTTTCCAGCGGCCGACGAAACTCAATGCGGCCGAAGCCCGTTTGCGCGAAAGTCTCAAACGCACGGGCCGCGTATTGACGCCTTACCGGGCCGGAGTGACTACGGACGGACTGAAACACAACAAATACCGCACGCGCTGTTTCGGGCGCGGTTCGTGCAACCGGCGCGTGGGCGGGTGCGACATTCACGCGGCTTTCGATTCGCCGACCGGTCTCATCTACCCGGCGCTCGATACCGGGCGTTTGACGCTGCGTACAAACGCAACTGTTCGCGAAGTCCTGGTCGATACGAATACGGGCAAGGCGCGCGGCGTGGCGTTTGTGGATACTGAAACGGGGCGCAGTTACGAGGCGCGCGCGCGCGTAGTGGTGCTTGCGGCGTCTACGCTCGAAACGGCAAGGCTGATGCTGCTGTCGAAATCGCGGCTTTATCCGAACGGGATCGGCAATTCGAGCGGGCACGTAGGGCATAACTTCTGCGAGCACGTAATGGGGCCGAGCGCGAAGGCGCTGGTCAGGGATCTGGTGGGCAAACCCCATACGCTCGATGACGGGCGTCCGGGCGGGTTTTACATTCCGCGCTTCCGCAATCTGGACGACAAGCGGCGCGATTTCATCAGGGGATACGGTTTCGAGGGTTCGAGCGGGTTGGGAATGTATCCCGAAAATACGACTTCGACGCCCGGTTACGGCGCGGCATACAAGAAATCCGTGCGCGATCACGCCGGAGCCTTCATCAGTCTCGGCGGATTCGGCGAAGTCCTTGCACGCTATGAAAACCACGTCGATATCGACCCGCAGGTGAAGGACAGGTGGGGGATTCCCGTTTTGCGTTTTCACATAGAGTTCGGCGACAACGAAAAGAAAATGGCCCTCGATATGGGCGAAACCGCGAGGGAAATGCTCGAAGAGTGCGGCTACGAGATCGTTTCCTGGGACGCCGACATATTGACCGAAGGCTGGTCGATACACGAACTCGGCGCCGCGCGCATGGGCACAGATCCCAAAAAGTCCGTGGTAAACGAGTTTCAGCAGTCGCACGATGTGAGGAATCTTTTCGTCGTGGACGGCAGCACGCACGTATCGGCCGGATGCCAGAATCCCACGTGGACGATTATGGCCTTGTGCTGGCGCTCGTGCGATTACCTGGCCGAGGCGCTCAGAAAGGGAGAACTTTAGATGTCGGGCCGGTCAAAAGAGAAAACCGAATCGAAGCCGAAACCCGTAGATCACAGCAGGAACGCCGTGACGCGGCGCGAGATGTTGATGCGCGGCGCGGGTGCGGCCGCAGGCGCTCCGATACTGGCTTCCGGCATTGCGGCGCAGACGCCGCGGCGCAGACGGGTTGCATCGCGACCGTCGCGGGCGTTGAAGTTTTTTACGGAAGCGGAATTTGCGCTCGTGGATGAACTGGGCGAGATGATCATTCCGACCGATGACCACTCGCCGGGAGCGCGCGAGGCTGCAGTTGCCGCCTACATCGACGCGCGGCTTGCAGAAGCGTTTGAAAGCGGGCCGAGGAATGAGTGGCGCGCCGGGTTGCGGCTCGTAGATCAACTGGCGCGCGAGGCGAGCGGAAAAACTTTCCTGCGCGCCTCGGTCGAGGAGCGGCGCCGCGTGCTTTCGCGCATGGCGCAGAACGAAGCCGATCCGCAGCGGCCGGAAGAGAAGTTTTTTCGGGAACTAAAGAGCCGCGTCGCGGATGCTTACTACACATCGAAAATCGGGCTGCTCGATGAGATGGAATATAAGGGAAACACTTTTTTGAGAGAGTTTGCGGGAGAGGATGCAGGTTGAAGCGCTGAACCAGATTGGTACGAAGCGTGAGACGACAAGAGAGATAACGGAACAAACAAAATAAGACGAAAATTACGGAAAAGTTGAATATTTCCGTCTCCGTCTGTTCCGTTTTATTTCGTTTGTTCCGTTATCCCTCTATCCCTTCGGGATCCATTGGGCCGGGAGGCGCATCCGAGGTCGGGGTTTCAGGAGGTAGAATGCGGTTTACAAAACGACGATTGACGAAGCGCGAACTGGGAATCTGTTTACTGGGACTTATTGTCGCGAGTCTGCTTATGATTTCGAGGCCGGCGGGCGTCGATGGGCAGGGCAGCATAGTGGTGACCACGGTTTCGGCGGCGAGCTATACGGGGCAGCTTGCCCCGGAAACCATAGCAGCATCGTTCGGTTCGGGCCTTGCCACGCAGACGCTTGCGGCTATGGGTGAACTGCCTACAAATCTGGGCGGTACCACAGTGCAGGTGGGCGGTCAGGCTGCACAGATATTTTTCGTTTCGCCGAATCAGGTGAATTTCCTGATTCCTTCCGGAGTAACGCCGGGTACGGTGACGGTGACGATTACTTCGGGCTCGGGCGCGGTGTCTACGGGGACTGCCATCATAGGCGGTTCGGCGCCCGGAATTTTCACTCTCGACGCCACGGGCACGGGATTGCCGGCGGCGTATCTGTTGCGGTTCGGGCCGGGCGGCGGCGGGGTGGAGGAGCCGATCAATCAGCCGATCAATCTGGGGCCGGCGTCGGATCGCGTATTCCTGGTTATGTTTCTGACCGGATTGCGGTCGGGCGGCGCGGTTCAGGTGCACATCGGCGGAACCGCATTTACACCGGATTTCGTGGGGCCTGCGCCGGGATTTGTGGGTCTTGAGCAGATCAACCTTGAACTGTCCAGAACGCTTGCAGGGCGCGGCCGGCTGCCGATGTTCGTGACGGTCAACGGGGCGCAGTTTTCTAACGTAGTGGACATAGAGTTTTTGAGCGCGGGCGGACCGCCGCAGATAACGAATTTTGCGCCCGTAGCGACTCTTGCCGGCGATGAACTCACCATCGACGGCAACGGTTTTTCCGGCGACGCGGCAAACAACAAGGTTGCGATACTCGATGCGCAGGGCAATCCCGTATGGGCGCAGGTCACGGCAGCCACGGCCAATCAGTTGCGGGTGCGCGTGCCTTACGGCGCGCAGAGCGGGCGGGTGATGGTGCAGACTCCGCAAGGAGAGGTGCAGAGCGCCGCGCAGCTTGCGATGCGCACGTCGGTCAGCGGTTTTCTCGAACAGATCGTCATACAGAACAACGTGCAGATGCGCCGGCCCGTGCCGAACGTGACGGTGCGCGTGCGGCCCGCAAGCGGCGCCATCGTTACCAGGCAAACCGGACCCGACGGAGCTTTCGTCGCGGGCGATCTCGCGCCGGGCCTTGCCCTGATCGACGTGGATCCCATTGCGACGCAACTTCCGTTTCCCTCGATGCGGTTGAAGATGCCCGTGGTTGCAAACCGCGACAACCAGTATCCGAACGCAGTTGAACTGACGCAGGTGCAGGGCAATTCGCTTTCGGTAAACGCCGGACAGCAGGGCGGCGCGATGACCACGATCACTACGGGCAATCTCTCTACGAATTTCGGATTGCCCTCGGGTTGTATCGTATTTCAACCGCCGAACGTCACGACCAATGTGCTGACGATTTCGCTCTTTAACGTAGCGCGCACGCCGCTGAATCTGCCGGTCGGGGCATTCAGCAGCGGAATTGCGCAGGTAACTCCGTTCGGCGCGCGTATGTCTCCGGGCGGAACGCTGAGGTTGCCGAATCCCGAGGGGCTCATTACGGATCGTCCGGTTTTCCTTTACCGGCTCATTCAACCAACGCAGCAGATCACCGAGCCGCCCGAGGTGGGCGAGTTCATTCAGGTCGGAACCGGCATCGTTATCAATGACGGGCGTATCGATGCGGTCGAAACAGGACAGCCTTCGGCTACAAACGGCATTTCGCAGACGACCTATTATTTCGCCTCGCCGGTTTATCCACTGGCGACGATTTCGGGGCGCGTGCTCGGCAGCGACGGCGAACCCATCAGCCGCGCCGTCATCAGATCGCGCGGGCAGAGTACATTTACCGGCGGCGACGGGCGCTTCACGCTTCAGAACATCCCCGTAATCCGCGTCAACAACGACTCCGTTACGCTCGACGTGAGTTATGTTCGGCCCGACGGCGTGGTGGACCGCACCGAATTCGGACCCGTGGGCGTGACGGCGAATGCAAATATCGCGATCGGAGCCGATATAACGCTTGCCGGCCGCCTGAGCGCCGATCAACCGCTGCTCGTCGCTCCGCCGCGCCTTGCCGTAAACCAGAACCAGACGCTCGATTTCACTTTTCTCGCGCTCAGCCAGCCGCAGCCCGGTCAGGTCGTAGCGGTAGCGGCGACGGGCGCGCCCTTTGCCACGGTAACGGCGCAGGGCAACGGCGTATTTACGTTGAGGCTTGCGCCGGGCACGGCCACGGCCGCGACGTATCTGATGCGATTGACGGTGACGGCCGGATCGGGCGCCAGGTATATACAGACGATTCCGGTGCGCGTGCGCGCGCCGGGCAACCAGCCTACAGCGGATGATCAATCACTGCTTACTGCAATGGGAATGCAGAGGAGCTTTACGCTCGTAGGCCGCGATCCGCTCAATCGCAACATCACCATTCCGATCGTGTCGTTGCCGACCAATGGCTCGATCAGCGGCGTGGGCGTCAATCTCACCTACACGCCGAATCCGGGCTTTACCGGAATCGATACGCTCAACTATCGCGTCTCGGTAACGGGTACGGCGACCGTAAGCGACACATCGACGGTTTATCTGATCGTGAGGTGAAACAGAGATAACGGAACAAACGGAAAGACACAGAACAAACGGAAAGACGTGGAACACAGGGAAGTGAGGCTTCGTTTCGCTGGTTGCGTGTTTTTCGTCTATTTCCGTTTGTTCCGTTACTCTTCTTGACCCGTTCTGCGCCCGGTCCATATAATTCAGGGTTTCCCGGCCGAGGTCGAATCGCGCCGGTTCGATCCTGATGGGTGCGGGCAGCAATGACCGAATTTTCGCGACTTCTCAAGTACGTCCGTCCGTATGCGGCGATCTTCGCCGTTTCGGTCGTGCTCATGATAGCGACGGGGCTGCTCGAAGGCGGAACGATACTGCTGCTGCAGCCGATATTCGACGGGCTTGCCGGCGCAGGGTCCGGCATCTCGAACATCCTTCCTTTCGGAGATTACCTGCCGCTGCCGGGCCAGGGCTCGATGCATCTCATAGCGCTGCTGCTTGTCGGGATGATGCTCGCCAAGGGCGTGGCCGAATATTTCTCGTCGCTCTCGATGAGCTACATCGGCCAGCACGTAATCACCGATCTGCGCGCTTCGCTCTACGATCACATCATCCGGCAATCGGCCCCGTTTTTTTCGTGCCGTCCGACAAACGAACTGACGGCGCATCTGCTCAGCGATGCTGCGCTCGTAGAGCGATCGGTATCGGATACGCTGCGCGATCTGCTGCGCGAATCCGTGAGCCTGATCGTATATCTGCTGATACTGTTCAGCACAAACTGGCGGCTGGCCGGGGTGTTGTTGCTGTTGGGGCCGCCGGTGGCGTATCTGACGATGAGCTTCAACCGGCGGCTGCGGCATTACATAAATTCGCGGCAGGAAAGCAACGCCGAGATGCTCGACGTAGCGCAGGAAGCGATTGCATCGCAGCGCGTCGTAAAAGCCTTCGGGATGGAGCAGTACGAAAGCGGGCGGTTTCGCGAAGCGGCGCGCCGGCAGATGCGCGATCAGTTGCGCGCAATGCGGATTTATTTTCTGTCGCCGATAGTTCTGGAGATGGTCGGGATCGTGGCGGTAGCGGCGCTGCTGGTTTACGCGCAGCAGAGCATACGCAGCGGGCAGATGTCGCTCGGCGGTTTCGCCGCGTTTCTCGTCTGCATGTTCAAGACCTACGATCCGATACGCCGCCTGAGCCGCCTGCAGCACGATCTGCAGCAGGGACTTACTTCCGCCGCGCGCATATTCCGCGTAATGGACGAGGATATGGAGATGCGCGACCGGCCCGGCGCGCACGCGCTCGAACGCTTCAGCCGCGGAATCGAGTTTCGCCGCGTATCGTTCAGCTACGGTCAGGGTTTTGATCTGCCCGTGCTCACCGACATTTCGTTCGAGGTGCGCGCGGGCGAGATGGTGGCGATCGTGGGACAGAGCGGCGCGGGCAAAAGCACGCTGACGAGCCTGATTCCGCGCTTTTATGACGCTACGGACGGGGCGGTACTGGTAGACGGCGCGGATGTGCGCGATCTGAAACTGGCGAGCCTGCGCGCGCAGATCGCAATCGTGACGCAGGAAGTGCATCTGTTCAACGAATCGGTGCGCGCCAATATCGCCTACGGCGCTTACGGCAGAAACGACAGCGACGAAGCGATACGCGCCGCAGCGCGTGCAGCGCTCGCCGACGATTTCATCAGCCGGCTGCCGCAGGGCTACGATACGGTGATAGGGGAACGGGGCCTTGTGCTTTCGGGCGGGCAGCGGCAGCGTCTGGCCATAGCGCGGGCGATATTGAAGGATGCGCCGATACTGATACTGGATGAAGCGACCTCGGCGCTCGACACCGAAAGCGAACTGCTGGTGCAGCGCGCGCTCAACAATCTGATGGCCGGACGGACTACAATAGTCATCGCGCACAGATTGTCTACCGTGCGCCGCGCCGACCGTATACTTGTGATGGACGCCGGGCGCATAGTCGAAACCGGCACGCACGACGAATTGCTGAGGCGCGGGGGGATTTACAGGCGGCTCTACGAACTGCAGTTCGCCGAAGAAGCGGCGGTCGGATGAATGTTGGGGAAACCGGGAACTGATCGGGAACTGATAATGATAAAAAGCATGACGGGATATGGGCGCGGGGCGGCTGCGGGCGAGACATTTTCGGTTGTAGTCGAGATGCGTTCGGTGAACAATCGCAATCTGGACATACACTGGCGGGCGCCGCAGGAGCTTGCGGCCTGGGAAATCCCGCTGAAAAAGCAGGTGCAGGCTGCCGTGTCGCGCGGTCGCATCGACGTGACGATCACGCTGTCGCAGACAAACGAGGTCGGTTACGAAATCAACCGCCCGCTTCTGCGCGGCTATCTCTCGGCGCTGCGAACCATCAGGGACGAGTTCGGATTGGGGGGCGAGGCGGATCTGGCGACGATTGCGCGGCTGCCGAATCTTTTGCAGACGGCGCCGGGCGCCGGCGCGCTCGATGATGCGGTAGTTCAGGGCGTCGAAGAAGCATTGACGCAGGCCGTTGCGGCGCTCGTAGCGATGCGCGCCGTCGAGGGGCACGAGTTGCAGAAGGAATTGCTCGACCGGGTGGACAGGATCGAACGTCAGCTTGCGATCATCGACGCATCGTCCGAAACGATTGTGGCTTTTTACCGCGACAAGCTGCGCACGCGCATAGAAGAACTGCTCGAAGGCATTGCAATGGATGAGACGCGGCTTGCCCAGGAAGTGGCGTATCTGGCCGAACGCAGCGACATTGCAGAAGAAATTACGCGGCTGAAAAGCCATCTGCCGCAACTGCGCGAACTGATCGCGGGCGGGGGCGAGATCGGCAAGAAGCTGGATTTTCTGTTGCAGGAAACCAATCGCGAGGCCAACACGATACTGTCGAAATCGTCTGAACTCGCAATCTGCGATGCGGCCATAGAGATCAAAACCGAGGTGGAGAAACTGCGCGAACAGGCGCAAAACGTGGAATAGGATGAAGAGAGATAACGAAACAAACGAAATGAAACGAAAATTACGAAAATAATCAATCTTTTCGTTTGTTCCGTCTCATTCCGTTTGTTCCGTTATCTCTCTTTCCCACTCGCGCCTGAAGCGGAATGCGGTTATGCACGGCAATCTGATAATAGTTTCGGCGCCGTCGGGAGCGGGCAAAACTACGCTCGTAGGACGATTGCTTGAGCGGATCGACGGGATTCGGCCCTCGATTTCCTACACGGCGCGCGCGCCGCGACCCGGAGAAATCGACGGCGTGCATTATCATTTCGTCTCGCCCGCGCAGTTCGAGCGCATGAGGGACGGCGGCGAGTTTCTCGAATGGGCCGTAGTGCACGAGAATTACTACGGCACCTCGCTTCAGGCCGTAGAAGACATACGGCGCACGGGGCTCGACGTAGTATTGACCATAGACGTGCAGGGGGCGACAAACGCGCGGCGGATTTATCCGGCGGCCGTCAGCATATTCATACTGCCGCCCTCGCGCGAAGTGCTCGAAAGCCGGTTGAACGTGCGCGGCGCGAACCCGTCGCCGGACCTGCGCGTGCGGTTGAACAACGCGCGTTATGAACTGGAGCATTACCGCGCGTTCGACTATCTGGTAGTCAACGATGATCTGGAGAGTGCGACCGAAGAGATGACGGCGATAATCCGGGCCGAGCGTTGCCGCAGGGAGCGGCGCTCCGGATTTGCCGAAAAGGTGCTTGAGAATTTTTTTGCAGTGAATGGAGGAAACGACGATGAGTGAAGAAAAACAGACGGCGCAGCCGTCGATCGACAGCAAGTATCGAAGGATTCTGATTGCGGCCAAACGCAGCAAGCAGCTTCAGAGAGGCGCACGGCCGCGCATTCAGTCCACGAGCGCCAAGCATACGCGCATAGCCCTCGAAGAGGTTGCACAGGGCCTGGTGGATTTCGAGATCTATCGCTTGGGCGAACCGGAAGAGTAGCGGCGGTGCGCGTACTGCTTGGAGTAACGGGTTGCATCGGCGCCTACAAGGCGGCCGAAGTGCTGCGCGGCTTGCAGCGCGCCGGGGTCGACGTGCGCGTGATTATGACGCGCTCGGCGGCGGAATTCGTCCGGCCATTGACGTTCGAGGCGTTGTCGGGAAAACCGGTCGTCGTCGGGATGTACGAGCGGCCCGATTACGCCGAAATCGAGCATATTTCTGTTGCGCGCGAGGCGGACCTGCTGCTTGTAGCTCCGGCGACTGCAAACATACTGGCGAAGTTTGCGCACGGCATCGCGGACGATTTTCTCTCTACGGTGTATCTGTCGAACACCAATCCGGTGCTGATCGCTCCCGCGATGAACGTAGAGATGTGGCGGCATCCGGCTACGCAGGCGAACCTGGCAACGCTGCGCGAGATCGGCTGCGAGTTCGTGAATCCGGGCGACGGGTATCAGGCGTGCGGCGAGGTGGGCGTAGGCCGGCTGGCCGAGGTCGAAGACATAGTTGCAGCGGCGCTAGGGATGCTTGAACGCACGCGCGAGCCGAAGCGCGCGGACCTGGAAGGCGAGCGTCTGCTGATCACGGCCGGGCCGACGGTCGAGGATCTGGATCCCGTGAGATTCATAACGAACCGGTCTTCGGGGCGGATGGGATATGCGATAGCCGAAGCCGCGCGCGATCGCGGCGCTCGTGTGACGCTGGTTTCCGGGCCTGTGAAATTGCCGCATCCGGCGGGAGTGGAAACGGTTCCGGTGCGCTCTACGGCCGAAATGTACGAAGCGGTGATGAGCAGGATAGGCGACGCCACGGTATTTGTGGGTTGCGCGGCCGTTGCGGATTTCCGGCCCGCAGCGCGCGCGCCTCAAAAGATCAAGAAGCGGGGCGCATCGCGATTGACCATCGAACTCGAACCCACCGAAGACATCATCGGTACGGTCGGAAGGAGCGCGCGGGATAACGGACTGCTCGTGGTCGGATTTGCGGCCGAGTCGGAGTCGCTGATTGCGCACGCGGAAGAAAAGATGCGCGCCAAGGGTATGGACCTGATAGTCGCAAACGACATAACGCGCGAGGATGCCGGATTCGACGTGGAAACCAACGCGGCGACATTGCTGCGCAGCGACGGCAGCCGCACGGACTGGCCGCTGCAACCAAAGCGGGAACTCGCCGCACGGTTGCTGGATGAGATCGCGGCGATGAAGAAAAAGAGATGACGGAACAAACGGAATAAGACGGAACAAACGAAAAGTTTGATTATTTCCGTAATTTTCGCTCTATTTCGTATGTTCCGTTATCTCTCTTCCCTTCCCCCAACGCATCATGGATGAAAAAGCGGAGTTGCGTGAACTGATCGAGCAGGCGGCCGAACATCTGCGCTACCTGCGCTCGCTCGGCGTAACTACGATAGGCGAACAGAAGCCGATGAAAGTAACAAAAGTCGAGGTTGCGCCGGCGTCGTTGTTCGGAGAGGTTGAAGACTCTCGGGCGGAAGCTGCACGCGCCGGCGAAACGCTCGAAGACATACGCCGCGATCTCGGCGACTGCCGGCGGTGCAAGCTGTGGGAGACGCGCCGCAATATCGTGTTCGGCGAGGGAAATGCAAAAGCGGAACTGATGTTTGTAGGCGAAGCGCCGGGAGCGGACGAAGACGCTACGGGGCGTCCGTTTGTCGGGCGCGCCGGGCAGTTGCTGACAAAGATGATCGAGGCCATAGGGCTCAGGCGCGAGGATGTATACATTGCAAACGTGCTGAAATCGCGTCCGCCCGAGAACCGCAATCCGGAGCGCGATGAAGTAGAAGCGTGCAGTCCGTTTCTTTATCGTCAGATTGCGGCGGTCGGTCCGCGTCTGATCGTCACGCTCGGAAATCCGGCTACGCAGGCGTTGCTTGAAACGAAAGTAGGCATTACGAGACTGCGCGGCGATTTTCACGATTTCCGCCGCCTGCCGGGAGTAAGGGTGCTGCCTACATTTCATCCGGCTTACCTGCTGCGCTCGCCCGACAAGAAGCGCGAGGCGTGGGAGGATCTGAAGAAGGTGCGCGCTTATCTGCGCGGCGAGATAAGCGTTTGAGCCGGGAATCGTTATGTCTCAGTGTCGTGTGCAGTGATTTACAGCGGGTTTGGTGTTGATGGATGAATGAGCGGGGCGAGAGGCGGCGCGGCAAAGAAATCTCGCGGTAGCCGGCTGGCA
>JAHBSF010000009.1 GCA_019639255.1 Acidobacteriota bacterium | reverse complement strand
TCGCAGTTCGTATTTCGTCCCCCGGCCGGGGTGCAGATTGTTGATGAATAAAACGTCAGCCCGGCAGCAATAAATCGCTCCACACGACATCGAGACATAAAACAGAGATAACGGAACAAACGAAATGAGACGGAAACTACGAAAATATCCACCTTTTCCGTAATTTTCGTTTCATTTCGTTTGTTTCGTTATCTCTCTTCCGTTTTGTCATGAACGATACCAAATCTCTAACTCGAAATCGCATGCACATTTTTTCCGATTTCGACGGAACCATCACCGAACTCGACACGCTTGTGTTTATGTCGAAAACCCTCGGCGGCGGCCCGCAAATGGTCGAAGCCATAGGCCGCCTTATACGCGAGGGTCGCATCACCCTGCGCGACGGCATCGCCGCCGAAATGCGAAGCATTCGGGCAAGCTGGGATGACGCCGTAGCGCTGCTGCGCGAGCACGTCCGCATAGACGCTGCATTCCCGCCTTTCGCCGCCTGGTGCCGCGACGAGAAGATCCCGCTCACGATTCTGAGCGCCGGCTTCCGGAATGTAATCGAGTTGTTCCTTGCACACGACGATTACCGGCACGTTGACATCCGCGCCAATCGCCTGATACCCGATACCGGATCGGGCTGGCAGTGCCGATTCCGCGATCGCACCGAGTTCGGGCACGACAAGGCGGCCGCGATTCGCGAGGCTCAACGTCGCGGCCAATACGCGGTCTTTATCGGCGACGGACTTTCGGATCGCGCGCCCGCCGAAGTAGCAGACGAAGTATTCGCAAAACACTCGCTTGCCGAATACTGCGCTTCAAAAGGCATTCTGTGCCATGAGTACACGACGTTTTCCGATGTCCACGCAGAGCTGCAACTGAGGCTTACGGCTGGAAAGACGCTCTGAATCTTGAAAAATCAGGCCACCGTCTTTTTCATCGAGGTATTAGACAGGCGCTCGCTTATTTCGGTTGTAAGCGAGGCGAGCGTGCGGCGGTCGATTGCGGAAATCGCAAGCGCGCCGTACCTGCGGCACATCGTATCGAGTTCGGTTTTGTCGGCCAGGTCCATCTTGTTGAATACGACGAGGCGGGGCAACTGTTCGAGGTGCAATTCCGCCAGAATTCGTTCGACCGAGGCCATCTGATTTTCAAGATGCAGGCTCGATGCGTCCACCAGATGTATCAGCAGATCCGACTGTTCGATTTCTTCGAGCGTGGCCTTGAATGCCGAAAGCAGGTCCGAGGGCAGATCCCTGATGAATCCCACGGTGTCGTTGATGATTATTTCCTGATCGTGCGGCAGGCGCAGACGCCGGCTTGTAGGGTCGAGCGTGGCGAACATTCGCTGTTCTGCGGTCACGCGGCTTGCGGTGAGCGCGTTTAGAAGCGTGCTCTTTCCGGCGTTTGTATATCCGACGATCGATACAACCGGCATTTCCCGCCGGAGCCGCTGCGCCCGGCGCTGCTGGCGTGAGGCGCGCACGCGCACGAGTTGGGTTTCGAGATGCGCTATGCGGTCGCGCACGCGCCGCCGGTCCACTTCGAGTTTTGTTTCACCTGGTCCGCGCCCCCCGATCCCGCCCATCAACCGCGACATTTCGGCGCCCGTGCCCGAGAGCCTCGGAAGCAGGTACTTCAACTGAGCGAGTTCTACCTGAATGCGCCCCTCGCTCGTTTGCGCGCGCTGCGCGAATATGTCGAGTATCAGTTGCGACCGGTCCAGAATCTTGAGGTCCGTAGCTGCGTTGATGGCGCGCACCTGCCCCGGAGAAAGCTCGCGGTCGAATACGATCATATCGGCGCCGAGCTGAAGGCTGCGTATGATGATTTCATCCAGCTTGCCCTTGCCGACCAGGGTCCTCGGATCGAGTTCCGTGCGGCGCTGGATTATTTCATCCAGGACTACGAGTCCGCCCGACACGGCAAGCTCCCTCAGTTCATCGAGAGATTCGCGCGCTTCGGTGACGGTTTCCGTCGTGACGCTTACAAGCAGCGCGCGGTCGCGTGTGTCCGAAGCCTTGCGCGCTCCGCGGTTGCGGGCGAGTTCGCCTTCGAGCGAATCGATGAGTTCCTGAAAATCCACGTTCAACTGCGTGGGCGGCGCGGGATCTAAAAAGCGATAGGCGGTTTCTTTAGCGCCGGTAGATTCGCTGTCGTCGGAGTTTCGGGTTGCGGGCAACAGATGCGCGGCGCGCACAAGTCCCGGCAAGCCGGTGTTTGCATCCACGTCTATTGCGGCCATCAGGTCCAGGCGAAGCAGCGCCAGATCGGTCAGGTCGTCCTGCGTCAGTTGCTCGCCGCGCAGGTGCGTATGAAGACAGCGCAATCCGCTGAAACGCTGTTGTGCAAGACGGAAGCGCGCAACCGCCGGAATGACGATGCGCGCAGCATCGCCCACGATTACGTGTTCGACGTAGCCGCGCCTGTCTACGAGAATTCCGATCTGCCGGCCTATCTCGTGCGAGAGTTCCGTCATCTGACGGGCGATTTCAGGCGTGATGATTTCGTGCGGCGGGATGCGGCGCTGATAGAATTTCTCCAGGCGTTTGACCTGATTGGGCTTTAGTCCGAGCGTCTTGCCTTCGATCTGGGGAATGGCTAAACTCCTTTCATCCGATTGCCGCTAAAAACGATGAAATCAAACAGAGAATACGGAACATGCGGAAATCAACGGAACAAACGAAAGATCGGAGGGCATCCGCCGGTTCCGTTTATTCCGCGTGTTGCGTTTTTGTTCCGGTCATTCGCCGATCGGCATGATGCCGCACATTCCAACGCGAACGCAACCCGGATTTTTCTGGAAAGGAGGCGTAATATGATACGAATCATTACGGCATTCGCTCTTCTTGCATTATCAGTTCCAGCATTAACCGTTCCAGCATCGGCGCAGCATCAACACCCGGCCGGCGACGCAAAACCCGCAACGCTGATGCCGGGATTCAGCAACCATCACCATCCGGTGAAGACTTCCAGCGCTGAAGCGCAGCGTTTCTTCGATCAGGGACTTGCCATCCTTTACGCCTTCAACCACGAGGAATCCGCACGCTCGTTCCGCCGCGCAGCCGCGCTCGATCCCGAAATGGCCATGGCTTACTGGGGAATTGCGCTCGCCGTAGGCCCTAATTACAACGAACCCACGATCGATCTGGACCGCATGAAGGCTGCTTACGAAGCGATTCAGAAAGGACGGACTCTGGCCGCATCGGGTCCCGCGCACGAACGCGACTACATCGAGGCGCTTGCACGCAGATTCACGCTCGATCCGAATCCCGACGGCAAACTTCTGGGCCGCGCCTACGCCGACGCGATGCGCGCGCTTGCTTCCCGCTACCCGGATGATCTGGATGCAGCGACGCTTTTCGCCGACAGCCTGATGAATCTCAATCCGTGGCAATTGTGGACGCGCGACGGGCGTCCCGCGCCCGGCACCGAAGAAATAGTTGCAATTCTGGAAGGCGTGCTCAAGCGCGATCCCGATCATATCGGGGCAAATCACCTCTACATTCACGCCGTGGAAGCCTCCACCCAGCCCGAACGAGCGCTGCCGAGCGCGGCGCGCCTCGGGCGTCTTGCACCCTCCGCCGGTCATCTCGTGCACATGCCGGGGCATATATATCTTCGCACCGGGGATTATTCCGAATCCGCAAAGAGCAACGAACTTGCAGCCGAAGCCGACCGCAGGTACATAGAACAAACCGGCGCGCGCGGCATGTACGCCGCGATGTATTACAGCCACAACCTGCATTTTCTGGTCGAGAGCTACGGCAGGATGGGCAATTATGCCAAGGCGCTTGCATCGGCGCGGCGGCTCGAAGAAAACGTGCGCGGATATGTAGCGGAGATGCCGATGATCGAGGGTTTTTTGCCCTCGCCCTATTTCACGATGCTGCGTTTTGGGCGCTGGAGTGAAATGCTCGAAGCGCCCGAACCCGATCGCGCGCATAAGTTGACTCACGCACTGTGGCGGTACGCAAGGTGCGCTGCCTTTGCTGGAGCCGGAAAGATCAGCGAAGCCCAGTCCGAGCAGGCGCGGTTTCTGGAAGAGGCAAGCAACCTGCCGGGTGAAACGCCGTTTGGGTTGAACTCGGCCGAAAGCGTGTTGCGGATCGCCCGTCACGTCGTGGCTGCAAGAATCGCCTGGGCGCGCGGCGATAAATCCGCATCTATCGCCGAATGGAAGATGGCCGCCGAGGCGCAGGACGCGCTAAATTACGACGAACCGCCGGGATGGTATTATCCTGTAAGGGAATCGCTCGGCGCTGCACTGCTGTTGAGCGGGCGCGCGGCCGAAGCCGAAGACGCGTTTCGCGCAGATCTGAAGGTGAACGCGCGCAACGGAAGGTCGCTTTTCGGTTTGATGGAAAGCCTAAAGGCGCAGAAAAAGGATGCAGCCGCACGGCGCGTCGAAATGGAATTTGAACGCGCGTGGAAGGAAGCGGATGTGAAACTGAGGATCGAAGATCTTTAATCGAAGATCTTTAAGAGGATCGAAGATCTGTAAAATGTATGCGCGGGCCTCGCGCCCGCATCTTTACGGTCGATACCTGCGGGCGAGACTCATGCGCACCCAGGGGTTTTCAGAGGAAGCGAGGATGAAAACTTTACTGCTGACGATTGCGATACTCGGTATGGTTCCGGCTTCGGCCGGGAGCGGGATGTTGGATCGTTCAAACGGAACGGACAGCGCCGTGCAGGGAAAGGCTCCGGGACCGAGCAAGGATGAAATCTATTTTTCGCTTGCGCGCAGGGTGAACGAGCAGTCAGACTCGCCGGTTTCGGCGCTGGTAAACGCTCTCGGCGAGGTAATCGAGGTCGGAGATATAACGCTCGGCGACGACGGGAAAGCCACGGTCATCGTCAAGGAACTCTCGCCGTCCAACGCCAGGGCTACAAACAAATCCATAAGACTCGTATTTGCGCCCGCGGCCGAAGCCAAGTGGAAATGGGAATCTTTCGAGGACAACCGCCGCCTGTATCCCGTAGAGAGGCTTTTTCCTTACGCAAAGGATCGTCTCGACCGGGGCAGGCAGATGACCGTGGCCGCCTGGGCGCAGTACATAGACTCGATGAGCAGGCAGGGCGAGGCTGCGGCAAAAGTCCTCGAAACCGCAAAGGCGATATTGAAAAGCGATCCGCCCCAGATGAATCCCCTCAATCTTGCGCGCGCCTCGCTCGATGAGGCGAAAAAAAGCGGCCAGGTCGAGGTCATACTCAGCGCGTATCGCGAACTCGAAACCGCCATCGAACCCGTAGTAACCCTCGGCGACAATTTTTCAGACCTGAACGCCAATGATGCATATCTCAGGCTTCAGGGTGAACTGAAGAAGTCCAGCGATAATCACGTTGCGGCCAGGAAAGCATATCTCGACTCCGTCGCCGCCTATAACGACGATTTGCGCCGCCTGCCTTTTTCGCTCGTAGCCCACGGCTTCGAACACACGCAGATCGAGGCGAAAATTCAGCCCGAATAAAGCCGGTTTTGACGATAGGAGAATCGACCATGTCCAATCCCCAGGATCCCAACCAGGATGAATCTCCGGCGCCGGTGCAGCCTTCAGCGGGCCGCCGCGTCAATGAAACCGTAGATGAAGTAGCTTCGTCGATCAGGGATTTTATGACCAAAGTACCAGAGACGTTCAACAAGGCCGTAGAGCGCGCGCTGAACGTGCGCGAGGCTACGGTGCTGCTCAAGCTCAACGAACACGTAGCCGAGGCGCTCGACAAACTCGTTACGGCCGAGATTTTCAAGAGCCGCGCCGACGCCGCTGCGTTTCTTGTCGAGGAGGGAATAAGGGCGCAGTCGCCGCTTTTTGCCCGCATTCAGGCGAAACTCGACGAAATCGAACGCCTGCGCGAAGAACTCCGACGCAGCATCCCGGCCGGTGAGTAAACTTTGGAAAGCTGAATCACGCAACAAACGCAACAAACGGAGCCGAATCGCTGTAGATTGCCGTCAATTCCGTTTATTTCGTTTAATTCGTTTATTCCGTTTGTTCCGTTTGTTCCGTTGTTCTCTCTTAATGCATGCTCAAACTCTATAACACCCTCTCAAACGAAGTAGAAGAATTTCAGCCCCTGAACCCTCCGCGCGTCGGTATGTACGTATGCGGGCCTACGGTTTACGACGTAGCCCACATAGGCAACTTCCGCACATTCCTTTTTGCCGATCTGCTGCGCCGCTATTTGAAATACAGGGGCTATGACCTCCATCACGTCATGAACATCACCGACGTGGATGACAAGATCATCGGCCGGGCCGTAGCCGAGGGCGTGGGGCTGCGCGAATACACGGACAAGTATATCCGGTATTTTTTCGAGGACTTCGATGCGCTCGGCGCCGAACGGCCCGAACAGGTGCTGCGCGCAACCGATCACATTCCGGAGATGATCGAACTCATCGACGCGCTCGGCCGCAACGGACATACGTATCAATCGGACGGTTCGGTTTATTTCCGGATCTCGACCTTCCCCGGTTACGGGCGTTTGTCGAAGATAAACCTCGAAGGCAATCAGGCCGGGGCGAGCGAGCGCGTAGACGCCGACGAGTATACCAAGGAAGACGTGCGCGATTTCGTGTTGTGGAAGGCTGCAAAAACCGGTGAACCAAGCTGGGAGACGCATTACGGCGCGGGCCGCCCGGGCTGGCATATTGAATGCTCCGCGATGTCAATGAAAGCCCTGGGGAGTACTTTCGACATACACGCGGGCGGCGTGGATCTGGTTTTCCCCCATCACGAAAACGAAATTGCACAGTCCGAGGGGGCTTCGAGTCAACCCTTCGTTCGTTATTGGGTGCACGCCGAATTTCTTATGGTCGAAGGCGAAAAGATGTCCAAATCAAAAGGCAACTTCTATACGTTCCGCGATCTCGCAGCGAAGGGATTTGCGCCGCGCGCCATAAGATACCTGCTGCTTTCGGCCCCTCATCACAAACAGCTCAACTTCACGCTCGAAGGACTGCGCGGAGCCGAAAGCACCGTTGCCCGCCTCAACGACTTCAAGGCGCGCCTCGGTGAATACAATGCTCCCGAAGGGCGTACGCCCGCACTGACGGATATGACCGCGCGCGCGCAACAACAGTTCGAAGCCGCGCTTGACGACGATCTGAACACCGCCGAAGCGCTCGCCGCCCTGCACAACTTCGTGCGCGACACAAATACGGCGCTCGCCGAGGGCGCCGTCAGAAAAGACGATCAGTCGGCGATGCTTGACCTCGTAGACCGTTTCGATTCGGTTTTCAACATTTTCGGCGAGGTGGAGCGCGAAATGCTCGACGCCGAAATACAGGCGCTAATCGACGAACGCCAGGCTGCGCGCGCGGCGAAGAACTTCGCGCGTTCGGACGAGATTCGCAATCAACTGATCGCGCGTGGTATCCTCCTCGAGGATACGAAAGACGGCGTCAGGTGGCGCAGACATCAAGGCGTCGATTGAAACGGTTTTCTTTTATGACAGTTCATCCCGACAATCCGATCAGCCATTGCATCCCGCGGCTTTCACGCAAAGACCTCTTCGCGGACTAGGTATTCCTCCATCCCCGGCGCATTTGTGGAGTGAGGCGATAGAGTCGCCGCACTCTTGCACGTGATTTATTGGGAGAAAATTCAGGAGGAGATTACACATGCCGAGCAAAGCCATTCAGGATGCTCTTGAAACCGCGCGTTTGCCGCAAATCAACACCGAACTGCCGGGTCCGAAGGCGCGCGAAATCGTCGACCGCGACGCAAAATACGTCTCGCCTTCCTACACCCGCACCTATCCTCTCGCCGTAAAACGCGGACGCGGCGCGATTGTAGAAGACGCCGACGGCAACCTGTTTCTGGATTTCAACGCCGGCGTCGCCGTATGCGCTACGGGGCATTCGCATCCGAAAGTCGTGCAGGCCATCAAGAAACAGGTTGATGATTTTATCCACATTTCGGGCACCGATTATTATTACCCGCACCTGCCCGCGCTCGCCGAGCGGCTCAGCCGCCTTGCACCGGGCGATTTCGACAAACGCGCGCATTTCGGCAACTCCGGAGCCGAAGCCGTCGAGGGCGCGGTAAAGCTTGCGATGTATTCCACGCGCAGGCAAAAGCTCATAGGCTTTTTCGGCGCTTTTCACGGCCGCACTCTAGGCGCCCTTTCCCTGACCGGCAGCAAGGCCAAACAGCGCGCCGGTTTCGGACGCCAGGCGCTCGATGTGACGCACGTCCCTTACGCCAACTGCTACCGGTGCCCCTACAACCTGACGCAGGCGACCTGCGGCGCGTTTGAATCCAAAGGCCCGCATTGCGCGCGCGTAATCGAAGAACTGCTCTTCAAAACCACTGTTCCGGCCGAAGAGTGCGCCGCGATCATCGTCGAACCCGTGCAGGGCGAGGGCGGCTATCTGGTCCCGCCGGCGTCGTTCCTGCAAACGATCCGCGATATCGCCGATCGCTACGATGTCCGCGTCATAGCCGATGAAGTGCAGTCGGGAATGGGCCGCACCGGGCGGATGTTTGCATCCGAACATTTCGATTTAGTTCCCGACATCATCTCGATCGCCAAAGGCATTGCTTCGGGTTTGCCCCTCGGCGCAACTGTTGCGCGATCCGAACTGATGAACTGGGAGCCGGGCGCGCACGCGTCTACTTTCGGGGGAAATCCCGTAGCCATTTCCGCATCGCTCGCCACCATAGAACTGCTCGAAGACGGACTCATCCACAACGCCGCAGCGATGGGCGATTACCTGCTTGAGGGTCTGCGCGAACTTGAACGCAAACACGAAATGATCGGCGATGTGCGCGGCAAGGGACTGATGATCGGCATCGAACTGGTCAGGGACCGCAAGACAAAAGAGCCTGCTGCTTCTGAACGCGATATGGTAGAGATCGAATGCTTCAAGCGCGGTCTTATTATTCAGGGCTGCGGCTCAAGCACTGTAAGGCTCTCGCCCCCGCTTGTCATCGACCGCGAGCAGTGCGACTTTGCCCTGAAGACGCTCGATGAAGCGTTGACCGCGGTCGCCGGGAAGTAAGAGAGATGACGGAACAAACGAAAATAGACGAAAAACTACGGAATCAATCATATTTCCGTATGTTTCGTCTTATTTCGTTTGTTCCGTTATCTCTCTTCTGTTGCGTTATCGTGCGTTAGAGGCGGTATCTCACTTTTTTCCGCAGTTTCGGATCTTCTACATCCACGTTTTGCAGCCGCAGCGTGACATCAGCCATTAGTTGCATGCCGTGATTATCGCCGCGCAGCAGCTTCGGGGTTCCGGCCGCTGCAATCATCGCCGCATTGTCGGTGGTATAAACAGGCGATGGAATGAATGCAGGCACGCGCTGCTCTTCGGCGAGTTCCGCCACCGCTGCGCGCAGTTCGCTGTTGCACGCTACTCCGCCGCCTAGAACAATGGTGCGCGGTGAATAAATCTCGCACGCTTTGCGCAGGCTTCTTACGAGCGCCCTCACAACGGCATTCTGAAAACTCGCGCAAAGATCCAGTATCTGCTGCGGAGAATCATCCGCATCTTCAACCTGCGCTATCGCCTGCTCCCGCACGTATCTCAATACGGCGGTCTTGAGTCCGCTGAACGAAAAATCCAGACGATGCTCCGGATCGTTGATCTGCGCCAGAGGAAATATGACCGCGCGTTTGTCTCCGCGCCGCGCAAGCCTGTCTATGACCGGGCCGCCCGGATAACCCAAACCCAGAAGTTTCGCTACCTTGTCGAACGCCTCGCCCGCCGCATCGTCGCGCGTGCGCCCGACGAGTTTGTATTTCTCAGGCCCGGGCAACAGAAAAAGATTCGTGTGACCGCCCGAAACAATCAGCGCCAGCGCCGGGTACTCCGGAGCGGGGTATTCGAACACCGTAGAATAAACGTGCCCCTCTATGTGATTGACGCCTACGATTGGCAGCCCGAGGGCAAGCGCGACGCCTTTTGCATAGTTGACGCCTACGAGCAGCGAACCGATGAGTCCCGGTCCCTGCGTTACGGCTATGCCGTGGATTTGATCGAGCGTCGTTCCGGCCTGATCCAGTGCTGCGACGACAACGGCGTCGATCTTTTCCAGATGCTCGCGCGAGGCGATCTCCGGAACTACGCCGCCGAACCGGCGATGCGTATCCACCTGCGACGCGATGAAGTTTGACAGCACTTCGCGGCCGTTTGCCACAACAGCCGCCGCGGTTTCGTCGCACGAACTTTCTATGCCGAGTACAAACATTCCTGCAACAGAATACGACTTTCCGCGTCTTTCACTACCTGATTTCGGCGTCTTCCGCGGTTTCTCTTCACGATTTCGATTCCGGCTGCATCTTCGATTCCTCAGACGCCTTCGGCTGTCTGCGGATCACTACAATAGTCGCATCGTCTTCGGGTTCTTCAAGCCCGGGCTGCGCGCAATCGAAGATGCGATGACAGATCGTGTTTACCTCGCCGTGACTGAACTGGTCGGTGAGCGATTCGATTTCGGCGATGCCCCTGTCGCGTTCTTCGGTCGTTTTCCTGTAAAGCCCGTCGGTGTAAACGATCAACAGTTCGCGCGCCTGAAACTGAATTTTCTGAACCGCAAATTCGGCGTCGCGGCGTTCGCCTGCAGGACCGCAGGTGACGGGCAGGCGCGAGCGCGTATCCTTTACGAGCCGGATTGCCGGCAGGTGCCCCGCATTGGCGTAATACATCGTGTCGCCTTCCCAACGCACGACCACGCAGGTAAACAGGCGCTTGCCTTCGTACTTTTCAAAAACCCATTCGTTGAGCCGCGCGAGAATGCCTACGGGGTCGGTTTCCCGGCTCGTAATTTGCACGAGCGTCTTATGCAGCAGCGCCGTATCGCGCAGCGCTTCGGTGCTGTTGCTGCCCGCGAGATCGCCCACAATCACAATGGGGCCTGCCGCGGTATCGAATACCTGGTAATAATCACCGCCCGTTTCAACTCCCGCCGAGTGTTTGGATGCGCACCATATCGTCGGCAGGTCGATCTGGGAGGGAGGAAACAGCGCTTCGTGAAACAGGTTGTTGAGTTCGATTTCCTTCTGCCGCGCGCCGATGTCGAAGGCTTCCTGCAGCGATTTCGACGCAACACCCACCATCAGATCCTTCGGCTTGCCCGATCCGAGCATCCCTACGAGCGCCGTCAGCCCAAACACCGCGAGTGCAAGCCACGGCGACGCCGAAGAAAACAGCGCAAATATGGAAAGAAACGCCGCGACGTAGACCGCTGCAAGACAAACAAGCGTCCATCGATAGCGTATCGACGCTACGGCAAGCAGCGGAAAATAACTCATAAAATACACGGCCGCTCCCGAGGCGTTCCCCGTCCACGCAAGCGCGATCAATCCGAGGTGCACGATCGTGAAATCCGCAAGCGTCGTGATGCGCACAAGCGATTCAGAACTGCCGCGCCGCATCCGCATCGACACTACAACGGATGCCGTGAGCCACAGCGCGGCAGTAAACAAAAATATGTAAGGCGACCAATCGCCCGCCTTCCAGTACCTTGCCGCAGCGCCCGCGCTCAGCAGCAGCAGCCCTATCCGCACGCGTGTAGCCCAGGTTTCTGCGCGCACCGCGTGGGTGTCCAGAGCGGCATCGACATTTTTCGGCAGATCGTTTTTGAGTCTTTTGAGTGCAATCGAGTCCATAGTTGTATTTACCTGCATTCAGGGAGTCGGGGGAAGATCCAATAACATAGACTGAAGAGAGATGACGGAACAAACGAAAATAGACGAAAACTGCGGGGAAATTGGATATTTCCGTAGTTTTCGTCTATTTTTCGTTTGTTCCGTTATCTCTCTTCTATGTCTCAATGTCCTGGATTCGGCTTTGATTCGGCTTTGATTTGGTATGGTGATGACCGGGCAGGCCCAAAAACGAAGGCAACGAAATGGTTCGGCAATTGACGGTTCTAATGCCGGGGACCGCATTGACCGTTTTGCCGAACTCGATCAGTACAGCCTGCGCCAGCGTCTCATTATTCGCGCGGCCGGCGTGCTGCTCTACTGGCTGATCCGCGTCATAGGCGCTACGGTGCGTTACCGGGTCGTGGGCCTGGAACATCACAGCGAAACCAAGCCTCAGGTTTATTGTTTCTGGCATAACCGCATTCCTATAGCTACACATTTCTGGCGAAACCGCCGCATAGTCGTGATGTCGTCGCGCAGCTTCGATTCGGAATATATCGCGCGGTTCATACAACGCTTCGGTTACGGCGCCGCACGCGGCAGCTCTACGCGCGGCGCACGCGCCGCCCTCATTCAGATGATCCGGGCGGTGAAATCCGGACGCAGCGCGGCGTTTACCGTAGACGGGCCGCGCGGCCCGCGTTATGAAGCCAAACCCGGCGCGTTGCTGCTTGCGGCGAAGGCGGGCGCCCCGATACTGCCGTTTTCGATTTCGATGGACAGGTACTGGGAACTGCCGAGCTGGGACCGGATTCAGATTCCGAAACCGTTTGCACGCGCCGTAGTGGTAATCGGAGAACCGTTTGCTGTTGATGATCTTGAAGGCGAGCGGGAAATGCGTGCGCTGGAACGCCTGCAGCGTGCGCTTGAAGCGGTGCGCGACCGTGCGGAAAGAGAGATAACGGAACAAACGAAATGAGACGAAAAGAACGGAAAAGTTGAGTATTTCCGTAGTTTCCGTCTCATTTCGTTTGTTTCGTTATCTCTCTTTCCGCCCGGAAATGAAAGGGGCCGCCCACCCGGGGACGGCCCTGAAACTGGTTGCGGGGGCGGGATTTGAACCCGCGACCTTTGGGTTATGCTTGCCACGACAGCTTTCGCTGCCTGAATACTCAGTTCGTGGTCTGGACTATCTCTTCACCCTCGGCCTGACCGTTAGGGTGCCTGCCGTCTAGTCTCTACACCTTCCTGCACGTTTTGATGCTAGTGCAGGCTTGGCTCGGGATTACCCCGCCAGCGGCTTCCCCGAATTTGACAGGTGATCACACGAAAGTTTCTTTTCGTGCAGCCCAATGCGAAATTGCTTCCCAGGCGTCCCGATATTCGGCGGATCTTTGGTTTTCGCTGACGCCTGTCGGCATTGACTACTCTATTAGCTTGTCAATGCTTAATTCAATTTCGCGGTATCGAGCCCAACGAGCTACCGGACTGCTCCACCCCGCGTCAATGTCAATCAAGACATTCGGGACTCTAACGGCGCATCCCGCTTTTGTCAAGCGGCGGCGAATCGGTAATACTCGGTTTGCTGCTGGAGATTGCGGGCCTTTCGCTGTATTATTGCTCATCCTCGCGGCTCCGACCCGCAAAAGTTTGACGCTATCTCGACCGGTTCTGCAAATTCTATGAAGAAGCTTCGATTGCTTTTCGTAACTCTGATGCTTTTGTGTCCGGGCGGCAGCCTTACTTTAGATGCCCGCGAACCGGGCATCGACTGGCCGCAGCTTGAACGCGAAGCCCTTGGGCTTTTTGCCGATTACCTGCGCATCGACACCACCAACCCTCCGGGCGGCGAAATCGCCGCCGCACGCTTTTTCGCCGCCATATGCAAACGCGAGGGGATCGAGCATCGCGTATTCGAACCGTTTCCCGGCCGCGGCACCATATGGGCGCGCATACGCGGAGACGGAAGCAAACGTCCGCTCGTGCTGCTCAACCACACCGATGTAGTCCCGCACAGTCCCGAGTTCTGGACCGCGGGCGCTTTCAGTGCGACCGAACGCAACGGATTTATTTACGGGCGCGGCGCGATGGATATGAAGTCGCTCGGCATGGCGCAGTTCGTAACGATGCTGGCCCTCAAGCGTTCGGGCGCAAAGCTCAGTCGGGATGTGATCTTTCTCGCAACGGCGGATGAGGAAGCAGGCGGGAAAATGGGCGCGGGATGGTTTGCAAAAACGCATCCCGAACTGCTCGGTAATGCCGAGTTCCTGTTGAACGAAGGCGCGGGGAATCTCGTCGACGCGCAGGGCGCGGTGCGCTCTATAGGCGTCGGACCTTCGGAAAAAACTCCCGTATGGCTGCGCCTGACCGCTACGGGAACGCCGGGACACGCATCTGTGCCGATGGAGGATTCCTCGGTAAACAGGTTGATTCGCGCTTTGGGCCGGCTTATCGACTACAAGGCGCCCGTGCAGGTTACGCCCGTAGTCGAGCAGTCGTTTCGCGCATTCGCTCCGCTCGCTCCTTCATCGCTGCGGGCGAGGTATGAGAACCTGCGCGAATCGATCAAGGATCCGGATTTCCTGCGCCTGCTCGAAAGCGATCCGCGCACGATGGCGCTGCTGCGAAATACGATTACGGCGACGATGCTCGGCGGAAGCGCAAAGGTAAACGTCATACCGCCCGCAGCTACGGCCGAGATTGATACGCGCGTAGTCCCCGGCGAAAACGTAGAACGCTGGATTGCCGAGATCAGGTCGGTGATTGCGGACCCGGGCATCCGCGTAGAATCGGTGCTTGCGTTTGCGGCGAATGCATCATCGGTGGATTCCGAGATCGTCAAAACAATCGGCGAAGTAGGCGCGCGGCGTTATCCCGGCGCGGTGCTGACTTTTCCCGTACTGGCAGGGTTTACAGACAGCCACTACTTCCGCGAACTCGGAATTGCGAGCTACGGGTTTTCACCCTTTGTCGCGCCGCCCGGAGAACTCGGCGGCGGCTTTCACGGCAACGACGAGCGGATCGGGAAGAAGGCATTTATCGAAGGCGTAAGGTTTCATTACGATGTCGTCGCGGAGTTCGTAAAATAGTTTGTAAAGTCAGGAGGAGCGCGGGGATGGCGGTTGAAGCGATACTGGACGGGCATATAAGGTGGGCCGACGGCGATGCGGCCGCGCGTTTGCATTTTCCGCGCATGTTCGAATACTTCGAGGACGGAGAAGCGAAACTGCTGCACAGCGTTGGATATTCGATGCAGGCCGAAGGGCGAGATGTGGATTTTCCGCGAGTACACGTCGAATGCAGTTTCAAGAGCGTGCTGCGGCTGTATGCGCCCTTTCGCATGCATATTACGATCGGAAGGTTGGGCAGAAGTTCGATTCGTTACGAGTATCGCGTGTATGCGGATAAGGAGATGACCGAACTTGCGTGCGAGGGATCCATGACCGTAGTTGCGGTTCGGAACGGCCGGGCTGTGCAATTGCCCGAGGATCTGCGCGCGTGTCTGTCAGAAGGAGAGATGACGGAACAAAAGGAGTCATTATGAAGGCAGCGGTACTGACATCGATGGGAGATGCCGACGCTCTGGTTTTGCAGGAAGTCGCGGATCCAAAACCGGGCGCCGGTGAAGCGGTCGTGCGCGTGCGGGCTGCCGCGCTCAATCACCGCGACGTGTTCATTCGTCAGGGGCTTTATCCGGGTGTAAAACTTCCCGTGATTCTCGGTTCGGACGCAGCGGGCGTGGTTGCCGAGGTGGGCGAGGGCGTGGATACGGCCTGGGTAGGTAAAGAGGTTGTCGTCGATCCGTGTTTTGATTGGGGCGACAATCCCCGCGCGCAATCGAATAAATTTCACATACTCGGACTGCCGGAAGACGGAACATATGCCGAATTTGTCAAGGTTCCGGCTGAAAACCTTGCGCCGAAGCCCGGGCATTTGAGTTTTGAAGAGGCTGCGGCGCTTCCGCTTGCGGGACTCACAGCCTATCGCGCAGTGGTAACGCGCGCTCAGGTTGCGGCGGGAGAAAAGGTGCTCGTTACGGGGATAGGCGGCGGAGTTTCGTCCTTTGCTCTTCAGATTGCACTCGCAGCCGGAGCCGAAGTATATGTGACTTCGGGCAGCGATGAAAAAATCGAGCGCGCAAAGGCTCTCGGCGCCGCCGGAGGCGCCAATTACCGCGAAGGAGACTGGGGCAAGGCTATCGTCGCTATGACGGGCGGCGGGCCCGATGTCGTAATAGACAGCGTCGGGGGCGAAACCTTCGCCAGAGCAATCGAGATACTGAAAACAGGCGGCAGGCTTGCGACCTACGGCGCGACGGCGGGTGCGGTAAACAAATTCGAGGTCCGGCGCATTTTCTGGAAACAGTTGACGGTTCTCGGATCTACTATGGGCCTGCGTTCGGAGTTCGCCGAAATGTTGAAGCTGTATGAAAGCAGGGAGTTGCGCCCCGTAGTGGACAAGGTTTTTGGTCTCGGCGAGGCGGCCGAAGCTCACCGGCGAATGGAGCAGGGCGGGCAGTTCGGCAAGATCGTTCTGAAGGTTGACTAAATACTCTGTAAACGAAGTTCTTTGAGTTTTCAGCCGCGAAGCGGCGAAAGATCTGTAGCCCAGCGGCGTAAGCCCTGGGTATCGGTCCAACATCAATTCCAGCCCTGAAAGGGCGGAAGATCATCGCTGTATAGGTCTTTCGCCCTTTCAGGGCTTGGACGCTTTTCTGAATCTGACCTGGCGCTTGCGCACCAGGCTACAGATCTTTCCCCCCTTCGGGGCTTTCAAAACGCGCTCTGATGCACCGAAACTACGGAAATTGCGGAAAAAAGATCGCCCTTTCGGTGATTTTCGAGGCTTCGGCATATTCCGTGGTTTCTCTTCGCTATTCTGTTGATCCCTGTTTGGATAGCCAGATTTTTGGTTGACCCTGAAAACGCTTTAACGTAGACTGTGCCGGGCTTACGAAATCCGCCTCACTAAAGCTAGGATAAAGCATCGGCCCAGAGAAGTTTGTCGATTGCGTTTTTATAACTTGTAAAAGGTAAAAGCGACTCGTTCAGGTGGCCTACCCCGCATCCCCTCAGGCTTCATGGTCGAGATCGAGCCAGGCTAAAGACAAAGGGCAGCAATCAATGTACGGGCAACGTACGGGGCGAGCGCACCCGCGGCTCAGCCGGCGCTCGGAGGAGAGCAGACCATGTCGTTTCACGAACACATGCACAACGAGCACATGCACAACGAGCACATGCACAACATGCACAATATGATCAATATGACCAAGAGAGAGTCGATCCCGGGCCTCACCCGACCGTCGATATGGCTGCGCACGGCGCTGATCCTGGCCGTTATCGTCGGCAGCACGTCGCTTGCAGTAACCGGAGGGCGAGGGGCTGCGGCTACCGGAACAATTTCCGGCGTAGTCTTTCACGATTACAACAACAACGGCGTGCAGGATACATCCGCCGTTATCGTGAATACGGGCAACGGCAACGTCGCCGTAGCCGTCGACAGCGGGGTGCCGGGCGTGACCGTAACGGCCTACACCTCGGCCAATGCCGTGGCCGGCGCTGCCGTGACGGGCGCCAACGGCACATACTCGATCAATACGGCCGGGTCTACAGGCCCATACCGCGTCGAGTTCACCAATCTTCCGGCCGGGTTCGTTCCCGGACGTTTCGGCGCCAATTCCGGCACCACGGTGCAGTTTGTTCCCGACGGCAACAGCAACAACATCAGCACCGCGCTCGTCATCCCCGAAGATTTCTCCCAGAACAATCCGACGCTCGCAATTCCGTGCTACGTCGGGGGCCCGCACGCGGGCAACAACGGCCCGGCCATAGTCGCCTTCCCGTATACCTCGGGCAGCGCGCGCACTACGGGCGACGGTCCCTTCCCGGATTTCGACATAGGTATGCCGCCGAAGGCGATTTACGCCACTACTGCGCAGGTCGGCGCGACATGGGGAGTTGCGTGGGCGCGCGGGACAAGGCGTCTTTATGCCTCGTCGTTTATGAAGAAGTATTCGGATTTCGGGCCTAGCGGCACCGGCGCCATCTACCGCATCGATCCTGCGGGGCCGACCGTGACGCTTGCCGTAGATCTCAACACCATCTTCGGCGCCAACACCGCCGGCGGCAATCCGCACAACTTCGTGGATTTGCGCGATAACGGCAACGTTTCGTTCAACGCCGTAGGCAAGGTATCGCTCGGCGGACTTACGATTTCTGAAGACGAAACAAAACTCTACACAATCAATCTCGCGAATCGCGCGCTTTACGAAATCCCGCTCGATGCCACTCCCACGGCCGGAAACATCCGCGTAACGGCCGTGCCTCTCAATCCTCCGGGCTGCACCTCGGACGGCGACGTCAGGCCGTTTGCCGTCAAGTACTATCGCGGGCAGATCTATGTGGGTATTACCTGTACGGCTGAGAGCACGACGGGAGGAGGTGCAAGCGAAGGCAACATCGCCACTCTCGCCGGTTACGTCTACACGGTGAATCCAATGACTCTGGCGTTCAGCGGTTCGCCGGTTCTGACCGTGCCGTTCAACTATGCCCGCGCCTGCGCCGACAACTCGCAGGACGGACTTCCGGCTTGCTTTGCCGCGCAGTGGAAACCGTGGGTGCCCGTGTTCCGCAACATAGCGGAGGGGGTCATTTCCACAACCCTGATGGGAGTAAACGTCAGGCGCTCGATTTATCCGCAGCCGATGCTCTCGGATATCGAATTCGATCGCGGCAACATGATCCTCGGCGTACGCGACCGCTTGGGCGATCAATCGGGCGTCGCCTCGTTCGACAATCCGGATACGAACGATTTCTATTACGGTGTGGCGCCGGGGGATATACTGCGCGCCTGCGGCAGTCCGGGCAGCGGGTGGACGCTGGAAAACAATGGAAACTGCGGGGGCACGGCCACGGCCGGCGCCAACAACCAGCAGGGACCCGGCAGCGGCGAGTATTATTTCCGCGACAACGCGCCGCGCTTCCACGACGACACGGGGATGGGAAGCATGATTCAGTTGCCCGGGTTCCCCGACGTTGTGGCCACGCTCATCAATCCGATTCCGATCGTGCCGACGGCGAACGACGATACGCTGTTTGACGGCGGTTTGCGCTGGTTCAACAACGCGGCCGGAACCTCGGCGAAGAACTTCCGCATCTACGACTCGGAACTCGCCACGAGCGAGGCGTTCGGCAAGGCCAACGGACTTGGAGACCTGGCCGCCTTGCGCGACCTGCCGACGATCGAAGTCGGCAACTTCGTCTGGTACGACGTCAACAAGAACGGACTTCAGGATCCGGGTGAACCGGCGCTCGCAAACGTAACTGTTCAACTCATACAGAACGGCGGCGCGGTCGGCACAACGTCAACAAATTCCGTCGGCCAGTATTACTTCAACAACTCAAACGTAACGGGCGGCATAATCGCGGGCCTGCCCTACGAAATCCGCATCGCGCTCGGACAGGGCGCACTCGGCGGGCGCATCCCGACCATCAATGATGCTCCGGGCACTTCGGACATCAACGATTCGGACGGCGTCACGGTCGGCCTCAATTCCGTGATCGGATTCACGATTCCGGCTCCCGGAGTCAACAACCATACATTCGACTTCGGCTTCGTCGATCCGGTATTCGATGCAGATCTCAGCATCACAAAACGCGCCGCACCCAACTGCGTGGAACCCGGAAGCGTCGTGACCTACACCGTTACGGTCACGAATTTCGGGCCTACTACTGCGACCGGCGTTACCGTAGTCGATACGCCGCCGAGCGCGCTCAACCTGCAAACGGTTACGCCGTCGCAGGGAAGCTGCAATCTCGGCAGCCCGATTATCTGCAACCTCGGATCGCTTGCGGTGGATGCATCCGCGACCATCACGATAAGGATGCAGGTGCCGCAGGGCGCTACACAGAAGACGTTCACCAATCGCGCAACCGTAACTGCTAACGAACCCGACCCGAACCCGGGCAACAACTCGGCTCAAGCCACGGCCTGCCTGATTGTAGAGGGCGATCCGAATCAGTCGCTCGGGCCGGGCGAGCCGTTCCCGCCCGATGTACTGAGCGATCAGAAGGCCGGCTCGGTGCTGATCTTCAACTTCTATTCTTCGAGCCCGTCTGCTCCGAACCAGCAGAATACGCGCATAAGTATGACCAACACCAACGCGGGACAGTTTATATATCTGCACCTGTTCTGGGTTGACGGAAATACGTGCGGCGTATCGAACAACTTCGTATGCCTGACTGCAAACCAGACCATCTCGTTCCTGGCCTCGGATCTGGATCCGGGAACTACGGGTTACCTCATAGCCGTTGCGGTTGACGCCGATACGGGATGCCCGATCGAGTTCAACCATCTGATCGGGGATGCCTACGTCAAGCTCTCGACGGGCCATCAGGCGAACCTCGGCGCTCTTGCCGTCAGCAGGATTCCGGGCGAGGGCACGGGACCGGGCTGCGATCTGAATTCGAGCACTGCGGATCTGGTCTTTAACGGACAACCGGGCAATTACGGACAATTGCCGCGCGCGCTCGCAGCATCGAGCGTTCCCGATACCCACAGCGGCAACGAAACGCTGATGGTGCTCAACGCGCTCGGAGGCGATCTCCGCGGTGGATTGCAGATGATCCCGAATCTGTTCGGCGTGCTGTACAACGATGCGGAAGTGTCGGCGAGCTTTACGCTCGGTCCGGCAGGCTGCCAGTTGCGCGGTACGCTCAACAATTCGTTCATCCGCACCGCTCCGCCCTTCAATCAGCACATTACCGCAGGCACTTCGGGCTGGTTGAAGATCTTCGCAACCATGTCGCGGGCATTGTCGGGTGCGGTCATAAACTTCAACCCGAACGCCGCAGGCGATCAGGGCGCGTACAACCAGGGCCGCAACATGCATACGCTGACCCTGACCGATACGACCACGATTACGATGCCGGTGTTCCCACCGAGCTAAAAATCAGCGTTGCTGAAATTTCAACCGGTCAGGGAGCAACCCTCTCTGACCGGTTTTTCATATTTCATTTGCGCGAATTCCGCGGTTTCTTTCCCGCTTCAGAGATCTACACAATGAAACGACGCGACGTACTCTCAGCCGGCCTTGCCGCCGGTTCCATCGCACTAATCGGCGCAAACGCCGACGCCGCAACCGCGCCCCAGACCGCCAAACGCAAATTCAAGCTCAAATACGCCCCGCACTTCGGCATGTTCAAAAACCACGCGGGCTCAGATCCAATAGACGAACTCAGGTTTATGGCCGATCAGGGATTCACAGCCCTCGAAGACAACGGCATGAAAAACCGCCCCGTCGAGCTTCAGGAAAAAATCGGTCGCGAATTGGCGCGCCTCGGCATGGAAATGGGCGTTTTCGTAGCCACGGGCGATTTCCGCAACGTCACCTTCGCGTCGAACAAACCCGAAGCAATCGAGGCCATACTCAAGGACATTCGCACATCCATCGATGTTGCAAAACGCGTGAATGCAAAATGGGCCACCGTAGTTCCCGGCGTATTCGATCTGAAACTTGAATGGGATTACCAGACCGTAAACGTTATCGATAATCTGAAGCGGTGCTGCGAACTGCTCGAACCCGCCGGGTTGACCATCGTGCTCGAACCGCTCAACCGTTTGCGCGATCACCCGGGCGTCTTTCTGCACAAGGTTCCGCAGGCGTACCTGATCTGCAGGGCGGTCGCAAGCCCCTCGTGCAAGATCCTGTTCGATATGTATCACCAGCAGATCACCGAGGGGAACATCATCCCAAATATCGATTACGCCTGGAGCGAAGTGGCCTACTTCCAGGTGGGCGACAACCCCGGCCGCAAGGAACCGACTACGGGCGAGATGAACTACCGGAATATCTTCAAACATATTCACTCAAAGGGATTCAACGGCGTCGTCGGCATGGAGCACGGCAACTCGAAGCCCGGCAAGGAGGGGGAAATTGCGCTCATTGATGCATATGTCGCTTCGGACGATTTCTAATGCGATGAAGAGAGATAACGAAACAAACGAAAATAAACGGAACAAAACGAAAAGGCGTTCGATCCGGGCGCTTTCGTTCGTTTCGTTTGTTTCGTTTATTTTCGTTTGCTCCGTTTCTCTCGTTTTGCTGAGGGCGCAAACGCCCGCGCCCGCAATAAACGCAGATCTTCGCTCGGCGCTCGATTACATCAGCGAAGATTCGCTGCGCGGACATCTTTCCTTCATCGCTTCGGACTTGCTCGAAGGCCGCGCCACGCCCTCGCGCGGACTCGATATCGCCGCCGAATACATTGCGGCGCAGTTTCGCCGCGCGGGACTCGAACCCGTAGGCGACGACGGTTATTTTCAGACCGCAAACTGGAAAGTAGTTGAAACGCCCGATACGGGTTTCGCTTTTTCAATCGGCAATGGATCCGAGCGTTTTGCGCTTTCGCGCGCACAGATAAGTTATCCGGGAGATGCGGGTTTCGATTTGAGGGATGAAACGCTTGTAAAGGCCGTGCTGGCGGAAGTTGAGGCAAACAAACCGTCGGCCGAGGGGTATGAAGGCCGCGTATTGATTACAGATGCGGAGGGCAAAAATCTCAATGAAGTCGCCCGCATACTCGGCCCGCTGCGACCGGCGCTCATATTGATCGTGGACCGGACCACCGCGCGCGGGCGCGGTTACGCCCCGCCGCGATTGATTGATCCGGAGTTTCAGCGGCCCGGACAGCAATCCTCGCCGCTTGCCGGTATCGTTGCGCACGAACCCCGGTTGGGCGCGCTTTACGATTCACTGCCTTCGGGTCCGACTACCGCTAAATTGACGCTGTCGATTCCGGCGCGAGTAGAACGTCCGGTAAAGCTGAGGAATGTAGTAGGACTGCTGCGCGGTTCGGATGCGGAACTCAAGGAAACCTACGTACTCGTAACGGCGCATTACGACCATGTCGGTATGCGCACGGACCTTGAGGGAGATCAGATTTTCAACGGGGCGAATGATGACGGCAGCGGCACCGTAGCGGTTATAGAGATTGCCGCAGCTTTGTCGAAGCTCAAGACGCGCCCGAAACGCAGCATCGTTTTTATGACCGTGTTCGGAGAGGAGCGCGGGCTTCTCGGGTCGAGGTTTTACGGGCGCAATCCGATTTTTCCGCTCAAACAGACGGTAGCGAATATAAATCTGGAGCACGTCGGAAGGACCGACAGCAGCGAGGGATCGCAGGTGAACCGGGCTACGTTAACCGGGTTTGATTACTCGGATTTGGGGCCGATATTCAGGGCGGCGGGCGAGGCTGTAGGCATAGAGGTATACAAGCACGAAAAAAATTCGGATGCGTTTTTCGGGCGCAGCGACAATCAGGCGCTTGCCGATGCAGGGGTGCCCGCGCATACGCTGTGTGTGGCGTTTATTTTCCCGGACTATCACCAGGTCGGCGATCATTGGGAAAAAATAGACTATCCGAATCTTGCAAAAACGGCCCGAATGACGGCGCTTGCGCTGGTGATGATTGCCGAAAACAGGGCGGCGCCGCGCTGGAATACCGAGAATCCGAAAACGATGAAGTATGTGGAGGCGTGGAAAAAACTTCAAGGCTCGGGAAGTGGTGTAGGGAATTGAGGGAAATTTCAGATGGAAAAGGGCTTGCCAGAATTTGGGATCAACGCTATACTCTCGCCGCGTCATTGGGTTCCTCAAAGCGCACTCACGGCAATGAGGTAATAAGTCATCCCAACCCGGGGCGTGTTGCAGAGAGTTTCGAGAGAGCAGATTCGCCCGGTTTTATTGGGCGAATTCAAAGATACGAAAAACAGAAAGTAAAGCGTGCGGATCGCGGCGTATCGATTGGAATACGGAGTAAGCCGCGATTCGGTGGAGGTTCGACAGGCCACCCGGGATTATGTTTTGCATTAAGCGGTATCAAATGCGTCCGGCTTGTCCGCCCTCATCATCCGTTTTCCGGCATTGATTTCATAACCTTTCAGGCGCTTTGGCCGATTCCGGCCTCGAGCGTCTGAAATACGTTTCGCGAACCAAGCAATTCAGTCATAGCGTGCCGCACCCTCACTAACGTTGCGGTGTGCGCCTTTAAGAGCTGTAACCGTGTCCAACCGAAAGGAATTCGCAATGGGCCCCGTCCAGAAACGAAATACCAGAAAGATTGTTGCGCTTTCGCTGCTGGCGTGTTTGATGCTGAGCGTCGGGTTCGTATTCGCCCCGATGCAATCGGCGGCCGCCGCGCGTCAGGCTCTCGCATCGAGATTCAACGCGAGCCCGACCGGGCAGAAGATCATCTCGATCACGCCGGCTCCGATACGGAGCCTAGTGCGAAGACAGTTTGAACCGGTGACGATCGTTGCAAATGCGACGAGCGCGCCCATTTCTACGCTGAGCGCGGTTGAAGCCGGGCTGGGCGGTGAACTGGAAGTCGCCGGAGCAATGGCGATTACCTCGATCACGCAGACTGTGCTTGGAACCTCCCCGTTCTGCGCCGGTACGGGGTTCAATGGTTTTCCAACGACGGCCCAATACCAGATCCAGGTTGTTAACGATGGCGTTGCGGATACGAATGCGGTGGTAACTTTCAGGTCACCGCTGTCCCCAGCAAACTGGACGCTATCCTCGTTTGCCTCGGATGCTGGGTTTTCTTGCGGTCTTTCGATGAGCAACACCCTACTTACCTGTACTGCGGCCAATTTTGCTGCTAATGCGACGGCAACAATTACTGTCAATGTCGCTATTCCTGCGAATACGGCCCCAGGCACAAATTTCCCGAATCAGAACGCTTCTTTCGTATCTACTGAAACCACAACGATTGCGGCAGCAGGTGGTACGGCGGGCATCACAACCCAGAGCTGTCTGAACCTGACGCTTACCAAGACGAGGGCGGCCGTATCGAACACGGGCGGCACGAACAATCTTGTAGCCGGTTCGGGTCCTTTTGACGACATCGACTACACGATCTCGATCAACAATGCCGGACCGAGTACGGCTCTTGTAGGTCAGCTCAATGTGATGGACACGCTTACTGCATCGAGCGCAAATCTGCAGAGTCAGTTGGTCGCCTCGGCAGTGGTTGGCGGTACGTTTTCTGCGGGCTGTACGACTGCGACGCTGTTTTCAACAGGGTGCAACAACGCGTTGACGCTGTTCCCGGCAAGCAGTACCAGAGCCATAACATACAGCGTGCAGGTCGGACCGGATGTGGAGACGCAGTGCGAGACGATACAAAACTCGGCCGTCCTTACCGTAGTGGGAGACGGCGTCGTCAACCTGGGCATGGGAGCCACAACGGCGATGGCCCCGATCGTGAATGTGGTCAGCCGTGCCACAATGGCTTTCCCCGGTGGACTTACCAATGGGCCGGCCAACGCTTATTCCGGGCAGACAATTACCTATAACACCACCCTGCGACATCAGGAAATTCCCGTTCTGACGCTCGATTCGAGCACGATTTACGGCGGTGTAATGAGGTTCAATCTGCCTACACTGCCGATTATTGGCGGTTTGAATCCGATTTCTGCTGTACTGGCTATCACGCCGGCGCCGGGTTGGACGTGTACGCCGGAAGTTAATCCCCTTGGGCCGACGTTCATTGATTGCGAACCTCCTCCGCCTCCGCTGGGGATACCGGGACTGGCCCCGGTCAGCGCCGCAAATGATGACTTCCCCTTTACGTTCGTAGTCAAGACGAATTCACTGTTGCCGAACGGTACGATACTGGCAGCCTCCTCGCAGTGGACGCCGCCGCCTTCCGGCAACTGCGATTCGGGCGCCCAGACAAACTCGCCGACTAGCGCAACGGTTAATACCACCATCATTGCCGAAGCCGATCTGGGCATCCTGAAGGTTGCCAATCCGGGTTCGGTTACTGCGGGCGGCGGCGATCCGGCCGGCAAGATCACCTATATATTGACGGTAGGCAACAATCCCGAAGTCGAACCGGGAAGCGATGCCGTAAACGTGCTGGTTTCGGATAATGTGCCCGGCAATGTCACGGTATTTTCTCAGCCGGTTTTCGTGCAGACCGGCGATCCGGTACAGTATCCGGGGGCAATGATTTCCGTCATATGTTCTGCGGCGGCTCCTGGTGTACTTTTCACCTGTACTCCGGGCGACAACACGATGGTCGATCCGAGTTATGTGCCGGGCGTGTGGCCGAAGGGATTGACGGGAACTATTACCTATGAAGTGCTCGTTCCGGCAAACGTTGCGCCGGGCACCATCATAGGCAACACCGCATCGATCAACTCCAATCAGGCCGGTCAGGAGCAGCCTACGCCGGACCCGAACTCGGGCAACAACGTTTCTTTGACCACGACCACGCTCGTAACCGGCTCGGCCGACCTTGCGATGATCAAGGAGCGCATCGCTCCGAATTCGGTCCCGCAAGCAGGCAGCGGAGGGACGGTTATTCCGAATGATCCGGTCAACGCCGGAGAACTTATCGCTTACCGGCTGACGGTCACAAACAACGGACCGAGCGTAGCTACCGATATTGCGGTCGAGGATGACATTCCGCCGAATATGATCTTTATTTCGGTAAATGCATCGTCGGCCAATGTCATATGCACGGCGCCGCCGCCGGGGCAGATGGCGGGTACCATTTCGTGCACCCGTGCAGTATCCAACGTAGGCAATTCGGATCAGATCTTCGTTGTATTCCGGGTCAATCCGGGATTCCTGGGCGCAAGCGTCACAAACATTGCGCGCGTACGTTCGGCGCTGAGCGATCCGGACGGCTCCAACAACAACCCGTCGGTTACCACCGCCGTCGAACAGCTTGCAAACTTCAGCATTACCAAGTCGGTTTCTCCCACGACGGTCGTGGCCGGCGATAACGTCACCTACACGATTCAGGTAATCAACCAGGGTCCGAGCGCCGCGCAAAACGTGGTCGTTACGGACAACTGGACCTCGGGTCAGTATCAGTTCGTGTCTGCTACGGGTACGGGGCCGTTCAGCGCTCCGGGATCGTGTGTAAACACGGGCGCTCCGGATTACGACGTGATATGCACGGCGGGCGGACTGTTTCCGCCGGGACTGCTTGCAACCATTACGATCGTATTTCAGGTAAATCCGGATGCGGGGCCGGTGCAGCCCGGCACACCGAACGTAGCCAACATCAAGACCAGTACGTTCGGCAACGCGACCAGCGACGACGACGGACCGGGTCTCGATTCCAACGGCGTACAGCACGCCGTAGTGCGTCAGCCCGACCTGCAGATCGTCAAGACCGGGACTCCCGATCCGGTTGTAGCGGGTCAGAACATTACCTATACGCTCGCAATCAAGAACAACGGCATAAGCACGGCGCTCGTCGGTGAGGTAAACGTCACCGATCCGCTGCCGGCGAATACTACCGCCGTATCCGTAGTGGGAACGGGGCCGTTTGCCGGGTGCTCGATTGCGCTTCTAAACGGCTTGGGTTGCGTCAACTCGACGGCGATGCCGCCTGACGCTACGGCTACAATCACCTTTGTGGTCGCGGTCAATGCGAACTTCCCGCTTCAGGGCGTAGTTTCCAACACCGCTACCGTTACGGTAACGATTCCGGCTCCGTTCGGATTTGTGCAGCAGGTCAACGGCGATCCGGATCTTTCGAATAACCAGTCGACTGTGACGACGACCGTACTCGGCAACGCCGATCTTCAGATCACGAAGACGGCGCTTACCATTGCCGGCGGCGTGTTCGGCGCTCAGGTGACTGCGGGCGGTACTGTAATATCGGGGACGTTCGGCCCAGGGAACGTCGGAAGCGGAGAAATCGAGTACACGCTTGCATACAGCAATGTGGGTCCGAGCGACGCGGCGAACGTTCACATTCGCGACGTCATTCCGGCCGGCACGCTGCTTGACCCGACGTTTGTTCCGATCGGGGTTGTTGTAACACCGACAACCGGGCCTCCTCTTACCTGCGATCTTCTGCAGGTGCTTAACCAGTATCAGCTTGACTGTACTCCGGACGCGGACGTTACTAATGGCAACACAGCAGGCGTGCTTCCTGCAGGCTCGGCGGGAACCATACAGTTTGCGGTTCGCGTAGCGGAGAACGTTCTTGATGGTGTGGTGATCAAGAATCAGGCGACGATTGCCTCGGATTCCGGCGATGCCAATCCCTCGAACAACGTATCGAACGAGACGCAGAACGTAGTCAGGGCGAGGGCGGATCTGGAAATCGCCAAGACGGCTCCAGTTGATGTACTGGCGGGCAGTCAGATCAACTACGGTCTTCAGGTAACCAACAACGGTCCGTCGAACGCACAGAGCGTCGTAGTGAAGGACACGCTGCCGGCGGGCGTGAGCTTCGTTTCGGCAACTAGTCCGGACGCGGGCGTCTCGTGCAGTCATGACGGGGGCGTCGTGACCTGCACCAAGACGACGTTTATCGCCCCGGCGATTAACCCGCCGCCGATTATCCCGCCGCAGTTTGGATCCAACGTGTTCAACATCAACATAGTTGGACTGGTCGATCCGGCGCTGGCGGTTGGAACTGTTCTAAACAACAACGCCACGGTGTCTGCGGCGACGGAAGATACTGTTCCGGGCAACAACGCTATTGGTGCGTCGACCACCGTCTTCACCAATGCAGACGTTACGATTCAAAAGTCGGATTCGCCCGATCCGGTCGTAGCCGGAACGAACCTGACTTACACCATCACGGTCAACAACGCCGGTCCGTCGAACGCCGGTCAACTGGTAGTCACCGACGCGCTGCCGGCCGGAACCAGTTTCGTATCCGTAAGCGGCACGGGGCCGTTTTCGGTTGCGGGCGCCTGCACGCACAATGGTGCGGTTCCGGGTTCGATTACCTGCAACGGCGGAAACTTCCCGCCGGGTTCACAGACCATAACGCTGGTAGTCAAGGTCGATTCCGGATATCCCAATTCATCGATCCAGAATACGGCCAGCGTTACCTGGTTCGACAGCAACGGCACCGACACAGAGGTGCAAAACGGTCCGGTTGATGCTACGGCATTTACCGATGTCATCCGTCTTGCGGATCTGGCGCTTGACAAGTCGAGCGACAGCGGTCCGTGGATCGCCGGGTCGAATATCGACTTCACGATCAAGCTCAGCAACCTCGGACCCTCGGATGTACTCGGCGGTCAGACCCCCGGCAGCATCGTCGTCACAGACACGCTTCCGACGGGCACCACGCTTGCCAACGTTCCGAACAACGTAGTGGTTGCAGGTCCGGGCGGGTTTACCTGCCAGCAGACCAACGGCGAGGTCGTATGTCTTAATGCTGCGGGCGCGGCGGGCAACTTCCCGGCCGGAGCGATGACTACGATCATACTGAAGTTGACGATCCCGTCGAACGTTCCGGCGGGCGGCAACTACTGCAACACGGCGACTGTAGAGATAGATCCGGATGTCGATATCCTGGAAGATCCGGGTGAGGTCGCGGATCTGGATGCGGTGGATCCCAACCCGGGCAACAACACCGATACGGCGTGCGTGATCGTATCGACTTCGGCGGATCTGGGTCTGAGCAAGACTGCTACGCCGGTGGTCGATCCCGACGGCGCCGGACCGCTGGTTGCGGTGCCGTTGCCGACGGGACCGGGCGTGCCTGCGGGTGGCGTCAGTGCGGGCGGTTACATCCGCTACGACGTGCCGTTTGCCAACGCCGGCCCGAGCGACTCAATCAATGTTACGTTGACTGATGCGGTTCCGGCCAATTCGGCGTTTGTCGGTGCGCTGGCTACGGGCGGAGTTTTCGTTCCGGCTGCCCAGCCCCCGGCCATACCTTTCAACTTCACCATCGGCGCGACGCACGCGTCGACAGGCCCCATATCGCTGGCCTGCACGGTGATCAATCCGGAAGGCAGCCAGCAACTGCGCTGCTCGCCCGGCGATAACACGGGAGTCGACCCGACGTACGTGGCGGGCACTCTGCCGGCCGGTTACTCTGGAACCCTGGTCTTCTTTGTCAGGGTGAACGCCGCCGTTGCGGGCGGGACGGTCGTTCACAACGCCGCCAACATCACGTCGGGCCCGGGCAGCAATCCGCCGCCGCCGGGACCGGCTGAAGAAAACGGCGTCAACCAGATCGGCAGCACGCCCGATCCGAACACGAGCAACAACACAAGCCTTCCGATTCCGACCATCGTCGTTTCATCGTCGAACCTGACGGTAACGAAGATCGTGCAGTCGGGGGTGACCTCGGCGAGCAACCCGAATCAGACCGGGCCGATCGGCCCGGCGACGCCGCCGAACGGCGCCGTGGCAACGGGCACGGCGGTGCTGCCGGGTACGGTGCTGACATACCGTGTTACGGTCACCAACAACGGTCCGTCGGATGCGAGCAATATCCAATTGACCGACATCTTGCCTTCGGGTCTGGAGACGCCTCCGGGCCGCGTGCTCGGCGTCAAGTATATCTCGGTCAATCCGGTACCGGGCGGACCGCTGACCTGGGTCTGCCAGCCGCCGACCGGCATCAACCCGGCGAACAACCCGCAGGGCAACGGCGGTCAACTGCAGTGCACGGCTCAGGGAGCGCTCTCGGCCGTGGCTCCGAACAACACGTCAGCCATCGATGTAACTGTCTTCATCGATCCGGCTACCAAGGCCAACCTCGTAAATACGGCGACCATTAGCGGTACGATGAACGGCTTCAATGGTCCGATCGGCGGTTCAGCCGTGTTGACGACGCCCGTGGCCGCGACTTCGGATCTGGCGCTGACCAAGACCCACACGACCCCGGTTGTGGCCGGTCTTGAGTTCAACTACACCGTAACGCTGACCAACAACGGCCCGAGCGCGGCGCAGATGGTATCGATGGTCGATACGCTGCCGCCGTTCCAGACCGTAACCAACATTTCGATTGCGCAGTCGCCGAACGGCAACGGCGCACCGAACTTCAGTTGCAACACGGTAGGGATGCCGCAGGTCGTTACCTGTACTGCGGCCGAGCTGCCGCCGAACAAGAACGCCGACGGTACGGTGAATGCCTCCGGAACCGTAGTGTTCACTATCCGCGTGCTTCAGGCGGCCTTCACGCCGCAGCCGTCGCCGCCGTATCAGAACTGCGTGACGGCTACGTCGATGTCGACCGATCCGGTTCCGGCCAACAACACCAATATCTGCGATACGGTGAACGTCACCTTCAGTTCAGACGTACAGGCCGCAACCTTCAAGACCGACACGCCCGATCCGGTGATCGCGGGTGAAAACCTGACCTACGTCATTGAAGTGCCGAATCCCGGACCGAGCGACGCGCTCGATCTGACGATCACAGATCCGCTGCCCGCGGGCGTGGTCTTCCTGTCGGCGGTTGCACCCGGAGCGACAACGCTCACGACTCCGCCCGTAGGAACCAACGGCACGGTGACGGCAGTTTGGGCCGGGCTTACGCCGGTGGGTACAACACGGACGCTCACCATCGTAGTGAGGGTGTGCCCCGAGGTGTTGTGCAACACGGTGCTTGTAAATACGGCAACGGCTTCGTCGGGCACGCCCGATCCGAACCTGCCCAATAACCCGGGCACGGCCGAAACGACGGTGCAGACGAGGGCAGAACTCTCGATCACCAAGTCGGTGACGCCGAATCCGGTCAAGCCGTCGTTGATGGGGCAGCCCCCGTCGAACGTGACCTATACGTTGAACTTCGCAAACGCCGGTCCGTCCAATGCAGCAAGTACGGTTATCACCGATGTGCTGCCTGCGGGCTTCGAGGTGGTGAGCGTGGTTTCGACGACTCCGGGAATGACCTTCAGCCAGGCGGTAGGCGGACCTACCGGCGACCAGGTGACGCTGACGATCAATCTCGGAACCATAGGCGCGGCCAACCAGTGCGCGACATCCTTCCCGACCTCCGGGACGGTAACGATCGTAGCGCGGGTTCCGAACAAGTTCCCGAACGTATTCGTCACCAACACGGCGACGATTGCTTCGGGCAACTGCCTGCCGGAGCTGAACACTGCCGACAACACTGCCTCGGTGACTCACGAGGTGGCGACCGAGCCGCTGTTCCAGACCGTAGGACTGCCGTTCCCGGCCAAGTCCGAGGCCTCGGACGACAAGGCGGGATCGGTGCTGTTCTTCCCGCTCTACACCTCGAACGCTTCGCTGCCGGGTTCGCAGAATACGCGGATTTCGATCTCGAACGTATCGCAGACCGATCCTTCGATCATTCACCTGTTCGTGGTGGATGGACAGACCTGCTCGGCGCAGGATGTGTTCATCTGCCTGACGCCGAACCAGACGATCACCTTCAGGTCTTCGGACTTCGATCCGAACATCACCGGGTACATCGTCGCGGTCGCCGTCAACCCGAATACGGGAATACCGATGGCCTGCAACTTCCTGATCGGAGACGCGTACGTCAAGTTCTCGTCGGGTCACTCGCTGAGCTATGGCGCAGTGGCGGTCTCGGCGCTGCAACTGAACCCTGCCGGAGTGGATCAGACCGCGACGCAGGCGACGCTGAAGTTCGACGGCGTTCACTACAACCGTCTGCCGCGTCAGTTGGCGGCAAGCAGCATCGCGAGCCCCGGAGACTCCAACTCGACGATGATTGCACTCCACGCCGTGGGCGGGAACATGTCGCACCTCGGCGCTACCCTCGGGTCGCTGACGGGCAACCTGTTCGACGACCGCGAGAACAACTACAGCTTCAACGAGCCTGCTCCGAACTGCCAGTTCCGGAGGGTGCTCAGCGACAACTTCCCGCGGACCTTCGTGCCGTTTAGCGCGGCGATCACGCCCGGACATACGGGCTGGATGAAGATCCGGGCGTTCAACGATGTGGCGATACTCGGTGTTCAGATCAACTACAACCCGAACACCGCGATCAGCGGACAGGCCTTCAACCAGGGCCACGTCCTCCACACGATGACGTTAACCAACAGCGCGACGCTTACGGTCCCGGTAGACTTCCCGGGCTGCTGACGTGCGGTCGCTCTGACTGAAGAATCGAGGCCGGGACTTTCGGGTTCCGGCCTCGATTTGTTTTCACGCGAAGATAGAGATAACGGAACAAACGAAATGAGACGGAACAAACGAAATGTTTCGAGAATCGACGCGCATCGCGCGGGTGCAACCGCCGATCATACCCATAGTCGGTGATTTGATTCGCCAAACGCCGGGCGCGATTTCGCTCGGACAGGGAATAGTTTCGTGGGGGCCCCCGCCTGAGGCTCTCGCCGAACTTTCACGACTTGACTCGAATCCCGAACTGCATCGCTACAATGCAGTTTTCGGATTGCCCGAACTCATAGACGAAATCACCAAAAAGCTGCGCGAAGAAAACCGCATCCCGGTTGACGACAAACGCAGGGTATTCGTCACTGCGGGCGGCAATATGGCGTTTTATAACGCGCTGCTGGCCGTCGCCGATCCGGGCGACGAAATCATTCTGCCCGCGCCCTATTACTTCAATCACGAGATGGCGATCACGATGGCGAATGCCCGTTGTGTGCCCATTCCAGTGGATGAGGATTTACAGCCCCGTGTCGATGATATTTCCGATGCCGTTACTTCGCGCACGCGCGCCGTTGTGACCGTTTCGCCGAACAATCCGACGGGCGCCGTTTACCGGCCGGAAACCCTGGGCGAGATCAACGAACTTTGCCGCGAACGCTCCCTGTATCACATAAGCGACGAGGCATACGAGCACTTTACATTCGATGGGGCCGTGCACTTTTCTCCGGCGTCGATTCCCGGAGCGGAAGGGCATACGATATCGCTTTTTTCGATGTCCAAATCCTACGGAATGGCCGGCTGGCGCACGGGATACATGATTGCGCCCTCACATCTCGTAGAGGCAATAAACAAGATTCAGGATACGATTCTTATCTGCCCGCCCGCGCCCTCGCAACTGGCTGCGATCGGGGCGCTGCGCGGCGGTCGTGAATACCTTCAGCGGAATTTGTCGGAGCTTGCCGGTACGCGGGCGCGTGCACGCGCAATGCTCGAACCCTTATCGAAGTACGGCAGGATCGCGCCGGCCGGCGGCGCGTTGTATTATTGGATTGAATTGAATACCGGGCATCAGCCGCTTGCGATCGTCGAGCGGTTGGTGCGCGAACATCGCGTAGCCGTAATTCCGGGTTCGGCTTTTGGCGACGCCGGCAATAACGGAGTGTGCAGATTGAGAGTGTCTTTCGGCGCGCTTGCAGCGGATCAGGTTGCCGAGGGCATCGGGCGACTGGTTGCGGGAGTGGAAAAGATTCTTGGCGGTTGAATATGCGTATATACGGCGTTCAAACGGATATCGAATGGGAGCGGAAATCCATAAATCACGAGCGCGTTCACGCGATGCTTGAAAGCCTGGGGCCGGAGCCCGGTTCGCTCGTAGTGTTGCCGGAAATGTTCGCTACCGGCTTCAGCATGAACGTCTCCCTGATCAATGATGCTGAAACGCTGGAAACCGAGCGTTTTCTTTCAGACCGCGCAGCGGCGTTAGGCGTATACCTGCTTGGCGGCGTAGTTGTAGCTGACGGCCGGGGACGCGGGCGAAACCAGTGTGTGATTTATTCGCCGGAGGGCGTGGAAATTGCGCGTTATTCAAAGATACGGCCGTTTACGCTGGGCGGCGAGGCGGATCATTACGATGCGGGCGAGCAGGTCGTCGTGTTTGAATGCGGCGGGTTTCGCGTGTCTCCGTTTATATGCTACGACCTGAGGTTTCCGGAACTGTTCAGGGCCGCAGCGCTCAGGGGCGCGAACCTGATTACCGTCATCGCAAGCTGGCCCGAGGTGAGAATTTCTCACTGGGAGACGCTGCTGCGGGCGCGCGCGATAGAGAATCAGTGTTACGTAGTGGGAGTAAACCGCACGGGAGTTGATCCGAATTCGAAGTATTCGGGGCGCAGTATGATTATCGATCCGGGCGGGGAAGTGCTGGCCGATGCCGGAAAGGACGAGGGAGTAATCAGCGCCGGGATTGATTGCGAAACGGTAGGGAATTATCGCCGCACTCTGCCTTTTCTTGCCGACATGCACCCTGAAATTCTAAATACCCGGCAAAGATGACGGAACAAACGAAATAAGACGAAACAAACGGAAAAGTTGAATATTTCCGTATGTTTCGTCTTATTTCGTTTGTTCCGTTATCTGGAGTTAAACAGAGCGCGATCGAACTGATCGGGGCGGCCCACTACGGCGAAGTGAAAGTTCTTAAGATAGGTGCGGGCTACGCGTTGAATATCCGCAGGTTTGACGCTTCGTACCTCGTCGATCCAGGTAAGCGCGCGCCGCCAGCCGCCGCCGAGCAGTTCATACTCGGCAAGCCTTGCAGCCTGTGCGTCGTTGGTTTCGAGTTTCATGTAGTAGTTGGTCAGGAACCCGTTGACTATAGCGCGCACGCCGTCGTCGATCAGTATCTGGCGCTTGAGGAAGTCCATCTGATCGAACATCACGCGGATCGTTTCGTTGGGCCTTGCGGTTGTGACGTAAACGAAGCCGGAGTTTGCGCCCTGCGCAAGCAGCGTTGCATCCGCGCCGTAAGAAAGATTGCGTTTGACGCGCACCTCCAGATAGAAGAGCTGCTGAAGGATATTGATCATAATCGCCGTAGCAGCGTAATCCGGATTATCGAGCGATGGCGCGGCGAATGTGCCGCGAATGTAAGTGGTGGCGACTTCGCGCTCGGTCAACTGGAATTCCGGGGTCTGTGTAGTGGTAAAAGCGGGCAGCGGTTCGGGTTTGTAATTGCCTTCGGGAAGGCGGCCGAAGCTGCCTTCAACCTTGCGTTGCAGGTTATCGCGCGCGATGTCTCCTACGGCGACAAGCAGCATGCGCGATGTTTTGAGATACTGCGCGTGATAACTTTTCAGATCCGCCGCCGTCAGGTTGCTGATGGATGTGATAGTGCCGAACGGGCGGTTTATATAGGGATGCGCGGCGTAAAGCAGTCGATCGCTTGCCGAGGCGACGATTGATTCGGGGAAATCGTTTTCCTGGCGCAGGCGGTTGAGCAGTTGTTCGCGCGCGAGTTCTATTTCCTTATTATCAAAAACCGGATTGAGGATGATGTCTGAAAACAGTTCCCACGATCGGTCGAAATGCTGGCGCACGCAGCGCATCGCGACGATGCTGCTGTCGTAATTTCCCGCCGATTCTATGACGGTGCCCATACGGGCCAGTTCGCGGTCGATGCGGCTTTTGGACAGATTTTTAGTTCCGCGCTGGGCAACCTCCAGCATAAGCGTTTCTATGCCGGCGTTTTCGGCCGTAATGTTGCGCGCTCCGCCCTTGAAATACAGCCTCACAGCAATGACTTCGTTGCCTTCGACGTGCTGGTGAATCGCCTTGAGTCCGTTGCTTGTGATGAACTCGCCGGGGCCGTCCTGCGCGCGCACCGCAAACATCGGAAATATCAGCAGCAGGGCTACAAATACCAGATTATTTCTCTTCATCAATACAGTTCCGTTTCCTGATAGCCGTTCAATTACGGGTGAGAGATCGTTTGACGGACTCTTAGGGTCTAAATCAGACCACAGCAGAATGGTACACACAACGGAGTCCGCAACTGGGTACGCACGCGCCCTCGCGTGCTATTGTTCGTCACAAACCGCACGCGAGGGCGCGTGCGTACCCAGTGATGTGTCCCAATGTTTCGTGGTCTGATTTAGCCGTGCGCGTGCGCGGCGCAGCCGGGCGACGAGCGGGGGCCGGCCTTGCAGCAGGTTTGCCGAGCACCGGGCAGGCGGGCGCAACCTTCAGCGGCGTAACGGCGCCGTTGCGCACCAGCAGATCGGACTCTTTCAACCCTACGCGAGCCTGTTCTTCGGCCGAGATCATCACGGCTACAACGCGCGGCCGGTTCCTGATGTATTTATCGACGTAGCATTTGATGTCGGCGCGCGTTACGGCCTTTACCATTTCGACGTATTTTGCGTAGTAATCCAGGCCGGAACTCGCCCACCAGAAGCTCACGGTATGCGCGTATTCCGAGGGTTTTTCGCGGTCGTATATTTCGTTGACCTCCAGGAGGGTCTTGGCGCTTTCGAGCTGTTCATCTGTTATGTAATCGGGGGAGGTGAACTTTTCGATTTCGGCGTTTATTGCGGCGATTGCGGCTTTGACCTTGTCGGGCGAGGTTTGCCCGCCTATGGAGATCGGGCCTACGTTGCGCTGCGTGTAATAGTTGATCGCAGCGTTGGTCATCAGGCCCGAATCCACGAGGGCGCGCGTGAATCGCGAATCCGGCTGATTCAGTATGAAGGAAAATACATCGGCCGTGTATGTTGCGGGCGTATCTATGTCGGTCGATGGGCCGTGATAGGAAATCTGCATCGTCACGGACTGCACGGGCTGATTTACGATCACGGCATCGTCTTTAGTAAGCACTGGATGGCGCACGAACGGTTCCTTTACGAAAGGATCGGGCGCGGCGGGCCAGTCGCCGAAAAGTTCTTCGGCAAGACGGAAAATTTCCGCAGCGTCTACGTCTCCGGAAATTACTAGCGCCGAATTATTCGGAATATAGAACTTGCTCTGGATCATCCGCATCTGCTCCTGGGTGGCGCTGCCCACGATCTGCGGCGAACCGCCGACGTTTTTACGCGAGGGATACTTGTACCAGAGCCGCTCGTCTACAGCGCGAATAAGGTAGTAGAACGGATTCGACTGATGGCGCGAGAGTTCGTCGAGGACTACTTCGCGTTCCTGTTCGAGTTCGGTTTTATCGAACAGGGGAAACCTGATGGCATCGCGCATGTAGGCCATGGTTTCGCGCAGGCCGGATTTCATCGTCGTAGTGTAGTAATTGACTACTTCCTCGCGCGTTTGTGCGTTTGAGAGCACGCCGAGTTCGCCAAGCACCTCGTTGTCGCTTTTCGCCTTCGTGCGGTCGATGGACTTGAAAAACATGTGTTCGTAGAGGTGCGAAAGACCGTTGTATTCGGGCGGTTCGGTGTAAGAGCCGTTGCGAACGGCGATCTCGACCGTCACAAGCGGTACGGAGTTGTTCTCGATGACGATGACTTCAAGCCCGTTTTTCAGCTTGATCTGCTTCCAGGAAGGCTTGGCCGCAACCGCCGCCGCAACAAGCAGCAGGATGACTACCGCCGCTGCCGAACGCCTGAATCTGGCGCTGAAATTGCGCGGAATACCGGAGTTTTTCATCATAAGCATTTTATTGGAATGTAAAAGAGGGATGACGGAACAAACGAAAAAAGACGGAACAGACGGAAATAATCTTTTCCGTTCTTTTCGTTTTATTTCGTCTGTTCCGTTATCTCTCTTTTTTGTTTAGCGCCAGAATGCATACCATTTCTTTTTCCTGCGGCCCAGAAGCGCATCCAGGTCCGGATCGGGTTGATAGGGAATTGCCTTGTCTTCTATCAATGCTCGCGGATTGGCGTCTACAAGCGCAGTTGCGTATTCCGCGCCCACGATGCCCGAAGCCACGGCTAGAGCTGGTTTGAGCAGCGGTCGCCTCTTGTTGTGGTGATGCGCGTCCGTAGCGATGAAATGAGCGAGGCCCGCTTCGAGTATCCTCACCGCAAGCGCGTGCGAATCGGGGCCGAAACTTTTGGTCAGGCTCCCGGCGTCTACTTGTGCAAACGCTCCGCGCTCGACCAGATCCGCAATGATTTCCGGGTGCCGCTGAATGCGTTTGTTCCGCTCGGGATGCGCAATTACCGGCGTGATTCCGGCCTGCAACATCTGGTAAATCGTAAGCTCGATGTTGGCCGGCACCATCTCGAAGGCGAACTCCAGCAGCATATACGACGTGCCGTTGAGACGAATCCTGGATTCCGCGTCCCCGGCTTCCTGGAATATCTCGTGGCTGTAGCGCACCTCGCCGCCCGGCAGTATCTTTATGCGCCCGTTGCAGGCTCGCGTGACTTCCTCGATTCGCGCACGAATATGTTCACGATCCGGAGTCGTATGCACGCCGTCAAACATATGCGGCGTGGCCACAATTACTTCTATGCCGTCATCCGCCGCCATACGGCACATCTCTACCGATTCCTCAACCGATACCGCTCCATCGTCGGTCGCCGGCAGTATGTGGCAGTGTATGTCGATCATTCCCGAGTTACCATTCCCGATCCCGTCCGATTGCAGCCGGACAACGCCATTATCAGTTATCGCCCTCTCTATCTTCAAGTCGCTTTACCATTATCAGAAATTCAGGGCCTCCCGTTTCTTCCGTTTTTCTTTCCACGTGTTCCCCGTTCTCACCAAACCAGAAATCCTCGTCTCATCTCATCTCCCGAGCCATAATGACACGCTTTTAATATGAGGGACTGGCATTTGATGGCCAGTATGAAACAGGAAGAAGGGCTTGGCGCTGAAAGAACCCATTTTGACCCGGAAAAGAGGGGTGAACGAGTTGCAAAGGGAGGGCAGATTGGGTAAACTCCGTGACTCGACAGGTATCGGGTGAGAAAAAATTCAGGCAGGCAAGGAACGGTTCAGAATCTCACAATCCTCTGATATTCAGTAATTTAGTGCGTAGCTTGGGCGAATTTGTCCTGTGGTTTGGTTGGGTGAAAAGCGGAGTAGGGCGGATTATGGCCCGCGGCGTGCATTAGCGGAATACTTTGGTACAGACCGGTATATTGGTATTTCAACTCACCGCATCGCGAGGCGTAGATTTGGGTAACTGTAGAAGTTGGGGATTTGCGTCAGCGGGCGAGCATCATCGGAAGTCGGACTAAACATCTTCATTTGCAGTAATCGCAGTATCAAGCAGGGTTCGACCGTGGAATAGCCCGGTAAATCGGGTTTATGGAGCGGGGCGGACTATACAGGAGACGAGAGAATAATGCGCAGACCAATCAAATATGCGGAAAAGGGGCTGTCGGTTGCGGCTGGAAAAGCCTTCGATCTGATTCAGTTCTTCAACAAGTACAAACCGAACCCCTCGTTTACGCCGAAATGGTCGGAAAAGCCTCTGCAGAAGTCGTGGCAGAAGACCAAGCCCACGCTCGGATGGCCGAGGACGACGGATTCTCTCTGTCCGGGGTGCGTCAAGGAGGCCCGCAAGCGAATCATCGAGGACGGAGAAGATCCGTTCAAGGTCATAGAGGAGCGGCCGGGCGAGATCAAGGCCACGATCATCGAGCGCGACGGGCAGGTATGGATGGTCAAGGATTGCCCCATTCACGGTCATTATGAAGACATGATGGCGGTGGATTCGAAGTTCCTCACGCACATAGAGGCGATGTTTCCGGGCCGCGACATCGACGCGCACAATGACGAGAAACTGCATCGTCACGGATCCTCGACGATCAAGCACGGGCGCGGTTCGGTATTGACCATAGACCTTACGAACCGCTGCAACATGATGTGCGATCCGTGTTTTATGGACGCCAATCAGGTCGGGTTCGTGCACGAACTCAGTTGGGAAGATGTAAAGGAAGTTCTCGACAACGCAATTTCGATCAAACCGCGCCGCCAGATGTCGGTGCAGTTTTCGGGCGGCGAGCCGACGCTGTCGCCGTATTTCATCGACGCAATCAAGTATTCCCGCAAGGTCGGCTACAATTCGGTGCAGTGCGCCACAAACGGCATCGAGTTCGCCAAATCCAAGGAGTTCTGCCGCAAGGCGGCGGAAGCGGGGTTGCGTTACGCCTACCTGCAGTTTGACGGCATCGGCAACGCTGCGAACAGCCACCGTCAGGTGGGCAACCTGTTTGACGTGAAGCTGCGCGCAATCGACAACATGCACGAGGCGGGAATCGAGATCGTGCTTGTTACAACGCTTGTAAATTCGGTCAACAACGACGAGGTAGGGCCCGTCATCCGGTTTGCGCTCGACAATCCGAAGAAGATTGCGTTTATTTCGTTCCAGCCGGTTTCCTTCACCGGCCGCGACGAAGACATCACCGACGATCGTCGTCTGCGCCAGCGCTACACGCTCTCGCACATGGCGCACGACGTAAAAGAACAGGTCGGCATCACCGATCCGCACCGCGACTGGTTCCCGATTTCGCTTATGGGCGCGTTTGCGGATTTCGCCGATCTCGTGCACGGACCCGACGCCGAATGGGGGCAGATGAGCTGCGGGTGTCATCCGAACTGCGGCGTGGGCACGGCGATTATGATCAACAAGGAAACCAAGGAGATGGCTCCCGTGCCGGAGTTCATCAACATTCCGGGCCTTGTAAAGGATATGCAGAAGGTCACGGACGCGGCGCGCGGAAAATGGTTATCGAACCTGATGATGGCGCTGGCGCTGCTGAAGAATTACAACTCCTTCAAGGCGCCGAAGAGCTTCGCGCTTACCGACCTGCTCAAGAAATTCGACAAGACCTTCGGTCTGTCGGGCAAGGATTACGGCAAGGTCAGCCCCGATCGCACGATTGATGACGTTATGAAGCGACGTCAGGATCCGTGGAACTTCCTGTTCATAGCGGGGATGTGGTTCCAGGATCTGTTCAATTACGATTTCCGCCGCACCGAAATGTGCATCATCCCGTATGGTACGCAGGAGGGTGAAATCTCGTTCTGCGCATACAACACGGGGATAGGCTGGCGCAACATCATCGAGAACATGCACCAGAATGCGACCGTAGCGAAGTGGTATCAGGAGCACGGCCGCCACGAGATTTTCGCCAACAACCACAACGTGAAGCTCGGAGACGCGAGCCATCGTCTGGTTGTCAACGCCGAAGACGCCGGACGCGGACGCGAAAAGGGCGTGCTCCCGCAGACGGCCAAGGAAGAGCAGGCGATGATGCGCAAGATGTATATGCAGGCGGTTCTCAAGCAGAACAACGCCGATACCAAGCTCGTACAGCTCGGCGGTCCCGGCGGCAAGAAGGATGAAGGAAAAGCGGCCGTGACCGTACGGTAACCGGGCCGTAAATCACATTTTCCCGAATCGGGGTTCACCCAAAAAACTCAAAAACCGCGGAATCCGCGGAATCGGACGGAATTAACTCAAACGGCAAACCCGTTTAAGTTAATTCCGTTTTTTTTGCAACTTCCGCGTTCTCTTACATTCACTCGCCATCTGCGCTTACTTGTCGTAGACTGTCGGCGTAATTCTCCTACATCGACCACCATCAGAGAGGGAACCGATATGAAGCGCCGAGATTTCGTCACGAGCACGGCGGGCGCCGCCGCCGGCACGCTGGGTTTTACCCTAAAGGCCAGAGCCAACAGTCCAAACGATACGATACGCGTCGCCGTGGTAGGCTTTCGCGGCCAGGGCAACGGGCACATACGGAATTACATGAGAATGCCGAACGTCGAGGTCGCGGCGCTTTGCGATGTCGACGAATCGGTGATGGCCAAAGGCGTCGCCGAGGTTGAAAAAAGCGGAAAGAAGCCGAAAACATACGTCGATTTCCGCAAGCTGCTCGACGACAAATCGATAGATGCCGTATCTATCGCCACACCCAATCACTGGCATTCGCTGATGGGCATATGGGCGTGTCAGGCCGGCAAGGACGTTTACCTTGAAAAACCCTGCTCGCATACATATTGGGAAGGGCAGCAACTCGTAGCCGCAGCGCGAAAATACGACCGAATCGTTCAGCACGGCACAAACAGCCGGTCTTCGGCGGCGCTGCGCGAAGCGATGCAACTGCTGCGCGAGGGCGTCATCGGCGACATATATATGGCGCGCGGCCTGTGTTTCAAATGGCGCGACACCATAGGGAAGAAACCCGATGGACCCGCGCCTGCCGGCGTCGATTACGATCTGTGGCTCGGCCCGGCGCCCAAGCGTCCGTTCAACGAAAACCGGTTCCATTACAACTGGCACTGGAACTGGGATTACGGCAACGGCGATCTCGGAAATCAGGGCATACACGAGATGGACATATGCCGCTGGGGCCTCGGCGTGACGCTTCCGACAAAAGTCAGTTCGATGGGCGGCCACTTTATGTTCGAGGACGACCAGCAGACGCCCAACACGCAGATTGCTTCTTTTGAATTCAATCAGGGCGGCAGGAAGTCGATGATCGTTTTTGAAGTCCGCCACTGGATCACGAACCACGAAGCGGGAATCGGCGAGGGCAAGGATTCAAACACGATCGGCAACATCTTTTACGGCTCGAAGGGATACATGGCCATAGACGGCTATACGAGCTACAAGGTGTTTCTGGGCCGCAAGCAGGAGCCCGGTCCGAGCCGCACGCAGGGCGGATCCACCTGGGTGAATTTCATCGAAGCGATGCGCAGCCGCAAGCGCGCAGACCTGCACGCGGAAATCGAAGAGGGCCATCTATCGTCGGCGCTCGTGCATCTGGCGAACATATCGTATCGCACGGGGCGGACGTTGAACTTCGATCCCGCAAAACAGGAGATCACAGGTGATGCTGATGCAAGCCGGTGGATGAAGCGCGAGTATCGTGCGCCGTTTGTAGTTCCGGAGAAAGTCTGACGATACAAACGAGATAACGGAACAAACGAAATGAAACGAAAAGAACGGAAAAGATTGTTTCCGTAGTTTCCGTCTTTTTTCGTTTGTTCCCTTATTATTATCGCATCAATTCCACACTGCATCAGCGATGAAGAAACGACTGCGGATCAAGGCATTTCTCGCACTTTTCCTGATATTCCAGCTTTCACTTAGCGCATTGCCTTCCGGCAGTGCCGCGCAGACGGCTCCGGCGGTTGAAGCGAAACCTCGCACGCTCGATGAGTTGAACGAGCGAATAACGGGACTGCTCGATGCTCCGCAGTTTCGCTCTGCAAGGTGGGGTGTTCATCTTGTGACGGATGACGGGCGCACGCTTTTTTCCCGCGACGCAGAAAAGTCCTTCATACCGGCATCGAACATGAAGCTCTACACTTCCGCAGCCGCGCTCGACGCTTTCGGCCCGGATTTTCGAGTAGAGACAACCGTATACGCCTCGCATCCGGTCACGCGCGCGGGTTTGCTTTCGGGCAATCTGATTCTTTACGGACGAGGCGACCCGAATCTTTCGGCGCGGTTTGCTGCAAACGGCGACATAAGCGACTACAAGGCCGCAGACGCAATCCCCGCAATCGAGTCGCTCGCCGACCAGATTGCTGCGCGCGGCGTAAAACGCATTGCGGGCGACATAATCGGCGATGACAGTTATTTTGCGGGTGATTTGCTCGGGCCGGGCTGGGAATGGGACGATGCGCAGTTCTATTACGGCGCGGAAATCAGCGCACTTACCGTAAACGACAACGTGGTGACCTTCACCGTTAAACCTGCGCTCAGCGCCGGACAGCCGCCGATTATCGAAGTGCAGCCGCGCACGAGTTACGTAACGATCGTCAATCACGCCGTTACGGTTGCACGCGGCCCTGCGCGCATCGGCGTACACCGCGATCTCAACAGCAATACCGTAGAGTTTTTCGGCAGAATCGCGCGCAGTACCGAAAAGTTCGAAGTCAATATCGCCGTGCACGATCCGGCGCGTTTCGCCGCGCATTTGCTTCGCGAAGCGCTCGCTCGCCGCGGTATACGCGTAACGGGCAGGACGCGGCGGCTCGATTCCGTTGCGCGCATTAAATCCCCATTTGCTCCGGAACGAATGACGCGACTTGCGGCGATTGCCTCACAGCCGCTTTCCGAAATGCTGAAAGTGGTCAACAAGCCGAGCCAGAATCTGCATACGGAGCTGCTGCTCCTGCAGTTGGGCGCGCTGCGCGGTGCGGGGCCTGCCCTCGATGATTACGGCAGACCCGCGTCCACCCTCGTTCGCGGCAACGAAGTCCGTAAACAGTTCCTGGAACGCGCGGGCGCTGAAGTGCAGGGCTTGAACCTGCGCGACGGCTCGGGACTCGCCCGACAGGATCTCGTGACCCCGCAGGCTACAACCGCGCTATTGCGTCATATGCTCGTCCATCCGCATTTCAACGCGTTTTACGAGTCGCTTCCTGTAGCCGGTATGGACGGCACCTTAAAGCGCAGAATGACGGGCGCCGCCGCCGCCGGCAACGTGAGAGCAAAGACCGGATCGCTGTCGAATGTCAGCGCGCTTTCTGGGTATCTGACGACAAAGCGCGGCGATCGCATCATTTTCAGCCTTATCGGCAACAATCACACGGGACCGGGCCGCGAAGTCACTGCCGTATTCGATCAGATATGCTTGCTGTTGTGCGAATTTGAAGGATCTCTCGAAGAAGAAAACAGGGAAGAGAGATGACGGAACAAACGAAATGAGACGGAACAAACGGAAAGGCTTGGTAGATTCCGTATGTTTCGTCTATTTTCGTTTGTTCCGTCATCTCTCTTCCCTGTTTTCAGTTTATGCGTGTTGCGGTGGCGCAGGTCCACTCGCTCGAATTCAGGTAAGTCCAGATTGCGCCCTCCGAAATTTCCACCTTGAACGGTGAAAGGTCCAGCGAGATAGTCAACCCGCAGCTTCCGAACAGGCAGGTTCGCACCCCGCCGCCCACGGCGGCCTTGCACGTAGGCGCGCTCAAAGTTCCGTTCGCTACGCCGACTTTCGGGCTCAGCACCTGATAGTTGATGCTGTGCGACATTGCCGAGTAAACCAGCCCCCAGTCCCACGCACTCACTCCGTCTACAAGATGTGAACAGTCCACCTCGCAGTCGGAATAGTATCGGCACACGGGCGTCAAGGTGCTCGTGATCTGGTGATAACCGAAGATGTGGTACTGGTCGTCGGGGCCGGGACCGGTGCGCGTCGGGCCGAGAACTTCGCGATACTCGCATCGCGGCGCGCTCGAAATCTCGCCGCCCCCACCGCCCCCGCCGCTGCCCGGAACGCCGCCGCTGCTTTCATAGCGGCAGGTAGGGAAGAATCCCGGATTCCAGTAATAGCCCGGGTTCCAGCAGCACTGGCCCGAATCGTAATTGCAGCACAGGGCTTCGCCCGCACCGCAACCTCCGAGTCGCGTATCGTTGGTAGAGCGTGCGCTGCGGGTTCTGGAATTTTGCGGCGCATCGAGCCAGCCGCTCTTCAACTGCTCAGGATTCTCGACCCTGAGATTTACCGGAACGAACGGCGAGACGGCCTTTTCTTCGGCCTCTATCGCCCGCCGCTCGGCGTTCTTTATGGGAGTGTCGGGCGAATCGGGACGCTCCGGGTCCGGCTCTTCGGGCTGCTTCATCCGGGCGTAAACCGGCGGGCGGGTTTCGTTGTAGATTTTCGTCATCATCGTTCCGCCCGCCGTGATCATATCGAGTATTACGGGAGTCTGCGCGTCGGTGGCAAGCGGGCGGCGCGGGAACAGGGCCAGCGCGCGGTAAGTACGCTCCTTGCCCTCAAAGCGCACGCGCACTTCGTAGGAAGTATACTTCACAGCCTCGCCTATCTCGGATCCCACGGCGCGCAGCACCTCGCGAAGCGGCGTTCGCTGCCAGTCCTCCATTGATGTGTAGTGGCCGACGCCCCAGTTTGCGCGGTAAGATACGTACTCGGCGCCGCCCTCGCGCCACCACGTAATCACGGGGGCGATCTGAATAACGTCGCCGAGACCGCGCGTAACGAGTTCGCCGTAAGGCCGGTTTATGATCTCGTCGATCATTCCGGTTTTCATATTGCCGATGCGGAAGCGCAGCAGATCGTCGGGTTTCGGTGAGCGTTTCTCGGTTTCAAAACGGTTTCCCAGACCGATGCTCTGATAGTACATCAGCTTCATGTAAGCGAGCCGCACCATTCGTTCTTCCTCCGGGCCTTGGGCGGAGGCGACCGTGGCAGCAGCCCACAGCAGGGTCAATGCGGCAAATGCGCAGCCGAATAGGTTAATTCTTTTCATTGTGAGATGCCTCCTTTCGCGGCGCCGGCGATTTCTCGCTCGACGGCCCTGTTGAGTTGGTCGAAGGTTTGTATGGAAATCTGTTTGCCGTTGAGAATGTATGAGGGAGTTCCGGGTAGGCTGAAACTGCGGGCTTCCTGAATGTCGGCCAGCACGGCGTCGCGGCTTGCATCGGATTCCAGGCATTGCTCGAAGTCCAGTTCATCCATTCCCAGGTCAACCGCATATCTCAAAAGCATCGGTTCGGAAAGATCGTTTACTGCAAAGAGCCGTTCGTGGTATTCCCAGAACCGGCCTTGCCGGTCGGCGCAGTTGGCGGCCCGTGCAGCCAGAAACGCCTGCGGATGAATCTGAAGCGGGAAGTGTTTCAGTACCACACGTACGCGGCCCGGATACGCTGCGGCTATGCGGCGCGCCCATCCGGCGCTGCTGCGGCAATACGGGCACTGATAATCGGAGTACACGATCAGTTGCACGTTCGCCGCTGCGGGGCCGAGCGCGGGCCCCGTTTCGGCCGCATTCAGGCGCGGCGCGGGCGGTTCGGGCAAGTGAATACGGATTTCGGCGCGCTTGCGAAGATCATCGATCGCCGCCTTGAATCTTGCGATGCGCTCATAGGTTTCGAGATCCAGGCGAACGCGCAAACGCGCCTCTACTTCTCCCATATGGCGCAGCGCCGGAAGGTACTCCGCCTGAGCTTTTTCCAGTTGCTTCGAATCCACGGTTATTTCCGTAGGCAGCAACCGGCGTATGAGTTCACCGGCGTCGATGCCGAGGCGCGCCGCCTCGTCTTCGAGAATTGCCCGGTCTATGAGGTTTTCAACCGCACGCCGGCGCAGCCTGAATATCTGTTGTTCGTATTTTTGAATTTCTCCGCCCGTCTCCCGGTCTACCTCGCGCAGGCGGATCTTGCGCGTTTCGTTGACCGTCGCCACAACAGGATCGTCTGCGGGTTGCGCCCCAACGGAGGAGGGCCGCACGCCCAGCCATAGCATTGCACACAGCAAGTGCAGGAATAGTTTCATCGACAAGCTCCTGCCGCACTTAGCGGATTCTCTCGCTCACGTTCCACGCGCGGATGGTGCGGCTGTTAACCCGCAGGCGCGGCGCGGAGGCGGCCCGTGCGCCGGACGGAGTTCAGGCGTAGTCACCTCACCCGGTGCATCAAGCGGAGGAATCGGTGAAAGAAGATCGCCGCGAACGCCTCGCGCCGACGGTTTGCTGAGGTTATGCGTCCTGACCGTGCTGAGTCCGCGGCATTCTATCGATTTACGTCAGGATGTCAAGAAATATTGCAGCGGTTTCGATTTTGGTGTTCGGTACTCTGTAAACAAAGTTTTTGAGTTTTTCAGCCGCGGAGCGGCGATAGATCTGTAGCCTGGTGCGTGAGCGCCAGGTCAGCAGAAACAAAACGCCCAAGCCCTGAAAGGGCGAAAGATCTTCCGCCCCTCCGGGGCTGGCGCCGCTTCTCTACACTCCCCCAGGGCTCGCCGCCCTGGGCTACAGATCTTTCGCCGCTCCGCGGCTGAAAAACTCAAAGAACTTGATTGGCAGAGTACTGAACACTGAACCCGAAACTGCTGTAAGAGAGAATACGGAACAGTCGGAATAAACGAAACGAACGGAGGGACGCAATCTGTCCCGTTTGTTCTCTTGCAGGTCGAGGTCAATGGCTATGGATCAGAGCAGGCCGCGGGCCTTTACTTCGAGATACTTGTTGATCAACTGGATTGAAAGTTCGCCCGCAGGCGCGTCGAGTGCAAGCCCCCCGAGTTCGGTGATGCGTGCAAGCGCTTCTTCGCGCTGCCGCAGCATTTCTTCCGCAACGCTTTGGCGGTAGACTTCGCCGACCTCGCGAGGGATGGCCGTCGCCATCGAGCGCAGATCGTTGTCGCCGATGGCGACGATCAGCGGCAGGTGCCGGGGCAGCAGCGTCGCCGTATGCGCAAGCAGCTCCGATGAAGCGTCGGCATCTACAAGGTCCGTAAGAATCACGAGCAGCGAGCGGCGTTTGCAGTGGCGCGAGAGGCTCTCAAAGGCTCTGGCGTAGGACGGTTCGATCATTCGGGGTTTGATGTTGTAGAGCGAGTCGAGCATTTTCCGCATCTGCGCCTGCCCGCGCTGCGGCGGCAGAAAGGCAAGCACTTCGCGGGCAAACACCAGCAACCCTATGTTGTCGCCGCCGTGCAGGGCTACGTAACCCATCGCGAGTGCCGCCTGAATTGCGTGATCGAGCTTCGAGAATTCTCCTATTCGCGAGGTCATCAATCGCCCGGCATCGATCATCAGTACGAGGTTCTGGTTCCGCTCGATCTGATACTGCTTCGACATCAACCGGCCCCGCCGGGCTGTTGCCGTCCACGATACGTGCCTCAACTCGTCGCCGCGCACATACTCGCGCAGGCTTTCGAATTCTTTCCCCTGTCCGCGCACGCGCGAGCGGCGCAGCCCCGTGATCAACTGCCGGTTGCGCTGTGCAAACAGTTCGTGTTTCTTCGCGTCGTGAATGTTCGGATAAACCTTTACTTCCGTCGAAGCGCATACCCGCGCCTGCCTGATTGCAAGTCCCCACCTGCCGGGCCACCTGACGACGATATCGCCGAAGTGAAAGTCGCCGCGCGTTCCGGCAAACAGCCGGTAACTTGCGCTTGCGCCCGCTTTCTGCGGTGCAACCTCGAGTATTCGCCGTCCGCGCAACTCAAGTTCCGGCGGGAATTCATCCATGATCGTCAGTATGAATCTGCGCTTCGGCCTGTGCCCGACCAGGATCTCGACCTCATTTTCCGCGTTGATCATCAAGCGTCGCGGCAATCGCCTGACGATTCCGAGGTCTTGTGCGGATTCCATTCTCTTCCAATCGATTACCGCTGCGGCAAGCACCGCCAGATTCCACGCTGCTACAATCCATCGCGAGGGCGCCCACGACCACAGCAGTACAAGCGCCGGTACGCCGAGCGCAAGCAGCAGGTAAAATCGGCGCGTAAAGATCATTGAACACCCTGTTTGTCGAGAAACAATGTTACCGGGGAACTTCGACGGCGGCGACTATTTCATCCAGAACCAGATCCGCAGTCAGTCCGTCCAGTTCGGCTTCCGAACGCAGCAGCAGCCGGTGGCGCAGCGCGGGATGGATTACATCCTGTATGTCTTCCGGTTTTACAAAATCCCGCTCGCGCATTGCGGCCAGCGCCTTGCACGCAAGCAGCAATGAAACGCCTGCGCGCGGGCTTGCTCCCCACAATAAACTTGCGTGTTCGCGGGTGCGCCGCACGAGTTCCACGAGATAATGCTGAACGCTCGGCTCTACTACGATGCCGCGCACCTGCTCCCGGCACCGATGAATCATCCCGGGATCGGAAAGCGTTTCAATCCCGACTTCGTCAAGGCGTCGAGCGTTGAATCCCGCCTGCCAGTTGGCGATCACTTCGCGCTCTTCTTCCACGTCCGGATACGAGATGATGATTTTCAGCAGGAAGCGGTCGAGCTGCGCTTCGGGAAGGGGGTAGGTTCCCTCGTACTCTATGGGGTTTTCCGTAGCGAGTACGAGGAAGTAGGGCGACAGCGCGTAGCATTCGCCGTCTATCGTCACCTGCCGTTCTTCCATGGCTTCGAGCAGAGCGGCCTGCGTCTTTGGCGGTGTACGATTGATTTCGTCCGCCAGCAGAATGTCGGTGAATACGGGGCCGTAGCGCAGAGTGAACTGTGCGGTGCTGATATTGAAGATGTTGGTGCCCGTTATGTCGGACGGCATCAGGTCGGGTGTGAACTGTATGCGGTTGAAGCCCACTCCGATCGTGCGCGCGAGAGTTTTGACCAGAAGGGTTTTGGCCGTTCCCGGCACGCCCTCCACAAGCGCATGGCCGTCTGCAAACAGGCAAATCAGCATCTGATCGATGATTGCATCCTGCCCTACGATTACGCGGTGAATTTGTGCGCGCAGATGTTCGGCGACCTGATGTACGAGATTGGACATGTGAGCGTCAATGCTGAGTGGATAACGGAAGCGGGAAGAATGATGACTGAACAAACGGAAAAGGAAACGGAAATGACGGAAAGAAAAACGGCCCGTGCTTCTTTCCATCGATAAAGTTCATTTTTCCGTTTATTCAGTTATCTTTCTTCCGCTCCATGGCGAAGCCGCATCTTAGCGGATCTGTATGCGCCCGACAACGCGGATTGCGCTTGTTTGCAGGAAAAGATAAGCTCCGAAATCGAGATCACAGTTATGCAAACGCTTGTAATAGGTTCGCGCGGAAGCGCGCTCGCACTCTGGCAGTCGCGATGGATCAAATCGCGGCTCGAAACGCTTCATCCCGGTTTGACCGTCGCTATCGAAATAATCAAAACCACCGGCGACAGGATTCAATCCGCATCGCTTGCGCAGATAGGCGGCAAGGGCGTATTCACCAAGGAGCTGGAAGACGCGCTGATTGACCGGCGCATAGACCTTGCGGTTCACAGCCTGAAAGACCTGCCCACGACCCTGCCCCGTGGATTGCATCTCGCCGCCGTTACCGAGCGCGAAGACGTGCGCGATGCAATGATCGTCGCAACAGAACATAAAGGTAATGTCGAAACGATTGCAGGGTTGCGCGAGGGCGCTGTAGTGGGCACAAGCAGCCTGCGCCGCGCCGCCCAGCTTCGCCGCCTCCGGCGCGACCTGAAAATCGAAGACCTGCGCGGCAACGTCGATACCCGGTTGCGAAAACTCGACGACGGTCTGTACGACGCCATACTGCTTGCATCGGCCGGACTCGTCAGGCTCGGATTGAGCGATCGCATAACGGCCAGACTTTCGATCGACGATATGCTTCCAGCAGTAGGTCAGGGCGCGCTCGGCATCGAGGCGCGCACGGATGATATACGGGTAAACGATGCGCTTGCCGCATTGAATGACGCTGCGACTCGCACGGCTGCCGAAGCCGAGCGCGCCGTGCTGCGCGCTCTTGGCGGCGGGTGCGCAGTGCCCATAGCGGCGCACGCTCGAATTGCAGACGGCAAATTGATGCTCGAAGCCCTGGTTGCTGAATTGAACGGAGAAAGACTCATACGCGATCGTATGGTGGGCTCGCCATCCGAGGCCGTAGCTCTTGGCGAGGCAATGGCCGAACGCCTGAAGGGTGCAGGCGCGGATGAACTTCTGCGAGGCTTCCATGGCGCTTCCTGAAAAAACACAGCGCCTTGCGGGTACGCGAATCATCATCACGAGAGCGCGGGAGCAGGCCCTGCCGCTTGCCGAAGAATTATCCGTGCTGGGGGCTGAAGTACGGGTATTGCCTCTCATAGAAATCGGTCCGCCCTCGGACTTCGGGCCGCTCGACAGCGCAATCAGTCGAATTGAAACATTCGACTGGCTGATCTTTGCAAGCGCACACGCGGTTGAATTCTTTTTGAAACGGTTTGATCAAATGGGCGGCGATCGTCAAATGCTCGCTCGTCCTCGAATCGCCGCCGTAGGGCCGAAAACTGGCCGGGCGCTTGAACGCCGGGGCTTGAAAGTCACGATGATGCCTGCAATGTATACGGCCGAATCGCTCGTCGATGCATTCATTGAACAATACACCAATCCTGAGGAGATGTGCGGAGTGCGCGTGCTTTTGCCTGCTTCCAGCATCACACGCGATGTAATTCGTCCTGCACTCAATCGGTTTGGGGCGCAGGTTGAAATTGTAGATGCGTACAGCAACGTCATGCCTGAAACAGGCCGCGAAGATTTGCTGATAGATCTCGAACCTTCGCAGCAGGGATATATTCTGTTCGCAAGCCCATCTGCGGTAAACAATCTGGCCCGATTGCTGGGCGTCAATGATCTCGCTTCCGAACTCGGGCGATTGCGCGCCCTGTGCATCGGCCCCACAACGGCTGAGGCGGCCTCCAGGCTCGGACTGAAGATTGACGCGCTGCCGGCCCCGTACAGCATCGAATCGCTTGTAGCAATCATAGAGAAAGAAGCAGAACGCTGAATCAATGGATCAATTTCGGATAATCGGCGGAAGGAAGCTCAAGGGCGGAGTCGGTGTGAGCGGGGCAAAGAACTCGGCGCTCCCCTGTCTTGCCGCAACGCTTTTAACGACTGAAACCGTAACGCTTCACAACGTACCCTACGTACGCGATCTTATTACGATGCGCCGCCTGCTCGAAGACCTCGGCGCACGCGTGCTCGTTCCCGAACTCCGCACCCACAGGATCGACGCCCGCACGGTTGAAAATATAGAAGCGCCCTACGAACTCGTAAAAACCATGCGGGCAAGCGTGCTTGCGCTCGGCCCGCTCGTAGCGCGTTTCGGCCGCGCGCGCGTGAGCCTTCCGGGCGGCTGCGCCATCGGCCAGCGCCCCATAGATCAGCACCTTGGCGCGCTAGAAAAAATGGGCGCGCGCATAGAACTTCACGGCGGCGTCGTCGCGGCCGCCTGCGACAGACTGAGGGGGGCGGAAATCGTATTCGACACAGTAACCGTAACCGGGACCGAAAACATTCTGATGGCCGCCGCGCTTGCGCGCGGGCGCACGGTGCTTGTCAATGCCGCGTGTGAACCGGAAGTGACCGACCTTGCAGAGTTGCTCGTAAAGATGGGCGCGCGCATAGGCGGCATCGGAACATCTGTGCTGACGGTAGACGGCGTGGATGCACTGGGCGGAGCCGAACACCGCATCATCCCCGACCGTATTGAAACCGGAACGCTTGCCGTTGCAGCGGCTATAACGGGCGGGGAACTTGAGATTACGGACTGCGCGCCTCAGCATCTCGAAGCGGTCATAGAGAAGCTGCGCGCCTGCGGCGTTGAAATCGAACAGACGGCAACGGACCGGTTGCATGTTCGACGCAGGAATCGCTTGCGGGCGCAATCGTTGACTACGGAAGTGTATCCCGGATTCCCCACCGATATGCAGGCGCAGTATATGGCGCTGATGACTCAGGCCGAGGGCGAGGCGGAGATTGTGGAGACTATCTTCGAAAACAGGTTTATGCACGCAAGCGAACTGCAGCGCCTGGGCGCGCACCTGCGTGTTGCGGGCGCAAGCGTTCACGTATCGGGACCTGCGCCGCTTACGGGTGCGCGCATTATGGCCTCCGATCTGCGCGCTTCCGCATCGCTCGTTCTTGCTGGCCTGGTTGCCGAGGGAGAAACGTGGATAGAGCGCGTTTACCACATAGATCGCGGGTATGAACAGATCGAGGAAAAGCTGCGATCGGCCGGAGCTGAAATCGAACGGGTCAAGGGTGGGAGAGAATAACGGAACAGACGGAATAAACGAAACAAATGGAAAGATGCATAGCCAGGGCATCTTTCCGTTTGTTTCGTTTATTCCGTCTGTTCCGTTATTCTTTCTTCATCTGCGCACGAAGGGCGGCGCTTGTCCGAAGCCTCTTTGTCCGCCTTCGGCATTCGTCTCTACGGGTTCAATGCCGAAAATCTCCCGCACCATCGCGAGTCTCGCCATCAGTCTCGGTTCGGCCAGGTAAAACCTGTCGGCTTCGCTTTGTGCACGGTCGAAATCGTATTTCGAGAGTTCGGCGAGTTCTTCGGCGTAACGCTGCACGGTACGCCCGAGTTGTCCGCCGCCCTGAATCGGCATCTCGCCGTCCTTGAATACGTTGAGGTCGAACCCGGAAAGCATCGCCGCTGCGGGCAGCATTTCATTGAGCTGGCGGATGCCGGATTCGAGTATCTCGAAGCTGCGCGATGAATCGACATCCGCATAAGCGCGAGCTACCTGGAGCTGAAGATCGAACTGCTGATAATTGTTTGCGCGGCGGTTGACGAGGTTGCGCGCGTCTTCGAGCAGCAGCGAGGCAAGCGGAGGATTGTCCTTTTTAGCCATCTGAACGAGTTGGATCAACTGCCGCACGCGTTCATCGTCGGTGCGCAGACGGGAAAGCGATCCGCGAATCTCCTCGATTTTTGCCGTTCCGGCCTGTTTTGCTGCTGCACGCAGTTCGATGGTTTTCAGCACCGAGTCGCGCTCGGCCGGTTCGAGGTGCGCGCCCGCTATCTGCCGCGCGCGGTTGACGTCGCCTTCATCGAGTGCGCGCAAGGCCGCCTGCCTGTAGATGCGCGATTGCATTTGCTGCGGCATCGTAGCGGCGGCGGCAATCATTGCGTCGGCTGTACCCTGCTGCATGGCCTCGGTGAACTGATTCAGCGCTGCGCGCTGATCCAGGTTGCGCATGCCCATCGCGGCGAGTTTTTCGCGCACCCCTGCAGCGCGCGACGGGGCATATTCGTCTATGCGCGGCAGCAGCGATTGCACGCCGAAGGCGAATACGCGCGCATTCATCTGTTGCAACTGTTCTTCAGAAGGCTGGGTGTTCTGATTGTTTTGCCCGCCGCGGGGATTGTTTTGCCGCTGACCTGCGCGCGGATTGTTCTGTCCACGCGCGCCTGCGCCCTGCTGCGGATTCGTCGCCGGCGCTTTGAGAACGGCGTTTACCACGCTTTCGAGCAGGTTCTGATATGTTGACGCAGCAAGCACGCGCGGCGAGCGCGGCGAAACGATCTGCACCTCGCCCGGTTTGGTTTCCGGCATAGGGCCCGCCTGAAGCATTACGACGGCAAGCGAGCCGGCATCGCGGTTGGCAATCAGGTTTTCGCTTTGCAGTTTTCTTACCAGTTTGTCGCTGAACTTTGCGGCGCTTTCGCGATCCTTGCGGTTGAGTTCGCCGAGCACGCGCGAAAGCGTGTTGGAGTACTCTCCCCGCGCAAGCATCTCCTCGGCGTTCTGAAGCGCGAGCTTCGGATCGAGTGCGGCGATCTGGGCAAGAAGCGACTGCTCTACATCGGTTTCCGATGCTATTGGGCGTCCCCCGCGTCCCGGTATACCCGGCGTGCCGCCCTGCATTACGGGTTGCGGCGGTCTGGTAGTCTGGAGCAACTGATAAGCGATGGTTGCATCGTAGCGAGCAGCGGTCAGCAGCAGTTCCTGGCGAAGTTGAGCGGGCACGCGCAACTGGTTTGCATACTGCCGGTCGTTCGGATCGAGTGAGCGCATCATCTCGGCAATGGCTGCGCCCGCTTCGGCAAACAGCGCGCGGGCGCGCCCCTCGTCGCGTTCCCAAAGCAGATCGGCCGCGGCAATCTGTACGCGGGCGCGGTTTTCAGGCAACCGCAAGGACATCGAATCGGCGATCACTCCGTCGAGCAATGCGAGCGCTTTTTTGTTCAGCGCCTCCTGTTCCGGACTTTGAACCTGTGTCGCATCCTGCGCGTGCGCAGACAAAGCGTATCCGGCCAGAACTGCCAGCCCGAAAAATATTGAAACGACTTTCCCTCGCAGCGACTCTTTCATGACCATTGCTCCTGAATGACGGAAATGTCGAGTATTTCCGTAGTTTTCGTCTATTTTCGTCTATTTTCGTCTGTTCCGTTATCTCTCTTTCCCCTAAACCGGATATTGCCGGTCAAATCCGATCATTACGGGCTCGGGCGTGAGCACGATTCCAAATCGCTGGTGCACACGTTCGACGATTTGCGAGGCTAACGAAACTATTTCGTGCGCGGTAGCTCCGCCCAGGTTCACAATCGCCAGCGAATGTTTCCGCGAAATAGCGGCGCGCCCGCGCGTATCGCCCCGGCGAAATCCGGCTTTTTCAATCAACCACGCCGCCGGAATCTTGACCTTTCCGTCATCGAGAGTAAATCCCGGCACGCTCTCGCTGAACTCCGATGCTATTCGTTCGAAAAACGTGCGCTCGACTACCGGATTCCTGAAAAACGATCCCGCGCTGCGACTGTCCTCAACGCTTCCGTCTATAAGCATCCCCTTTGCCGCCCTGATATTCAACACTGCTTTGCGCACATCCGCGAGAGTGGCATCAGATTCCCGGCTTTCAAACATTCTTTGCAGATCCGGATAAACGATCGCCGGTTCTCCGTCGCAGTGCAGGCGGAAATCAACCGATAAAATGATGAAACGGTTTTGCAGCGATGTATTGAATATGCTTGAACGGTAGGAAAACGCGCATTCGGACGCCTGCAATTCAACACCGCGATTTTCTTCGCGGTCGAAAGCCCGCACGCGAGTAATTGATTGGCTTACTTCCTGCCCGTAAGCTCCGACGTTCTGCACGGGCGTGCCGCCTACGGAACCGGGTATGCCGCTCAGACACTCGATGCCTGAAAGACCATCGCTCACTGCAGCGGCCACAATCGCGTCCCAGTTTTCGCCCGCAGCAGCGGTGATGATCGTGTGATTGCCTGCGGGTTGCGACGATACGCCGCGAAGGGCTACGTGAATAACCAGGCCGCGAAATCCCTCGTCGGAAACGAGGATGTTGCTTCCGCCGCCGAGAATGAATACGGGCAGTCGTTTTCGTTCGGCGAAGGCAAGCGCCGGAGCAAGGTCGGATTCGCTGTAAAGCTCGATGAAGTATCGGGCCGGTCCGCCTACGCCGAGCGTAGTAAACGCCGCGAGCGGAACGTGCTCGCGAAGTCCTGTGGTTCCGTTCATATGTAGTGAGACCGCGGAATACGCAGAAATTTTCCGTGAATTCCGCGGTCTCTTTCGTGCGTCAGCGCAGCGACGGGCGCGCGAAGTAAAACTCCCGTTGTACTGCGCGCGGCGTAATGATGCGGTTGCCGAATATCATTACGCGTCCGTTATCGAGCGCCGCAGCCGTGTGATGGCTGCGAGGCCCGTCCAGATCGTCGACTACGGTCCACTTACCCGTTCTGACGCTGAAGATTTCGCAAGCAGCGGTAGCCTCCTGCTTGTGGTTCAAGCCTCCGGTGATGAGTACATCGCCGTCTGCGAGCAGCGTGGCCGTATGCGCGCTGCGCGGCGTCAGCATACGGTCTACGAGAACGGAAGCTCCCGATTGCGGGTCATAAATTTCCGCTGTCGCCTGAGCATCGAAGCTCTCGCCCCCTGCGAGCAGCACGCGGCCGTCGGCGAGCAATGTCGTCGAGTGTCCCGCCCGCGCAATCTGCAGCGAACCGCCCGAGGACCAGAGACCGGTTGCGGGATCGAAGATCTCTACTCCGGCCCGCGCTGCGTCCCGGCTCGCGCCGCCGAATAAAGCTACGCGGCCGTCTCCCAGCAACACCGCAGCGTGTCCCGCCCGCGCTTCGAGCAGTTCTCCTGCGGGCGTCCACGAGTTGAGGTGCGGATTGTAGATTTCCGCTTTGCCGTGCGCTTGATGATATTGGTCCGTGCCGCCTGCTACGAGGAGTCGGCCGTCTGCAAGGCGCGTAGTGGTATGGCCGATATGCTCGAACAGGGAATCGGCGGCGCGGCGCCAGGTATTTGTGGCTGCGTCGTAGATTTCGACGGTGTGCGAAGCGAACTCCTTGTTTTTCATGCCGCGACCGCCGATTACTACGATTTCGCCTGCCTGCCTGCCGTCGTGTTGGCCGCCGCCGAGAACGGTAGCCGAATGATTTTCGCGCGGGAAGAACATGTTGGCGAGGCGCGTCCAGGCTTCGGCCACGGGGTCGAACGCCTCGACGAGGCTCATTATGGCGAACATTGCCCCGCCGCCGGATTTACGTCCGCCGGTAGAGATGATGCGTCCGTCGGTAAGCTGCGAGTGCGCAAGGCGCGAGCGCGCCGGAGTGCCGTCGCTTCGGAACTGCGTGCCGCCGAAATTGAAGCCGGTGCCAGATGCCACGAAAATGGAAAGCGGTTCATCCAGATATCCTCCCCCCGGCGTCGGCGTGAATACATCTATGTCGTGGGAGCCGAAATGCAGCTCGACATCCGAAATCAGGGAGCCCGGCACCTCGGTCATCAGCTCCGTTTTGCTGATGCGCGTTCCGCCGAGATTGATGAAAACCGTCTCCTCCTCCTGAAAATCGAAATCCTCCCATAAAATGTCGGATCTCGTGGTGAACTCGTCTCCCATAATCGTCAGGTCGAAGTCGCCGTCGCCGATAAAGACTACTGTAGGCGACAGCGAGTTGCCGACGGGTTGCAGGGCATTGATAGTGAAATTGGGGCTTTCATTCATTTGCACCGTAAAGCCGTCGGTTTGAGAAACCGTAAACGGACAGACGAGGTTGGTGATCAGGTCATCGGGCGTCAGTGTGACTTCGAGCGTGGTTGAATTCACGAACGTAGTCGAGAGCGGCACGTCTCCGCAAAGAGAAACCTGCGCGTTCGAAATGAAGTTCGATCCCGTGAGCGTCACAACCACGTTCTCGCTTCCGTTCGCCGTCGTTGAATCCGGGCTGATCATATCAATGATCGGTAACGGCGCCGTTATCGAAAGCATCAAGGTCTGAGATAGTCCGCCCTCGGGTTCGGGATTGAATACCTGTACTGACAGCGATCCGGGTTCCTCGATCTCGGCTGCGTCGATGTTCACCCTCACAATAACATCGCCCAGGTACTGCGTTTCTCGATCTACGCCGTTTACTCTTATGACGGAATTCAAAACGAAATTCGACCCGATGACGCCCAGAGAAAATCCATCACCGCCCGCATCTACGCTGAATGGGAAAAGCTCCAGAACGCTGGGCGTCGGATTTGTGATGGTCAGAATCTGAGGAGCAGATGCGCCTCCGCCGGGTGATGGATTGAACACGGTAATGTTGCGCACTGCACCGAGCTGAATGTCTACCTCGGTGAGCGTCATTCTCAATTCAGTGCTGTTGATATACTCGGTCTCACGCGGTTCTCCATCCAGCAGCGCCACAGTCCCAAACGGTAAGAAGTTGGTACCCGTCAGCGTGATTTCCGGCTCCATCAGACCGACATTAGGCGGTTCGACGGGCAGTGTACTGGGTGAAATCATTGTCAGCGTCGGCACGGGGTATTGTATGGAAAGCTCTACCCCGTTGGACAGACCGCCGCCGGGGCCAGGCGTACTGACCTGCACGGATTCGACGTTGGGAAATTCACGGATGAACTCCGGAACTACGGCAGTCAGTTGGGTTGAACTGATATAGGTGGTAGCAAGGTCAAAAAAACCTTCGATGTCGATTACCGCAGTGGAACTGGGCCTGAAATCCGATCCATTGAGCGTGAGCACGAACGCCGGCCCGCCGGCGTCGACGGTATTGGGGCTGATCGAGGTCAGTACGGGCGCCGGGTTATTGATCATAAACTCGAGCGATGCGGTTTCTCCTCCGCCCGGCGCCGGATTCATTACGTTAACCTGAGCCGTTCCGGGGGCGAAAATGTCGCTTGCCGGTATGCTCACCAGAAGAGTGTTCGAATCGGAAAACGCAGTATCGCGCGGAGCGCCGTTCCAGAACGCGATGGCGCCGGGAGCGAAATCCGAGCCCTTGATCGTAAGCGTAAATCCCGGGCCTTCCGAAATGGCAGTAGACGGCGACAGGCTTTCAATCGTCGGAGCCGGATTGGTGATGACGAATGTCTCCGCGTTCGATTCTCCGCCGCCCGGTGCAGGATTGAATACCGTTACGGAAGCAGAGCCCGGTTGCGATATGTCCGAACCCGGAATTACCGCCTGAAGCTCCGTTGCCCCGAACGATGTCGTAGCACGCGCCGCGCCGTTGAATCTGACTACTGCATTCGGTGCGAACCCGGTTCCGAATACTTTCAACTCGAATGTCCCGTTCAGCGTCGATGTAGTATTGGGCGAGAGTGAAACGATTACCGGAGCCGGATTGTTGATCGTAACGGTGACGGTTGCGGGCTCGCTTTCTACGATTCCGTTGCTTACCTTGAACGTGAATGAATCGACTCCGAAAGAGCCGGTATTCGGCGTGTAGGTCAGTGAAGGAGGCGCGCCCGAGAGTGTTCCGCGCGCCGGTTGTGTGACGATCTCAAAAATCAGCGGCAGGTCGTCCGCATCCGATCCTCCAAGCGTCACCGCTACCGGAGTATTCGGATTTGTTGCAACTGCCTGCGCAGCGGCCGTGGGCAGCGGAAATACCACTACCGTCAGGTTGATGCTGGTTGCGCCTCCGGCCGAATCCGTTGCGGTTATTGTAAGAATGTGCTCCTGTACATCGCCGGTTTGCGGCGCCAGGCGAAGAAGATATGCACCGCCGCCCTGACTTTCGAGCGACGCAAACTCCGCTCCTGCGACCGTAACGTTCGCAATGGTTTGTCCGGCGTCGAGTTCAGTGACTAATACGGGTAAATCACGTATTTCGGTGGCGTAAATGGTCGTAAACGAGGGGAGATTGACCGACGGTGGGCGGTTGGAGTCCGAGGATGTCAAAAGCAGCGTGGGAACGTTCGTAATGCCGCCCGGAGTCGGGTCGTTTATATCCTGTGTAGCGCTGTCTGTGCGTCCGCTCGGGCGCAAGTAGCTGGTTTCGACCTTGATCGTTATGGCCGAATTCCTTCGCGTTCGATTCTGCGCCGATCGAAGCCCCGGCTCCGGGATTTCGGTATCCACCTCGCCCGTAGGAACCTGAGTAAGGCTGTAGCCTCCGTTGCCGTCCGTAGTGGCATTGCGGCCGCGCGCCGAAACAAGCGCGCCGCGAATCGGTGTACGGCCGTCGCTTTCGAGTACGCGACCTACGAGCGTGGTCGTCTTCTGCGGTACGGCCAGGAAATATATGCTGGTTTCGGTTATCGAACCCTCGGGTGTGACGAAAAACATTCCGTCTTCGCTCAACTGCGCCCTGATGCCGGTATCGATGAAAGCCGCCGAGTTCAGGTCATATTTGTAAAGATTCGGAAGCGGCGCCGCCCCAAGTCCGTCCCGGTTGGGAAACGTCAGTGTTCCTCCCGGCGCCAACTGTACGCCGAAGGGCGAAATCTGGACTACGGCGGAACTGAATACGCCCGGAGGCATAGGCACGGGCGTCAGGCTGTTCTTTACGGGCGTGAGCGTCAGCACGCCCGATTTGCTTCCGTCCGGAAAGGTTGCGTCTGTATTTTGGGGCACCGAAAAAGTAAAGCCCTCGATCGAGAGGTTTACCAACCCGGTCTGTGCGTCGCGCTGCGGCGCTCGTGCTAAAGCGGCGTTTGTTGCCGAAATTCTTTCATTGCGTTTGAATGCATTGCCGCCGCCCACTACCGCGCTCGGGCCGAAAATGGCCTGAAGGTATACCTGCTGAGGCAGCGGATTATCGCGGTCCGCCGTTACGGGTGAAGATATCGTCGTGCGGTTGAAATTGAGTGAGCCGGCCTGCGTGGGCACTTCAATTACGAAGATGCGCCGGGGACCGGGCGGCGGATCCGGTAGCACGAACCATCCGCCGGGCTGCACCTGCGATACGGTTCCACCTTCAGAACAGTTCGGGAAGCATACGCGCGCACCGAAAAGCGGCGAAAACGGTTGTCCGTCCGTATCACGAACCACCGCGCTGACCGATGTGCGCACGCGCAGGGGTTCTTCGCTCGTCCAACTGCGCCCGTCCGAATTGATGGTGATCAGACCCGTAGAAACGCCGAAGGGAACGAGGGCGGCAAGCTGAGTTTCGCTTGCTGCGCGCACCTCTCCCGGGCGGGCATCGCCTGCGCCCTCGCCGAAGCTGATCTTGTTGTTGGCTACAAGCGGCGAGATGCCGGAGCCGTTCAGGAGAATTTCCGAATTTGCGAGTACTTCGGGAGGCGCTGTAAAACCGGTGATTGCGAGGTCAGAGCCTGTTAGCGGCGCGAGCGCAATCTCGACTTCGTTTGAGTCGGGGAAGCCCGGTGATTTCACCGATACGTTGATTTGCCGGCTGCCCGGCAGCGTGGGATCGAGCAGCGTTCTCGGAATCTCCACGTTTACCTGATCGAGCCCTGCAAACGTTCCCTGAGCGCCGGAGAAAAGCGGTGTTTGAAGGATTCCCCCTACGAGCACGCGCACGTTTTCCGCCGAGCCGTTTTCGTCGTTGCCGTCTGTATTCGGCGCATTGCGGACGCCTGTAAGGAATAGCACGAGAAATACGCGTTCGCCCTCGGGCCCGAGATCTATGGGACGCGAAATGAAACGGCCGTCGAGCAGCATTGCGAGCGGTTCAAAGGTCTGCACTCCCTCGTTTGTGACCCGCAATGCAGCGCCCGCCGCTACACCGGCGCCTTCCTGGCTCGCGGTGAATATCGAGGGCGCGACGCTCAGGATCTGAACCGTTCCGGCAGACATTGCACCGGCGCCGGAGCGAATCTCTACCGTGGCCTCGCCTGCGGCCGTGCCTGCAGGGATGAGATGGTTGATTTGTCCCGGGGATACAAAAAGCAGAGGCGCATTACGGGTAACTCCGGCCGAATCGCGCACGCTTACCGTAGTGCCGAGCAGCGTTTCGGGCAGGGGCTGTGCGTCGGCGGATGCGGTTGCTGTGGCAAGGGACTGCCCAAAAGTGGCGACGATTGAATCGGGAGCGACGGGCGCGAGAAAGTTCGCGGCCGATACCGTCACAGCGGTGGCTGCGTTTCCCTGACGCGCCTGCAACGCGGCGGGACCAAAGGTTGCAAGCCCGATGATGAGGGCGGTTGAAATAATCAGCAAATAGGGAACTGGGCGGGGGGGGCGTCCGCATTGCCGGTGCGTGGAGAATATCGGCAAAGACATTACTTCGTCTCCTCGTCGGCCTGATTTTGATTACCGACATTGAAGCATTAACCGACTGTCGCATTCGGAAATTGGCAACCGTCGTTACAATTGGTACACTCTCGGGCGATGAGCCAAGCAAGAGTACTTATAGTTGACGATGAACAGGCTGCACGTATCGGACTGAGCGAGATTGTAGCCGCCTGGGGCTATGAAACCAAGACCGCAGGCGACGGAATCGAAGCGCTTGCAATCGCGTCCGAGTTCCAACCTTCGGCCGTAATAACCGATGTAATCATGCCGCGTCTCGATGGTTTCGGTCTGCTTGCACGCCTGCGCGACGAATCACCGGGCACGTCCGTGATTTTGCTGACCGGTCAGGGCAACGTAGAGGATGCGGTCCGCGCTGTCAAGGAAGAGGGTGCGTTTTATTACCTCGAAAAACCAGTCAATACCCGCCAGCTTCAACTAGTTCTGCAGCGGGCCGTAGAGCAGGCGGCGACGAGTTTAGAAAACCTGCGCCTGCGCCGGCAGTTGAGCGAATACGGCGTATTCGGCCGCATGGTCGGAAACTCGCAGGCGATGCGGCGCATCTACAGCGTCATCGAACAGGTTGCATCCTCTTCGGCGTCCGTGCTCATCACGGGCGACTCCGGCACGGGCAAAGAAGTCGTCGCCGCTACCATACATCAATTGAGTCCTCGCGCATCCCGGCCGTTTGTCGCAATAAATTGCTCCGCTATCCCCGAGAGTTTAATGGAATCCGAGCTCTTTGGCCACGAGCGCGGAGCATTTACGGGCGCAATCATGCGCCGCGAAGGCTGCTTTGAACTCGCAAATTCCGGCACACTGTTCCTGGACGAAATCGCCGAAATGCCGGTTATGCTGCAGGCAAAACTCCTGCGTGTGCTCGAAGAGCGCCGTGTTCGCCGGCTCGGCGCCGCGCGCGAAATCCCGGTCGATGTGCGCGTTCTCGCCGCAACCAACAAGGACCCGCACCAGGCCGTCGCTCGCGGTGAGCTGCGCGAAGACCTGCTATACCGCCTTAACGTCATTCACATAACGCTGCCGCCGCTTCGCGAGCGCGGCGAGGACATTCCGCTGCTGGCGCAATCGTTTGTAGACGAACTGCGTGAGCGCCACGCACGCACGGCCCGCCTGATTGATCCGGAAGTGCTCGACCTGTTTTCCCGCTACCCCTGGCCCGGCAATGTCCGCGAGTTGCGCAACGTCGTAGAGCACGCCATCGTCGTATGCGACGGAACCCGCATAGAACGCCGGCATCTGCCGCCTTTTCTGGATGCGCCGTCAGCCGAAGCATCCGAAGAAGTCATAACGCTTCCCGTAGGCACGCCGCTTGACGAAGCCGAACGCCGCCTCATACTTCGCACCCTTATCAAAACCGGCAACAACAAGACGCGCGCGGCGGAAATACTTCAAATCAGCCTCAAAACCCTCCACAACAAACTCAAGGTTTATCGTGAAAACCAGCTCGACTGAGCCGGAAGCTAAATCAAACCGCACGACTTCGGGACATAAAAGAGAGATAACGGAACATTCGAAAACAGACGAAAACTACCGGAATACTCAATGTTTTCGTAATTTTCGTATCATTTCGTTTGTTCAGTTATCTCTCTTCTCTATAACTCAGAAATTGTACCTGCCCGCCACCTGAATGGTTCTTGCCGGCAATCGCGTGCTGAACGAATTGCCGAGACCGGGCGAACCCAACTGGTTTACCGGAATGCCGTAGTGCGCCCGGTTGAACAGATTGAAAAACTCTACTCTCAACTCCAGCTTCTGCCGCTCTGTAATCCGGAAATGCTTGTTCGCGGCAAGGTCGAACGCCGCTACTCCCTGAGCCCGAAACGTATTGCGCCCCACCGCACCGTTCTGACCTATTGCTGCAAGCAGTCCACGCTGCCCCGCGGCGTCGGACGGAAAACGAAGACGCTGCGCGCCCGTGTTTACTTCAGTAATTCCGGCCGTTGTGTTCAAACGATCCGTAAGATTGCCGTCCAGGTTGACATCGAAGCCCGCAAGCACGGTGAATGGTTGCCCGGTTTCCAAAGTCAGTATTCCGGCCGCCTGCCATCCGCCGATCACGGGATTGGCGCCGCCGGGCAGATCCCATATGAAACTCGACACGAAGCGGTGTCTTATGTCGAAGTTCGCCGATGCGCGCTCGTTGCGGCGGTCGAAGCTGTCCTGCGGCAACGTCCGCGCGCCTGCCAGGTCGAACAGATCCGATACCTCGTCGATTGCGTGCGACCACGTGTACGCGGTCGTAAACTGAAAACCGCGCGCGAGCCTCCGGTTGAGCTGCGCCTGAAGGCTGTGATAGGTCGAATTCGTATTCGCCTCAAACGATGTGAACGATCCGAGCAGCGGAAATACGCGCCTGCCGCCCGGTCCCGGCGCAGTCGTGAATCCGGTAAACGTGGGTTCGAATGCACCCCGCGCTCCGGTAATGACCGGAAATACGTTCGGCCCGAAGTTCGGCGTTGCAAACCGCAAAAGATGCACGCCGCGCGTGCCCGCATACGCTATCGAAGCCAGGTAATCGCGCCCGATCTGCCGCTCTATGGTCAATCCCCACTGCTGGGAATACGGCGTCGGCAAATCAAAGTTGGGCAGCACGAATCCCGGGCCCCCCGGCGGCGCTACCACACCCGCAGATCCCGGCGACGGATTCAGGAACTGCGACAAAAACAGCAGAAACTGCGTGGGGTCCGAACCGAACGCCGCCGTATTGAACCGGTTGAGCGTGCCCGGCGCCGCGAGCAGATTCGGATTGTATGCAATCAGATCTCCGGGACGAATGAACGGCTGGCCGCACGGAATGTTGCACGGATTCAGGCCCGCTGTGTTTACAGTGACGAATGTAGGGAATACGCTTCGCGACTGGCTGATGACCGCGCCGAGGATCTGATCGTAATAGATGCCGTATCCGCCGCGCACCGCCATCCGGCCGTCGCCTTTCGGATCCCAGGCGAATCCGATATGCGGCGCAATGTTGTTGGCGTCCTTCTTGTAAATGAATCTGCGCCCGGCGAGAAACTGCTCGAATCCGGATACGCCGCCCAGATTTTTTTCCGCCTCGAAGAACGCAAACACGCGCGGATCGGTAAACGTATTCTCGATCTTGCGATTGACCTCGGCCGGAATCGAGTTCAGTTCATAACGCACGCCGAGCGTCAACGTTACGTTCGGTCGAACGTTGATCTGATCGGTGACGAATATGTTGCTCTGCCAGTACCGCAGCCCGATCGTGGAATCCGGTACGAGCGCAAGCGTCTGGAAAAATCCCGTGATGCCGTTAACCGAGACGAAATCCGAGCCGACGTATGAACCGCTGGAACTGAACGACGGAATGCCGAAGCGGTTTGCAATGTCGGCCGCCCCGCTGAAGACCGCTCGCGGCCGGAAGTTGCGGTCAAGCAGACTGTTGAGCTGCGTGCGCCGGAAATCGCCTCCCGCCGTGACCTGATGCTTGCCCGCGGTGTAGACCACCGTGTCGGCGATCTGAAACGTATTGTTGACGCGCCGCTGCTGGAAGTTGTTTACATCGACTCCGAGCGGGCTGAAACCCGAAACGACCACCTGACCGAGCGGGCCCGTTGTGGCTTCGGTGGATTCGCCTACGGCAAGATATTCCGGTATTCCCGGCAAAAACTGACTGCCTACCTGTTGCGGGATAGTGCCGTTGATGATGTACGGAGCGTTTAACAGAAACGGCGTGCCGGGGAAGCGATCCGATCTTTGCAGGCACACTTCGGGGAAGCGCGGCTGCGTGCAGTACTGGCGCGCGTCGTCGAAACCCAGCCGCGTTCGGCCGTAAGAAAACCGCAACTGATTGTCTATGTCGCTGCGCACCGAACTGTTGAGCAGCAGCGAAAAGTTGTGAGTTTTTACTCCCGCGCGAAGCGAGGAGAATATCGCTTCACCCGTGACGGGCAACGTCGTGCGGTCATCGGTCTGGTTGTAACGCGCGGTGAGAATATGCTGCATTTTCCAGAACTTCAGATTTGGGTCCTCGATCTTCGCCGATGCGATATTGCCGCGCGCATTTGCAGGAAGCACCTGCGTGAAGTTGTTTGCGCCGTACGGCCCGCGCGGATTGTTCGGGAAGGGGAAGAGGCTGAAATAGGCGTCGCCTACTGCGGTCGTCGGAAAGAACGGAAATCTGCGCCCCGCAGTGTCGGTTACGATCAGGCCCTGATCACCGAGTCCGAACAGCCCGCGCTGAGCGACGGTGGGAACGGCGAAATGCGATTCACGCGCGGCGTTGATCTGCTGACGCTCGTAGGATGTGAAGTAATTCATGCGCTTGCCGAGCGGCCCGCCGAATACGAAGCCGAACTGACCGCGCGTATACGGATCTTCTTCTCCCGACGGGTTTCGCAGCGAAAGCTGGCGCGTGGCGCCGCTCAGGTCGCTGAACAGAATCGGAGCCGCATCGCTTTGCCGCGAGAGCGAAAAACTCGAAGGTCCTTCAGTCAGATCGAACGGATCGCGTGCGCGCAGCCGCCGGTCGGTATAAAAACCGTAAAGCGTGCCGTAAACTGCGGTCTTGCCCGAACGCGATACTGCGTTTACCTGTCCCGAAAGATTCCGCCCGAATTGCGGCGCACCGAGCAGCGTGACTACCTGAAATTCGCGTATGCTTTCAATCGACTGCGGCAGCAGGGAAGTAAATCCCTGACGGCGCACGCCTATGTCTTCGTCGTTGTTGTCCGATCCGTCCACGGTGAAGTTGTTTGCGCGCGAGCGCAATCCGTTTATCGCAAACTGCCCCGAAGTGCCGACGCCGGGGCCGAGCCCCGGACCTACGGCGGTTCCGATCGCCTGCGGCGGCGGCGCAACACCGGGAGCGAGCATTGCGAGAAAGTCGAATGTGCGCGTGCCCGGTATCGGCAGCGCAAGCAGGAATCTGTCGTCGAAATTGGCGCTGCGCGTTGCATTGATGGTGTTGGCGAGCCGTTCGTAGTCGGCGCCCGATACTCCGCCGCCCGGAGTTGTCGGCGGGGGCGCAGTCGGAGAAGTGGGCGGAGGTTGCACTCCGGTGCGCCTCAATGTAATCGGTGGCGGATTGACCACGTTTTCCTTCGACAATCGCACCTGAAAATTATTCGCCGATGAGAAGGGCGAATTTTCGTATCCGGTCTTCATTCCGTTGAGTGTGTAAAGACCTACGGGCAGCAGCCCGATGAAATACCGGCCCGCAGCGTCGGTGAGCGTAGATCTTGCAAGACCGGTTTCTTCGTTTGAAACCGTCACGACCACGCCGGCAAGCGGTTGCCTGCCCGAACCCTCCTCGAATACGTAGCCGAGTATTGCCCCGGTGGTCTGCGTTTGTGCGTGTGCGAGTGTGTTCATCGCAAGCGCGAGTGCGATACCGAGCAACGGCGGAAAAATACCGAAACGCCCTTTCATGGTTTTTTTCTCCAGGGTCGCCAGATTGGAACATGAAAGAGAGATAACGGAACAAACGAAATGAAACGAAAAGCACGGAAAAGTTGAATATTTTCGTAGTTTCCGACTTATTTCGTTTGTTCCGTTATCTCTCGCTCGCTGCAAACCATATCACGATTGTGTGCTCTCGCGCACTAGCTGTTACTGCACAACCGCCTGTACTGCATTCGAGCGCATGTCTGCGGCCGTAATAAAGATCTCGATCGCGCCTGCACCCGAGAGTCCGGCCGGAATCCTTATGTTGATCTGATCGAGTCCGGCAAAACTGCCCTGCGGCCCTGCGTAGACGACCTCGGCTTCCGTACTGCCTAAAAAGGCGCGCACCTCGCCTCCTGCGCCGCGCAATCCGCTGCCGTAAAGGATTAGGTACGTTTCACCCGAAGTATCGAGCCGGATCGGAAGGGCCGTCCAGGCTGCGCTCCCGGAATCGAAGCGACCGACAGGCTGAAGCGTTTGCTCTCCCGTTACGGAAACCGAAAGCACAAACGCAGCAGCAAGTCCCGAACCCGTAGAATCAAGTGTAAACAATCCCGGCGCCGTCCGTTCTACCGGAACTGCCGCACGCACCGTCCTCGAATCCGAAGTGAGAATTTCGACTATCGCAACGCCGGGGGCCGCGTGTTCCGGCATCAGATAGTTGATTTGACCCGGAGATACGAACAGCAACCCCGCCGTATGCCCTACGCCGAGCGAGTCCCGCACACGCACACTCACGCCGCCGAGCGAGTGCGGCAAAGGCAGCCTTTCGGCGCTGAGCGTCTCGTCCGTAAATCCGGAACCAAACGCGGCGGCAAGAGATGCAGGCGCGGTTTCCGCGCGTTGAAAATCAGCCGCAGATACAATCACGGCTGCGGGTTCGTCAACCGGTTCGATGGAAAACACGCTCGGCACGATTCCGGCTTCGGAGTTAACGGTCTGTCTTGCTACCGGCAGATCGCCGAACCCTGCAATGAATGATCCAACGCCCGCGGTTATACGCGAGAACGTCCATTCCCCAATGGTCTGGCGGCCTGCGGCCAGCGACCGGCCTGGGTTCATAAGCAGAGCTGCGCCGATTCTGCCTTCACCGGCTCTCGACGGATTGAGCATCCACTGTGCATCGCCGATGAAGGAGTGGGATTCAACCATACGCCACTCCCGCGGATTGAAGTGCAGGCTCCACCCGATTGCGCTCTCGCCGCCGCTTGCATCGACTGCGAACGATATGCGCACGTGTCCGCCGTCAATGGGTTCGACTACTGCAGTAATGCGACTTGTCGCGACGGCATCGCCCGTGCGCGGCGCAGTCTGCATCGATGCAACGGGCGCAAACGCTGCGGGTCCGGAAGGACCGCCCGCCGTGGTTACGGGATCGATTCCCGCTGCGTAGCGGCCAGCCTGCACATAATCGGCAAGATTTACCAGATTGTCGCCCTTTGTCTGGCGCGGTGCACAATCGGCTCGCTGAAATTCGCCGCCCGGCGCAGGCGAATCCAGCCCGATTGCGAACCGTCCTATCTGTACGAAATCCTGAAGATTTACCGTACCGTTGTTTTTGCCCGAAGGACGCGGCATCACGTCGCCTTCATAACCGGTCAGTATATTGACAGTGGAACCGTTGAACGTCGTACCGGCAGTCAGGCTCGTGGCGTCGGGCGCAACGACCTGGCGCGGAATCGGAGAATCCCCGAGACTTACCTCGGCAGATGACGCCTGCGCGTTTGCGTTGATTGTGAAGGTAGCGGTGGCAATCTGTCTTGTCCCGGCCGGAAACACCTGCCCCTGATCGACCGTTGCTGCAAGCCCTACGCGCCCCTGCTGCGCCTGTATTTCGTTTTTCAACAAAGTCGTTGCGCTCGACCCGGTCGCCGAGCTTGCGTAGGTAAGCAACTGCGGATCGAAAACAAGCGTGAACCCCACGGTGTTTTCGTTGCCCAGTGCGATCAACTCTACGGCCAGCGTAACGCTTGCTCCGGGCGCACCGCTCCCCGCACTCACGCGCACGGTTCGTCCGTTGGGCGTCGGCGTAGGAGTTGGCGTAGGAGTCGGTGTAGGAGTCGGTGTAGGTGTTGGCGTAGGTGTAGGTGTAGGTGTTGGAGTCGGAGTCGGAGTAGGTGTAGGTGTAGGTGTTGGAGTCGGAGTCGGAGTAGGTGTTGGAGTTGGAGTTGGTTGTTGGGTTATCGACGCGCGATATACACCTCCACCCTCGGTTGCTGCATAAAGGAAATTGTTGAACAACAGGAATGCATTGATCTTCAGGCCGTCTCCTGTCAACCCGTTGCTTACCGACTGCCACGTTACGCCGTCATCGACCGAGCGGTAAACACCGGCTTCCGTACCCGCATAAATATCGGATCCAATAGCTATCAGGTCGTGAATTCGGGTTGCGTTGCCGGCAAGTCCGTTATTGACCTTTGTCCACGATTGGGCGTCGTTTGTAGAACGAAACATTCCCTCATAGCCCGTTCCGGCCAGCAACGTGCCGCCTATGTGCAGGAAAGCATTCACGCGCCCGGCGGTCAATCCGTTATTTATGCCGTTCCAACTGTTTGCTCCATCGGTTGAACGGTACGCGCCGTTGATTTCAGAGCCCGCATAAAGTGTGGTTCCATCCACATAAAGAGAGATGATCTGGCCGTTAAAAAGGCCGCTGCTCGCCTTGGTCCAGCTTTGCCCGTCATTTGTGGTGCGGTATACGTTATCGGTTGTACCGGCGAATATCGTCGAACCGATTCGCGCAAGCGTGTTGATGCTCAACTGAACGCCGTTGTTGTTGAGTCCTGCGTTGACGGGCTCGATTGCGTACGGCCCGAAATTCGAACGGAACACCCCGGCGAAAGTTCCTACATACAGGTGTGAACTGGTAGTGACGAGCGAGCTTGTAGCCCTGTTGTCGCGCGACAGCCCATCGTGTATGTCGAACCAGACCATACCGCCGTCCGTGGAATAATACGCGCCGAAACCGTCGGTTGCGCCGAAGATCGTATTTCCATGCGAAATCAGATCCTTCATAAACAGCGCACGCTCGGTCAGATTCTGCCCTACTTTTTCCCACATAAGGTTCTGTGCCTCACGTCCCGACGCTCCGGGCAGTGCGCTCAGGCTGACGGCGAAGATTGTGAGCAGTAACAGGGCGGTGAGGTTGCGCAGGCGGGCAGGGATGGTACACGGGTGCGGACGGTCTGTGCGTCGAAGATTCATACTTTCCTCTTCCTTTGTTTGCGGGAAATTCTGCTTGCGGTTGGACTGTGCGGCCCCCGGCTTTCATAATTGAGCCGGAAACCCGAGACTGCGGCCGGAGAACGGTGAATGAAGCTCGATCCGGGTGTCGATTTCACTTCCATATCAGGCAAGAAGGTAAGGCATTAACCCACAAGATTTAGGTGGGCTAAGCGCAGACACTACTATAAGTATGGTTCGCGTGTCAATTCTCCAGAGAGATAACGGAACAAACGAAATAAGACAGAACATACGGAAGGATTCAATTATTCCGTAATTTTCGTTTCATTTCGTATGTTCCGTGATCTCTGTTTTATATGTCCTGAAGTCGTGTAGGGTGATTTAACGGTCGAGAATCGAATATGCGCACATCGCACGGTTGCGGCGCGGGCTACAAAAATGAAGATGGCTGGGCTATACTCGCGGCAGTTGTGCGCAGCGCGCGGCGCAGCGTGTAATTCCGGTGCGCCGGAGCCAGTAATCATACGCAGCACGGACCCGTTCGAATATAGATGAACACATTAGAGGCGAAAAAGTGCGAAGCGTGCGACAGCTTCTTCGATCGCTCGCTGACCTTCTGTCCCAACTGCGGGCAAAAGCTCGTCGTTGCAGACAAGATTCTCGGACAGATGCTCGACGGCCGTTACCGTCTTGAAAGCGTATTGGGGCGCGGCGGTATGGGTGTGGTATACCGTGCAACGCACATACACCTGGATACGCAGTGCGCGGTAAAGGTTCTGCATCCGGAGCTTGTATCGAACCAGGCGGCGATCGAGAGGTTCAGGCGCGAGGCGCGAGCTGCGGGCCGCATACAGCATCCGAATGCGATTCAGGTGACGGATTTCGGCGTAGCGCAGGACGGCGTGGTGTATCTGGTAATGGAAATGGTGCAGGGCGACACGCTGCGCGATGTACTCAAGAAGGAAAAGAAGATCGCTCCCGCACGCGCAATAGAGATGATGCTTCAGGTATGCGCCGCCGTACACGAAGCCCACGAAAAGGGAGTAATTCACAGGGATCTGAAGCCGGACAACATAATACTTCAGGCGGGAACAATGCCGGAGCGGCTCAAGGTGCTGGATTTCGGCATCGCGAAACTGCGCGAACGCGAGGCGTCGGGCGAGTCGCGCGTGCTTGGAGAAGCGCCGCGCGAGTTCGAAAAAACCCTCACCGAAGCCGGTATGCTCATCGGCACGCCGCAATATATGTCGCCCGAGCAGTGCCGCGCCAAAAAACTCGACCCGCGCTCCGATATATACAGCCTCGGCGTCATCGCCTACGAAATGCTCGGCGGAAAATTACCATTCATCGGAGAGACGCCGATTGAAGTGGTGCTCAAACATATAAAGGAACTGCCGCCGCCGCTGCGCGAGGTCAATCCCGAAATTTCTCCCGAACTCGAAGGCGTAGTTATGCGTTCGCTTGAAAAGGAGGCTAACGCCCGGCAGTCCACTACCGCCGAATTCGCCGAGGAACTGAAAGCCGCGATGCAGGGCGCTGCACCGGCCGCCGCCGCACAGCAGAAAGTCAAAGGCCCGGCGGCAAAAGGTGCCCCCGATGACCGCAAGACCGTAGTTCAGGCGCGTCCGTCCCCTGCAGCGATAGGCGAGCAGGCAGCGTCAGCGCGGCCCGCCGCATCGAAAGCGGCAGCCGAGGTCGCTGCGGATCAGGTCACGGGCGGCGGAATGCCGAAATGGTTGATACCGGCTGCCGCTGCGGGCGTGGTCCTGCTGGCCGTGGTTGCCTGGCTGATTTTCAGGGGCGGCGGCGAACCGGCGCAGAGCGGAGCATCGTCGGGGCAGGCGTCGCAGGTTGCGCCGACCGACGGAATGGTGCTGATCGAGGGCGGGACCTTTACCATGGGAACCAACAGCGGGCGCAGGATCAACGGATTGAACATCGAGGGCCCGGCGCGCGAAATGTCGGTGAAGTCTTTTTATCTCGATAAATTCGAGGTCACAAACAAACAGTACAAGGAATTTGTAGCCGCTACGTCCTATACGCCGCCGCAGAACTGGAACTACAACGGCTCCTACGCTCCCGAAGATGCGGATCTGCCCGTAACCTGGGTGACGTGGAACGATGCGGTCGCCTATGCCGCGTGGAGGCGCAAGCGTCTGCCCACCGAAGAAGAATGGGAATACGCGGCGCGCAGCGGCGCGAGGAATTACATTTACCCCTGGGGCAATGAATACGCGGCAGGCCAGGCAAACGTACACGAAGGTGGGCCGAAAAAGACGCGCCCCGCTCCCGTCGGCACCTACAGCAAGGACGTGAATTTATGGGGCGTTTACGATCTTGCGGGCAATGTAAGCGAGTGGGTGCAGAACAATTTCAGGCTCTACGACGGCAAACCATCGGATTTCGACCGGTTCAAGGTCAACCGCGGCGGTCACTTCACCGATGATGCTACGCTGGCAGCGGCTGTGATTCGATGGGCCGATGCCGCGGATTCCAAGGCGGAAAGCACTACCCTCAGCGTAACGGGATTCCGCTGCGCGCTCGACGCCCCGAACAGGTGAGCAGGCAATGAAGAGAATTAAATCTAAGTACCGAAGGACGACAGGTCTTGCGTTGTTGTGCGCGGCGCTGTTCGCCTCGCAGGCAACGGCGCAAATCACGGGAACAGGCGCGGGTACCACGGGAAAAAAGGAACCTGAAAAGACTACACGCGCGCTCGCAGGTTCCGGTGTAGAAGTCGAGCAGAGCGTTTCAACCGGGGTCAAGGCAGGCGATGTGGTGCGCAAATACACGCCGACGGTGCAGCCCGGTCTCGGCACGATCGTATTGATTGCGCCTCCGGGAGCGAACGTCGCACTGACGCCGCAAGTTGCCAGAGGAAAAGCCGAAACCCTGAATTTCACTCTCGATCAGGACAAAAACACTCTCACGCTTTCCAAACTCAAACCCGGTTCGTACACGCTGAGCGCAACGCATCCCGATTACAAGGACCGCACCGAAACCGTCGCGATCAAGAGCGGCGACGTCAAGCCGTATCCCGATTTTCTCGCGCCCAAATACGGCGAAATCGTTATAGGCGGCGCGCCCATCGACGTAGATCTGAAAGTCGACGGGCAGGTTCCCGATCCGAAACTCGTAGCCCGCAATACGGCCGAGGGCAAGATAACCATTTCACGCCTGCTTGAAGGCAAACACACCGTGACGCTCAGCAAGGAAGGCTACGATCCGTGGACCAAGGAAATCAACGTAACTCCGGGTGAAACTTCGCCCGAAACGGCCGAGGTCAAACTTGCAACCGTCACGCTCACGGTGAATTCGCGTCCGGGCGCGCGCGTTTACATCAATAAAGCGGACCGCGGCGCCACGCAGTCCGACGGTAAATTGATACTTGAAGATATGCTCCCCGGCGCCTATCAGATGCGCGTGGCGCTCGATGGTTTTAACGATTACGAGCAGCCCCTTGCCCTCACGCTTGCGGAGCGCAAGCCGATGTTGCCGGTGAATCTGATTCCGGTAGCCGAATCGGGCGAACGCGCCGAGGATTTCACTACGGGCGCGAGCAAGTGGATCGTTCCTTCTACATGGAAACTCGATAAAAAGGGACTCGTCGTTTCGGGAAATGACGCGGGACTGTTCAAGGATCCGACCGAGGACCGGGCGTTTAACGTCTACTTCGACTACATAATGACCGCAGATGTGCGGTTTTCAAACGGACGCGGGGTCAGTTGGATCGCGCGCGCGAAGGATACCAAGAATTATTATCTATTTGAACTCACGCCGTCGCCGCGAAGATTCAACTTCTACATCTGTCGCGAGGGGCAGTGCACGCTCAAGGATGCGCGTCCTGTCGTAGAAAAGCTGGATGAACCCAACGATTCCTACACCATACAGTTCGAGGCGCGCGGGTCGAAGTTCATGGCGAAACTCTCGCGGTTGCTTGCGCCGTCGGCCGACGGCCCGCAACCTATAGGGACGTTCGACGACCGCGAGAATACTTTCAGTCACGGCGGCATCGGCTTCCGCGGGCTGAACGGGTCTGAAGTGCTGCTGCAAAGCCTCGTAATCATTCCGGTCAAACGCGAAAACGTAGCCGGCAACTGAACGCCATAAGAGAGAACACGGAATAAACGGAAATAAACGGAACAAACGGAAAGAATAGTCCGGGCAGGTTCTTTCCGTTTGTTCCGTTTATTTCCGTTTATTCAATATTTTCTCCGGTAGATGTATGAATGAAGGCGCCGGGACAAAACTAAAATCGCGCGTGTATATGGGTGTAGGGTTCGTTATGGTAGGGCTCGGTGTTGTGGGCATTCCGACGCCGATACTGCCGACGACGCCTTTTCTGCTCGTAGCCGTATATTGCTTTGCGCGCAGCAGCCCGCGCTGGCATCACTGGCTTGTTACGCATCGTGTGCTTGGGGTGTATATTTCAGCATTCCGCGAACGGCGTGGTTTGACGCCCGGGCAAAAGTGGAGAATTGCAGCCGCTGTGACCTTTACGCTCCTACTCACTGCATTGCTTTCCCCGATATGGTTCGGCCGCGTGCTTGCCGTATTCATATGGACTACGAGCATGATCGCTCTTTACCTCAGCCGCACCGCGCAGCCGGACAAATGACGGACAATCCGGAGCAGGCAACCAACCGCCGCCGCAGCGCAGTTCTGTGGCTCATTGCCGCCGCGTTTGTCGGCGTTGCTCTGGCGCTGCTGTTTCCCGACAGTAGCCAGCAGGACGGCGGATATCATTTTCTTTTTGCGCGCTGGGCCTGGACGCATACGGAACTGTTTGTCGGCGTATGGGCGCGTCCGCTTTTTACAACCTTATATGCATTTCCCGCGCTTCACTCCTATGCAGCCGCAAAAATCTTCACCGTCCTGATCTGCGTTCTGACTGCGCGGCAAACGCAGCAGCTCGCCGCAGAACTGAAAATCGACCGCTCTGCGCTTGTAATTCCGCTGCTGTATCTTCAGCCGTCGTTTTTTATCATCAGCGCCGACACGATGACCGAACCCATATTTGCGCTGGTTTTGATACTCGCACTTCGGTTGCACCTTTCCGGCCGGATTCGAGCTGGGATGGTTGCTGCATCGCTGATGATACTTGCGCGTCCTGAAGGGTTTTTTCTCGGACTGCTGTGGGGCGTTTGGGTGCTGGCGGACAGGCGCGCAGGCTTCTGCGTCATTACCAGAGCCTTGAATGCAATGTTGCTTGCGACGGGCGCCGTAATGTGGTGGCTTGCAGCCTGGGCGATTACCGGCGATCCGCTTTTTATAAAGAACAACTGGCCGGCGGGCTGGCCCGTGACGGGCACGATTTACGGCGAAGGCGCATGGTGGAGTTACTTTGCAAGGCTTCCGGAGATTGTCGGACCGCTTCTGATATTGCCCTTTGCAGCGGGGCTTTGGTCATTTCTGCGGAGGCGCAGGCACGGCGAGATCATATCGATATTCGTTGTGTTTTTCCTGCTGCACTCGATACTGCGTGCATACGGATTGCTGGGTTCCGCAGGTTATCCGCGTTATTTCGCAGCCGTGGCTCCGGTAATCGCAATTCTGACGCTTGAGGGCTGGAACCTGTTTGCAGGAGCGTTCAAGAGTTTAGGGGAACGGTTCGGGAAAGTGTTATCTGCGGCAATCCTGGCTGTTTCCTTTGGATTGTGTTTTGCGTACTTCGACGGGGCGGAATGGATTCGCGATGTTCGCGCCGTTGATGAGATGCACGCATGGTTTCGGGATAACCCTCGACCCGTACGCCGGCTTGTATGGAGCCAGGCGTACATGTGCATTCGCTTCGATGCAGATCCGTGGGAGAACCTCTCGTTTTCGGGCGATCGCGAGCGGGATATTGAATCATTGAGAACATCCCTGCCCGGTACGCTTGTGGTTTGGGAGAAACTTTACGGGCCGAAATCTCACGGTTTGCAGCCCGAGGATTTCGATTCCGCCGGGTATCGTTTGCTATACAGCAAGGAATTTGAATTGCGGGGATACCTGTTACGGCGTTCGTATTTCGGTTTCGGCGGAACGAGGAGACAGGAAATGTATCTGTATTACAAGGACTGAAACGCGATCCTGAAAAGAGAGATAACGGAACAAACGAAATAAGACGGAAAAGACGAAAGGGGCGGCTGAATTACTTGGCGCGAAGGAAGCGCACGATGCGGATGTTTTTGTTTTCGTCCTGGAACGCCTGAATCAGGCGGCCCTCTTCGGATCGTTTGTACTCCAGAACCGTGCGCCCATCGATCGTTTTGCGTTTGTATTTTGGGCCCAAATTGCGTTCCAGATCGGATACCGACCAGTTGACGAGCATTTCCACGCTTTCGAGCAGTTTGTCCTGCTTGCGAAAATTGAATCCCACGCCGGTAAAGAAACTCAGATACTCGATCGTAAATCTCTCGGTTTCGGAAGTTTCTCCCGATTTAACCAATGCCGCGGTGCGCGTAAGATCGAGTACATCGTGGAGTCTCAGGAGTCCGACGCCGCCCACCATGCGGTAGAAAAATCCGAGCGCTTCGTCCGGGCGTGTGAACATCGGTTCGTGCGGTACGCGGCCGAGTTTTCGCCGTGCGGCGGTATCGACTTCGCCGGCGATCTCGTCCTCGTCGCTGTTGACAGCAGCAGCAGCGACGGGTGCGGGTTGGGGAAGCGATGCGAGAGTCATTTTCGGCTCGTCTGCAATCATGCCTCTGGCATAGTTGATGGGCAGCGCGAAGTTTATGTTTTGACCGCTGCGAAGAATATAGGTAGTGATGCCGATAACCGCTCCAGCCGAGTCAAATACAGCGCCTCCGCTGCTCCCCTGACTTATGGGCGCCGTGATCTGAAAGACCCGGTGAGTTTCCAGCCTTCTGACCCCGCTTATAACCCCGGTAGTAAGCGAATTGATCAGTCCTTCGGGGCTGCTGATAACGACTACGGGTTCGCCGACTTCCGCGCGATCCGAATCGCCGAGGCGCACCGTAGGCAGCCTGAATCCCTTGATCTTGAGTATTGCGATGTCCTTGTCGGCGTCGAAATCCACCAGGTCGCTGGTCTGGTAAACATCCCCGCCGGGCAGCTTGACGCGAACGCGTGCTGCTCCGCGAACTACGTGCAGGTTTGTGATTACCGCCCCGCTCGGAGTCGCAATAAAGCCGCTGCCCTGCGCCAGAGCGCGCCCCGATTCATCCACCGGTTCGATGACGACGACTGCGGGGGATTGCTCGCGCGCGATTTCGGACGGCGGCGTCGACCTTGCCTGGGCCGATGCGCAGACACTCGCCGCCGCGAGCTGTAGCGCGAGCATCGAGAATAAACACAGTATGGAACGCAGCAGTACGGGCATATTCAAATCACGGTTCGTCAATCAAACGCTGCGGATGCAATTCGGTTCCAGGGAAAAGCCCTGAGTCTTGTAGGTCGTAGTGCGAAGCGATAGCATAGCAAATCTTTCGGGGCGAGGTGAAACCTGCGCCGCCGTATTTACCCGCCGGAACAAGGAGGAGACTTGGAGCCGATCTCTCATTATTTCTATTCGCACCGTCTGAAGCTGCATTTCTGGGACTGGGGGCGGGAAGGCAAGCCGTCGCTTGTGCTCGTTCACGGCGGACTCGATCATGCGCGCAACTGGGACTGGGTCGCCAGGGCGCTGCGCGAACATTTCCACGTTTATGCTCTGGACCTGCGCGGCCACGGCAACAGCGCCTGGGCTCCGGGCGCACTATACAGCATAGCCGAACACGTTCTCGATCTTTCGGCGCTGCTCGACATCATCAACGATTTCCCGGTCTATCTCGTCGGTCATTCGCTGGGCGGCGTCATAGTGCTGCATTATTCCGGAATCTATCCGGATCGGGTGCAAAAAGTAGTATCGGTCGAAGGACTCGGCCCCGGGCCGAATCACCGCATACACAAACCGGCTCCGGACCGCTTGCGCGACTGGATAGAGGGCGTGCGCAGCAGCGAGCGTCGCGAACCCCGGTCGTATGCAGGGCTCGATGATGCCGTAGCCCGTATGCGCGAGGCGAATCCGCATTTGTCGGATGAAGTGGCGTTTCACCTGACGCGCCACGGCACGAACTGGAACTCGGACGCTTCGCTGGTCTGGAAGTTCGATAATTTCGCCCGCCCGTTCCCCCCCTACGGCCACAACCTGGAAGATGCGCACGAAATAATGAAGCGCATTACTGCGCCTACGTTGCTCTTCTGGGGCATGGAGAGCTGGGCTGTAGATCCGGAGACGGACGGGCGCGCGCACGCCATCGCCAACCATCGCCTCGTAAAAGTCCCCCGCGCCGGACACTGGCTCCATCACGACCAACTCGATATCTTTCTCGGTGAAACGGAGAGATTTCTGCTCGAAGACTGAAGAGGGATAACGGAAAAGACGAAAATAGACGGAATATACGGAAAAGAACCAACCGTTCGGGATTCTTTCCGTATATTCCGTCTATTTTCGTCTGTTCCGTTATCTCTCTTCAGCTTCGTCCGAAGACGGGAATCGACGCCCCGCTGATATCTCTTGCGGCATCGGAAAGCAGGAAGTGTATGACATCGGCTAGCGACTCGGGAGTCACCCAGCGCGAAAAATCCGCCGTGGGAATTGCCGAACGATTCTGCGGCGTGTCGATCATACCGGGCAGAATACAGTTGACGTTTATTCCGTCGTCTTTCAATTCGGCGGCGAGGCTTTCGGTAAGCCTTATGACTACGGCTTTGGATGCGCAATAAAGCGCGGCATTCGGATCGCCCCGAAGTCCTGCGCGCGAGCCGACGTTTACGATACGGCCGCTGCCGCGTCTTTTTATATAAGGCACGACCGTGCGGCATACAAGAAAGAGCGAGCGCGCATTCAGGTTGAACAGGAAATCCCAGTCTTCCAGCGGCGTTTCGGCAACCGTTGCTCCGGCCCTGTATCCGCCGGCTGTATTAACGAGGGCGTCGATGCGTCCGAATCTTTCGACGGCTTCGGCTGCGGCGCGTTCGATCGTAGAGGCGTCGGTAAGATCTACGCCGCCTATCATTGCGCATGCCGGCGAATCGACCAGATCCGGGTAAATGCGCTTGAGGCGATCCGCCGACCGGTCGACGAGCGCAAGACGCGCATCAGAGTCGATCAGCCTGCGCGTAACTGCTGCACCGAGATTCCCGGCGGATCCGGTAATCAGGACTACGGCATTGCTTAAAGAACTCATCGGGCTCTGCTCCTCTCGATTCAGGTCCAACTGTCTTGCCTTCAACTTGGCAGCCCGCGCATTTTAGCTTATGATCGGCGGAGTTTGCGACAGGGAATCCGGAATCGACGATAACTCTCCGGGTTTGTCGCACCGGGATATCCTGCCGGTGTTCACTGCAAACGTTCGGCTGGGGTTGGCTTCCAACAGAGAAATTCCAGGATCAGAGAAATTCCAGGAGATGAAGGACCGGAGCATTCGCGATTCTGACTGGACCGATTTGATCCGTCGGATTGCCGCCGGGGAGCAGTCTGCCCTTGGGGAGCTTTACGACTCTTCGAGCCGACTGATGTACGGCCTGATCCTGCGAATTACATCGAATCCAGCTACGGCTGAAGAAGTGCTTGTCGACGCCTATACACAGGTTTGGCTACAGGCTCAAAAGTACGATCCCGATCGCGGAACGCCGCTGGCCTGGCTGCTGACGATAGGCCGCAGCCGCGCGCTTGACCGCCTTCGCGCTGGAAGGGTCGAACAACTGCGCCGGGAGCCGATAGAAACTGCGCTTCAAGCCGCGAGTTCTGATGCCTCACCCGAGCGCGTTGCGATGGATGATGAACGCGCGCGAATGGTGAGGGCGGCGATTGCGGAGTTGACGCCCGAACAGCGCGAAGTCATAGATCTGGCCTTTTACCTTGGACTCAGCCACAGCGAAATCGCTGTGCATACGGGCCTTCCGCTCGGCACCGTCAAGACTCGAATCCGTCTGGGAATGAACAAATTGCGGGAGCAACTGCGCGCCCTGTTCAAGGATTGAACCGAACTTTTAACCGAACTGTTACTAAATCAAACCACACGACTTCGGGACAAAAAAGAGAGATAACGGAACAAACGAAACAAGACGGAACAAACTGAAATAATCAACTTTCCCGTAATTTTCGTTTCATTTCGTCTGTTTCGTTATCTCTCCTTCTGTTTCAGGCTTTGTACCAATCTTCTGTGGATCGATTTAGCGCCATCCGAGCGTTCCGGCGCGGCTCGTAGTCAGCAGGCTGCAGGCTGCATCGAAAACCTCTTCCTCTGAAATAAGGTCGATTCGCGCGCCCCGGATGTGCAACAACCCGTGTCCGAGCAAATCCTTGTTTGTGGCTTGCGGTTGTCCGGAAATCGCTGCAACCGGTACGCCGAGCGCTGCGGCAAGATGAGCGGGGCCGGACAGGTGAGCAACCAGTACACTCAATCGAGCCAGCAGGGAAGCGAAATCCGCCGGTGCGGGCGATACCGCTGAGAATCCGCCGCCCCTGGGCAATTGTTTTACGATGCGTCTGGCCAGGCCTCTCTCCCCGGGTCCGCCGAAGACCACCACCCTGGCCCGAAAATTATGAACAAGCCGTGATCCTATGGAGGCAAAACGCTCTACGGGCCAATGCGGATCGCGCGCTCCGGCGCCCGGGTGCAGACCTACAAGAAGGTCGCCGGATTTGCGTCCCTGCTTTTCAAGCAGTTTGTCTACACGCGCGTCGGCATCGCGGTCGGTTGTGAGTTTCGGTTCGGGTATCGTGGGGCGCACACCAAGCGGTTCAAGCGCTTTCAGATACATTTGTGCAAGGTGCAGAGGAGGAGCGGATGCACCGAGCGAGCCCGTCAGGCGCTCAATCAGGTTTGCGATGCCTCCGGTTATGGTCTTCCCAGCCTCATCAGCAAGCGATCTTTGGGATGTGGATGGAAGCAGCTTGAGAATGAGTCTATTTTCGGTGGATTTGCGCAGGGTAATGACGAGATCGTCACGGCGCTCACTCAATTTTCTCCACGCCGATGCGCTTCGGAAGAATATGCCTGGTGAGAAAAGTTCTCTGCCGAAACGCCCTACGGCCAGCGTTTCGTCCGCAACAGAGGCCAGTTTCAGGTAATCGGCCGAGCGTGCACCGCAGGCGACGGTTATATGCGCATCGGGAAAATGCCGGCGCAGCGCGTGGAGCGCAGGCAGGGCAAGCACGGTGTCTGCAAGTCCGGCGGGATGCAAAACCAGTACGGTACGGGGAGTGGAATTCATCCGAGGCGACCCGATTTGCCCGAAGCCTGGGCGACTATCAGGCTGCGCCCGGTCATTTCAGCCGGGACCGGAAGTCCCAGCAGGTCTAAAAGCGTCGGGGCAATATCTTCGAGTGCACCGTCTGAGCGCAGGCGCCCGCGGAACTGCGAATCGCACAAAATGAGCGGCACCGGATTACTGGTATGCGCCGTGTGATTCAATCCGGTTTCCGGATCGATCATCTGTTCGACGTTGCCGTGATCGGACGTGATGATGGCTGCGCCTCCGGCTCGTTCCACTGCCTCGACCAGGCGGCCTGCTACCGTATCAATGGTTTCCACTGCGGCGACGGCTGCGGCGAGATTTCCCGTATGCCCAACCATATCGGCATTGGCGTAGTTGACGATGATGATGTCGTTCTGGTCCAGGGCAAGCGCGTTCAATACGGCGTCGGTCAGTTGGTAAGCGCTCATCTCCGGGCGTTCATCGTAATGTGCGACTTCGGGCGAAGGAATGAGCAACCTGCGTTCGCCGGGAAATTCGGCTTCAACGCCTCCATTGAGGAAGTAAGTCACGTGTGCGTACTTTTCGGATTCGGCGGCGCGAAGGTTGCGCACGCCGTTTGCCGCAAAGACTTCAGCCAGCGTATTGCGCAGGGAAACGGGCGGGAAGATGATGGGCGTATTAAACGCCCTGTCATATTGTGTGAAGGTTGCGAAGTGCAACTCTTCGATCCGCTCTCTTTCAAAACCGTCGAAGTTCAGGCCCGAAAATGCGCGAGTCAACTGTCTTGCGCGATCGGCGCGGAAATTGAAAAAAATCACCGAATCGCCCGAACTGACTCTTCCAATGGGTTCGCCCGCATCGTCAACTACTACAATGGGCTCGATGAACTCATCCGAAATTCCGAATTCATACGAAGCGGCTATGCCCGCAAGCGGATCGGTAAACGCCGCGCCCTCTCCTGCTGTGAGCAATCTGTATGCGCGTTCGATGCGATCCCATCGATTGTCGCGGTCCATCGAGTAGTAACGCCCGCACAGCGTAGCGATGCGGCCCGCGCCCGTCTTGTTGATGTGAGCAATAAGGGGTTCGAGATAGTTGCGGGCGGAGTTGGGCGCAGCGTCCCGGCCGTCGGTGAAACCGTGGATGAACAGGCGGCGCACGCCTCGGCGCGCAGCCGTATCCAGAAGCGCATAAAGATGATCGAGCGAGGAATGCACGCCGCCGTCGGAGACGAGGCCGATAAGGTGAAGCGCGGTATTCTTTCCTGCATCGATTGCGCTTTGCAGTACGGGATTTTCAGCAAACCGTCCGCTTTCTATTGCGGCATCGATTCGCGTGATGTCGAGCGGAACTATGCGTCCGGCCCCAATATTCATATGACCGACTTCGGAGTTGCCCATCAAGCCGCGGGGCAGCCCTACGCGCGCGCCAGAGCCTTCAATCAGTGTATGCGGGAATCGCCGCATTATGTCATCGAGGTTGGGGGTGCGGGCCTGCCTTACGGCATTGCCCTCGACCCGGTCGCTATGTCCGAAGCCGTCGATTATGACCAGCAAAAGGGGGCGTTTCTTCAGTCGGGTCATTGCCATACGCAGGTATCATACCCGAAAAGCGCGTGACCGCGAAAGCGGGCTGTGTTATGCTTCAACTCCCGCGCGCAACCGCGCATCCATACACAAGCGCGCGACGTTCCATATTCTGCCGGCGCTCATCGGGCGTCGCACCACGGTGGAGATAAATGTTCTGCACTAGTTGCGGCCAGACAATAAATGAGGGTTCCGCTCAGTGTCCAAACTGCGGAGCCACAGTCGGAACGGCACGGTTGACTCCCGACAAACCCTTTCCCCCCGTATCGCCTGCGTCGTTGGGTTCGAGCGCGGATGATTCGCTGCGCACGGTCATAAGCCCGTCCGGCGAATTCCCCCCTGCATCGTCGCCGGAAAACAATGCGACGAGCGACGGTCCAAAAGGTGGGTTCGGCCAGGGCGCCACGGGACGGCCGCAAACTGGAATCTCGCCGGGTAGGGTGCTCGGCGGCCGGTACCAGTTGGATGAGTTTATTGCAAGCGGCGGTATGGGAGATATATACCGGGCGCGCAGACTGCACATCGGAGACACCGTGGCGGTCAAGGTGCTTCGGCCCGAGGTTATAGACAACCAGCAAACCCGACAGCGCTTCTACCGCGAGGCCCGCGCTGCGGCGATGCTTCACCATCCCAACGCCGTCGTAATTCACGATTTCGGCGAGGACAACGACGGGACGACCTATATCGTCATGGAACTGCTCGACGGCCAGAGCCTGCGGCAGTTGCTTGTGGCGCAGGGAACGGTTCCCGCCGACCGCACCTACGTCGTATTGCGTCAGGCCTGCGCAGCGCTCGAAGCCGCGCATCGAAGCGGAATAGTGCATCGGGACATCAAGCCCGACAACATAATGCTGCTTGACACGCACGGCGGCGAGGATCACGTCAAACTGCTGGATTTCGGCATCGCCAAGCTGCGCGATCAGGCGCTCGATACGCTGAGTCTGGAAAAGAATCTGACGAACGTCGGGACGGTAATCGGGACGCCGCATTATATGTCGCCCGAACAGTGCCAGGGCGAACCGGCCGATGCGCGTTCGGACATCTACAGCCTCGGCGTGGTCGCATATGAAATGCTGACCGGCGTGACTCCGTTTATAGCAAAGACGCCGACCGGGGTGGCGATCAAACACGTTACCGAGCCGCCTAAGCCGCCGACGGAAATCCGGGCCGATATAAATCCGGCGATCGAAGCCGTAGTGCTTCGCGCGCTTGCAAAAGATCCGGACGCGCGTCAACCATCGGCGCTGGAGTTTTCGCGCGAATTCGCAGCGGCTCTTTCGGGCACGTCCTCTTTACCCGCAGATGCAACGCTGATTGTTCAACCCGCCGGCACGCAGGTGTTCGTACCGCAATCTACGGGCGAGAATCCGCAGTTGCAATCATTTACAACCGTGCCGTTTTCGGCTACGGGCGAACAAAATAAAGTGCCGGGCGAGGGAGTCGGAAACCCGGACGAATCGGGCGCCGCGCCGCCCGGCGGATACGAGACGCAGGTGGCTTCAATCAATGCAACAGAGGTATTGAAATCGCCTACGGCGCCGGTAAAACAATCAACATCCTCCGTCCGGCCGCCTACGGCTCAGATGCCGCCATCGACCCCGGCGACCGGATCGCTCGGCGCATCGCATTCGACCGGACACATTGCTGAGCAGCAAAAAAAGACGTCTGCAATCTCCGCGCCCGGCTCGTCAGCAGCAGCGCGAAAGCCCGGCATTCCCGTAACTCTGATCGCGGCGGCGGCGGCCGGTGTTGTAGTCATAGCGATTGCGGGATGGTGGATCATGGGGCGGCTCGGGCGCGAATCCGTCGAACCGGCTGCAACGCCGGCGCCTGTACCGAGCGCTGCCGCATCGCCCGAAGCTCCGGCCGTTCCGACCGCGCCGGTCGGCATGGTATACATAGAGGGCGGCGAATTTCAGATGGGCCGCGAATCGGGTGAAATCGACGAAAAACCCATACATACCGTCACTGTAGGCCCGTTTTTCATCGACATAACCGAAGTGACGAACGAGCAGTATCAGAGTTTTCTGGATGCAACCGGTTATGCGCCGCCGCCCGTCTGGGGAGGACAGCGTTACCCGGAAGGCGAAGCCAATTTGCCTGTGACCGACGTAACCTGGGTTGACGCCAATGCGTTCGCTCGCTGGGCGGGAAAGCGCCTGCCTACGGAAGAGGAATGGGAGTTTGCCGCGCGGGGCGAGGGCGGGCTGCTTTATCCCTGGGGCAATGAGGCTTTACCCGACCGCGGGAACGTAACGATTCGCCCGGGTGAAAATCGCAGGATCGAACCCGTAGGGCAGTATGTGGATGGGGCAAGCCCTTTCAAGGTGCTGGATCTGATCGGGAACGTATGGGAATGGACTGCGAGCGATTATGCGGCATACCCGGGCGGCAAGGTTGCAGAACTCGATCCCGGGTTTCGTACTTTGAAGGTAATCAGGGGCGGATATTTTGGAAACGATTTGAAAAAGATCAGCACGACGACCAGACGAGGATGGCCCGCGACGCGCGTCGACTGGCCTTCGGGTGTAACTCCGGAGTACGTCAACACCGGGTTTCGTTGTGCACAGGATGTGAGTAGATGATGGGAAGAGGAAGAAAGAGTGAGAAGTGCTGAGTGCGAGGGGGAGAAGAAAGTGCTGAGTGCTGAGTGCTGAGTGCTGAGTGCAAACAGGAAATCAGGAACTTTAATTACAGACACTCTGTATTGAAGTTCTTCAGTTCCAAACTGCACTCAGCACTCAGCACTCAGCACTCAGCACTTCTTCCCCCTCGCACTCAGGACTTTCTACTTTCTTCCTCCTCCCTTTCCGATAAGGTAGGGCCTGAGATGATGAGACGATTGATAGTGCAGTTCCCCCTGTCGCTCATTCTGATCTGCGCTTTTGCAGCCGTGACTTCCGGACAAAGCGGAGATGCGCGTTTGCCCGCTGTAGTCAAACCGAAACCGAAACCGAAACCGACTCCGCCGCCAACATCCGTCAAGCGCGAAGAGCCGACTCCGCCGCCGTCGAGTCGACCGCCTGCAACTGTACCGGCTCTTGCGTTCAACCGGTTGATTACTGCGGCGCTCGATACCCAGAAGTCCGGCATAATAACCACCGGAATCTATTACGACGACTATTTGCTTACTGCAACAAGCGCCGATGTATTCACGATAATGCTGCAATCGGCCGACCAGCGCGTAAATGTGCAGGTATACACCAAGGCCGGCGAGGGATTGCCGACGCTGAAAAATCCTCAGAGCAGCGAATTCAAGCTCGACACTCCGGGCGCTACGCTGCCTGAAGACGGCGAATACCGAATCCGGGTCTATGGTGTGATTGCCGATCAGGGCGATGTGCCCGTGGGCTACACGCTGCGCATTAACCGTACGGGATTGACCGAAGACGGATACCGCGACCGGCTCGAAGCAATCACAGGTGCATTCAAACCGGGAGAGAATACCGACGAAACCATCTCCAGACTCGAACAGCTCGTCAACGATGACGACAATCAACCCGGAGCGCATGAGCTATTGAGTGTGATGTACCTCTATCACCGCAAGGACGCCAAAAAGGCGGAAACCGCGATGGACAAGGCGATCAAGTTGAAGGGAGCCGCCATCTTCAGCGTTACCTACGATCCGCAGCTCGGTCGCAAGCTTGTCAAGAAGCCCGACGGGAGTTATGACTGGACCGAATCGCGCACCGGGTGGCTGCGCATTCAGCAGGAACTGGTTACTCTCGTCGATGCCACCAACGAGCAGTTGTTCATTTTTAATCTGAGCGGCTCCCAGATCAGGGAAGTCGGCCCGTTGCGGAACTCGCAGATGCCCATACTGCAAATCCGCCCCGTAGCGCAGCAGCGGTTCCCCTATGCCGTCAGCCCGGGCACGAAGACGCAGGCCGAAATCGACCTGATTCTCAAGTTCATTCGACAGTACGCGCCGCCGCGAGGCTGAACCGCGAATCCAATTCCGATCCGCAGATGGTATTCAAAAGATGACGAAGTTGTGGGGAGGGCGGTTTGAGGGTGAAACCGATCCGTTTTTCGCCGAATTCAATGCGAGTTTCCGTTTCGACAAGCGGCTGCTGAAAGCCGATCTCCGGGCTTGTCGCGTGCAGGCCGCTGCTCTGGGGCGTGCGGGCGTCATCGCTGTAGAGGAATCCGATAATATCTGCCGCGGAATCGACCGTCTTCTGGAACTTGCAGAAGATGCGCATTGGCCCGATAGGGCGGAGTATGCGTCCGCCGAGGATGTGCACAGTTTTATAGAATCCCGCCTTGTAGAACTCGTAGGGTCCGCCGGATACAAGCTCCACACCGGTCGAAGCCGCAATGACCAGGTTGCAACCGCAACGCGCCTTTTTCTTCGCGACGAAATAGACGCACTCTTATCATTACTGCGCGAAACTCAAACCGCGCTCATAGATCTGGCCGAACGCTTCCCGTATGATCCGCTGCCGGGATACACGCATCTTCAAAAGGCGCAGCCCATTCTCTTTTCGCATTTCCTGCTGGCGTATTTTCATATGCTCGAACGCGATGCGGAAAGGTTCGCCGACGCGCGGCGCAGAACCAACGTTCTGCCGCTCGGGTCGGGTGCGCTTGCGGGTTCGAGTTTTCCCGTGGATCGGGAATGGATGGCGCGACAACTCGGTTTCGACCGCGTGACCCGCAACAGTCTCGACGCCGTCAGCGACCGCGATTACATCCTCGACTTCATAAACGCCGCCGCCACGACGATGATGCACCTGTCGCGCCTGGCCGAAGACCTCATCGTATATTCGACGCAGGAGTTCGGGTTCATCATACTCGGAGACGCAATCGCCACCGGCAGCAGCCTGATGCCGCAGAAGAAAAATCCCGACTCGCTCGAATTGATTCGGGGCAAAGCCGCGCGGGTCTTCGGGCATTCGGCCGCAATGTATGCACTCGTAAAAGGATTGCCGCTTGCGTACAACAAGGATCTGCAGGAAGACAAGGAAGCGCTCTTCGATACGATAGATACCGTTGCCGGGAGTCTTCGCGTGACGACGATCGTGCTCGGCAACATCGAATTCAACCGCGAAAGGGCGCGTCGTGCAGCAGCAACCGATTACACTAATGCAACGGACCTCGCCGATTATCTCGTTCGGCGCGGCCTTGAATTTCGCAGAGCCCACGAAATTGCGGGGCGTATCGTCGTCTATGCGATTTCGCGGAAACTGGAACTCACCGAGATTTCGCTGGATGAATACCGTGCATTCTCGGAACTTTTCTCCGATGACCTCTTCGAATCGATTTCGCTCGAGCAGTCGCTCGCTACAAAATCCTCCATCGGAGGCACGGCTCCCGATCGCGTGCGGCAGGAACTCGAGGCCGCAAGAGAGATAACGGAACATACGAAATAAGACGGAACAGACGGAAAATATTCAACATTTCCGTGATTTTCGTTTTATTTCGTATGTTCCGTTATCTCTCTTGCGGCCTCGAGTTGTGCACCAAACTGCTTCTTCCCTCCCCAAAAAGCGATGAGCCGGCCGGCAAGCTGGGAACTCGCCGACCGGCTCTGAACTGCTGATGTCCTCACCTCATCAACAGTCGGACTGGCTATAAATTTGCTACATCGAACCACAGCTTGTCAAGCATCAATGTAAAGCATTGTAATATCAGGGTTTATGGGTGCGATTGCGGGCCCCTATTCGACGCGTGCGATTTGTGCGGGATCGAGCAGCGCCAAAAGAGCCTCCGAAGCGCTTTGAATTGCCGCCCCATCTTTGGATTCCAGCGTGAGTTTTACGCGGTAATCGGGGGCGCTGAAATTCGGATAGGAGCCAATGGCGACTTGCGGATGTGCGGTTGCGACTTCCCGAAGCCGGTCTGCGATGTCGAATTCATCCTCGAGTGTGTAGAAGGCGCGGGCGAAATACGGAGCGACGCGGAAGCGCTCGCGAATTGCGGCGAACTTGCGCTTAAAAAGTTCGGGTACGCCGGGCAGAATATATACGTTTTCGCAGGCGAGCACGGGCCAGCGCAGATCCGGCGTTTCGATCAGTTGTGTGCCCTCAGGAACGTCGGCCATGCGTAGCCGCGCTTCGTCGATGTTTGCGCCGAAGTAAGCGCGCAGGCGGGCTTGCAGTTCAGTATGGCGAATAACGGAGCGATCGAATGCGCGTGCGATGCCGAGGATCGTAACATCGTCGTGTGTAGGGCCGACGCCGCCGGATGTAAACACGTGATCGAAACGGGCAGACAACTCCCTCACCGCGATTGCGACTTCATCAATGTCATCCGAAATAATTACGATCCGGCGAAGCGCAACGCCAAGGTCGCGCAGCTCGCCTATGAGCATCTGCGCGTTTACTTCCGCAGTCTTGCCGCTGAGTATTTCATCTCCGATGACGAGTATTGCGGCGGACGATCCGTTCATGCCGGATATCATAGCGATCGGCTCTCGGCTGAAGCAAGCAGGGATCACTCAACACGCGGAATTCGACCGAACAAACATCAACCGCCTCCCGTGTGCGGTCTTTGTCCTTATCGCTCGAGTTGCAGAAATGCGACTATGGCTGCCTGCTGTACCTCTCGAAGAGGTACGCCGTGCGATTCCGCCGCTTCCCGGCAATCATCGAATTCCGGCGCGAAATTTCGCCGTTTGCCGGAAGCGTCGCTTGCCGCCTTGATTCTGATGGAACCGTATTCGGTCTTCACTGCAATGTGCTCGCGGTTGAGAGTGGTGCGTTGTTCGATCCGGTGGCGTACGCCCAGAGTAGAAGTTTCGCTGAAGATCAGGTTGATAATCGCATCCCGATCGTATGGGGCGCACAGCGCAGTCAACAGCACGCCGGGCCGGTTCTTCTTCATTTGCACGGGGGTATAAAAAAGGTCCAGCGCGCCCGATGCAAACGCACGCTCCATCAGGTGGCCGAGCACCTGGGGCGACAGATCATCCAGATTCGCTTCGATCACCGCGACGGTGTTCGGGGCGGCTTCCAGTTCGGTTTCTCCCAAAAACGCCCGCAGCACATTGGGGAAGTGCGGGTACTTGCGTGCGCCGGCGCCGTATCCGACGCGCAGCACATTCATCGCCGGCAGCGGACCGAATTCAGAGGCGAGCGTGGATACGATGGCGGCTCCGGTTGGCGTGACGAGTTCGCCGCGAACTTCTCCCGCGTAGACCGGAGCGTTGCGCAGCAGCTCCGCCGTAGCCGGACCCGGAACCGGATAGACGCCGTGTGCGCATTCGAACGTACCCGTTCCTACGTGAAGAGCAGAGCAGACGATCTTTTCTATGCCGAGCAGGTCGAGCCCTATGCAGGCGCCCACTATATCGACGATGGAATCAACCGCGCCGACTTCATGAAACTGCACGGTTTCAACCGGTACGCCGTGAATTTTCGCCTCTGCCTCGCCGAGCCTGCGAAATACGGCGATCGCACGACCCTTTACGCGGTCCGCAAGTTCGGACGCTTCTATCAGGCGCACGATTTCGGACAGCGGCCGATGAGCGTGAGCAGGATGTTCTGCAACATGATGATCATGTTCATGATGATCGTGATGGTGATCGTGGTGGTGAACGATGACGTCGAATTTGGTTGACGTGATGCCGCAGCGATTGGTTTTCTGGGAATCGACGGCAAAACCGTGAAGGTCGAGTTTTGAAAGCTCGGCCTTCAAGTCTGTGATATCGAGACCGAGGTCAAGCATTGCACCGAGCAGCATATCGCCGCTTATTCCCGCAAAACAATCCAGATAAATAGTGCGCATTTTCTTTATATTCGTTTACCTTCCCAGACGGCATTCACACATAAAAGAGAGAGATAACGGAACAAACGAAATAATACGGAAACTACTAAAACATTCAACTTTTCCGTGATTTTCGTTTCATTTCGTCTGTTCCGTTATCTCTCTTGCCGTCTCACGCTTTGCACCAATTGTGGATCGGTTCGGGTCGATGCAATGGTCGGCTGCATCGCGCGCGTGTTTTATGCAATCGCCCAATGAAACGCCGTCCATGTAATTCCCGATCAGGACCAGTCCGTTTACTTTTTCAACCGCTTTCCGGATTTTTTCGATGCGTTCGGCATGCCCGATCGTATATTGCGGGATCGCTCTCCAGTAGCGCGTCAGCGGCAGCGCGAGCGGCTCTCCCTCTATACCCAGTACCCGTTTCAGATCGTCGGACGCTATTCGCCGCAACTCTCCATCTTCAAGATTCACCGCGCCCGGATCGGTCGATCCGCCTATAAAATTCGTAAGCAGCGCCCATCCCTGCCTTGAGCGATCCGGAAAAAGCGTGCTGTTCCAGATCGAACCAAGCGTCCTCAATCCCTCGTTTCGCGGGGCGAGAAAACCGAAGCCGTCCAGCGGCCGCCCGATCTGTGTTGCACGCCACGCAAGCGGCGCCGTTACGAGCGAATTGTAACTGATTTCCGCAAGCAGAGCCGAAAGACCCGGTGATAATTTCAGCGTCAACTCCGATGCGGTGTAGGCCGGAGTTGCAACGATCAACGTCCCGGTAGTCAGGACTTGCCGGTCGCGTCCGCGCACCGCTTCAATCTCAAATACCGGTTCCCCTTCCGGAATCGAAAGTTGAGCGACACTCTCAACTCTTGCTCCGGTCATTACAGCATTGCCAAGACTTGCGGACAACGCTTGAGGAAGTCTGTGCAAACCGGTGCGAAACGAACAAAGCCGATAGCGTCTGAGCGACCTTGCGGGCCTTGCGGCCTCAGATTCGGGTTTCCGCCGCAGCAAGCCGCGCAACGCACCCAGCATTATGCTTCCGCTATCGGTTTCGAAACCGGCCAACCGCGCCATAGCCGCCTGCACGCTCAATTGTTCTGCATCCCCGGCATAAACGCCGGATACAAACGGCGCAACAATTCTTTCCAGAACTTCGTCGCCCAGGCGGCGGCGAATAAACGATGCGATGCTTTCTTCTCCCAGACCTTCTGCACGCGAAATGAACGGTTCGGCAAGCAAACGCATCTTGCCGCGCAGTGAAAGCAATTCCGTACCAATCAGAGCCGCCGGACCCATCGGAACGGCGTGCAGCGCGTTGCGATGATAAATGTATGCGGGTGCGCGAGGATCGGCGGCGATGAGTTCGTCGTCGATGCCGAGTTCATCTACTAGATCCAGAAATTCGTGTGTGCCGCGCAGGCTGTTCGGCCCGCGCTCGATCAGGAAGCCATCCGATTCCATGGTCTCGATTGCGCCGCCCACGCGGTCGTTGGATTCAAGAAGCAGAATGCGCCGGTTGCGGCGGGAGAGCCGATGCGCCGCCGTGAGGCCCGATATGCCCGCACCGAGAATGATTGCGTCGTATCGCATCACGTGGCTTTACGTCGTATTCGGCAATCTCTCGATTACGATATCGGCGAGCGCGCTGATGAAAGCCGCGTTGCAGTTGAGCGCCGGGACGCGGCGATAGGCGCGCAATCCGATTTCTTCGGCGAGTTTGCGGTAAAGAATGTCGAGTTCATAAAGCGTTTCTATATGGTCGGACACAAAACTGACGGGCACCATCAGCACCTGTTCGGCCCCCTCCAGCCTCAGTTCGCGCAACTTTCGATCGGTGGAAGGTTCAAGCCATTTCACCGGGCCAACCTTGCTCTGAAAACTGAGATGCACGGGGCTGCGCCGGCCCAGACGCTCATCGACGAGGGCTACTGTGGTTTCAGTATGTCTGAGGTACGGATCGCCCTCGTCGATGTAGCTCTGCGGCACGCCATGCGCGCTGAACAGCAGGTGCACGCGCGAAGGATCCGGGTCGGGGAAATGCCGGATTTCTTGAGAAATCTGCGCGGCGAGCACGTCGATATAACCGGGATGCGTATGCCACCTGGTTATATAGCGGCGGCGAATGTTTCTTCGCCCTCCACGTGCATCCAGTTGTCGAACGAAATCCTTGAAACTCGAACCCGTAGTGGAAACGGAAAATTGCGGATAGAGCGGCAGCACTACAAGATCCGTAACACCGTCGCGTTCAATAGCGTCGATCGCCTCGCGGGTGTACGGTTTCCAATAGCGCATACCTATATACACGCTTGATTCGATGCCTCGGCGCAGGAGTTCTTTTTGCAGCTCGTGGGCCTGCGCTTCGGTGATTCGTCGCAGCGGCGAACCGCCCCCGATCAGCGCGTAATAACCGGAAGATTTGCGATTGCGTAATGTCGATATCAGCCAGGCCAGAGGTCTTTGCATCCACGCTGCGGGCAGCCTCACTATTTCGGGATCGGAGAAGAGGTTGAACAAAAACGGACGCACATCTTCGAGCGTCTCCGGGCCGCCGAGGTTGAAGAGCAATACTCCGAGTTTCATAATGCAAGAAACAGGTCAACCGCGGAACACGCGGAATATTTGTCGTGCATTCCGTGGCATCTCTCCGATCAATCCAGAGTGCCTGCAATCACCGTCGTAGCCCGTCTCGGATGGAAGTAATGCCGGATCGCAGCGTCTACTTCGGCTTTCGTCACGTTATTGAGCAGTGTTGGAAACGCGTCCAGATGTTTAACTCCGAGTGCGTGCATTTCCGCGCTTGCGATTTGACCGGCGATCCCTGCATTCGTAGCAAGTCCTATCTTGAATCCGCCGATCCACGACGTTTGTTCGTCGCGCAATTCATCTTCCCGTATGCCTTCCTCGATGAATTCCTCTACGATATCGACGGTTGTTTTCACTACGAGATCGATATTTTCTGGCGCCACCGTCACGCTTATCATAAACGGGCCGTCGCCCAGGCCCGATTCCGAAAACGTCGAATTGATTCCGTAAGTAAGACCCATGTCATCGCGAATCTTGAGGCCGAGGCGCGACGAAAGAGTCGATTGTCCGAGCGCGCGGTTTGCAATCTGCGCCGGGAGATAATCCGGGTTCGAACGGCGCAACTGCGATGCGTGCCCGATCACTACATCGGCATTCGCCTTGTCCTTCATAGGCACAACGGCGCGCATCGGCGCCGTTTGTAGCGGCGTAATCGGCAGGTTTATTACTCCGGCATCGGCCCCGGTCCAGTCGCCGACAAGCTCTCCGATCCGGTTATGTACTTCATCCGTGTCCACGTCGCCGACGATAACGAGCAGCATCGAGGCTGCGCCGTAACGTGCGGCGTAAAAATCGCCCAACTCTTCGACTGAAATCGATTCAATTTGTGCAATCAGGTCATCGGCGCAAAGCTGGTAGTACGGATTATCGGGCGTGTAAATAAGTTGCGTAAGGCGCTCTACTGCTCTGGATCGGGTTTCTTCTTCTTCCTGCCGGATCGCGGCGATGGTCCTGTGCCTGAGCTTCGCCAGCTCTTCATCCGGAAAGGCCGGTTCGCGCAACTCCTCTGCCAGGGTTTCGATCAGCAACCCGAAATCCCTGCTGAGCGATTGCCCGAGCATGGATACCGTGAAAGTGTTTGAATTGAAGCTGATTCGCGCTCCGACCGATTCGAGCGCTTCGGCAATCTCAAGTTTGCTGCGGCGAGTGGTGCCTTTTGTCAGCATGCTTGCCGTCAGGCTGGATAGTCCGCGCCGATTCGGCGGATTGAAATACGATCCGGCTTTTAGAAATCCGTAGATCGACGCCGTAGGATTCGCGTGATTTTCGAGCACCAGCAGCGTCAATCCGTTCGGGTAACAAAAACGCGCCGTGCGCGCTTCAAACGATGTAATGTGCATACCCCGGTAATTCTCGTTTAGAGAGGAAGAAGTTATAAAGGAACAAACAATAATTCAGCGATCCCGGCCGCCGGTTTCTGCTTGTTTCGTTATCCTTCTTCTTCTTTAGGTATGAAATATCCCACGGTCCGGTTGTCGGCGGTGAAGTATTCATTCGCGATACGCCTCAGATCCTCAGGCGTAACATGTTCAACCAATGCAGGCAGGTCGACATAAAACTTCCAGTCCGCAACCGCCTCTATTTCGCCGAGCGCGTTAACGACGCCGAAAGGCGAATCCCGCAGAAAGATGAGCTGCGCAACTATCTGCGATTTCGCTTTTTTCAGCTCGCTTTCCGATACATCCTCGGTTTTCATTTTCTCGATTACGTCGAGAGCCGCGCGTTCGGCGGTTTCGTGGCTGCCGCCGGGCGGAAGCATCATTTCGATTGTGAACAGCCCCGGATCCCGGAACTGAAAGGATTGTGCGCCGGCGCTTACGGCGATCTGAGTTTCAACGATCGCCTGATAGAGCCGCGATGATATGCCTGCCGACAGAATCTGATCGAAGACCGTAATCGCAGGCGTGTCGGGATGGCTCGCTTCCGGTATATGCCACGCTATTTCTACAAGGCCCAATTGCCCTGCGCGCCTGAGAATAAACCGGTGCTCACCCTGCTGCGGCGGTTCTACGGTGTACATAGGCGGAATCGGCGCGGGCGACGGCGGAATCCTCCCGAAGTGTTTGGCGATCAAATCCAGCGCTTCGTCCTCCTCGAAATCTCCTACAAGAATCGCCGTGGCGTTATTCGGATGATAAAACGTATCGTAGAACTCCTTGAGGCGGGACGTAGGCATGCCTTCTACGTCCGACCGCCATCCGATGGTTGGGTGATGATACGGATGCTCGCGGAACGCCGCGGCCCAGACGCGTTCGTCCAGTATTCGGCCGGGATCGTTTTCGCCCCGTTCCATTTCGTTTCGCACGACAACCATCTCCGATTGCCGATCCTCATCGGCGATGAATGAATTGCGCATGCGGTCGGCTTCGAGGTGTATGGCGAGTTCGAGTTGATCGCTGGGCAATACCTCGTAATACCTGGTTCTGTCATACCACGTGTCGGCGTTGTACACGGCGCCCTGGCGCTGCAGGACCGAGGCGATCTGCGTTCCGGTGCGCTTGTTGAATGTCGGCGTGCCTTTGAAAAGCATATGTTCGAGCAGGTGCGTTGCGCCCGTATGTCCGACGGCTTCGTTGCGCGATCCGACGCGATAGACGACCATAAACGCTATTACTGGAGCAGCCGGACGCCGCTCCAGCAGCACTTTCAGGCCGTTGCTTTCAAGCATGTATTCGGTAATGCCGTGATATTCCGTTATTCGCGTCAACGCCGGAGTATTAACGTTCATGCGACTTCCCTGATTCCTTCTTTTGCGGCGTCTATGAAAGCGCGCGCGTTTTCTACCGGCGTCATCGGCAGAATGCCGTGACCGAGATTCATGATATGGCCCGCGCCCGCGCCCTTTCGCAATATTTCCTTAACCTGCGTGCGAATCGTTTCGGGCGTTCCCAGCAATGCGCACGGATCGAGATTTCCCTGCAGCGCAATACTGTTTCCTACGCGGCGCCGCGCCTCCGCCAGATCGATTCGCCAGTCTATGCTCAGGACGTTCGCTCCGGATTCGGCCATCTTTTCCAGTATTGCGCTGCACCCGTTTATATAAAGCGCGGCCGGAACTCCGAGTCCCTCAGGCCCGCGATGCAGGCTTGAAAAGATTTTTCGTTCGTATTCAAGAGCGAACTCTTCGTAATACTCGGGGCCGAGTTCTCCCGCCCAAGTATCGAACAATTGCACGAGGTGAACACCGGCCTCTATCTGCGCATTCAAATACAGAATGATCGCATCCGAGATTTTCTCGAGCAGCCGGTGCAGCAATTCCGGCTCGCGGTACATCAGGGTCTTGATCGCCGCGAAATTGCGCGACGTGCCGCCCTCGATCATGTAAGACGCCAGCGTATAGGGCGCGCCCGCAAAACCTATAAGCGGAACTTCGTCGCGCAATGCATTTTTCAACAGTCTGATCGTCTCGAAAACAAACGGCGTGCGCTCTACGGGGTCCGGGACGATCAGCTTTTCTATTTGTCCGGAAGTGCGAATGGGATCGCCGAGAACGGGGCCTTTTTCCGTAAGTTCGAGCGACATCCCCATCGCTTCTACAGGGATCAGGATGTCGGAAAACATTATCACCGCATCCACGCCGAGTATTTCGAGCGGTTGCAGCGAGACTTCCGCCGCAAGTTCGGGCGTTTTGCACAGCGTCAGAAAATCCGTGCGTGCGCGCACGGCCCGGTATTCGGGCAGGTACCTTCCCGCCTGCCGCATCATCCATACGGGCGCGCGATCGACCTCCTGTCTTCGGCAGGCCCGGACCAGTCTTTCGTTATGAATCATGAATATGTCCTGACTTCAATTTGCTCCGACTTCGGATAATTGGGCTCGCGGCGGCAGCGCCTCGCGAAGTGCGGCGATAATCTGTTTGCCGTGAAAACGGCCGTTTTCGATGAATACCTTGTTGTTTTCAACCCCCGCTATGACGACGCCGGCCATATACATTCCCTTGACGTTGCATTCCAGAGTTTCCGGATCAAGCTCGGGTTTTAGCGTCGCCGGGTCGAGCCTGACGCCCAGGCTGCGCAGAAAATCGTAATCGGCGTGATACCCCGTCAAAGCGAACACAAAATCATTCGGCAATTCCTGCTCTTCGTCCGTTGAAACGGTGCGCACGCAAATGCTGGTTGCCCTGATTTCGGTGACTACGGTATTGAACAGCGCCTTGATTTCGCCGTTGTTTATGCGGTTTGTGATATCCGGCGCCACCCAGTATTTCAAACTGCGGCTCAGATCCGGCTTCCGGTGGATAAGCGTAACTCTCGCTCCTGAGCGAAACAGTTCAAGCGCGGCGTCGGCGGCGGAATTGCCCGCGCCGATGATCGCTACGTCACGGTCGTAAAAGGGATGCGCCTCGCTGTAATAATGCGCTACCTTAGGCAAGTCTTCACCCGGTATGCCCAGATAATTCGGGTGATCGTAATATCCGGTTGCGATGATTATCTTGCGCGCCCTGTAGCGCCTTTTCTCGCCGTTTGACGCAAGTTCGGTTTGTATTGTGAAATCTCCGTCGGCCCCGGAAACCGTCAGGGCCTTTTCATATTGATGGACGCACAGGCGGTAGGTTTCGACTACGCGGCGATAATACTTCAGCGCTTCGAGGCGGCTGGGTTTTTCGCGCTCGCACACAAGCGGCAGATCCCCGATTTCGAGCAGTTCGGGCGTGGTGAAATAAATCATCTGCGTGGGAAAATGAAACAGGGAATTGACCACGCAGCCCTTTTCTATGACGGCATAACTGTAATCGAGCCGTTCGAGTTCTATGGCGCAGGCCAGCCCCGTAGGTCCGGCCCCAATAATTACGACATCCAGAAGTTCGGTCTCAGACATTTCGTTGTCGCGCGTCATTCGTTACTCGCTCCGATGATCTTCCTGAAAATACGCCGGCCCGCATACAAGCAGCAGCCTCATCACGTCTGCCCCGGTATTGGTGAGCGTGTGCCGCGAGTCGCGCGGTATGTATATTGCATCGCCCGCAGCGACCTGCGACTGCTCATTGTCTATACGCATCACTCCTTCGCCTTCGAGAATGTAATAAATCTCCTCGATTACCCGGTGGTGATGCAGTGATACGCTGCATCCGGGCGGCAACAGTTCTTCTGCGAGACTGCATTGCGATACGGCGGAATTGGTGCGATCCACGAGCGGCCGGATCTCCGAACCGTGCGGCGTATTCAGTACCCTTGATTTCTCACGATTGTTTATCTGCATCGGCAAAGCAACTGCGGAATTCGCGGAACATATAATGCATTTCCGCGATTTCCGCTAATGCATTGGTTGCTCTTCACCCTCGCGTCAGCGCCTGCACCTTGAGCGGCAGGCCGAAGATGTTGATAAATCCGGCGGCATCGCGCTGATCGTAGCTTGCACCCATGGTGAACGATGCGAGATCCGGCCTGTAGAGCGTCTGCGGCGACGTGCGTCCGGCGATAATGACGTTGCCCTTGTAGAGTTTCAGTCTGACCGAGCCGCTCACCGGGGCTATGACCGAGTTGACGAATGCATCGAGCGCCTCGCGCAGCGGCGTAAACCACTGGCCGAAATAAACCATCTCGGCGTATTTGAGTGCAATCTGCTCCTTGTAGTGCGCCGTTTCGCGGTCGAGGCACAGGGCTTCGAGTTCCCTGAGCGCCGCAAGCAGCAGCGTACCGCCCGGCGTTTCATAACAGCCCCGCGACTTGATTCCCACAAGGCGGTTTTCTACGAGATCAATGCGGCCGATGGCGTTGCGGCTGCCTATTTCATTGAGCCGTTCAAGCAGCGGAACCGGGTCGAGATGCTCGCCGTTTACGGCCACGGGCGTGCCGCTTTCAAAGGCGATCTCCACGTATTCCGGCGTATCGGGAGCGGCTTCGGGAGAAGCCGTCAGCATATACATCGCTTCTTCGGGTTCGGACGCCGGGTCTTCGAGAATGCCGCCCTCGTGTGAGATGTGCCAGATGTTGCGGTCGCGGCTGTAGATTTTTTCGCGGCTTGCCGTAATGGGGATCTGGCGCTCGTTTGCATAGTCGATGGCGTCCTCGCGCGAAACGATCGACCATTCGCGCCACGGCGCGATGACCTCCATTTCGGGGGCGAGAGCCTTGAACGTCAATTCAAACCGCACCTGATCGTTGCCCTTGCCCGTGCATCCGTGACACAGCGCATCGCAGCCGGTCTGTTTTGCGATCTCGACCTGCTTCTTTGCGATTACGGGGCGGGCAAACGAGGTTCCGAGCAGGTACTTGTGCTCGTAAACGGCGCCGGCGCGCAGCGTCGGGTAGATGTATTCGGTTACGAATTCGTGGCGCAGGTCTTCAATATAAATTTCCGCTGCACCGGTTGCGACGGCCTTTTCGCGCAATCCGTCGAGTTCTTCGCCCTGTCCTACATCGGCGGCGATGGCGACGACTTCGCAGTCATAGTTCTCTTTGAGCCAGGGGATAATGATCGAGGTGTCGAGTCCGCCCGAATAGGCGAGGGCGACCCGTTTGGCTTGTTTGGACATATTGAAAAGATCAGCCTCCGTATGAGTCATTCAGGTCAAGCGGGAATTATACACATCCCAAACGGGATTATGAAAACGGACCGCAAGGTCACAAAAATTTGACTTTATCGCCTCGCGGGGTAATTGGCTCTGGTTTATATCTTTGAGGCGTGAAATAATCTGCGAACCGTGCGGGGAGCGAGGGCCCGCATCCGTTAGCAGCCTGATAGCCGTACTTGTCTTTGCCGCGGTCCGGAAACCGCTTCCGGTCGCACCGCGGTCGCAACACCCCTTCTCGCAGCTTCCCGCAGCCCTGCGCTGCCGGAGCCCCCCATCTGTCGGAGGTTTGAATGAACGACTCGCCGCTCGATCAACTGAGCATAAACACCATTCGCACCCTCTCAATGGACGCCGTACAACAGGCCAACTCCGGGCATCCGGGCACGCCGATGGCTCTCGCGCCGGTAGTCTACTGCCTTTGGCAAAACTTCCTTCGCTTCGACCCGGAAGACCCCATATGGCCGAATCGCGACCGATTCGTTCTTTCCGCGGGTCACGCCTCGATGCTGCTCTATTCGATCCTCCACCTTACGGGCGTCAAGGCCGTCAACCCCGAATACGAACAGCTCGGCGAACTCTCGGTCAAACTCGACGACATAAAACGGTTCCGCCAACTCGACAGCCGGTGCCCCGGACACCCGGAATACCGCTGGACCTCGGGCGTAGAGACCACCACCGGCCCTCTCGGGCAGGGGGTAGCTACGAGCGTCGGGATGGCCATTGCCTCCAAATGGCTCGGAGCGCATTACAACCGGCCCGGTTTTGAAATGTTCGATTTCAATGTTTACGCCCTTGCCGGAGACGGCTGCATGATGGAGGGCATATCGGGCGAAGCCGCTTCGCTTGCAGGTCACCTGAAGCTCTCGAACCTGTGCTGGATTTACGACAACAACAAGATCACGATCGAGGGACACACCGACTGGGCTTTCAGCGAAGACGTGGCTACGCGCTTCATAGGCTACGGCTGGAACGTAACCCGTGTAGGCGACGCCAACGATCAGGAAATGCTTGCCCGCGCGTTCAACACCTTCAAAAATACAACCGACCGGCCGACGCTCATAATCGTCGACAGCCACATTGCCTGGGGTTCTCCGAACAAACAGGACACGCACGCCGCTCACGGCGAGCCGCTCGGCGAAGAAGAAATCCGTCTGACGAAACGCAACTACGGCTGGCCCGAAGACGCCAAATTCCACGTCCCGGACGGCGTATACGACAATTTCAAGGCCGGCATCGGCGCTCGCGGCGGGGAACTGCGCGCGGCATGGATGGCGAAGTTCGAGGCCTACAAACAGGAATATCCCGACCTCGCCGACCAGCTCACGCGCATACAGCGCCGCGAACTGCCCGAAGGCTGGGACGCAAACCTTCCCGTCTACCCGACCGATCCCAAGGGAGTCGCCGGCCGCGATGCTTCGGGCAAGGTGCTCAACATACTGGCGCAAAACGTTCCGTGGCTCCTGGGCGGTTCGGCCGATCTTGCGCCGTCTACGAAAACCCGGCTGACTTTCGACGGCGCAGGTGATTTTACGGCGTCGAGTTACGGAGGACGCAACTTTCACTTCGGCATCCGCGAGCACGCCATGGGCGCGGCGCTCAACGGCATGTCGCTTACGAAAATCAGACCCTACGGTTCGGGTTTCATGATCTTCAGCGATTACGTTCGCCCGGCAATCAGGTTGAGCGCGATTATGGAGATCCCGGTTATTTACATCTTCACGCACGATTCGATAGGCGTAGGAGAAGACGGTCCCACGCATCAGCCCATAGAGCATCTCGCTTCATTGCGAGCAATCCCGGGACTCGTCACTCTGCGGCCCGGCGATGGAAACGAAGTAGTCGAGGCGTGGCGCGTGATCATGAAAATGCATCACGAACCGGTGGTAGTAGTGCTGTCGCGGCAGGCGTTGCCCACGCTCGACCGCACAAAATACGGCGCTGCCTCCGGTGTTGCAAAAGGCGCTTACGTGCTTGCCGACGCCGAGGACGGACGCCCCGATGTAATTCTGATTGCGAGCGGGAGCGAGGTGTCGCTTTGCGTAGACGCATACGAAAAGCTGAAGGAAGAAGGCGTCAAGGCGCGCGTCGTAAGCATGCCGTCGTGGGATCTTTTTGAACATCAGAGCCAGGAATACAAAGACAGCGTGCTGCCGCCCGCGGTGACCGCGCGCGTTTCGGTCGAACAGTCGTCTACGTTCGGCTGGCAGCGATTCGTAGGTCTGGACGGCGAGCGAATCGGTATGAAAACCTTCGGCGCTTCGGCTCCGCTCAAAGAGCTTCAGAAGAAATTCGGATTCACGGTTGACAACGTAGTTGCTGCTGCGAAGCGGCAACTGGCGAAGTAAAACGGGAACGCGGAATACACGGAAGCGGACGGCAATCAGCGAGTACGATCATCGATTCCGCGAATTCCGCGTTCTTCCCCCTACAAGTTTCGATTCAGGAGAAACAGCGATGAGTTCAGCTAAAGAGAAACCCCATAATCCCCTTGTGGCCTTGCAGGAGTACAAGCAGTCGGTCTGGCTCGACTTCATTCGCCGCAGCCTGATTACGAGCGGCGAACTGCAGCGTTTGCTCGATGAAGACGGTCTGCGAGGCGTTACGTCGAATCCTGCGATCTTTGAAAAAGCCATCGCGGGCAGCAGCGATTACACCGACTTTCTCAAGGCTCTCGATGCCGAAAACCTCGAAGCCGAGCCGCTTTATGAACGGCTTGCAATCCGCGACATCAAGGATACAGCCGATATCCTCAACCCTCTTTACCAGGCCACCAATTACAAGGACGGCTATATAAGCCTCGAAGTATCTCCTTACCTCGCACGCGATACCGAGGGCACGCTCGCCGCCGCGCGCAGGCTATGGGCCGAAGTCAACCGCCCGAACCTTATGGTGAAGGTTCCGGCCACGCCCGAAGGCGTTCCCGCAATCGAGCAGTTGATAAGCGAGGGCATAAACATCAACGTCACGCTACTGTTTTCGCAGGCGGCGTACGAGGCCGTAGCCAACGCCTACTTGAACGGGCTCGAGAAATTCGCCGCTGCCGGAGGAGATCTGCGACGCGTAGCGAGCGTTGCGAGCTTCTTCATCAGCCGCATCGATTCTGCGATCGACGGCATCATCACAAGCCGCATCAAAAATTCCGGATCGTTGAAGGAACAGGGGCTGCTGCGCAGCCTGATGGGCAAGGTGGCGATTGCCAATGCCAAGCTGACCTACTTGCGGTACAAGGAACTCTTCAGCGGCCCGCGCTGGGAGCGTTTGGCGGAGCAGGGCGCGCAGGTGCAGCGCGTGCTCTGGGCGTCGACTTCTACAAAAAATCCCAACTACCGCGACGTGATATACGTCGAAGAACTGATCGGAGCCGATACGGTAAACACAATACCGCCCGCAACCTTCGACGCCTTTCGCGATCACGGCAAGCTGCGTTTGAGCATTGAAGAAGACATCGAGAGCGCGCACGATACGATGGAGACTCTCGAACGCGTCGGCATATCGATGAACGAGGTCACCGACAAGCTTCTGGATGACGGCGTGAAGATTTTCAACGAGGCGTTTGAAAAACTGCTGACGGTGATGGACCGCAAGGGGCAGTCGGCGGGCGCCGGTATGATCAACCGGCAGTCGGCGAAACTCCCCGATGCCATCGCAAAGGGCGTAGAAGAGTCGCTCGAAGACTGGCGCGCCAACAACAAGGTGCGCCGCCTCTGGTCGCACGACGCTTCGCTCTGGACCAATTCCGACGAGGGCGAATGGCTCGGCTGGCTCGGTATAACCGACGATCAGATTGCCCATATTCAGCATCTCAAGGATGTGGGCGAAGAGGTGAAAAACGCCGGTTTTGAATCTGCGCTGCTTCTCGGCATGGGAGGATCGAGCCTGTGCCCCGAAGTGCTCGCCGTGACTTTCGGCAAACGCGAAGGCTATCCCGAAATGCACGTGCTCGATTCGACCGATCCGGCCCAGGTCAAGACTTTTGAAAACAAGGTCGATCTTTCGAAGACGATTTTCATCGTATCCAGCAAGTCGGGCGGGACGCTTGAACCGAACATTTTCAAGCAGTATTTCTTCGAGCGAGTGAAAGAGGTCGTGGGTGAAGCGGAAGCCGGAAACCGTTTCATCGCCATCACTGATCCGGGCTCGAAGATGCAGCAGGTAGCCGAGGGCGATATGTTCCGCCATATCTTCTTCGGGCTTTCGAGCATCGGCGGGCGTTATTCGGCGCTGTCGAATTTCGGCATGGTGCCTGCGGCCGTGATGGGCGTCGATGTAGAGAAATTCCTCGACCGCACGGAAGAAATGGTGCAGGCCTGCGCAGCAACCGTGCCCGTGGAGGAAAACCCCGGAGTCGTGCTCGGAACGATACTGGGCGTTGCAGCCAACCACGGGCGCGACAAGGTTACGATCATCACCTCGCCGGGCATTTACGATCTCGGCGCGTGGCTCGAACAACTCCTCGCCGAATCCACGGGCAAGGTCGGAAAGGGACTCATTCCCGTCGATCGCGAAGCGTTGGGATCGCCCGAGGTATACGGCAACGACCGCGTATTTGCATACCTGCGGCTCCAATCCGCGCCCGACCCGGCGCAGGATGCGGCCGTTTCTGCGCTCGAAGCGGCGGGTCATCCCGTTGTGACGATTGCTGTAGACGGCATTTACGATATCGGCGAAGAGTTCTTCCGATGGGAAATTGCAACGGCCGTAGCCGGTTCGATCATCGGCATAAACGCTTTCAACCAGCCCGATGTCGAAGCAAGCAAGATCGCCACGCGCAAACTGACTTCGGAGTACGAACAGAAGGGATCGCTTCCCGCAGAGACTCCGATACTGGAAAGCGACGGCGTCAAGCTGTTCACCGACGATAAGAACGCCGCTGCATTGAAAGAAGCCGCCGGGGACGATTCAACCCTCGCCGGTTATCTGAAAGCGCATCTCGATCGCGTCAAGGCGGGAGATTATTTCGCCGTGCTCGGTTATATCGAGATGAACGAGGCGCACGAATCGCAGCTTCAGGCCATTCGACATGCGGTGCGCGACGGCAAGCAGGTAGCGACCTGTCTCGGTTTCGGTCCGCGTTTCCTGCATTCTACGGGGCAGGCCTACAAGGGCGGGCCGAATTCGGGCGTGTTCCTGCAGATCACGTGCGACGATGCCGTGGACGTAAGGGTGCCGGGGCAGAAATACACCTTCGGCGTGGTGAAGGCGGCGCAGGCGCGCGGAGATTTCAACGTGCTTGCAGAGCGAAACCGCAGGGCCCTGCGCGTGCATCTGGGCGCTGATGTCGCGGCGGGGCTTGCCGCGATCGAAGCGGCTGTCAAACAGGCGCTCGCCTGATGCGCGGTGAAACATAGGAGAGAACGCGGAATACGCGGAAAGAAACGGAAGTTATGGCCTGATTTTTCGTGTATTCCGCGTTCTGTCTTGCACATTAAAGTAACCATCCCCTGGAGAATCGACATGCAACTGGGAATGATCGGTCTTGGCCGAATGGGAGCGAACATGGTTCGCCGGCTGATGCGCAACGGACACGAATGCGTTGTCTTCGATATGAGTGCGGCAAGCGTCGCACAACTTGCAAGCGAGGGCGCTACGGGCGCCGAATCGCTTTCCGATTTCATCGGCAAACTTAAACCGCCTCGCGCTGTGTGGTTGATGGTGCCTGCGGGCGTCGTAGACCGCGCGCTGCACGACCTTGCCGCACATCTCGAATCCGGCGATATCGTCATCGACGGCGGCAACTCGTATTACATCGACGATATCCGCCGTGCAACCGAACTGAAAGAGAAGGGAATTCACTACGTCGACGTGGGCACAAGCGGCGGCGTGTGGGGCCTGGAGCGCGGATACTGTCTGATGATCGGCGGCGAAAATGAAGTAGTTGCGCATCTCGATCCGATCTTCAGGACGCTTGCGCCCGGGCGCGGCGAAATCGAACGAACGCCGGGCCGGGATAAAGTAGGCGGAACGGCGGAAGAAGGTTATCTGCATTGCGGCCCGAACGGCGCGGGTCACTTCGTCAAGATGGTGCACAACGGCATCGAGTACGGCATCATGGCCGCTTACGCCGAAGGGTTGAACATTCTCGAACACGCCGATGTCGGGCAGCAGGGGCGCACAATCGACGCCGAAACCACGCCGCTGCGCGACCCTGAACATTATCAGTACAATTTCAACCTGCCCGACATCACGGAATTGTGGCGCCGCGGGAGCGTCGTAGCTTCGTGGCTGCTCGATTTGACGGCGATAGCGCTGCTCAAGCAGCCCGGTCTTGAGAATTTTACGGGTCAGGTAGCCGATTCGGGCGAGGGACGATGGACGATTACGGCGGCAATTGACGAGGGTGTGCCCGCGCCGGTTCTCAGCGCCGCCCTGTATCAGCGCTTCTCTTCGCGCGGTGAAGAAGACTTCTCCAACAAGGTGCTGTCGGCTATGAGGTTTGAGTTCGGCGGCCACGTCGAACGCGCCGCCGGCGGGTAGAAAGAGCAACGGAACAGACGGAATAAACGGAACATACGGAAAAGAACATTCTCTTGCGTATGTTCCGTTCTTTTTCTCTTTCGCTTTCTTCAATACTTGGGCATCGAACGGTCGATCTGATCGGCCCACGCCGTTATTCCCCCCTTCAGGTTCCAGACATTCTTGTATCCGGCCTGATCCAGAACCTGGCAGGCTTTGGCGCTGCGTCCGCCCATCTTGCACTGCATCACGATTTCATCCCCGGGATCTATTTCATTCAGTCGTTGTGCGACCTGCCCGAGAGGAATGAGTTTCGCTCCGTAGTTTTCCAGATTTGCGATCTGCCATTCGTGGGGCTCGCGCACGTCAATGATCGTCAGTTTGTCCCCGCGGTCGAGCCTTTCTTTAAGTTCCGTCACCGTCAATTCGCGCATTCCGGGTTTCTCCTCGGTCTGTGGTTTCGTCGGCGTGATGCCGCAGAACTGATCGTAATCGATCAGCTCCCTGATCGTCGGATTATCCCCGCAAAGCGGGCAATCGGGATTGCGCCGAAGTTTCAGTTCGCGGAATTTCATCTTGAGGGCGTCAAAGAGCAAAAGTCTGCCGACCAGAGGTTCGCCCTGCCCGATTATCAGCTTTATCGCTTCGGTCGCCTGAATCACTCCGATGATCCCCGGCAGTATGCCCAGCACTCCACCCTCGGCGCAAGACGGAACCAGCCCCGGCGGCGGCGGTTCTGGGTACAAACACCGGTAGCAGGGCCCTCCCGCTTTCGGGTAAAACACCGACGCCTGTCCGTCAAACCGGAAAATCGAACCGTAAACATTCGGTTTGCCCAAAAGCACGCTTGCGTCGTTGGCCAGATAGCGGGTCTGAAAGTTGTCCGTGCCGTCGATGATGATGTCGTAATCCCTGACTATGCCGAGCGCGTTTTCAGAGCGCAGCGCGGTTTCGTAACCGTCTATCTGTATATGCGGGTTTATGTCCGACAGACGGTCTTTCGCAGATTGGAGTTTTGGCCGGCCGACATCTTTCGTGCCGTGCACGATCTGACGCTGCAGGTTGCTCTCATCAACAACGTCGAAATCCACGATGCCCAGGCGCCCGACTCCGGCTGCGGCAAGGTAGAGGCCGAGCGGCGAGCCGAGTCCACCGGCGCCGATGAGCAATATGCTTGCTGCTTTCAGCCGCCGCTGACCCTCCATACCCACTTCGGGCATAATCAGGTGCCGGCTGTAGCGCGCGACTTCCTCGTTGCTCAAATCAGGCAGGGCGGCGGTTTTGATTTCATCCTCGGTGACGACGCCGCCCGCTATGGAAGGGATGATGCTGATGTCATCGGCATCGCTGATGGGGGTGTCGTTTTGTCGCTGATAGCGGATGTCTTCGTCGTTGACGTAAATATTGACGAAGCTTCGGAGTTGTCCTGCGCCGTCGTACAGGTGTTTTTTCAGATCGGGGAACTGCCCCGTAAGGCTTGCGAGCGCCTCGCCTATGGTGTTTCCCTCGACGGCTATTGAATCCAGATTGCCCGCGTACTGTCGCAGCGCCGTCGGAATCGATATGCTTGGCATGACTTCCTCTCCTCTCCCAAATAAATACCAGGTTGTGAGTGCGGGGAGAAGAAAGTGCTGAGTGCTGGGAGGAATCAGAAACCGAAGAATTTTCATTTAGTACTCTGTAAACAAAGTT
>JAHBSF010000089.1 GCA_019639255.1 Acidobacteriota bacterium | reverse complement strand
AAATGAACACACAAATTCTCAACTCCGGCAAGTTGATGGGGTTGTGCATCCCTCTTATTCTCCTCGGGGCCTTGCTCTTGCCCTCGCAAGGGTCACACGCATTACCCAATGATCAGCAACCAGACAATCAGGGAAAGCGAAAGATTACTTTACGTACGGGCATGCCCAAGGGAATAAAGGTCGTCGCGATGCGTAACTATGATGATGATGAGTGGTACAATAAGTTGGAGTTTGAAATCAAGAACGAATCAGGGAAAGACATCTGGCATATGGAATTCCTGGTTCGGTTGCCAGAGTATGCACGGTCAGACAAAGAGTCACTTGCGTTTGTTTCAACGTTCGGTACAGTAGCTAGCAACCCGCCAAGCAAGGAAGAGCTAAAAAATCCGAATTACCCTCTGCTTCACCCTAATCAAACACATGTGTTTCGAATTCCTCAGTTCCAGGTGGAAAATTTTAAGAAGCTTCATTCTCCGGACGGTAAGACTGTTCCATCGGTACAACGTCTACAATTTCAACTATTCAAAGTATACTTCACTGATGGCACGGGATTTGTCAGTGGCAGACCAATAACCCTAAAGGACGGTATCATCAAAGAAACCCCAACCGGCGTTGTCTTGGGCCCGTCATTGCCAGCCCCAAAATCTAAACCCTTCTCCTTGTCCAGAACTTCTTCTTCGTTTTCTAGTTTTTTTTGTCAAAGTTGGCTCCCAAGCCCACATCGTCTAACTCGACCGCATTCTGGTGCGTGGGCCAAACTGGACTGGCTGGCTGCGACAATCTTGTGAATTATGAGGGATACTGCGATACTTCGTCAAATTGCCCTAACTGCCCGCTCGCTCCTGGGCAACCACCGGGCGGTCTTCGGCGATGTCCCGTTTTGAACGCTGAACCTTCATCTGAGGCTCCTTGTAGACAGATCAATTTTGTAGATACATTAGAATGCCCTGACATGACATGCAAGAAGGCTGAGCTTGTGCCTTGTGGTTGTCCACCTCCCTATAAGAACCCATATCTCCAATGTACAAATGGTATTTGTACGGAAGTGGAAAGCTGTGGCCAAGATGACGCCTTTTGTGCAGATAAGGAGAAGGACGATACATGCTGTGTAGGCTCCAATGAAACTAATCCTCATTATAAATGCGACGAGGATACGGGAAGCTGTAAGAAGTTCACTTTCTGCGGCGTGAGCAGTTACGATTGCGCAGAAGAGAATCAAATATGTACAACTTGTACAACGCCATTTAAAACCAATCCCTGGTGGATCTGTGTTAGCGGCATCTGCGTAAAGCATTCGTATTGCGGTTTTACTGTCGATGTCGGATGCGTAGATCGTGAAGGGCAGCCCTGCGGTGAGATCTGCCAACTAGATCCTGATTGTGACTGGTGCTGGCCAGCGTGTGTGTGTTTTGAAGGTCTCTGCAGCTTCACTCCTATCGTCATTGATGTGAACGGCAATGGGTTTAATCTTACCGATGCTGCAAATGGAGTAGATTTTGATTTCGTAGGCAATGGCACTCTAATCCGCTCAGCGTGGACTGCCAGTAACTCAGATGATGCCTGGCTGGTTTTAGACCGGAATGGCAATGGGACTATTGATAATGGTCTTGAATTGTTTGGGGCTGGCACTGCCCAACCTTTCCCCATACAAGGAACACAGAGAAACGGCTTTCTTGCACTAGCTGAATTTGATCAGATTATAAACGGCGGTAACCGAGATGGTCAGATCGATAGGAGAGACTTCATCTTCTCAGCTCTCCAGCTCTGGCAAGATGTAAATCATAATGGGGTATCGGAGCCCCAAGAATTACGCTCTTTACAAGACGTTGGTTTAGTGACAATAGAACTAAATTACAAACTATCCCGTAGAAGAGATCAACATGGCAACCACTTTATGTATAGGGCAAAAGTGAAAGACACACGTGATGAGCATGTCGGGCGGTGGGCCTGGGATGTGATCCTGCGGCGCCAATAGGGCCTAAGTACACCCTTCTGGGTTTCGGAAGAAAAGTAACCACGGAATACACGGAATACACGGAAGCCGCGGAAATCACGGAACAGGCGATCTTTGGATAGCAAGAAAGATAACGGAACAAACGAAATGAAACGAAAATCAGCGGAAAAGCTGAATATTTCCGCCTGTTCCGTCTTTTTTCGTTTGTTCCGTAGTTTCTCTTACCTCGCCGCGAGTCCCTCATACTTCGGCGTGACGCCGAGGTTGTGGATCAGAAACGCATAAATATCGGCGGTCTGGTCGAGCTGTTTGGCCGTATTGCTCGCGCCGTGCCCCGATTTTGTGTCTATGCGGATGAGCACGGGATTATCGCGGCTCGCTTTTTCCTGCATAATCGCCGCGTACTTGAACGAGTGCGCGGGCACTACGCGGTCGTCGTGATCCGCAGTCGTAATCAATGTCGGCGGATACTTCACGCCCGCTTTTACGTTGTGAATCGGCGAGTAGGCATAGAGCGCCTTGAATTCCTCCGGATTGTCCGACGAGCCGTAATCCGGAATCCAGTTCCAGCCTATGGTGAACTTGTGGAACCGCAGCATATCCATCACGCCTACCTGCGGGATTGCGGCGCCGAAAAGCTCCGGCCGCTGATTGATTACTGCGCCCACAAGCAATCCGCCGTTTGATCCGCCCTGCACGGCGAGTTTTGCGGGCGAGGTGTATTTGTTTGCGATCAGCCATTCGGCTGCGGCGATGAAATCGTCGAATACATTCTGCTTTTTGAGGCGCGTTCCGGCTTCGTGCCACTTCTCGCCGTATTCGCCGCCGCCGCGCATGTTCGCCGAAGCGTATACGAAACCCTGTTCAAGCAGCGCGAGCCGCAGCGAATTGAAGCCGGGCGAGGTCGTGATGTTAAACCCGCCGTAACCGTAAAGCAGCGCCGGATTGTTGCCGTCGAGCTTCAATCCTTTTTTATGCGTAACGAACATAGGGACGCGCGTGCCGTCCTTGCTCGTGTAGAAAACCTGTTTGGTTTCGTAATCCGCGGCCTTGAAATCCGGGATCTCGGGCGCGCGGAAGAACGTGGATTTGCGCGTCGCGATGTCGTAGCGGAAGATCGTAGGCGGATAGTTGAACGAGGTGAAGGAATAAAATACGAACTTGTCGTCGGCCCACCCGCCGAATCCGCCGGCTGAGCCCGGGCCGGGCAACTCGATTTCGTTTTCAGGTTTTCCGTCGAGGCTGTAGACGTAGGCCCGCGTCGTTACGTCCTTGAGATAGGTGACGAAGAGTTTTCCTCCGGCCGTGCCCGAGCCCTGAAGCGGTTCGGGTTTTTCCGGAAGTATTTCCTTCCAGTTCGCTTCGCCGGGATTTTTCGGATCGATGAGAATTATTCGGCCGTTCGGCGCCTTGTGGTTTGTGCGCACCAGAAACCTGTCGCCCACGTTTTCGATCACCCCGAAGGTGCTGTCGCCGATCTCGGGAATCAGCGGCTGCCATTTCGCATCGCCCGCTTTCGAATCGCGATAATAAAGCGCGTTGCCTTTCTTGCCGCTGCCGCGCTCGGAGATGTTCAGTATCGCAAAGCGCTCGTCTTCAGTAGTCGATACGCCGTGAAAACGCTGCGGGCGCGCCGGATCTTCATACACCAGCCGGTCCTCGGATTGCGGCGCGCCTGCGCGGTGGAAGTACACTTTGTGGTTCTCGTTCTTCGACGAGAGTTCCTTGCCCTTTTCGGGCGCGTCGTAGCGGCTGTAATAAAATCCGTCGCCCTGCCACGCAATGCTCGATACCTTGATCCACGTCAAATGATCCGGCAGGGGCTTCTTTGAAGCCGCATCCATCACGAAGTATTCCTGCCAGTCCGATCCGCCGCGCGAAATCGCATACGCCGCGTAGCGCGCGTCTTTCGAGAGTCTGTAGCTCCCGAGCCTCACCGTGCCGTCTTCGGAAAATTTGTTGGGATCGAGGAATACTTCAGCCGCGCCGTCGAGCCCCTTCTGCCGATAAATGACGCTCTGGTTCTGAAGGCCGTCGTTTTTCGAGAAGTAGTAGTATTCGCCCCTGCGCGACGGCGCGCCGATTTTAGGATAGTCGTAGAGTTTTGCGAGCCGTTCCCTGATGCGCGCGCGGTAGGGAATCGTTTCCAGATACGCAAACGTAACCTTGTTCTGCGCTTCGACCCAGGCCGCGGTGTCGGCCGAACGATCGTCTTCGAGCCAGCGGTAAGGATCGGGCACTTTTGTGCCGTGGTATGTATCGACGTGATCGACTTTTCGCGTCGTCGGGTAGGTGAATGATTTTCCGTTCTGCGCTGCTGCCGCAAACGGCAGCGCGATCGCAAACGCAACAAGCGCCGGGAGTGCAAAGCCCCGTTTTTTCACGATGAATCTCCTTCAGAAACACGCAAACAGAGATAACGGAACAAACGGAAATTCACGAAACAAACGGAAAGTAGGGGAACCATTCCGTTTGTTTCGTGAATTTTCGTTTGTTCCGTTATCTCGCTTTTAAACCTTGGCTACGGGCCGCGACGTGGTTTTTTCGCGGCGCGGGTCAAAGAACAATACTTCGTTTTGGCGGTAAGCATCGACGCCCATGCGTATGGCCGCCATCGCCTTGTAGCCGAGATCGGCCGGGAAGTTCGGCTCCTGCCGGCTGCGCACCGAATCGAGGAAGTTTTCCATGTGCGGATGCATTCCGCGCCCCTGATTGACCTTGACCTCGATCTCAAGCACATCCTTGCCGGTTTTCTTCTTGAAATCTTCGGCGTAGGGCCGATCCGGAGTGACGCGTATGCTCGTGTTGCTCAGGCGTTCGCTGTCTTCGGCCAGATAGATCGTGCCTTCCGAACCGTGTATGACCAGCGGGGCGCCGAGCCCCGAGGCCACCGAACAGGCAAGCTGTATGCTGAACGACGGATAATCCACGCTCATAAAGAACGTATCCGGCACTTCGCGGTCCTTCTGAACGAAGATCCCTCCCGAAGATGTTACGCGCTCGGGAAACTGCGAACCGATTGCCAGCAGCAGCGGCGAAATCGTGTGGTAGAACAGATCGGTCGCAATGCCGCCCGAGTAGTCCCAGTACTTGCGCCAGCGGAAGTAGCGCGCCGCGTCGAAGGCCCGCTTCGGCGCCGGACCCAGAAACGCCTTCCAGTCGATGTTCTTTTCGCTCGCGTCCGGGTCGATGGTGTAGTTCCATTCGCCGCGCTTGTTCTGGTTGCGGCCGAACCCGCCCGAAGCCCATACGACATCGCCGATCAGTCCGTCCTTGATCGCCTGCTTCGCTTTCCAGAAGTGATCCATCGACGTGTACTGGCTGCCGACCTGCAGGATGCGCTTCGATGTGCGCACGGCTTCGGCCAGTTCCTTGGCCTCCTCGATGGTGTAGGTCATCGGTTTTTCGAGGTATACATCCTTGCCGTTTTTGAGCGCAGCCATCGCGTGCTGGAAGTGCCAGTGGTCGGGCGAGGCGATGACGATGGCGTCGATATCCTTGCGCGCCGAGAGTTCGTTGAAATCGTGGTAGACCGATTTTTCATCTACGCCGGCCGACTCGCGCGCCTGCTGTTTGCGCTTGTCGTAGATGTCGTTGACGGCAAGCAGTTGAACGTCGCCCTTATCCTTGGCGCGTGCGGCCAGGTAGCGGATGTGCGAACCCATGCGTCCGCCGCATCCTACGAATCCGAAATTGATGCGGTCGTTTGCGCCGAGCACGCGGCCCGGAGCGAACGACAACCGGCTCTTGCTCTGCGCTGCGGCGGTCTGCGGCAGCAACGCGCCTCCGACCGTTACGGCTGCGGCTCCGGCTCCTGCCTGCTTGAGAAAGTTTCTGCGGGTTTTCTTCTCGGCCATGATTCATTCCTCACTGGTTTCGTTATCAATCCGGATAGATAACGGAACAAACGAAAAAACACGGAACAGACGGAAATATTCAACTTTTCCGTGATTTTCGTTTCATTTCGTATGTTCCGTTATCTATTGTCTGCTTCATTGCGGTTTTCTGAATCGTCGTCTGATCCGTAATACGCGGATCATCTTACATCGGTTACTTCGAATAATAAATCCGCGCGCGGCCTCCGAACTTGCCCGACGGCACGCAGATTCCGTAGAATCGCGAACATCATCGATGTTTCCCGTCGATGCACCACCAACAAGAGACGTATCCAGGAGAGCGCACATGATCAGATTGAGAGTCAACGGGGTCGCCCGTCAGTTCGACGGCGATCCGGAAATGCCGCTGCTGTGGTACCTGCGCGATATGCTGCAACTGACCGGCACAAAGTACGGCTGCGGCATGGGACTGTGCGGCGCCTGCACCGTGCATATAAACGGCGCGGCGGCGCGCGCTTGTCAGGCGCCGATGCAGAGCATCGCCGGAAAATCCATCGTCACCATAGAGGGCCTGAGCGCCACGGCCGCCCATCCGGTGCAGCGCGCCTGGCGCGATTGCCAGGTGCCGCAGTGCGGCTACTGCCAGCCCGGCCAGATTATGCAGGCCGCATCGCTGCTCAAAACCACTCCGCGACCCACGCCGGCGCAGATCGAGGACGGCATGAAGGGCAACATCTGCCGCTGCGGTACCTACCAGCGAATACGCCAGGCCATACAACAGGCATCCGGTCAGAGAGCGGGGGTGAAGAGATGAACTCAATCGAATTGGCAAGCCGCCGCGCATTTCTGGGTCAGGCGTTTTCGGCCGGAGCATTCGTGCTCGGCGTGCGGCTCGCGCCCGAGGCGTTCGCCGGCGCTCCCGCCCCGATGCAGGGCGTCAGGGACGCCGCATTTCAGCCGAGCGTATATCTGGGAATCGAACCCGACGGCACGGTGAAGATCGTAGCCCACCGTTCGGAGATGGGCACGGGCATCCGCAGCGTGCTGCCGATGATCGCCGCCGACGAACTCGACGCCGACTGGAAGCGCGTCCATGTCGAACAGGCCATCGGCGACGCCAAATACGGCTCGCAGAATACCGACGGCTCGTGCTCGATACGCGATTTTTACGATGCACTGCGACAGGCGGGCGCGGGCGCGCGCATGATGCTCGAAGGCGCCGCCGCCGCAAAATGGAACGTGCCCGCATCGGAATGCAGGGCGCGCAACCATCAGGTGGTGCATACGCCGAGCAACCGCATGATCGGCTACGGCGAACTTGTATCTTCGGCCGCATCCCAGCCCGTGCCGAAGAAGGAAGACCTGCGCTTCAAGTCGCCGTCCGAGTATCGCTACATCGGCAAGGACGTGCCGATGATCGACCGCGACGACATATGCGCCGGACGCGGCACGTTCGGCATCGATACGCAGGTGCCCGGCATGGTCTACGCCTCGATCGAACGCTCGCCCGTGCTCGGCGGAAAACTCAAATCCTACGACGATTCCGCAGCGCGCAAGGTGCGCGGCGTTTCTCAGGTCGTGACGCTTGAGGGTTTTACTCCGCCGCACCTTTTCAAGGCGCTCGGCGGCGTTGCCGTCATTGCCGATAACACCTGGTCGGCGATGCAGGGACGCAAGCAGTTGAAGGTCGAGTGGACTCCGGGCGAGAACGCCGCCTATGAGTCGGATGCTTATAAGGCGTCGCTTTTGGAAACCGTGCGAAAACCACAGAAGGCCGCCCGCAACGTGGGCGACGTGGATGCGGAATTCGCCAAAGGCGGCGCAATCCACGAAGCCGAGTATTACGTTCCTATGCTGTCGCACGCGCCTATGGAGCCGCCCGCGGCGGTGGCCGATGTAAAGGACGGGCGCGCCGAGATATGGGCAGCGACGCAGAATCCGCAGGCCGTGCAGGATACCGTAGCCGCTGCGCTCGGCATAGACAAGAAAAACGTCATCTGCCACGTGACGCTGCTCGGCGGAGGCTTCGGGCGCAAATCGAAGCCCGATTACGTAGCCGAAGCGGCGCTGCTCTCAAAATCCCTGGGTAAACCGGTCAAAGTCGCGTGGAGCCGCGAGGAGGATATACAGTTCGATTACTTCCACGCAGTAGCGGCGATGTATCTGAAAGCATCTACGGATGCGAAGGGACGGCCTACGGCGTGGTTGCAGCGCAGCGCGTTTCCCTCGATCGGATCGACGTTCAACGCGGCGGCCACGACGGGGCAGGGCTTCGAACTGGCGATGGGCTGGACCGACGTGCCGTTCGACATTCCGAATCATCGTGCGGAAAACGGTCCGGCGAAACATCACGTGCGCATCGGATGGCTGCGTTCGGTCGCGAACATATATCACGCCTTCGGCGTGCATTCGTTCGCCGATGAACTGGCGAAGAAGGCCGGAAGAGACGAGGTCGAATATCTGCTGGATCTCATCGGCGCGCCGCGCAGGATCGACCTGCGTGCGCAGGGCGTGAACTATCCGAACTACGGCAAACCCATCGATCAATACCCCGTGGATACGGCGCGATTGCGGCGCGTAATCGAACTGGCGGCGGAAAAGTCCGGCTGGGCGAAAAAGAAACCTGGTGCGGGCAGGGCGCTCGGGATCGCCGCGCACCGGAGTTTTCTGAGCTACGTCGCTACGGTGGTCGAAGTGGAGGTCGATGATCGCGGGCGGATTCGCATTCCGCGCGTGGATGTAGCGGTGGACGCCGGTCTGGTGATACATCCTGACCGCGTCAAATCGCAGTTCGAGGGTGGGGCCGTGTTCGGCGCAAGCATCGCGCTTATGAGCGAGATTACGGCCGCCGGCGGCGCGATACAACAGTCGAACTTCCACGACTATCCGGTGGCGCGCATCAACGAAGCGCCGATGGAAACGCACGTCCACATAGTGCAGAGCAATGAGCCGCCGGCCGGAGTCGGAGAGCCGGGCGTGCCGCCGATTCCCCCGGCGATCTGCAACGCGATCGCTGCGGCTACGGGCAAGCGCGTGCGGGATCTGCCGCTGCGGAAACATTTCCGGGTGTGAGGGGAAAGAGAGATAACGGAACAAACGAAAATAGACGAAACATACGAAAATGTTCGCGTTTTTCGTAATTTTCGTTCTATTTCGTATGTTCCGTTATCTCTCTTTCCCCTCAGCGCAGAGCGTCGCGACGCTTACGGCTTTGAAGCGGCGCCGTCCGGGGATTTGAGTTTTTCCTTTTCGGCTTCGACGTTGAAGCGTTTGTAGTCCATATACCGGACCGACTGATTGATCGTAATTCCCACGAGCAGGAAGGCGCGCACGGCGATATTGGCCTCGACGCTCGCCGGCAGCCATATCTCCTCGTTGACGCGCGCGCCTTCGAGCACGAATGTCGAACCTTCCTTTAGCGAGGCGAGCAGCCCGCCCCCGATCTTGAACGATTCGATCAATCGCGCCTCAACCCTGACTACCTGTTTGTCGTTCGGATCGATCCACATCGCGCCCGCAGTCTTTCCGCCGAATCTCTCGATGCCTTTGCCGCCTTTATACTGGGGATTCGGCTCGAAATCGAAGACGATCACCTCGCGCCCGCGGAAGCGTTCGCGCCGCGGATTGATCAGCTTCGAGGCGCGAAACAGCGCCGAAACCGAAGCCCGCCGGTCGTCGCGGCCCGGACGGTCGGATTCGCCGCGCTGCCGTCCCTTCTCGATTTCCGCGAGTTCTTCTTCTATCTTCCTGACCCGCTTTTCCACGTCGCGGTCTTCGCGCTCCTGTTCGCGCGGTGAAAGCGGCTGCCCGTTTTTCGCAACCAGCCTGCGAATCCGCCGCCCCTTGTAAAAAGACAATTCCTCGGTCTCGCTCGTCTCCTTTACCTTCCCGTCCTTGCCTATCTCGCGGCGAGTGCTGATTTCCGTATAACCGTAGTTGTCCAGTATGCGCTCTACTTTTTCCTCATTTTCATCTACGGCCGCAAGCAGCGCCGGAATGTCCGGCAGCGGTTCGTCAGAGATCCTCGGAAACGCAAACTCGCCCGCGTCCGCCGGCTGATTGTGCAGGATGCTGTCGAACCTTATGTCGTATTCCTCTTCGATCGCCGGGCCCGTAACCGCGAGCCTTACGGCGAAAGGCTCCAGACGGCCCTGCTGAACGCTGCGGTAATCGCTGTAGTCGTAAGTCCGCACCGTTTCGCCTTCGGGGATTTCTTCGCGCAGCAGCAGCCCCGTCCCCGAATCGAAATACATCTTTATGCGGATATTGCGGTTCGATATCAGCGTGACGAGATTTGCAGCGCGGTCGCCTACCTGCGCCGCGGCTCCCGCAGCGAGGCGCGATTTGTCCCGTTTGGCCGTAAACCAGAGGTTGTTGCGATAGGCGGCGGCGAACTGGAAATCCAGGCTCTCGCGCCCGGTAAGCGTGCGGAGGCCGTCGCGCGAATCGCGCCGCCAGCCGGATTTGCCGCTGTAGCCCTCGCTGGTTTCAAAACCGTCGATTTCCGTCGATTGCAGATAATAGCCGGGCTGCGCGGTGAGAATTTCAATTCGTCCCGAACGACCGTCGCGCTTTCTCGTAATCGTTCCTGAGGCCCGTCGCGTCCTGACCGCCTTGACCGCTTTTTCGCCGCCGAGCGCTTTTGCCGCCTGCCTGAGCACACGATCGGGCGATTGCGCAAACGTCGGCGTTGACGCCCACGCCGCAAGCAGCAATATCGCCGAAATGCGGATTGCAGATCGTCCGACCGGGGTGTAATGCATGATTTTCAGCCCTGCTTTCTTCTCTTTTCGGCTCTGTTCCGGAAATTTTCTGCAACCTCCGAAATAAATTCAACTCTCTCTAAAGCATTCTTGCATAACAATATACGGGATTCGGCAAAGAAACCAGTCCTTGTGTACGAAATCGTTACCAAACCGTAACCGAAACGTCATGAGCGCGGTTTGCCTCGGGCGTAGTATGCGCACTGTAAGGGAAACGGAGACGCGATCCCTGCTTCCGTCGGTGGAAACCTCCTCCGCTTTGTGTCAAGCCGACGGGTACGGATTGTGTTGGGAACGGCGGGCGCGTGGGATATCAGGTCGTGACGCGAACGCACTCCGATGATCTGTTGAAAAGTACGAGCATCTCGGGCCTTCGGGCTTGGGTTCCGTGCGCGGAGCGGGGAGGGGCGAGCCAGCCGAGGGGCGTGAATTGGGGCTGGCTGGTTCGTTTTTCCCCACCGCAACGGCTCTTCTTTCCGTTTGCCTTTACAGTTTGCCAAGGAACTAGAAGCCAATGGGGTGGCAAGCGCCACCCCATATCTTTTTTTCCCGCCGTCGAGCAACCCCCGGTTCAGGGGGAAAGAAAAATAACGGAACAAACGAAAATAGACGAAACATACGAAAATGTTCGACTTTTCCGTAATTTTCGTTCTTTTTCGTTTGTTCCGTTATCTCTCTTTTCTCCCGAACGCGGGAAACACCCTCTCGAACAGATAATCCTTCAACTCCAGGTCAAGCATCCTTGTATCCTGCTCGCGGTTTTCGCGCGTGGGTACGGCGTGCGTGTTATAGGCGACGATATAGGCTGCGCGCGTTTCAGGCTGGAAGTAGAAATGACTCAGAAATCCGTTCTGGGTTCCGCTGTGGCCGATGAAATGTTGATCGTAGTTGTCCTCTATGAAAAACGTCAGCCCCATGGCATCGCGCCTTGCGCGCCCGTCCTTGGCCTGCGGCAGTTTCACCTGCGGCTGCTGCATCTCCGTTATCGACGAACGTTTGAGCACGCCTTCGTAAAGTTCCGGGTCGCCGCTTCCGGTCAGAAATCTTATATAACGCGCCATATCGTCGAGCGGCGCATTCAGCCCCCCGTTTGAAACCGTTATTCCGGTGTCGGCGTCAAAACGTGCCTGTTCGAGTTTGCCGTTGCGAAGGTAGTAGCTGTGGCTGCGATGCTTCAGCAGATGATACGGCGTTGCGTCGAAGTAGGAGCGGCGCATATCGAGCGGGCGGAAGATGTTTTTATCGATGTAGGTTTCGTAATCGTCGTTTGTCAGCAGTTCTATGACGCGGCCGAGGAAGATGATGCCGGGATTGGAATAGCCGTAGCGGCTGCCGGGCGGAAAGAGGATTTCCGTATAAGGCAGCATTGCTACGATAGCCTCCCATCGCGCCGGTTCGTGCGGATGCCAGGGCTTGTCGCCGCCCCAGGGCCAGGTCGCATCGCGAAAGCCCGCCGAATGGCTCATCAGATGCCTGAGCGTTATCGCCCCCATATCGCCGTGGGGATTGTGAACCGCGCGCAGTTCGGGCAGGTACTTGATTATCGGATCTTCAAGCGACAATCGCCCGCGGTCGCGCAACTGCATGACGGCCACGCCCGTGAGGGTTTTTGTTATCGAAGCCCAGTGATAGATCGTGTTTTCATCGACTCTCTGTTTTTTCTCCAGGTTCGCGTCGCCGAAGCAATGACTTGCCGCCGTGCGGTCGCCGTCGAGAAACATAAAGCTGCTGCCCACGATGCCGTGATGGCGCAGACGCCGTTCGTAAAATTCGATGAATCCGCGCAGCGCCCCGTCGCGCCCCTGCGGCTGATTGGTCGAAGCTCGGGTCTTTTTTCTGGACATGGCAATCTGAAGCGCGGGCGGCAGTGCAAGTCCGCGCGCGATGAATCCTCTCCTCGTCATACTGTTCTCCAGTTGTCCCGGTTCTACTCCGGGAATCATCCTTCAATCCTCCTGCGCATATTGCTCGACTATGTAGAAGCAGCGCCCCTGTTCGACGAGCAGATCCGCAGCCGTGAGCCCTCGCGCAAACAGCGTTTCAAAGCACGTTCTGACTCCCATACGCCACCTTGCGGCAAGCTCGCGATCCTCGGTTTTGACGCGCTGAAAATTCGCGGGAATTTCCACAAGCATTCGTTCCGATTCCGGAATCTGCGATGCATCGTGGATCTGCGACGGATCAATGAGAGGGACTCCGGCCGCCATCATCTCTGCGGGACGCGGTTCGGGCGCTTCGCCGCGCATATGCCTCTCGACCCGGCTGCCTGCTATGCGCCAGTCCACCTGAAAGCGGTCGCTCGGCAATCCGGCGTTGAGCGCATCGCGCATCTCACCGTAAAGATTCGGGTATAAAGTCCTGCACGTTGCACCGAGCTTGTGGAAATTGAAGCGCGCGTTGCGGCTTTCGAGCGGATCGAAAGTCCACGTAATCAGGTCTATACCCTGCGCGAGCACATATTCGCGCTGCGCAGCCTTCAACCTGTATCCCACGTTCCGGTCGCGGTAATCGGCGGCGACCCCGGCTACGTGCGAGCAGTGCTTTATGCGCCCGTCGGGTTGCAGCCCCACAAATCCGAATACAAAACCGACGAGCCTTTCGGAACCCTCTTCATCGGAGAATGCGCCGAGCACGAGTCCGCCGTTTTTGTGCGCCGTGAGCATCAGATCGTGCGGCATTATTTCCACGTCGGCCGCGCCCCAGATCTCGCGTTGCAGATCCTCGACGGCGTGATACTCGGGCAGCGTGTTTATCGGGCGTATCGTTATCGACATAAGATCCCGGAAGATCAGGATGACAAAATAAAGCACAGAGACCACGGAACACACGGAATAAAAGAAAAAAATACTCCTGCACCTCGTTCCCTAAATCAAACCATACGACATCGGGACATAAAAGAGAGATAACGCAACATTCGAAAATAGACCGAAACTACGGATTGTATACACTTGGCTTTGCAATCAGTGTATACATTTGGGATGTCGAAACAGAGGTCGTCAGGGCCGGCGGCATCGAGCGTGCGGGCGGGGAAGTTGAAAGGAGCGAGTGGATGCGAAAGTTGGCGCGTAGCGGGTTGCGTACGGCGAGCAGGGCTGCGGCCGGGTCGTTGCGGGAGCAGGTATACAATCTGCTGCGCAAGGACATCATCACCGGAGTATACAAGCCGGGCGAGGCGTTGAGGGAGGAGGTGCTTGCGGAGCGGTACGAGACGAGCCGGACTCCGGTGCGCGAAGCGGCGTCGCGGCTTGAGCGGGATCAGTTGTTGCGGTTTGTGCCGAACAAGGGCTATTTCGTGCGGCACATTACGGTGACGGAGTTGAACGAGCTTTACGAGTACCGCTCGATTATAGAATGCGCGGCCGCAGAGCTTGCGGCGCGCAAGGAGCCGGACCCGGAGCTGCTCGCGCAGTTGAAGGAACTCTCCGAGGTGCGCTACAGGCCGGAGGACCGCCGCAGCTACATACGCTTTATCGAGGCCGACACGGCCTTTCACATAGGCATAGCGCGAATGGCGCGCAACGAACTGCTCGTGCGCGCATCGACGGATCTGCGCTGTTCCATAGAGCGGCTGCTGTACGCCGGTCTCGATTTGGGCAACTACGCCACGGGCCTGACGCAGGAGCACCGCGAAATCTACGACGCTATTCGCAACCGCGACGAACCTCGCGCGCGCGAAGTCATGATGCGCCACGTGCTCGGTTCCAAGAGCAAGGTCTTTTCGCTGCTTTAAGAGCGTGTTTTGAAAGCCCCGAAGGGGCGTGAGAACTGTAGCCCAGCGGCGTAAGCCCTGGGTATCACCAACATCAATTTCAGCCCTGAAAGGGCGGAAGATCCTCGCTGTATAGGTCTTTCGCCCTTTCAGGGCTCGGACGGATTTCTCGATTTGACCTGGCGCTTGCGCACCAGGCTACAGATCTTTCGCCCCTTCGGGGCTTTCAAAACACGCTCTAAGAGAGAATGCGGATGAGAATTCTGCGTGCGGATGATCTGACGCGGGCAGCGTCGATGAGCGAGATGATAGATGCGATGCGCGCGGCGTTTATCGAACTTTCGGCCGGGCGCGCCGCCGCTCCGCAGCGCCTTGCGCTCGATGTCGAATCCCACGCGGGCGTGACGCTCGTGATGCCTGCGTACCTTCAAGCGGCTGAATCCCTGACAGTAAAAATCGTATCCGTGCACGCGCGCAACCCGGAACTCGGTTTGCCCCTCATTCACGGGCTTGTGCTTGCAATCGATCCCGCTACAGGACGGGCGCGCGCTCTCATAGACGGCGGATCGCTGACCGCGATGAGAACGGGCGCGGCAAGCGGGCTTGCCGCCGATCTGCTTGCACGCGCGGACGCCGACACTGCGGCCCTGTTCGGCGCGGGCCGTCAGGCGCAAACGCAGCTTGCCGCTGTATGCGCGGTGCGCAAAATTCGGCGCGTTTTTCTATACGCCCCGCACCGCACCTCGGTCGATCGCTTCATCTCCGCGATGAGCGCCTCGCTTCCCGGCGTCGAACTCATAGCAGCGGCTACGGCATCGGCGGCCGTGCGCGACGCCGATATCGTCTGCACGGCTACGACCTCTAAAACCCCCGTATTCGAGGGCGCCGACCTGAAGCCCGGCGTGCACATAAACGCCGTCGGATCTTTCAAGCCCGAGGTGCGCGAAATCGACGCGGCGACGATTGCACGCGCTTCAAAGATCGTAGTGGATGAGCGCGCCTCGGCGCTTGCCGAAGCGGGCGATCTGATTCAGGCCATCAACGAGGGCGTTTTACGATCCGAAGACATATACGCAGAAATCGGAGAGATTGCCGCGGGCCGCAGACTGGGCCGCGAAAGCGAGAGTGAAATCACGTTTTTCAAGTCCGTAGGCAATGCGGTGCAGGACGCGGCTGCCGCTGCGCTTTTGACCGCACGCGCCGAATCCATGAACCTCGGCGTCGAAATCGACATCTGATCCGTTGTACAAAGGGGCGGTTTTGTGGAATATGGATGGTGCACCAGATCCATTCACCGGAGGTTTCGCAATAGATGAAAGTAAGGATTAACGTCAGAGTGTTGTTCGTCGGCGCAATCGCCATACTCGCGATGTCCGTGCTTGCAGCGGCGCAGGCGCAGAAGCAGGAAGCGGGCTTCAAGACGATTTTCGACGGCAAGAGTTTCGACGGCTGGAAAATGGCGGATGAAAACCAGTCGGCCTGGAAAATCGAGGACGGCGCGATTGTAGCGCACGGTTCGCGCAGCCATCTGTATTACGTCGGCGACGAAAAACCGTTCGTCAACTTCGAACTCAAGATCGACGCCATGACCGAACCCGGCTCAAACGGCGGCATATATATCCACACGCAGTATCAGGCTACGGGCTGGCCCAAACACGGCTACGAGGTGCAGGTCAACCAGACGCACACCGACTGGCGCAAAACCGGCAGCCTTTACGGCGTGCAGGATGTGCGCGAGCAGTTCGTCAAGGACAACGAGTGGTACGGCTACCACATCACCGTCAAGGGCAAACACATCACCATAAAGGTCAACGACAAGGTTGCGGTCGACTGGGTTGAACCCGACGACCGGCAGCCGGGCGCAGATTTCACGCGCATACTCGACAAGGGCACAATCGCGCTTCAGGCGCACGACCCGAAGAGCGTCATCCGGTACAAGAACATCCGCATCAAACGGCTGGATTGAGATTACGGAACAAACGGAATCGAACGAAACAGACGGAAAAGATCGTGCTCTTGCGTTTGTTTCGTTCATTCCGTTTATATTCGTTATCCGTTCTCTGATCGCCGATGCACCCGCGCCTTCGTCTCACGCTTATGCTTGCGCCCGCTGCGGCCGTAATAGGCGGACTGTTCGCCGGCGGCCTCGGGCTTGCTCTCGTTCAGAGCCTCGGTTATTTCCCGCCCACGGGTGAACGTTCGTTTACGCCGGCGCATTACGCGCGGCTGCTATCCGATGGTGAATTCGCCGCCTCGCTCGCGCTGACATTCGCACTGGCGTCTGTTGCGACCCTGATTTCAGCCTCCGCAGGATTGCTCGCGGCGCTTGCCTTGCGCGAGCTTGCCCGGCGGCGTCCCGTTTTTCATACGCTGCTGCAGATGCCGCTGGCCCTTCCGCACCTGGCAATGGCCGTAGCGGTTATAAACGTCATTGCACCGAGCGGGCTCATTGCACGGCTGGCTTTTGCCGCGGGACTCATCGGCGAACCCGCAGATTTTCCTGCGCTCGTAAGCGACCGTTACGGTATCGGCATACTCGTCGCCTACGTTCTGAAGGAAACTCCGTTTATCGCCGTGATGACGCTGGCCGTGCTGCTGCGCATAGGCGACGAATACGAACAGTGCGCGCGCACGCTCGGCGCTTCCGCCTGGCAGCGGCTTCGTTATGTCACTTTGCCTCTCGTTGCTCCCGCAACCGTATCTGCGGCGCTCGTGGTCTTCGCCTTTATTTTCGGCGCGTTTGAAGTGCCGTATCTGCTGGGCAGGCCGTATCCGGCGATGCTTTCCGTAATCGCGCAGCGCCGGTATATGAGCACGGATCTTGCCGAGCGGCCCGAAGCCGTGGCGCTTGCGGTTGTAATAGCCGCGGTCACGGGCGTGCTCGTATGGGCGTATGCGCGTCTTGCCCGCGCGTTTGCAGGCGGCGAAAGGCCGGTGCTGTTCTGAGATGAAGAGAGATAACGGAACAAACGGAACGGAACGAAACAAACGGAAAAAATCGGGCTTTCCGTTTGTTTCGTTCCGTTCCGTTTGTTCCGTTATCTCTCTTCAATGGGCGGCCGGGACGGTAACGGCGATTCTGGCGTTGCTGCCGGTTGCGCTGCTTGGGTTGTGGTCGATTGCAAGAGGGTGGTACTGGCCCGCGCTGCTGCCGCGCGAGTGGAGCGCAAGGGCGTGGGGTTACGTTTTCGCGCCCGAATCGGGCATCGCCTCGGCGCTTGCGATGTCTGCGGGAATTGCGCTTGCAGTCACGGTGCTTTCGCTTGCCGTAGCGCTTCCGGCTGCGCGCGCGCTTGCGCTGCACGAATTCTCGGGAAAGCGGTTGCTGCTGTTTGCGCTCCTGCTGCCGGTGATTGCGCCGCCGCTCGCCTCGGCGATGGGCGTGCACGCGCTGTACTTGCGCTACGGGCTGGCCGATACGATGGCCGGCGTCATACTCGTGCACCTGATTCCGGCCGCGCCCTACGCGACGCTTATGCTCGCGGGCAGCTTTGCGCGCTTCGATACGGATTACGAAGCGCAGGCGCGCACGCTCGGCGCTTCACCCCTCGCCGTATGGCGTTCGGTGACGCTGCCGGCGATTGCGCCGGGCCTTGCAGTGGCGGCGTCGTTTGCCTTCCTGATTTCGTGGAGCCAGTATCTGACTACGGTGTTCATAGGCGGCGGAAGGATCGTGACGCTGCCGCTGGTGCTCGTAGCGTTTCAGCGCGGGGGCGACGAAGCGATTACGGCCGCGTTATCGCTGGTTTTTCTTGCGCCGACGCTTGTAGTTTTTGCGACTGTTGCGCGCTTTCTGCGCCAACAGCATTAGAAATAGCGGAACAAACGAAAGACAACGGAACAGACGGAAATTATGTTCTTGAGGCTCATTATTTGTCTGGTGTGCGTTTTGCCGGCGGCCGGGTGTGCGCCCGCAAAACAGGATACGCTGACTCCCGAAGAGTTCGCATCGATGAGTTGGGAAGATGTAGTCGAACGGGCGCGAGGCGGCGAGGTCAACTACGGCATGTGGGCCGGAGACGAAGCCCGCAACCGCTTTTTTCAGGGACCCGTGGCAGCGCGGCTGAAAGAACTTTACGGCATAACGTTGCGAATTGTGCCCAACAGCGACGTAGCCGAGGCGGTCAACAAGCTGCTCAACGAAAAAGGCGCGGGCCGCAACGCGGGCGGCTCCATCGACCTGTTGTGGATAAACGGCGAAAACTTCCGCACGGCAAAACAGGCGGGCGTGTTGTGGGGGCCGTTCGCCGAGCGCATGCCGAACATACGTTATTACGATGAAGAGGCGCGCCTGCGGGATTTCGGCACTCCCATCGACGGTTACGAAGCGCCGTGGCTGCGCGCGCAGTTCGTTTTCGCTTACGATACGGCGCGCCTCGCAGATCCGCCGCGCTCGATCCCCGCGCTGCGCGACTGGATCAAGGCGCATCCCGGAAGGTTTACCTACATCGCACCGCCCGATTTCACGGGCTCCGTGTTCGTTCGTCACCTGCTGCTGCACTTCGGCGGCGGAGCGCAAAAATTCACCGAAGGATTCGACGAGAAACTTTACGCAAAGGCCGCTGCATTGACAGTGGAGTATCTCAACGACATCAAACCGTATCTGTGGCGCAAGGGCGAAACCTACCCTTCGTCGCAGCGCGAAGCCGATCGGCTGTTTGTAAACAGCGAAATAGATTTCACCATGAATTACGGGCCGAGTTTCGCTTCCGAGCGCATAGCGCGCGGCGAATACCCGGCCTCGGTGCGCACGTTTGTCTTTGATGAGGGAACCATCGGCAACTTCAGTTTTCTGGCCGTTCCCTTCAATGCCGCAAACACGGCCGGCGCGCTCGTAGTCATCAATCATCTGATGTCGGTCGAGCTCGCGATAGAGCAGGGCAAGGCGCTCGGCACGCTTTTTCCGATGGATCTGGACAAGCTCACGCCCGAGGATCGCGCGCGCGTAGCGGCCGTGCCGCTTGGCCCGGCCACGCTTTCGATCGAGGAACTCGCCGCGCACCGGTTGCCCGAGCCCGATGTAGAGTATCTCGAACGGCTCGAACGCGACTGGATGGAAAAGGTGCTGCGCCGATGACGAGCGTCCGACTGGAGCGGATCTCGGCGCATTACGGCGCCGCGCGGGTCCTTGACGACATAACGCTTGCGATAGAGACCGGCGAACTGATGGCGCTCGTCGGGCCTTCGGGGTGCGGCAAGACCACGATACTCAAGATACTCGCCGGATTGCTGACGCCGTCGGAGGGAGAAGTTTTTTTTGAGGACCGGTTGGTGACGAATGTTTCGGCCGAAAGGCGCGGCGCGGCTATGGTATTTCAGAAGCCGCTGCTGTTTCCGTATCTGAGCGTGGGTGAAAACGTAGCCTTCGGGCTGCACATGCGCAAGGTTGCGCGCGATGAAACGCGGCGGCGCGTGCGCGAAGCGCTCGAATGGGTGCATCTCGCGGGCTACGAATCGCGACGCCCCTCGCAGCTTTCAGGCGGTCAGGAGCAGCGCGTAACGCTTGCGCGCGCGCTTGTTACACAGCCGAAACTGCTGCTGCTCGACGAACCCTTTTCGGCGCTCGATGAATCGCTGCGCGCCGGTATGCGGTTGCTTGTAAGAGAGCTTCAGCAGCGCCTCGGCATCACTACCGTATTCGTCACGCACGATCAGATGGAAGCCGCTGCGATTGCGGACCGCATAGCGCTTGTTTTCGACGGCAGGCTCGAACAGTGCGCCGCTCCGCGCGATTTCTACACCGCACCGGCCACGCTGCGCGCCGCGCGTTTCTTCGGCTGGACTGCAATCTCTGCAAACCGGGGAACGATCGCCTTTCGTCCCGAATCGGTGCTGATGGACAAGGCATCGGGTGTGGATTCGTCCGATGAATCATTTGATGTTGCGGTAGTTTCCTTTCTCGATCTGGGCACGCGATTGCTTCTGCGCGTCAGATTCGATACGGGCGAGGAACTAGAACTGGAACTCGATCCAAGTCAGACGGATGATCGACGGGCGTTATCGCCGGGTGCGCGCATACGCTTGCGCGTGCCGCATTCGGCGCAGCGCCGGTTTCCGTGATTTTCCGATCCTGCATCCGCGCTTTCCGCGGCATCTCCGTTCGCAGGAAACCGGGCGGTTGAAGAGAGAACACGGAACAAACGGAATGAAACGGAACAAACGAAAAGTATGACCATTTTCGTGATTTCCGTCTATTTTCGTTTGTTTCGTCGTCTATTCTATGGTCTTGCGTGCTTTGCTTGCAGGTCCGCCCAATGCTTCTATAATCGCCAGTTCTACGGGGACGTAATCTGCGGGATTCCTGCCTTCGATCTCGAATGAGCCGTTCGGGTAAAGCGGCGGCTGCGCCATAAAGCGCGGACTTGCGCCCGTGTGCGGCTGCGCTGCGTGCACCAGAAACGGATGGCATAAATAAACCGTCCCGGCTGCTCCCGTGGCATATACTTCGGGATAGTTTGAAGTAGAGATACAGGACAGATCCATCACCGAAAGCCCCTTTTCGCCGTAGGGCGCAAGCGTGCGGGCTATTTCCATATGCGAGCCCGCCCGTATCCGCGTAGGCGCATCGTTTTCGCCCACATCTGAAAACAGCATCAGCATCAGCAGCGCCCGTCCGCGCGAGTAGACGTTTACTCTCCAGGTGGAAAAATCCTCCGGGCTTGAATCCTCATCGGGAAAACTTGCATCGACGTGCCAGCCCGTATCTCCCGCGTCCGCGTTGCTCGGGAATCGTATGGGAAAGGTTCCCAGGCTGTCGCGCGGCATCCAGCGTCCTTTGCCGACGAGTTGATCGAAGGCTTCGCAGAGCGCGGTTGTGTTTGCGGCTTTTATGAAGGGTTCCTGGGCATAGGCCCAGAGCCGTATGACGGGTTGGGTCCACGTTGCGGGATCGTTTGGATCGCAGCCCGTATCGGCCCATAGCATCTCCCTGCATTCGGCCGCGAGCGTGGTTGGAAACGCCGAATCCAGACGAACGTAACCTTCCCGTATGAATTGCTCTGTCTGCGCTTGGGTAAGCATTCAGCGGTTTTCAAACTTCTTGAGTGATGGAACGAACGTCGAGTTTCATTTGGTGTAGAAACCTATTATGCCGTCTGCTCGTCCTTAAGAATTCCGTCTATCTTTTCGATGAGATTCGATGCTTTTCGCGTCGCGACATCCCATACAATTTCGTAATCGACGCCGAAATAGCCGTGAATCAGTCGGTCCCGCATGCCCGCAAGCGCACGCCACTCGATCTCCGGATATCGATCCCGAAATTCGGGAGAAATGTGTTTTGCCGCCTCGCCGATCACCTCGATGCTGCGCACAAAGGCGCGCTTCAATGTCTCATTTTGCGAGAACATTTCCCACGTTACATCGCGGCTGCTCTCCACCAGATAACGGGCTTCGTCCGCAATATGGTGCAGATACTCAGTCCCCGATCTCGACATACTCGACCTCATTCAGAATGTGAGGGCCAATATATGGACTGAGCGCCTCCGGCGTTACAATCTCTACCTGTCGCCCCAATTCATCTTCAAGCAAAAACGAGAGTTCCATATAGCGTTCGAATGACTTTTCTCCCGCCGCAAACTCGACCAGAATGTCGACATCGCTTTCCGGATGGGGCTCCCCCCTACGGAACGAACCGAATACGCCGAGGCGCTTGACCCCAAGACGGCGCAGATCGATTCGGCGACGATGGAGGCGCTCGATCAAATCCTGCCTGGTTTTTATGGCTGTATCCATATTCCCCCAAAGGGTTGCGCAAGGGGTTCCTCAAACCGAAACGACGACTGTAACATCACCTTTATCCGGCTTTTTTCTTTCTTCGTCAATCGTAGTTTTTACTTCTCCGATCTCGACTTTGCCGGTCAGGATGTTTGCTTTTTCGTCCATTTTCGTTTGTTTCGTCATCTATGTTCTGATTA
>JAHBSF010000088.1 GCA_019639255.1 Acidobacteriota bacterium | reverse complement strand
GATCTTTCGCCCCTTCGGGGCTTTCAAAACACGCTTTCAGAGCAATACGCACATGAAAATTCCGCCCACAAGTCAGTCGGGCGAAGTGATCGCAGTGAGCGTGCGAAGCAGGGCGACCATGCGCCGGAAGTTAGGGGAGCACAATGACTGACGACCAGACACAGACGTTTAACGGCGACGAAACGCCGGATGCCCGCCTGCTGGCCAGTCTCGATGCAATAGACAAGCGTCTGGCGTGGAGCGGTAGTTGCGCCAGATCGGGCGCAAGATCGATGTCTTCGGCGATGATCTGATGCGGGCTTGGATTGACTTACGGGATATAGATGTGCGGGTGACCGCTCTGGAGCAGAAACCGGTGTGAGGGGGCGTTTGCGAGGAGAGATGGGCTTCGAAGCAGTAAGGCGAGGAAATCCATGCGGTCGCTGTCGTCTCCGATCAGTCGAGATAGAAACTGCGTTCATTTCTCTCTGAAATACTCGCTGCCGCTTACGATCCTGACGGGACAGAAGCGGGCGATCATCTCGAAGTCGGAGAGGTTGTCGGTGACGACCAATGCGCCGGCGCGTCTTGCTGTTCTGGCGATCAGAACATCCCGGATGATGCGCTGCTTGTCGTCGGGGTGAAGTTTCGGCGTGAAGCCTTTCGTGCTGGACTTCAGGCCGCGCAGCAGCGATGACAGGATCTTGCCGGCCAGAAACCAATCCTCGCCGGTCGGGACGAGTAACTTGCCTTCCTTCTCGAATACCCGCCATGTCGTTTCCCATTTCTTCAGGTTCGATTTGTCGGCCGCACCGGCAGTCATCTCCTGCAGGACAACCGCAGACAGGAGGGCATTGGACGGGAGTGCTTTTGGTCGGTAAGAGATCAAGACCGACGTGTCGAAGACGATCCGCATCACGCGACCCTCTTATGCCGCTTGGCGTAAGTATCCTGCCACGCAATCAATAGTGCTTCATCAGCCGTCAATTCCTTCTTAGCCTTCTTCGGCTTCGTTTTCGTGCGAGATGTCGCCTTCTTGGTGGCCTTCGCGCCGTTTGTCGCCGCCTTCTTAGTGGTCACGTTGATGCTCCTTGTAGAGACTGGTTTTACCCTGAATCAGACTCTCGATCCCACTCTCCTTACGGAGTATATCACCAGCGCACGGCCATAGGCGCACGGCCATCAGGTGAAAGCCATCACGGGGTTTGCAGGAGCGATCTTTGAAGCGCAAAGCGGATGCCAGGCAGAGGTACAGGACATTGACGAGCGTGTCACGGGCCTGGAGCAGAAGCCGGCTTGAATGCCGCTAAATCAAACCGCATGACATTCGAACACCAGAGAGAAAAACGGAACATACGAAAAAAACGGAACAGACGGAAAAATTATGACCTTCCGTCTGTTCCGTTTTTTATGAAGTCGGGGCGAGAGGATTTGAACCTCCGACCTCTCGGTCCCGAACCGAGCGCTCTACCAGGCTGAGCCACGCCCCGCAACCGACTTCATCACAGCAACCTTTTCCCTTACGTCATTTCAGGGACTGCAGCAACGAAGAGGCATCTTACGGGCCCGCGCCCCGGTTGTCAATCGCCGGGGATTATCCCAATTACATCCAATTGCACCCGAACCGAATTGCAGACCCGCAAGGTTTTGAGTATTGACTTCAATCAACCGGCGCTTGCCCCGATTTCATAGTCAACCGATCCAACCTGCGCGCAGATTTCTTTTGCGCGCGCCACTACGGGCAGATGATCCGGATGTACGGCGTAGCGTTCGAGCGCCGCAAGATCCGCGTATACGGCTACGAGCGCGACATCGAAGGCGCGCGCCGAGCGAATGACATCGCGCCCGACCTCAAAATCCAGGATCTCCTCGATTTTCCCGGGCAATGCTTCGAGCATTGCGATGAACTCGGCCTGCTGCTGCAGCGTCGTTTCCGGCTTGAATCTGAACATAACCAGGTGACGAATCATCGGTTTCTATCCTCCACCGCCGCATCTACTATTTTCAACCGGCAGCTTGTGCGGCCCTGCCATTCGTTCAATTCGGGTTTGCACATAAGGCTCAGCGTGCGTGCGCCCGCAAATTTTCCGGCGTACCCGGCGGCGTTCCACCATACGGCTTCGATCCCGGTTCGTTTGTCGCCGCCGATATACAGCTTGAGATGTTTTTCCTTGAGTATATGAAACGACCGCATAGGTATGCTGCGCAGCAGGAACACAGGCGCGGGATTGCCTATGCCGTGCGGTTCCAGGCGCAGAAGCGAGCGTATGAATGCCGGGGTAATTTGATCCATGCGCATTTCGGCATCGGCCGTAATCGTGCGTCCGAGGTCTTCGCTTGTGAGGCGTTCGGCGGCGTATTCGTTGAGGCGGGCGCGGAATTCGGGCAATCGGTCGGAGCGGATGGTGAAGCCGGCCGCCATCGGGTGGCCGCCGTATTTTTCGAGCAGCATGGAGACCGAATCGAGCGCTTCCACCATATGAAAACCGTCTATCGAACGCGCGCTGCCGTGCGCGATGCTCTGCTCGTTGATCGCGCATATGAGCGTCGGTCTGCCGAAACGCTCTACGACTTTCGAACACGCTATGCCGACCACGCCGCGGTGAAATCCGTCGTCTTCCCGGCCGGCGACTACAATCACGCGCGGCAGCGAATCAACGTCGTCGGGAATTTCCTCGAAAACGCGATGAATGAGGCTCTGCTGGATCTGCTGCCGCCTGAAATTCAGTTTGTCGAGTTCCTGCGCCAGCCGGTCGGCCTCAGCCCGGCTCGGAGCGTTGAACAGATCCAGCACGGTGTTTGCGTGTTCTATGCGTCCGGCGGCGTTTATGCGCGGGCCTATTTTGAAGCCTATGTCGTAGCTCGTAACAGGCGCGTTTACATTGGCTATTTCAAGCAGCGCCTGAAGCCCGTGATTGCGTCCCGGTTGTCCGAGCGCGTTCAATCCGTACGCGACTATGGCGCGATTTTCCGTGTTTGCGAGATCCACCATATCGGCGACCGTGCCGATTGCGGTCAGTTTTGCGAGCGATTCAATGATTGTGCTGCGTTTCGGGTGCGAGGCAAGCAGCGCATCGGCGAGTTTGAGCGCCACGCCGCAGGCGGCGAGATGTTTGTTCGGATAATCGACGCCCGAGGAGCCTTTGGGACACAGAACGGCGAAGGCATCGGCGGGTATGTCTTCGCCGTCCGGAAGGTGATGGTCGCAGATTATCAGGTCTATTCCGAGTTCGCGGGCGCGGCGCGCCTCGCCGTGCGACTTTATGCCTATGTCGGCGGTGACGATTACGCTGAAACCTTCTGCAGCGGCGCGTTCCACGATGTGGGATGAAAGGCCGTACCCCTCGGTGAAGCGGTCGGGAATGTACGGCGCAATCAGATCTCCGCCGTCGATCAATCGCAGGGCGCTCGAAAGGATTACGCTCGAAGTCGTTCCGTCTACGTCGAAGTCCGTAACGATCAGTATGCGTTCGCGGCGCGCAACGGCCGTGCGCAATCGCTCGACGGCTGCGTTCATATCGCGCAGCAGCGACGGAGGGTGCAGATGCGGGTGGAAGTCGGGTGCGAGAAATCTGCCGACTTCCGATGCTGCAGCAACGCCGCGATTGAGCAGGCAGCGCAGCAGCAGTTCATCTTCACCGGTTTCGCCTAGGAGCCGGTTGAGCGCGCCGGCGTCGCACCCGGCAAGACGCCAACGCGCGCCCGACACCCCGTGTTTTATCATTTGAGTCTCGGAAATCATGAATGGACGCCGTAGATAGCCGCTGCGTACAAGGTGTACAAGGTGCAGGGATGCCACAGTATGCCCACGCCCGGGCAAAAGGGCAAGATTCAGATAACCGGATAACGGAACGAACCGAATAAACGGAAAAAATCACAACCTTGCGTCTGTTCCATCTGTTTCCGTCTGTTCAGTTTATTTTCGTGTGTTCCGTTATTTCTCTTTTATTTCTCTTTCCTGCTTGCGGCCATTTCTCTCCCAAATTAGGGGAACATAGACCTGTGTACTGCGTGAAAAAGGTTGTGTGTGTGTAGTTTGGTGCGAGGTGAGCGGCGCAGCCGCGGAATTTGAGCGCGCGCCGGTCACCTCGGTTTTTGGATTACACCGCACGGAATCGGCCCCGAGACGGCATATATGCTATAGTTTGCGCCTGTATTGATTGTGTGTGTTGATTGTCTGTATTGAGTAAATGACGGAGAAAGGCCCCGGCCTGCACAGTCAGGCCCGATCCGAATGAAACCACTCGTAAACCTGGCGGGAGAACCGTTTCGCAATCGCCGCCTTTTCTGGCTGGGTCTGCTGCTGGTAGTCGTAGTCTCGTCGATGGCGGGGATACGAATGCTGCGGACCGTGACCGATCTTGATTCGCGCATTGCCGAACGCGCGCCTTCGATTCGTGCGCTCGAACTGCAGGCGCGGGAAATGGAAAAGAATGTTGCGGGCATACAGGCTCTCACCCTCGATCAGACCCGCACCTATTGGGCGGCGAACGATCTGATCGCGCGAAAGGCTTTTTCCTGGACGCATCTGCTCAACGACATAGAGCGGACCATACCTGCCGGCGTGCGCGTATTGCGCGTAGCGGTCAACCGGGTTCCGGCATCGGACGGCTCGTCGGCGTCTACGGCGGGGGCGAATGTACTGTTGACGATGGAGGTGGTGGGGAAGGGCGTTTCTCACGTCACTCAGATGATTGCGGATTTCAATCGGACGGGGATTTTCATAGTGACGCCGAAGTGGCAGAAACCCGTAGAGGGGACGGAGGAAGTCGAGTTCGGTCTGGATATCGAGTATCAGCCGCCTGCAAGCGCGCCGTCTGCGCGTCCGGCAGGCCAGCAGGTAGCGGAGCGGAAGCCATGACGAGTTCGCCCGGCGCAAAGCTGAAGGAGTTCATCGAGGCGCTGCCGTCGGCGCTGCGCGGCCTGAAATTAAGCGCGCTCGAAACGGCGTTTCTGCTTGCGACGGCGGCTTTCGTCGCAATAGTTTTTTATTTTTATGCGGCAAAGGTCGGCCCGCGCCAGGCCGAGCTTTCGGGTCTCGAGGGCAGGGAACGTGCGGCCCGCGCGCGGCTGGCTGCGGCGGAAGAAAGAAAGAAAAAAATCGAAGAGCAACAGAACAACGCTTCGCTCATAGTTGACAGTATGGGCCAGTTTGAACGGCGCTTGAAGGATCGCAGTCGCGGCACGCCGCAGATCATAGATGAACTGGACAACCTCGCGCGTGCACACGGTGTTTCGGCGGGCGATTTCAGCTACAAGGTCGCAGTCGCCGAACCCACGCCAGAGCCCGATGCTGCAACCCGGCGCAGCGAACGCGACAAGCAGGTATTCACCGCGCTCGGAATTTCCACGACCCTGACGGGGGATTACAGGGATCTTCGCCGGTTGATTTCCGCCATAGAGCGCAGCCAGACCTTTATGCTGATCAATTCGGTGGCTTTTCAGGGCGCGGCCGACCGCGGGCAGCGCGGCGCAGCCGGTCCGGTTATAGGACCGGGCGGCGTGCCCGTAGCGCCGCGCGCGCCGCAATCGGGCGGTCCGGACGAAATGGCCGTTGCCTTGAAGCTCGAAATCGATACCTATTTTCGGGAGAACTGAAAACGGCAGGCGCAGGAATATAAACACGGAATACACGGAATACAGGGAAGCAACGGAAATCACGGAATTGCGGGATTTCCCTGAACTGAAGAGATGGCGTTGAAAGCGGAAAACAAGAAACAGCTTCTCGCCGGCGGATTGTTTGTAGTGCTCGGCGCGGTGCTCTATTACCAGTTTTTTTCCGGAAGCGATGCAACCGCGCCTCCGGCTTACACTCCGCGCCCGTCGCCTACACCCGCGGTTGTGCGCGGGCCCGGCGCCTCACGGGGCGAACTCGAAGTCGTGACCGGGCCGCTGCCGATTGGTCTTTTGACCGGGCGTGCGGGAGCAGAGGGCGGGACGGGGCGCAATATCTTCGTATACCCGACGCCGACGCCGACGCCGACGCCGGCGCCCACGCCCACTCCTCCGCCTCCGCCTCCGCCTCCGATCACGATTGCCGGGGTCAATCCGTCCGGCGTAATTGCGCGTACGGGCGGATTCAATCTGACCATAGCGGGGGGAAAGATTCCGCCCGACGCCGTTGCGTACATCAACGGGCGCAACTATCCGACGACGTTTTTGAATGAGACGCAGGTGCGCGTAGCGGTGCCGGGCGATGCCATAGGCGCGCCGGGAAATCTGCGCGTGGAGATCAAGAGCAGCGGCGATCCGGGGCTGTATTCGAATGCGATGAGCCTTAATGTCGCGCCGCCGCCTACGCCGCCCTACGCTTACGTTGCGATGATAATCGATGCCAAGGGCGTCGAGAGCGTGATTCTGAAATCGCAATCCGACGGGCGGCTCGTTACGCTCAAGCAGGGCGAAAAGGTCGACAACTGGCAGTTGGTCACAATAGGCGCCGAGAAGGTAGAGATGCTCGACACCAATTACAATATTCCGCATTCGATCAACTTCACCTCGGAGGGAAGCTGATGAAAGCGGGCAGGGCGAGACGCAGGGTGAGGAGGGCGTGGCGCGAGCGCGGGTATGCGCTTGTAGCGCTGCTTGCCGGGTTGACGATCATGCTGGTCTTGATGGCACGGTCGATTCCCGCCTTTCAGCACGAAGTCCAGCGCGAGCGCGAAGAGGAAATGTTCTGGCGCGGTCAGCAGGTGTCGTGGGCGCTGTTGCGCGCTGCCCGCACGGTGGGGCGTTTGCCGAACAAGCTCGAAGAACTGACCGAAAAAGTACAAACGCCCGCCGGAGAGATGCGGTTTCTGCGCACATCCGCGCTGTGCGATCCGATGTTCAAGTGCCCGAACGAGGAGTCCGAGGGCGGCGAGGGCGCATCCACCTGGCGCGCCGTACGGCGCGGCGATCCGCTGATACCCGCCTTTTATAACGCTTATGTGGCGGCGAAGAACAAGGACGCGCAGAGCGGGCTCAACAGACTCCCGCCCGTGCCGCAGGAACTCGCGCAGCTTGCCGCTACGCAGGGAAACGTCATTCTGCCGGGCGCCGGGCCGGGCAGACAGGAAGGCCCGCGCGATTCGGAATTCGCCTCGGATCTGAAAACCGAACAGGGCCCCATCTACGGCGTCGTCAGCCGCTACGAAAAGGAACTGATACGGAATTACTTCGAAATCGCAACCTACGATGAGGCGCTGTTTTTCACCGGCGTAACGGTAGCCGTGCCGGGACTGATCAATCCGATTGCGTCGATAATCAGCGTGACCGGGGGCGGGGCGCGCGGTCCGGACCCGCGATGTCCCAACGGCGGCATGTGGTTTGAGCAGGACGGCAAGGGATTCTGCGCCGGCACGATCAATCCGGGCCAGCTCTGCCGCGACGCCAACGGCAACACCGTACCGTGCGCGAGTCTGCCCAAGTAATCCGGCATTCCGAATACTTCAGACATTATTCAGACATTAAAGGTGCAAATATGCGCGTGCTCGTAACCGGCGGCGCCGGATACATCGGAAGCGTGGTTGTAGAACATCTGGTCGCGGAAGGGCATTACGCCGTAGCCTACGACAATCTCTCGCGCGGCCATCGCGCTGCGGTAATCCCGGAAGCGACGCTCGTGGTCGGAGACCTGATCGAGCGCGAGAAACTCGTTGCCACGATACGCGAGCACGAAATCGACGCCGTAGTGCATATGGCGGCCGACAGTCAGGTCGGGGAATCAGTAACGAACCCGCACAAGTATTACACGAACAATCTGGGAGGCGGCCTTTCGCTTCTGGGCGCGATGATCGAAACGGGGGTAAAACGCCTGGTGTTTTCCTCCACCTGCGCCGTGTACGGCGAACCTGCGAGCCTGCCGATTACCGAGGATCTGCCGCTTGCTCCGGTCAATCCGTACGGTGAAACGAAACTCGCATTCGAACGCGCGCTGCGCTGGTACGACGCCGCCTACGGCCTGCGTTATATCTCGCTGCGGTATTTCAACGCTGCGGGCGCAACCCTGCGTTGCGGCGAGGATCACACGCCCGAAAGCCATCTGATCCCGCTCGTGCTGCGCGTCGCGGCCGGAAAGATGGAATACCTGAACGTATACGGCGAGGACTATCCTACCCCGGACGGCGCCTGCATACGCGACTACATACACGTGCTAGATCTGGCTGCGGCGCATCGTCTGGCGCTGCTCGGTGCGGATCGCGGCAGCCGAATATACAACCTCGGTTACGGCGCCGGATATTCCGTGCACGAGGTCGTAGAGATGGCGCGGCAGGTTACGGGGCGGCGGATTGCAACCGAGGCGGCCGAGCGCCGTGCGGGCGATCCTCCGGTGCTGATAGCGAGCGCCGACCGCGCGATGTCGGATCTGGGCTGGCAGCCGCGCTTGAGCGAACTGGACTCCATTATCGAATCCGCCTGGCGGTGGCACGAGGCGCATCCCCACGGATACGGGGAGGAAGAGAGATAACGAAACATACGGAAATACACGGAACAAACGGAAAAGATCATACACTTCCGTTTGTTCCGTGTATTTCCGTATGTTTCGTTATCTCTCTTGTTTTATGCGGGTCATAGCGGGAATTTACAAGGGGCGGCGGTTGAAAACCCTCGAAGGTATGAAGGTGCGGCCGACTTCGGACCGTTTGCGCGAGACGCTGTTCAACATACTTGCGCCGCGAATCGAGGGCTCGCGTTTTCTGGATCTGTGCGCGGGATCGGGCGCGGTAGGCATAGAAGCGCTTTCGCGCGGGGCCCAGAGCGCTATGTTTGTGGAATCCGGGCGGCGGGCTGCGGCCGTAATCAGTGAAAATCTGCGGCATTGCGGTATAGGCCGGGAAGCCTCTGTGATTGTGCGCGATGCGCTCGCGGCGCTGCGTTATTGCGCGACCCACGGCCGGCAATTCGATATCGTTTATTTCGACCCTCCATACGATTCACCTCTTTATTCATCGGTGCTTTGGGCGCTTGCGCGCGACGGAGCGCTCGCTCCGGACGCAGTTGTAATCGCGGAACACCGGCGCGGCCTTGCGCTGCTGCCCGATTACGACCGGCTGCGGCCCTATCGCGAAGTCGTGCAGGGCGATGCCGTGTTGACGTTTTACTCGGTAGAGGAAGCGGTTGCTCCCTAGCCCGTCGCATCCGCCGCGTGTTAACATCGCGGTCCCTTACAAGCGGCGGAAAAAGTTCAGATACCGGCTGGTTGATGCGAAAGGAGAGACCCTCGTGGCGCGACGCGCGATCTACCCGGGTTCGTTCGATCCGGTTACGAACGGCCATCTCGACATCATCGAGAGGGCGTGCAAGTTGTTTGATGAAGTCGTCGTGGCGCTGCTCGTCAATCCGGGCAAGGCGCCGATGTTTACTATCGACGAACGCGTAGGGATTCTGAACGAAGTGCTCAACTCGCGTTTTCCGCAGGTGGAGGTGGACACCTTCGAGGGATTGCTCGTAGATTATGCGGTCGGCCGGCGCGCGAACGCCGTGGTGCGCGGCATCCGCGCGATTTCGGATTACGAGTACGAACTTCAGATGGCGCTTATGAACCGCCGTCTTTGCCCGCAGGTAGAGACGGTTTTTCTGATGTCGGCCGAGGAAAATTCGTATCTGAGTTCGCGGCTCGTAAAAGAGGTCTTCAGCCTCGGCGGCTCGATCCGCGGGCTTGTGCCGGATCTGGTCATCGAGCGTATGACCGCGAAACTGAAGTGAAGCGAAGCGTACGGAAACCAAATCCTGAAAGTACTCTACAGGAAGCATAGTAGAAGAAGCACGGTAGAAGAAGCACACAACAAGGAGTCAAGGAGTCTCATGAGCAGTCAAGCATTCATCGCCTCGGCGCGGGCGCGCGCAACGAGGTTGTCTTCGGTCGCCGCAATCGTCGCGGCGGCCGAAAAACTCCGCGCGCAGGGCGTAAACGTAATCGATCTCGGCGCGGGCGAGCCCGATTTCCCGACCCCGGAAAACATCAAGGACGCGGCCAAGCGGGCGCTCGACGAAAACTTCACGCGCTACACCGCCGCAAGCGGCATCATCGCGCTCAAGGAAGCCATCTGCGCGCGCGCGGCCACCGACTTCGGCGCAGAATTCAGCCCCTCGCAGTGCAGCGTCACCGTGGGCGGCAAACACGCGATCTTCAATGCGGTCGTGTCGCTGATCGATCCGGGCGATGAAGTGCTTGTAGAGCGTCCGTGCTGGGTATCGTTCCCGGAAATAATCAATTTCGCCGAAGGCCGGATGGTTCCGCTCGACACCGAGGGGACGGACTTTCATCTGACCGCAGATCAGGTGCGGGACGCAATCACGCCGCGCACGAAACTCCTGATCGTAAATTCGCCGTCGAATCCGACGGGGCGCGTAATCGCCGCTCCGGAATTCCGCAAGATCATCGAAGTAGCGGCGGAGCACGGGCTGTGGGTGATTTCGGATGAATGCTACGTACAGTTCGTTTATCCTCCGGGCAAACCCAATTCGGCTGCGACGCTTCCACCCGAGTTGAGGGAGCGCGTGCTGATTGCGGGATCGCTCTCGAAGACATACGCGATGACGGGCTGGCGCATCGGTTTCGTGCTCGGCCCCGAAGCCTGGGTGACCGAAGTTACCAAAATCAACAGCCAGTCGACATCCAACGTCAATTCGATTACGCAGCGCGCAGCCGTCGCCGCGCTTACCGAGTCGCAGGAATCGGTTGCAAAAATGCTTGCCGAGTATACGCGCCGCCGCGACTGGCTCGTGCCGGCGCTCAACGCGATTCCCGGCGTCAGTTGCGGCGCGCCGGAAGGCGCTTTTTACGGCTTCCCGAATGTCAGGGGGCTGATGCAGGAGTGCGGCTTCGAGACCTCCAAACAACTCGCCGATACGCTGCTTTACGACTACGGCGTGGTCCTGACCGGCGGTTCCGCATTCGGCATCGACGGCTACCTGCGGCTGTCTTACGCCAATTCGCTCGAAGCCATACAGGAAGCCGTATCGCGTATAGGCAGGATGCGGCAGGAGCGCAGCTAAATCAGACCACGAAACATTGGGACACATCACTGGGTACGCACGCGCCCTCGCGTGCGTTCGGCGGCGAATACAAGCACGCGAGGGCGCGTGCGTACCCAGTTGCCGACTCCGTTGTGTGTACCATTCCGCTGTGGTTTGATTTAGAAGTAAGAGAGAATACGGAACAAACGGAATAAACGAAACAAACGGAAGGGTGTAATCTTTTCCGTTCTTTCCGTTTTGTTTTGTTTGTTCCGTATTCTCTGCCTTCGTTGGGAGCATTCAATGGGTCTGGACATAGACGCGGTTCTGGCGGCCCTGCGCGAATTTCCCGACGGCGTGACGGTGCGCGAACTCGCCGAAGCTCTCGACATCGACCGCTCGCAGGAAAAATCCCTCACAACCCTTCTCAACCGCCTGCTGAGTACGGGACTGCTGCGCCGCCGCGGCGCTGCGTATCAATGGGCGCAAACGGGACGCGTTTTTACCGGCAGATTGCGGCAGCGCCGCCGCAAGACGATCCATATCATTCCGGATGAGGCGAGCGAACGCGCGCGCGGCGCGCTGCGCGTCGCTCCGGAAGATGCAAAAGGCGCGTTTGACGGCGACCGTGTAGTGGCGAGCCTTCATCGCGGCAGTCGCGGCAACGTGCGCGAAGCCCAGGTTCTAATGGTTCTTGCCCGCGGACAACTGCGCATCGTCGGCAGACTTCATCACGGGTTTCGCCGGCAGTGGGTCGAATCTCTCGACGAAAAGTTTCCTTACGACATCAATCTCAAAGGCTCCGACGGCAAGCAGCACGAGGACGGTTCGATCGTCATCGTAGAAGTTACCGGTTATCCGTCCGGCGATTCGGAGCCTGAAGGCCGTGTGATTGACCTGCTCGGCGAGTCGAGCGACGAGCCGGGAATGGACATACAGATCGTGATACACAAACACGATCTGCCGCACGTATTCCCGCCCGAAGTCGTTGCCGAGGCTGAGAGCGTTTCACCCGAAGTTACTGAAGATCAGCGCGCCGGCAGGCTGGATCTGCGCGAGGTTCCGACCGTGACCATAGACGGGGAGACCGCGCGCGATTTCGATGATGCCATAAGCCTGCGACGGTCGGATGCGGGCCGCTACGAACTGGGCGTGCATATCGCCGATGTCAGTTACTACGTCGGTGCGGGAACGCCTCTGGACGCCGAAGCGCGTTTGCGCGGCACCTCGGTTTATTTCCCCGAACGCGCGATACCGATGCTGCCCGAACATCTCTCGAACGGCATATGTTCGCTTAATCCGAAAGTAGATCGACTGGCAATGTCGGCGCTGATGGAAATAGATGGTGAAGGGCGCGTCGCCGGCTACAGGTTGTGCGAGACCGTGATCCGCAGCAATGAGCGTATGACCTACACGGCGGTCAATCAACTGCTCTCGCACGCCGATCCGCAACTTGCGATGAGGTACGCCGAGTTGTTGCCGCTGTTTCGCACGATGGAGGAGCTGGCGCGCATACTGATAAGAATGCGGCAGCAGCGCGGCGCGATAGATTTCAACCTGCCGGAATCGGTTTTTGAATTCGATGACGAGGGGCGCATTGCGGGCGTGCTGAAGGCGGACCGCAACATCGCGCACCGCATCATCGAAGAGTTCATGCTGCTTGCAAACGAAACCGTGGCGGGTCACTTTACCAGGCTCGGCGTGCCGGCGCTTTACCGCATACACGAAGATCCGGATCCGCAGCGCGTCATCGAGTTTGCAGAACTGGCGGCGGCCTACGGCTACAGGTTTCCGGCATCGGGCGTGAGTTCAAAGGATTACCAGCGCCTGTCGAAGCACCTCGAAGGCAAACCCGAGGAGCGGGTGATGTCTTACGCCATGCTGCGGTCGCTTCAGCGCGCGCGATATTCGGCCGGCAATGTAGGGCATTTCGGCCTCGCTGCGCCGCTTTACACGCATTTTACTTCGCCTATACGCCGGTATCCGGATCTGATCGTGCATCGGATTTTGCGCGGATTGTTGAAAAAAGACCCGGCGTGGGGCGCGAGTGAAACCGGGGTGAGGCGTCCCGGCGCGCCGATTACTTTTGAAGAACTGGAGCGGATTGCCGAAGAGTCGAGCGAGCGCGAGCGGGCGGCGGATGCGGCCGAAAGAGAGGTCGATGAGTGGCGCAAGGCGGCGTTTATGGCCGAACGCGTGGGCGAACAGTTCGAGGGTATGATCACGAACGTACGCGAATTCGGCTTTTTCGTCGAACTGGACGAGTTTTTCATCGAGGGGCTGGTTTCGGTTTCGTCGCTCGAGGATGATTATTATCTCTTCGATGAGCGAAAGCACCAGTTGCGTGCAAGCAGCGGATGGCGGAGTTTCCGGCTCGGGGACAGGGTAAAGGTTCGCGTCGATCGGGTTAATGTCGACCGGCACCTGGTGGATTTTTCGGTCGCTGCGGGGGCGGAGAAGAAAAACCGCGGGACGCGCGGGAAAAAGACGCGCAAGGCTCGAAATGAAGAATGATTGTAAGCGCCGCGAATTGGGTAGCAGCAATTCCCGGTTTAGGGGGAAGAGAGATAACGGAACAAACGAAATAAGACGGAAATCACGAAAATGGTCAAACTTTCCGTTTGTTCCGTATCATTTCGTTTGTTCCGTTATCTCTCTTTCCCCTTAAACCGGAAATTGTACAGGAGGAATGATTGTTGGAGCGCCAGATCGAACAACTGGACGTGCTGATCGTAGGGGCCGGGCTCTCGGGCATCGGCGCCGCCTGCCATCTGGCGCGCCGCTGTCCGGATAAAACCTTCGCCATTCTGGAAGCACGCAAAGCGATGGGCGGAACGTGGGATCTGTTTCGCTATCCGGGCATTCGCTCGGATTCGGATATGTACACGTTCGGCTATAAATTCAGGCCGTGGAGAAACGCCAAAGCCATCGCCGACGGCCCGTCGATCCTGAGCTACATTCGCGAGACTGCCGCCGAGTATGGAGTGGATAAAAAGATCCGCTACGACCGGAAAGTCGTCAGCGCCGCCTGGTCGAGCGATCGAGCGCAGTGGACCGTCGAGGTCAGTTGCGGAGAGTCGGGCGCGGTTTCGACGATCGCCTGCAACTTCCTCTGGATGTGCTGCGGCTATTACAGCTACGATGCGGGTTATTCGCCCGACTTTCCCGGCTGCGAACGATTTCAGGGCCGGCTGATCCACCCGCAAAAATGGCCGGAAGATCTGGATTACGCGGGCAAACGCGTAGTGGTCGTCGGCAGCGGTGCGACGGCGGTGACGCTCGTGCCGGCAATGGCCCGTACTGCCGGGCACGTGACGATGTTGCAGCGCACGCCGACCTATATGCTTTCGATGTCGGGCACGGACGTTATCGCCAATACGCTGCGCCGCATACTGCCGGATCGCGCGGTTTACGCCCTGACGCGAGGCAAGAATCTGATTCTTTCCACTCTGGTTTACCAGTTGTCGCAACGGCGGCCGGAACTCGTCAAGCGGATGATCAAGGCGCAGCAGCGCCGCAAACTGGGGCCGGATTTCGATATCGAACGCCATTTCACGCCGCCGTATAATCCGTGGGAGCAGCGATTGTGCTTCGTACCCGACGGCGATTTTTACGCCGCGCTGCGTGAAAATCGCGCCTCGATCGTCACCGATCAGATAGAGACGTTTACTCCGACCGGCATCACACTGAAATCGGGCGCACATCTGGAGGCCGACATCATCGTGACGGCGACGGGGCTGAACCTGCTCGCCTTCGGCGGCGCGGCGCTCACGGTGGACGGGCAGCCTGCGGACATCCGCGGGTCGGTTGTCTACAAAGGTTCGATGCTGTCGGGGATGCCCAACTTCGCCTTCGTTTTCGGCTATACGAACGCATCCTGGACGCTGCGGGCCGATCTGGTTTGCAGGTATTTTTGCCGTTTGCTGAATTACATGAGCGGGCGCGGCTACCGGCAGGTTACGCCGCGTCTGAACGGCGCCGAAGTGGGGAACCTGCCCTTTCTCGATCTGAGCGCCGGTTACATAGAGCGTGCGCGGGATCGCTTTCCGCAGCAGGGCTCGGCGAAGCCGTGGCGGTTTTACCAGAATTACTGGCTCGATACGCTGATGATTCGCTTCGGTTCGATCGGGGACAAATGGCTGGAGTTCAATCGGGGCACTCGGGCATTCGCACCGATCCACAGCAACCTGGTGCAAAGCGCGAGACAGCAGGAGAGATGACGGAACAAACGAAATAAGACGGAAACTACGGAAAAGTTGAACATTTCCGTATGTTCCGTCTATTGGTCAAAACTCGTTTCGGTATGAGCGGCAGTGTTTCCCCAATCCGGGTCTTCCGCGTCTCATTGCGCCGGCGCGTTCCGGCGGCAATGGTGCTGTCGGCGCTTTTGGTCTGCACCGGTTGTTTTGTCGCGGAGGCGCCGGTCGAAGCCGGACAGATCACAGCATCGCGCGGGGAGGCGGCGAACAATCAGTCTGCGTCCGGGTCAACCCCGTCCCCAGTGTGGCTGAACGCGCTGCGCCCTGTGAAATTCACGTCTCTTTCGACCGAAGACGGACTTTCACAAAACACCGTGCTGTGCATGCTACAGGACCGGCAGGGCTTCATGTGGTTCGGCACGCAGAACGGCCTGAACCGGTTTGACGGCTACAGCTTCAACGTTTACCGCCACGACGCCGCCGATCCGGGATCGCTGCGCGACAACTATGTCCTGTCGCTCTACGAAGACCGCGAGGGCGTGTTGTGGGTGGGCACGAACAAGGGCGGGCTGAACCGTTACGACCGGCGGACCGAGCAGTTCAGGGCTTATGTCAACATTCCCGATGACGCCGAGAGTCTGAGCCTGAACGCGGTTACCGCCATTGTCGAGGACGAGGCCGGGTATTTGTGGGTGGCGACCGACGGGCAGGGGGTAAATCGCTTCGACCCTCGGACGGGCAAATTCAAACGCTTCATCAACGATCCGGCGGCGGGGGAAAACCGGCGTCTGAACATCGTCAACGATCTTTATCTGGACGGGGCCGGCACGCTCTGGCTCGGAACGTCTCTGGGTTTGAGCGGCATGGATCTGGGCAATCACGAGATCAGGCGCTACCGGCACGACCCCAAAGATCCGCAAACGCTCAGCCACGACCGCGTGCAGTCGATCGTCGAAGATCGCGAGGGAGCGCTCTGGGTGGGCACACCCGGCGGTCTGCACCGCTTTGACCGGTCGAGCGGACGCATGAGCCGTTTCCAGCACGATCCGGTAAACTCGGATACACTGGCTCATAATGACGTACAGCGCGTGTTTCTGGATCAAGGCGGACGATTGTGGCTGGCAACGGTAAACGGCCTGGATCGCTTTGACGCGGAGACGGGACGTTTCATTCATCATGAGTTCGATCCGGCGTTCGATCCGAATGCGCGGCGCGGGGTGAGACGCCAAAAAGTCCTGGCCCTTTATGAAGATCGTTCAGGTTCGCTATGGGCGGGTGTGCAGGATGCGGGCCTTGTGCGCTACGACGCGCGGGCCAAACCCTTCGTCAACTTTGCGCACGACCCGCGCAATCCGCACAGTCTCGGCGGCGGCGTGGTCCGCGCATTTTTCGAAGACAGCTCGGGGCGCCTGCTGGTCAGCGACAGCGCCGGAATCTATCAACTCGATCGGGAAACCGGGCGGTTCAGCCCATTGCGGCCGGTTTTGCCCGGAGAACTCGGCGGCAAAATCCCATCGGTATCATCCCTGGCCGAAGATAGGGAGGGCCGCCTCTGGCTGGCCGCAGGGAGGGGGCTGTTGAGGCTTGGAGGTCCTGCCCCGCACGCGCGGTTTTTCCCGACCGAACACGTATTGCATACGATCTGTGTTGCGCGCGACGGCCGGATCTGGGCCGGTACACACGGCGGCGGAATGCTCGGCTTCGATCCGGTTACGGAACGGATCACGACCTACCTCAAAGATCCGCTGGATACGCAGAGTCTGAGCGACAATCTGGTATACACCATCGGTGAAGACCGCGAGGGTATGATCTGGGTCGGCACCAATCAGGGCCTGAACCGGTTCGACCCGGCAACGCGGCGGTTCACGCGCTTCCTCAACGATCCGCAAGATCCCGACAGCCTCGGTTACAATCTGGTCTTTTCGATTCGTGAAGACCGGGCCGGACGCCTCTGGATCGGGACCGGCGGCGGATTGAATCTCTTTGACCGGAAGACGGAGCGATTCAGACGCTATACCGAAAAGGATGGGCTTCCGAGCGCCAGCATCATCGGGATTCTGGAGGATTCCGAGGGCCGGTTGTGGCTGGGTACGATGAAGGGCCTGGCGCGGTTCGATCCGCAAACCGGCGCGTGCCGGAACTACGACCGCACCGATGGACTGTTCGGCAACGAGGTGAACCAGAATGCTTATTATCAAAACCGTGAGGGTATGTTCTTTTTTGGAGGGAGTGGAGGTTTCAGCGCCTTCCTGCCCGAACAGATTCTGGACGATGAGACGCCGCCGCCGGTCGTCCTGACTCTCTGCCGCCGCTACAACACCGACGCGGCCGAAGGTGTGGCGCTCGTTGAGAAGGGGATCTCAGCGCGTTCTGTGATCGAGTTCTCGTACAAGGACAACATCCTGACATTCGAGTTCGCCGCGCTCAGTTTTCGCCATCCCGAAAAAAACCAGTACGCGTATCAACTGGCGGGCTACAGCGACCGCTGGATTCAGTTGGGCGCAAAGCGCGATGTGACCTTCACGAACCTGAATGCAGGCGATTACACGCTGCACGTCCGTGGTTCCAACGGCGACGGCGTATGGAACACGGCAGGGACGAGCCTTCGAATACGCATCATTCCGCCGTTCTGGCGGCGCTGGTGGTTTGTCGGCCTGGAGTTGCTGGCGATGGTCGGGCTCGGAATCGGGGCCTATGGCTGGCGCATCGCGGCGCTGAAGCGCCGTCACGTGCAGCAGCAGGAATTCTCGCGCCAGTTGATCGAATCGCAGGAGGCCGAGCGCAAGCGCATCGCCTCGGAACTTCACGACAGTCTCGGCCAGAACCTGTTAATCGTCAAAAACCGCCTTCTGCTTCAGTCAATGACGGCGCCGGATGAAGAAGCGCGCGTGCAGTTTCAGGAACTGACCGAGACCGTCTCGAACTCGCTCGATGAAGTCCGCAGCATCTCGCACGATCTTCGCCCGCCGCAACTGGATCTGCTCGGGCTGCGCCGGGCGCTCGTCTCGATGATCGAAAAGGTCGACGCCAGTTCGACGATCCGGTTTACTTACGAAATCGACGAGTGTGACGACGTTTTTGGGGCGGGTGACGACATCACGCTCTATCGTATCGTCCAGGAATGTCTCAACAACATCCTCAAACATTCAGCGGCGACCGAGGCGCGTATCGAACTGCGCATCGGGGACCATCAGGCGCTGCTGACGATCCGCGACAACGGCCGCGGCTTCACAGCCGAAAACCACGCTCAGGCCGGGTTGGGGTTGCAGGGCATCGCCGAGCGGGCGAGGATTCTGGGCGGTACGCGGACTATTCATTCCGCGCCCGGTCAGGGCGCAACCGTCGCGGTGCGCATCGAGTTGAAAGGGAAGTAGCGGATATTACATATTCCGAAAGTGGTTTTTCGTCCATAATTGCGACCCGGGGACAATGCCGCGATGAACGCTCAGATTCGCATTTTGATTGCCGACGATCACCCGGTTTTCCGTCAGGGATTGCGCCAGATAATCGAGACCGATGCTCAGTTGAAAGTCGTAGCCGAGGCCGCCGACGGCGAGCAGGCGCTGGCGCGCCTGCAGGACACGCCGGTGGATGTGGCAATGCTCGATCTGACGATGCCGCTCAAGGACGGATTCGCGGTCGCGCGCGCGGTGCGCGAACTGCGCCTCGATGTGCCGCTCGTCTTTCTGACCATGCACAAGGAAGAGGATTACCTGCACGCCGCACTCGATCTCGGCGTCAAAGGCTACGTCCTCAAAGACAGCGCCATCATCGAGATCGTCAATTGCCTCAAGGCCGTCGCCGCCGGGCAGGATTACATCAGTCCGGCTCTTTCTTCCTTTCTCATCCGGCGCAGCAAGCGCGTCGCGGCGCTGGCGTCTGAAAAATCCGCACTCGCCGGACTGACGCCGACCGAACGCCGCATCCTGAAATTGATCGCCGACGGGCAGACGAGCCGCGAGATCGCCTCGACGCTCGGCATCGGCGTCCGCACCGTCGAACATCACCGCAACAATATGGCCGTCAAACTCGAACTGCGCGGCAGCCACGCGCTGGTCAAGTTCGCCGTCAAGCACCAGTCGGAGTTGTAGGAGAGAACGCAAAACTACCTATAACAATTCGTAGAACTACGGATAGAGTTTTCGCAGAACCCTCCATTCCCGCCGCCCGCCTTTTCGCGCACACTCGGCGCTGTGAAACGAAATCAGGAAACGGCTAAATCAAACCACACGACTTCGGGACAAAAAAGAGAGATAACGCAACATTCGAAAAAAGACGGAACAGACTGAAATAATCAACTTTCCCGTAATTTTCGTTTCATTTCGTCTGTTTCGTTATCTCTCCTTCTGTTTCACGCTTTGTACCAATTCTCTGTAGGTCGATTCAGGAAGATGAAGCTGCTGATTGTTGATGACAGTGCGCCGATGCGCCGGATGATCCGCGCCGTGGTCGGTGATCTGGCCGATGATGTGACCGAATGCTCGGACGGCGATGAAGCCGTCGATGCTTATACGGCGCATCGGTTCGGCCCGGCTGATCGGGTACTGATGGATATGCAGATGGCGCGCGTCAGCGGGCTGGAAGCGACGCGGCGTATCCGCGCGAATTTTCCCGACGCCCGGATCATCATCGTCACTCAGTACGACGATCCCGAGTGGCGCGCAGCCGCAGACGAGGCAGGCGCCTGCGGCTACGTGCTCAAGGACGACCTGCGCCATCTGCGCCAGAGCCTGCAACCGCCTCCGCGTCAAAACCAATAACCCGTTTTTGGAGAAAACGATGAAGATGATGAGACGACAAATGTACCACGCCGTAATGATGCTCGCCGGTTCGTTGCGCTATGCGCGTCCGACCAGGTTGCGGAAAGTCCTCACGTTTGCGCTGTGTCTGACTCTCGTTATCGTGCCTCTGCTCGGCAAAGGCAGAAGCGTCGCCATACCGAAGGCAGCGGCCCAGGAAATCATCATCTGCGGCGCCGCCGTTCCGCCGCTTGCCAACCGCATCATACAGCCGTGTTTCAGCCCCCTGGCGGGCGTCCAGGCCAATGCTCTTGAGGCTGAGGCGGTCGATGAACTGCTCGCCGCACACCAGTTGCCGTCAACCGACAAGGACCGGTTGCTGGGCTGGGAGCGGAATCTGATTCGCGCCCAGATCTTCAACAAGATAGTCGGATACATCCTGAAGGCTCCAGAGACGAGGACGGCGTCCGAGCAGTTTTTCGTCGCCAAACTCACCGAACTCGTCAAGGCGCGGCGAGTGCTGGCGGCGACCAAGGCGATAGAGGAATACAACCGCTGGGCGAGCAATCCCTGCACCTACGTCGCCCCGCCGGGATTCAGCTACCCTCTGCATTGCTCGTGCGTCAACCATCTGTGCGGGATCACCGGCGGTCCGCTCCCGCCCTCGTTCGAGGAGTTTCAGAACTACGGCGCCTCGATCGCCTACAAGGATTTCAACGAAAAACCCGAACTGCAGGCCATTTCGCGTGAGACGGCCGTAGCTGTCGGCACCCTGAGCGGGTTTGCCGTCGCGGGAGTCGCCGCCGTGATAGGGGGATCTATCGGAGGCAGCGCGGTGGGAGCGAGTCTGGTAACCGCGCTTTTCCCGTTTGCCACCGCCACGGCCGCCGCCGTCGGCGCCGTCGCGCTGGCTGCGGCTGCGGCGATCGTAGTTCTCGCGCTGGTCATCGGCATCGTGCAGGCGATACTGGTATTCACTGCGGAAGCGATCCCCTCCAAATTGCAGGATGCGCTAAACACCGCTACAAATGCGACCATCGATCTGGCGGCATTAGTCGCCACGGAATCAGGCAAGCGCGAAATCTATGCGGAATTCCTGCTGGCGACGATGCCGGAGCCGTCCGCCCCGACCGTAGTCCCGGCGGTGGACCCGAGCGACAGGCAGTTTCTGTTGACGCCCGGAGATATCGTTACTCCGACCCTGCAATACAAGGATTGGGACAACCTCAATCGCAGCGCGCGATTGAGCGGGGGCTGGTTTGTGGATCGGGAGGGAACGACCGGCGCAGAGTCGCTGAAGCTCAGTATCAAATACCTGGACTGGACGGGCGCGAAATGGACCGCCTCGCGCGTCGGCAAACTATTTCTGCACGTCAAGAGTGGGGATCCGACCGCGACGCCGCCCCTGATCAATGAGATCAAGTACAAGAACTGGAGCGACGCGCAGTTTACTGCAAGCATCAATAACGCCGCTCCGACCATCATGCTGACCTCGGCGACGGCGCGGCAGGGGGCCGGCCTCATCGTTTCCCAGGTTATCGGTACGATCGGAGACCCGGACGACCCGGTGTCGAGCCTCACCCTTTCTATGATCAGCGACAATCCGTCCAATGGCGTGACATTTAATGTTCTCCGTTTCGGCGGTGAACTTCAGGCCATGGTCACCGCTTCGTGTACGGCCGGTGACGCGAGTTTCACTTTGAAGGTCGCCGATCCGGGCGGAAAGTCCGCCACCGGCGCCATCAACGTTACCGTGACTCCGAATGATCCGCCGGTGCTGGGCTATTTGACGCCGCCAAGTTTGCTCGTCGGGACTTCACTGCCATCGTATAATCCGCTGTTGCCTCTATCCGACCCCGATGGAATCTTCGCCCCGACCGTGGGGACGCCGACCATATCGCCGGGCACGTTCACGGGCTCGGTGACGGCGAACGCGGCGGGAGTATTGAGTATCCTGAATGTCGGGCCGCCGGGCAACTACGTTATCAAGGTGCCGGTGAGCGACAGTTGCACGACGATCAACGCCGAACTCAACCTCAACGTAGCCTGCCCGGCGATTACGGCTTCGGTAACCGGCGGCGGTTATATCTGTCCGGGCGGATCCTCGACGGTCTCGGTTAATGTTATGGGCGGGACGGCGCCCTACACCGTCAAACTCAGCGACGGGCAGACGAAGACGAGCAGTTCGCTGCCGATCACCTTCAACGTCAACCCCTCGGCGGCGACGACCTATTCGGCGACCGCTACCGATGCTTACGGCTGTCCTGCAACGGTTACGGGCAGCGCCACAGTGCTGCTCAATACGTTGCCGACGCTCAGCTATACGAACAAGTCGCTGGGAGTCGGCAAAACCGCAATGTTTTATCCATCGAGCGGA
>JAHBSF010000087.1 GCA_019639255.1 Acidobacteriota bacterium | reverse complement strand
AACATGAATGATCTTGGGATTCTTCGAATTTACTTGAAAGGCCAAATTGGGCACTAATTGCTGGAGGAATCTGAGTTCTTCCTGAAGCCCCTCTTGTTTGAAGGCTCGGTGAACCATGTAGGATTCTAGTCTATTCTGAGGCTCGGAGCCAGCCCAAGCTTCCTCTATTGTAAAGTAACAGTCATATTCACTTCCAATTTCCACTAAAGAAGTTAAAAGATACTGCTGTTGACTCCCTTCCCCTTGTGCGCTTACTTGAGTGCTCACTACGTGGATGCCGCCAGAGAGAAAAAGTACAACTGAGAGTATGCATTGGTATCGCATATATTGAAATCGTAATTACTCACGGAGGTGAGGCATCCAGGAACTGAAGAACCGGAGGCCCCATCAGATTGATCAGCGTTTCAACGACACGCTGACCTCTGATCTTTGAAGTCGCGATCACTGAGAGCAAATCGGCATAGGCATTGGCTCCCCATTCAGAGCGAAAGCCGTTGGTGACTTTTCGATGAATGACTGAGGTCCGTAAGGCCTGTTCGCTCTGGTTGTTGGTCGGCGGAACGCCCGGGTAGTAGAGAAACTGCAGCAGCTTCTCCCGATGCAAGATAAAACGATTCCGGAGCTTCAGTTCCGCCGCGCCCGTAACGCGTCGATTGAGCAATTCATCGAGGTCGTTCTCGATTTCGGAAACGCGGCGCATAAACCCTGGCAGTGTCAGCTGCGGCTCCGGACAATCAAAGCGATTGTTCAGATGTATCGCTTCACGAAACAGCCCCTGCATTTCGGCGGCCCACGGCGAAGGGGTGGGCTGATCCAGGATGCGCTGCAGATCGCGCAGTTGATGCTGCAGGCACAACTGAAAGTCGCCGGCCGGCGCATTGAGTTGCGCACCGTAACAATCGCAGACCCAGACTTCAGCCTGCGCTTCGCCCATCAGATCCTTGATCACTTGCGCATTCCGGCGCGGGACGATTTGGTGATAGACGGCCGAAGCCCCAATGAAGCCCCAGTGCCAGAAGTTGCGTCCACCGACTCGGGCGCTGGTTTCATCACTCTTGATGACGGGACTGGTGATGACTTGCTCTTTGATTTCCTCGGCGGCTACCGAGGCTCGCTCACCGGCGCGAGCGATGATCGAGGCGATCCCTCCCTCGCTCAGCTCCAGGCCGAACAGTTCGCGCAGCGTCCCGACGATCCGTTCATAACTCAGATGCTGCTGGTGTTTCAGGAAAACCACCGTTGCCTCCAAGCGCGGGCCGAAATAGCGGTCCGAGTCCAAACCTTCAGGCAGTTGGCCACGATTGAGGCATTGACAGTGCGGGCAGGTGACTTCGTGTTGTTGCGTCTCGATCACCAAGGGCTTGAATTCAGGAAGTTCGGTGACTTGTCGGCGGAGGACCTTGTCCGGCACGACACCTTTCAGATCGTGGTGGCATTGCGCGCACTGCTCAACCTTGAGGCTGAGCGTTTGATCAGGATGATCGAGCAGTTCCCGGACCGACCGCTGATGGCCAAAGGGAGGTCCCTGCTTTTTCTTCGGTTTATCGCCTCGTTGGTTGGACTTATGATCCCGAGAGGGAGGCTGCGATGAATTTCGTGAATTGGTGGACTTCGATTTCAGTTGTTCCACCTCGGCTTCCAACTCCGTAATCCGCTGCTGAAGCTGAGGCACTAGTTGGACAATCGGGATCAACTCTTTGACTAATGCCAAAAGTTCATCGCGGGTGAGTTGATCGTATTGTTCCGTTGTTGGGATCATTTTTCGGCCGGAATCATAGCACTGTTTCAGAAAACCCGTGAGCAATTACCTCTTTTGACTCCGCCCCAATCAACTGACCGAAACCAACTTTTACAACTTGCATTGTCAATCGAGGCCGGAGTTCACGATCCTGATTCACTACCGGAGCTTGTGAAACTGCTACAAATGAAAGATGGCCAATTCAGACGCCCGATTGCTGCGGCTATAAGATCGACTAAGTCACAATCCGCCATTCATCCACTGTCAAGCCTTCTTGCAGATGCTGACTTTGAAATCCGATATACGGCGGTGATTGGCTTGGCTGAAATCACTGGACAGCATGAGTGGGGACCTGCTCAAGACGTATTTCAGGCTAACGAACGTCGGTATTTAGACCATTGGAAAGCCTGGGCAAAAGCAAGATAGGAATAGCTGAATCGGAGCAAAAAAGATTTTTTAAATCCAGGCATTGTTAACATGGCAAGTAGCTGCAAAATCCTATTGCTATGAACTTTCGGACTCCGAGCGAATTTAAATCACTCCACATGACATCGGGACAAAAAAGAGAGATAACGAAACAAACGAAATGAGTCGAAAATTACGGAAAAGTTGAATATTTCCGTCTTTTTCGTCTCTTTTCGAATATTGCATTATCTCTCTTTTTTGTCCCGATGTCGCGTGCTTGATTTAGTGCAGCAGAGCTGGAATCGATGTATTATCCCCGGCAACAAGAGGAGTCAGCCGCCGCGGCCTGACTCAACGTAATTTGTCAGGGGGATTCCCCGAGGCGATTCAGGCGGAATTGATGAAAGTTCCGGATATTGCTCCTCCATCTTCCGAAGGTCTATTATTATCGGGAAGGAAGGCGGACTAATTATGTCGGTGACGATTCTCTTGCCGGATGAAGTATTGGCTGATGAAGGCGGCGACCTTCAACGGCAAATCCTCGAACTTGTAGCCCTGGCAGGATTCAAATCCGGTCAACTGACGACGGCTCAGGTCTGCCGCATCCTTGGACTTTCCTCCCGTCTCGAAGCGCACGAGTTTCTGAAAGAGCACGGCGTACCCTGGGTTGATGACTCTGTTGGTGAAATCGAGCGCGAGATAGAGGAGTTGAAAAGGCTGGCCTCCTGATGATCGTCGTTGCAGATACAACGCCGATCAACTATCTGATCCTGATCGACCGGGAAGACCTGCTCAAAGAACTATTTCATCGCGTTCTGATCCCGGAAGCCGTAGCGCGGGAACTGCGGTCGGTGAAGGCGCCGGCCGCAGTCCGCACCTGGGCGGCTCTGCCACCTGACTGGCTGGAGTTGAGGACAGTGTCTGCACCGGCAAACGACTTCCTGCCCTACCTCGGCGATGGAGAAAGAGCAACCATAGGATTAGGACTTGAACTGGGTGCGGATTTGGTGTTGATGGATGAACGAGCCGGACGAGAGGCGGCGCGGCAAAGAAATCTGGCCGTAGCCGGCTGGCGATCCTTGATCAGGCGGCAGAGCGTCAATTGATTGATTTTGCGATGGCGCTCGGGCGGCTGAAAGAGACGAGTTTCTTCATTTCACCCGCCGTAGAGAGATTTTTTCTGGATCGTGACGTGCGTCGAAAATCGACGACTCAGAGCTGAGACGCTCTCCACGGAGTGCGGCTGAAAGGCAAGCAGAGACACCTTGAGATCAGGTTGCGCGCCGTCGACGGCGCCCCTCAGACTCAATGACGGCGCATCTGCTCCGAACGCAGAAGAGAGAGAACGGGACAATCGAAATAAGACGGAAACTACTAAAATATTCAACTTTTCCGTAATTTTCGTATCATTTCGTTTGTTTCGTTATCTCTCTTTTTGTCCCGATGTCGCGTGCTTGATTTAGTGCAGCAGAGCTGGAATCGATGTATTATCGCCGGCAACAAGAGGAGTCGGCCGCGGCTGGCTGACTCAACGTAATTTGTCACGGGGATTCCCCGAGGTGATTCAGGCGGAATTGATGAAAACCACACCCGTATTGCTCGATGATCTCAAAGGCGTTTTTTCCGTTCCGCCGCTTGCGCGCAAAAGCGACGCGCAACGCGCGCTCGACTTCGCCCAAAATGAACGCATCGTCCGTCATATCGCTGCGGGCGGCGTCACCCGGTTCCTTTACGGCGGCAACGCTTTTCTCTATCACGTCACGCTCGCGGAATACGAGGCGCTCCTGGAATGGCTCGACGGATTTTCCGAAGACTGGTGGATGATCCCGAGCCTCGGACCTTCCTTCGGCCGCGCGATGGATCAGGCGCCGCTGCTCAGACGATGCAAATTCCCCTGCGCGATGATGCTGCCGTGCGCCGATCCGCGCGATGCCGCAGGTCTTGAACGCGGGTTGCGCGAGATTGCCGATGCCTGCGGACTGCCGCTTGTCTTGTACCTGAAGGAAGAAAACAATTTCGGCAATGATAAGGAAGCCGGACTCGATGTAGTTGCCCGTATGGTCGATGACGGGCTATGCGCGTGGATCAAGTACGCCGTAGTGCGTCAAGACCCGTCGCAGGACCCTTACCTTGAATCTCTGCTGAAACGGGTGGATGCGCGCCGCGTAGTGAGCGGGATCGGCGAGCGTCCCGCCGTAGTGCATCTGAAAGAGTTTGCGCTGCCGGGATTCACTACGGGATCGGGATGCATCGCGCCGCGCCTGACGCAGGGGCTTTTTGAGGCTTGCGGCAACGGGGAATGGAGCAGGGCTGAAAGTTTACGCGCGGAGTTTCTGGCGCACGAAGATCTGCGGGACGCCTGGGGCCCGGCGCGCGTGCTGCATCACTCGACGGCTCTTGCCGGGATTGCGGAAACGGGGCCGATTCAGCCGTTTGTTTCAGAGTTGTCGCCAGCGCAACTCGAGGAACTGGGGCCGGTGGCGAAGGCCTTGAGAGCGATGGCGGAACGCGCGGGATAAAACGAAATACGCGGAATGTCGGGTATCGCAAACGCACGCGGGCTTAGCGCTTTATATCGGCGTCCGTTATAATGGCTGGCGTGATACGATCCTTCGCGGATGGCGCAACCGAGGACCTGTTCAATGGTATAAGCACCCGTCGGGCGCGTCGGGCGTGTCCTTCCGCGCTGTGGCCGATAGTCAGGCGCAAGCTCACGCAGCTCAACCGGGTTCGCGATCTGGCGGAGTTAAGCGTTCCACCTGGCAACCGCCTTGAGCGCCTTCGGGGTGATCGGGCCGGCCAGCACAGCATTCGCGTCAACGATCAGTACCGGATCTGTTTCCGGTGGGAGAGCGGATATGCGGACCAAGTCGAAATCACGGACTATCACTAAGTCCGGCGTCGAGTCGATTCTTGTGCAGAGGCGGCTTCCGACGCACCAGCCGCCGACGCATCCGGGCGAGATGCTTCGGGAGGAATTCCTTATTCCGCTCGGAATCACTCAGTCGGCTTTCGCCGTTCGGTTGGGGGTGTCGTTCCAGCGACTCAACGAGATCATCAACGGCAAGCGCAGCGTCACACCTGACACGGCCTTGCGTCTGGCACGCGTGACGGGGATGAGCGCCGACTTCTGGCTTGGGTTGCAGCAGGACTGGGATCTTTGGCATGCACTGCGCTCCGAAGCAGCAGCGGCAATTGCGCAGTTACAGCCCCTCCGAAAGGCGAGTTAAATCAAACCATACGACATTGGGACACAAAAGAGAGATAACGCAACATTCGAAAAAAGACGGAAACTACGGAAATATTCAACTTTCCCGCAATTTCCGTTTCATTTCGCTTGTTCCGTACTCTCTGTTCCCTGCTTGCGTTTTCTGACCATTCGGCGTTGACCCTTTTCCCGATCCGGCGTAGCCAGCGCGGCGAGCGCAAGAAACATCTGCGCGTTGGCCGTAATCTGCAAATTGAAATCCACGAAACTGTGAACGACCAGAGCAAAACAGCCGGTCAACGCCCCGGCCCGCAACGCCCGCCTTTGACGCTCGCCCGTTGCCGTCGCCTGCAATCCGCGCACGAATAGCAACACGATAAACGCAATCGCTATCGCTCCGCCGATGATTCCGGCGTCCGCGAGTATCTGAAGGTAGTCGTTGTGAGCCTGCTCTACGCGCTGCGTGCCGGAACTCGGATCGTATCGTGTATAGGCTACCTGATACGCGCCGAGTCCTACCCCCATCACCGGATGATCCATCACCATACGCCACGTTGCGCCCCATATGTCGCGGCGGCTGAAGCGTTCGTTGTTGAGTATCTCGGCGGTTTGCGTATCCTGCGCCTGCGCGAAATTGGCCGCGAGCCGCTCCGATCCGACCAGTAAAACGGCGATGATCATCGCCCCTGCGCCGAGCCCCATCACGCCGCCCGCTCGCGCAAATCCCTTCCAGGCGGGCTGCGCGTCCTGATTCTTTCCGCTGCGGCCGGTGAAAGCCACGATCGCGAGGAAGACGAATCCCGCGCCGAGCGCCAGTATTCCGCCGCGCGAGGCCGACAGTACGAGTCCCGCGCACATCACAAGCAGCGCGCATCCTCTGAGCACGATGGCTTCGATGCGCCCTCCGCGCAGCAGAATCGCGGCGCTGGCAAGCCCTGCGCCCATTTCAAGAAATCCGGCGAAGTGGTTGCGATTGACAAACGGCCCAAACGTGCCGCGCTGCCACAATGCGCGCCCGATATAGTTTTGTCCCACACCTATGAGCGCAATCAGAATGCACATACCGAGAATGACGCGCGCGGCTGCGTTGCGGCGCTCATCGGTGTCTACAAAGGTCGCAAACATCGCGAAAAACAGCGTCGATGCCAGCCATTTGATCGCCGCCTGCGAGGTCAGATATGCATCGTAGCTGATCGTTGCGCGCTCGCCGCCGCCGATCGGCAGCATCTGGAACACGGCGAGGATGATGATTGCCGTCAGCGGCAAAAGCAGGGGATTTTTTGCAAGCCGCAGTTCTCCGTCCCTGATCGCGAGCGCCGCCCACAGCAGCGCCGTCGCGAATACCCAGACTTGCCACAGCGCCGTAGACCAGGCTTCCACCGCGCCGTACGGCAGCGGCGTCAGTATCAGCAGCAATATCAGCGAGACGTAAATCAGTCGTTCGAGAATGACTCTGCTCCCGGAAAGAAAGATAGATGACGGAACAAACCAAAAATCACGAAACTAACGCAGTAATAGCCGATTTTCGTTAGTTCAGCTACATTTCGTTTGTTCCGTTATTTTTCGTTTGTTCCGTCATCTATCTTCACCTTTTCTCTGCAAGTTTGAATTCATCCAGCCATATGCGCCCGAGTAGCGGGCACGGCGGATCGTTGCACGACGGGCGGCGCACGCGCACCGTGACGGCTTCGGTCTGTGGGCTCGTCGTGAAATCCAGCGTATAAGCGGTCCAGTCCGTTTCTCCGTTGCGGAACTGCGGCAGCGAGACGCTAAGGCGCGAGGGATTGCCCGCGTCGAAGACCTCTATCTGCGGATTGCTCAGGCTGCGCAGGTCGCGCGTGCGCGCGGAAAAGCTCAACTGATACGGAGTAGAAGCTCGCACCATAACGGTCTGCGCGGCAATCGTCAGATCCACGTTTTCCCGGATTTCGAATCCGGCGCGGAACGCATACGCCCCTTCGCGCTTCAGCTCGCGGTCCAGACTGATGGTCAACCCGCGCTGCGGTCGTATGATCCAGGCCAGAAACGGCGGCGCGGATTCGAGCGAAATCGCCCGTTCGAATCCGCCGTTTGCGAGAAGCGATCCCGAGTCGGGCTCCGGATGCTCGGTCGTTCCGGCTTCGTACCATACGGCGTAGGCGTCGGCCATCCGTCCGTGACGCATCAGCGTTTCGGCCAGTATGCGGACTTCCTGAGGCGAGGCGCTGCGGTTGTATCCGTCCGCGCGCCAGACTTCTAGCGCCGTATCCGTGCGGTTGCGCTCTACGAGCAGCGAGGCGAACTGCGCGCGAATTGCATCGGGCGGTTCGAGCGCGCGGGTGATGGCGCGCGCATCGCCGCCGAAGGAATTCCAGGCGTAATCGAAGATCAGGTTCAGAGCCGATGGGCGGCTGCTGAGCGCAAGCCGGAATTCGGCGAAGGCTCCATTGTCGTCGCCCGCGCGCAGCAGATGATTGCCGAGCGCCCAGTGCGGATCGAAGTGGTGCGGCGCCAGATTCGCCGCGCGCTCAAGCGCCCTACGCGCTTGCCTTTCATCGCCCTCGCGGTCAAGGGCGCGCCCGAGGGCGAGCCATATGCGGTAATCTTCGGGACTCATTTGCGCGGCGCGGCGCAGTTCGGCGAGCGCCTGCCGCAGGCGTTCATCGCTTTGTTCGAGCGCGGCGGCGGTGAGGTACGCGCCGCCCGCGCCGTAGCGAATCAGCGGATCGTCGGGCGACCAGCGCAGGGCGATTTCGGCGCCCTCGATCTGAGCTTCGGGCGACAGATCCGCGGCGCGCTGAATGTAGGTCATCACGCTTGAGCCGACGCCCGCGCGTATGATCTGCCAACTGAGCGCAACGAGGCCGGCGGAGAGTCCCAGGCCGATGGCAAGACGCAGCGGCAAGGGCCGTAAAGAGATGCTGATCATTACGGTTAGAGAGGCTAGCCGATTCATACGGCGAGCGCAAGCGGCATCCCCGGCGCGGACGCTTCGCACCTTATCACGAACTCCGAACCGCAGTCCGACGAACCGATTGACAGCCTTCGGGTCATCAGCGATACTTTCTTACTCATAGATCTTGCTCATAGATCTTGCTCATAGATCTTACTCATAGGTCTTGCTCATAGGTCTTGCTTATTGATCCGGCCCTGATCAGACCTTGAACATGCCCCGGTCCGGCGGCGCCGGCGACTGATTCTCTCCTCACGCTGAGGCTCGTATGTCGGGGAGGCAGGCGGTATGCGAAAAATCCAACCGATACTGAAAATCCAGACGATAATTCAGACATTGATCATTCCGATACTCATCGCTGTTTTCCTGATTCCGCTTCCGCAGGCGGATGCGCGCTTTCAGGAGCAGGCTTCCGTATTGCGCGCCGCAAGCGGCGATCGCGAGCAGCGCTACCGCATAGGCGTCGGCGATGTCCTGATAATACGCGTATTCGGGCATCCGGATCTGGGCGGCGAAGTGCCGGTAAACAGCCTCGGCAACATACGGCTGCCTTTCTTCGATGAAATCCCGGCCGCGTGCCGCACCGAATCCGATCTCGCAGCGTCGATAGCCGAAAGGATGCGCAAGTACCTGCGCGATCCGCAGGTAGATGTAATCGTCAAGGAGTATCGCAGTCAGCCCGTAGCCGTGATGGGCGCCGTAGCGCAGCCCGGAAGGTTTCTGCTGCAGCGCCGCGTGCGTCTGCTCGAACTGCTGGCCAATGCGGGCGGACCGGCGCCGAACGCCGGGTCTACGATATTCGTCATTCACAGCAATGACCTTCAGACGTGCGATACGGCGACAAACGGCGGGGACGGCAACGAAGAAGGCAACGCGGTGCAGGCGGGCCTTACGACCTACAAGCTCAAGGAACTTATGACCGGCTCGCCCGAAGCGAACCGTTTCGTCGAACCGGGCGATATAGTGAGCATTCCGGAAGCGGATCAGGTATTTCTGACGGGCAACATACTGCGGCCCGGCCCCGTGCCGCTCAAGGGGCAATTGACGCTGCTCGACGCCATTGCGATGGCGGGCGGATTTCAGGCCGAGGCTTCAAAGAAAAACGTCCGGCTCATAAGGCACGACGGCGTGACGGGCACGCGCAAGGAATCGGTCTACAACGTCGAGGACATAGAAAAGCGCCGCGCCGATGACGTGCTGTTGCAGCCGAACGACATCGTAGCGGTGTCGAGTTCGGCGGTAAAGAATCTGCGCAAGAGCCTGCTGCAGATCGTTCCGGCGACGGTCAGCACGCTGCCGCTCGTTATTTTGCCTTGAATGGAAATTATGGGTCGGGAATAAAAGAGAGATAACGCAACAACCCCGGTTCTTTCCGTTCTTTTCGTTTCATTTCGTTTGTTCCGTTATCTCTCTTCATTGAATTTTGCATGCAGGAAGAAGCAAAGACCAAACTCGCGACGGTTGATGATGCCGCAGCAGCGCTCGATTTGCGCCGCGATTACCGCGATTACCGTTATGGGCGCGGCGGAACGACCGATCCCGAAGAAACGCACCTGCGCGATTACTGGCGCATCATACGCCGCCGCCTGTGGGTGCCGATTACGGTCGTCGCCGTAGTAGTGACGCTGACGACGCTTTATATGCTGCGACTGCCTTCTATTTACGAGGGCAAGACCACGGTTCAGATCGATCAGGAGAATCGTTCGGTAAATCTGAAGGACATATCGATCAACATGGGGAGCGACGACCCCAACTACATCGCCACCGAGCTCAAGAACCTGCAAAGCGCACGCATCGCGTTTCGCGTCGCCAAACTGCTGGACCTCGAACACAATCCGGCGTTTCTTGGGGGGCGGTTGATCGCCGGGGCGCGGCCCGTGCTGCAGGTAGCCGAGGGTGAAACCGATGAACAGGCCGAAATGGTCCGGTTGACTGAGATAACCGACCGGCTGCTTGGCGGCGTGGACATCCGTCCGGTGCGCGATACGCGCCTGATCGAGATACGCTACCGCCACGAGGACCGTGAAGTCGCGCGCAAGGTCTCCGACGCCTGGGCCCTGGCCTTCATGGACAACACGAAGCAGAGCCGCATCGACGCCTCGAACAATTCGGCGGCTTTTCTAGAAAGAAAGATCTCCGACTACAAGATCAAGGTCAAAGAGGCTTCCGAACAACTGCACAATTACCGGCGCAATAACGAATACATAGATTTCGGCGACAAGGAAAATCTCGTAGTAGCGCGCCTCTCGGCCCTGAACGGCATGCTGCTCGAAGCCGAAGACGAGCGCAAAAAAGCGCAGGCCGTGTACGAATCGAGCCGCGCAGTCCGGGATGCGGGCGAACTTGCAGACGTGCAGCGCGACGAAGCGGTCATCAATCTCAACAAACGGTTGACCGAAATGCGACAGCAGCGCGCGCAACTGCTCGTCAAATACACGCCCGAATGGCCCGAGGTAAAACAGGTCGAAGAACAGATCAACCAGCTCGACGGCGAACTTCAAACCTCCTATCAGCGGATACTGTCGCGCATCGAGACGCAGTACCGCTCGGCTGTCGCGCGCGAAAACTCGCTGCGCTCGGATTTCGTGCGGCAGCGCAACGAGGCGCTCCAGCAAAGCGAAGGCGCGATTACGGCCAAACTGCTGCAACAGGAAATCGACACCAATCAGGCGATGCTCGAAAAACTGCTCGAAAGCCAGAAGCAGATCGACGTAGCAGCCGCAGAAATCGTCAAGGGCAACATACGCATTACGGAACAATCGGAACTGCCGCGCGCGCCCGTAGCGCCGAAGCGCCTGAACAACATACTGCTGAGCTTCGTGCTCTCTTTGATAGGCGGCGTGGGCCTCGTGCTTTTCCTCGATTACATCAACAACAAGATCGAATCGGTCGAGGATATTGACCGCTATCTGCGGTTGCCCGCGCTCGGCGTCATCCCGATGTTCGAGGCAAACAAGGCCGCAAAACTGCTCGGACGCGGCGGCGCGGCAACCGGAAAAGAACTCGTTTCAACCGGCGCCCCGGCGCGCGGCGGCTCGGTGATACTGACCGATGTCGAAGCCAATTCGCCGATCGCGGAAAGCTACCGCCAGTTGCGGACCTCGCTGCTGCTGTCGTCGGCCGGACACGCGCCGCGCACGCTTCTGATTACAAGCAGCCAGCCGGCCGAAGGCAAAACGACCACGAGCGTAAATACGGCGATATCGCTTGCGCAAACGGGCGCGGCGGTGCTGATCGTAGACGCAGACCTGCGGCGTCCGCGCGTGCACAAGATTTTCGGGCTCAAGAACAACGCCGGGCTGTGCAACTGTCTTGCGGGCGACGCCGATCTTTCATCGCTCATTCAGGCGGCGATGCCGAACCTGTACGTGCTGCCGGTAGGGCCGCTGCCGCCCAATCCCGCGGAACTGCTCGGCTCGGCGCGAATGAAGCAGATCGTCGAGACGCTGCAACAGAACTTCGATTACGTGGTTATCGATTCGCCGCCCGTAGCCTCGTTCGCCGACAGCCTGATCCTTTCGGCAATGGTCGAGGGCGTAATCATCGTGGTCAAGGGCGGGGTGACGCCGCGCGAGATGGCCCAGCGCACGCGCTCGCTGCTGCAATCGGTGGGCGCCAAAATACTGGGCGTCGTAGTCAATCAGATCCGCTTGCAGCCGCACGATTATTACTACTACTCGACCTATTACACGCAGTACTACTACGGCGAGGACGAGAAGAAAAATTCTGCCTGAAACGAAGAGAGATAACGGAACAAACGAAAAGACACGGAACAAACGGAAGTGAAAATTCATTTCGTCTGTTCCGTGTCATTTCGTTTGTTCCGTTATCTCTCTTCCGCATTGAAAATCCGAATGCTGCCTCGTCACGAGGTTTCCTTGAGGGTCCGATCTTTCGGGCCGAAGTGCGTCTGAATTCGATATGTGCGGCATAGCCGGAATCGTCTCCCGGCATAACATCAAGATCGAAGAGATCTGTTCGCGTGTTACCGCGGCGACGCGCGCGCTTGCGCATCGCGGCCCCGATGATGAGGGCGTCGAGATCGTCGCCGCCGATATCGACGGCTGGAACGTCGTGTTCGGTCATCGGCGGCTTTCAATCATTGATCTGTCGGCGGCGGGCCATCAGCCGATGCGCGATCCTTCGACCGGCGACTGGATCACTTACAACGGCGAGGTATTCAACTTTCGCGAAGTGCGCGCGCGAATGCCGGAAACGGCTTTTCATTCGGAAAGCGATACGGAAGTCCTGCTTGCGGGTCTTGCACGATCGGGCGTTGAAGCCGTGCGCGAGTGGCGCGGAATGTTCGCTCTCGGCTGGTGGGACGCCTCGGCGCGCAGCCTGACCCTCATACGCGACCGGCTGGGCATCAAGCCGCTTTATTATTACTTCGACGGAGATACTTTCATCTTCGCTTCCGAAGTACGCGCCCTGCTCGCTACGGGCCTTGTTCCCCACCGCCTGTCGCGCGCAGCAATCGAGAGTTACCTGGCATACGGTTCGGTCCAGCAGCCGCTCTCGATCGTCGAAGGCGTTTATTCCGTGCTGCCCGGACACGCGCTTGAATTTACCGCCGGGTCGAAGGGCCGCATCAAACAGCATCCCTATTGGGAACTGCGCGCACTTCCGGCAAGGGATGCCCAACCGACGGTCGATGAAATCTCGGCATTGACGGCCGAAGCCGTGAAGCTGCGGCTGGTATCGGATGTTCCCGTAGGCGTGTTCTTGAGCGGCGGCGTGGATTCGAGCGCGGTAGTGGCGCTGCTCGGCCGCGCCGAAGCGGGCGAGATAGATTCGTTTTCGGTTTGCTTTCGCGAAGAAGAGTTCAGCGAACGCCGGTACGCCGAACTCATCGCACGGCATTACAGGACGCGACATTCAACCGTGCTTCTGACCGAAGGCGATGTGCTGGCAAAACTGCCCTTTGCGCTCGCAGCAATGGATCAGCCGTCGGTGGACGGCATCAATTCCTACGTAGTTTCCGAGGCCGCAGCGCAGGCGGGATTGAAGGTGGCGATATCGGGGCTCGGCGGCGATGAAGTATTCGCCGGGTACCACTTCTTCCGCACTGCGGCTCGCGATGAGCGCAGGCGCAGGGCCGCGCAGCGAATCCCCCGGCAATTGCGCCGCGCGGCGGCGCTCGCCGTTAGCGGTATTTCAAGCGGCAATCGCGCAACGAAACTGCAGGGACTGCTGCGCAGCGAAGACCTGGGCGAACCCGTGGTGCGGTTGCACAGGCGACTGTTTACCGGCGAACAGTGCGAGCGATTGCTTGCGCCGGCTGAGACGGACGGCGATTCGGTATCGGGCCGCGATCTGCTCGACGCTTGGACCGCGCGGCAGTTGGCCAACTGCGCCGAAGCGGATCCGGTCAATCGCGCGTCGGCTCTCGATCTGGGCGGTTATATGTCGAATACGCTGCTGCGCGACACGGACTCGATGAGCATGGCGCACAGCCTCGAAGTCCGCGTGCCATTGATCGACCATCTGCTCGTCGAACGAATGCTGCAGATGGAGGGCGGAAAGAAGGTGCGCGCGGGCGAGCCGAAGTGGCTGCTTGCAGCGGCGGCCGGCGATCTGCCGCGCGAGATAATCGACAGGCCGAAACGGGGCTTCGAACTGCCTTTCCGCCACTGGCTGCGCGGGGCTTTGAGAGAAAACATCGAAAGGGCGTTTAACAACCCATATCTGGATGATATGTTCCGGCCCGGCGCGTTCAGGTTGATCTGGGAGGACTTTCTGGCCGGACGCGTTTCGTGGTCGCGCGTATGGAGCCTTTACGTACTCGACGAATGGACAAGACGGCATCTGCAAAATCGGTGATTCAAAGCGGGGAGATCCCGCATCTGGTCATAGAGCCGACGCGTTCGTGGGCGGCGCTCAATCTGCGCGATGTCTGGGCGTACCGCGAACTGCTCTACTTTCTGACCTGGCGCGATGTGCGCGTGCGCTACAAACAGACGGCGCTCGGCGCATCGTGGGCAGTATTGCAACCGCTTGCGCAGATGCTGATTTTTACGCTCTTTTTCGGACGGCTCGCAAAGATGCCTTCGGACGGCTTGCCGTATCCGCTTTTCGCTTACGCGGCGCTGATGCCGTGGACGTTTTTCTCAAACGCGCTGACTACGTCGAGCAACAGCCTCGTAGTCAGTTCGGGACTGATTACTAAGGTTTACTTTCCGCGGTTGATTATGCCGGCGGCTTCGGTGCTTGCGGGACTCGTGGATTTCGTATGCGCGTTTGCGCTTTTTATCGGTTTGATGATCTGGTATCAGGCGCCGCTTACGGTGAATGTATTGTGGTTTCCGGTTTACGTAGCGCTTGCGGCGATGCTTGCGCTCGGCGCAGGCACGTGGCTCGCGGCGATGAACGTTCGTTTTCGCGATGTGCGTTATGTGGTCCCGTTTCTGATCCAGTTCTGGATGTTCGCCTCGCCCGTAATTTATCCGATGAGTCTGGTGCCGGAGCGTTACCGCTGGCTTTATGCGCTCAATCCGCTTTCGGGGATCATCGAGGGGATGCGCGCGTCGCTTCTGGGCGGCATCAATGGAGCCCGCATCGACTGGATGTCTACGGCGGCGGCGGCGACGGTGACCGCGGCGCTGCTCGTATATGCGGCGTATGATTTCAGGCGCATGGAACGGGGATTTGCGGATGTGATTTAAGAGAGATAACGAAACAAACGAAATAACACGGAATGGACGAAATGCGACATCATTTCCGTTTGTTCCGTTTGTTCCGTGTTATTTCGTTTGTTTCGTTATCTCTCCTCGCTTTCGATGTCGATACCATTTGCCATCCGGGTTGAACATCTGGGCAAGAAATACCTGCTCGGGGCGCGCCATTCGGGGCAGCGTACGCTGCGCGATGCGCTGCTGGGCAGGTTCAACGGCAAGGGGAGCAAGGGCGGGGTTGATGAGTTGTGGGCGCTTCAGGATGTCAATTTCACGGTCGAGCCGGGCGAAGTCGTGGGCATCATCGGGCGCAACGGCGCCGGAAAGTCTACGCTGTTGAAAGTACTCTCGCGCATCACCGAGCCCACGCGCGGGCGCGTAGAGATTTTCGGACGCACGGGCAGCCTGCTCGAAGTGGGCACGGGTTTTCATCCGGAATTGAGCGGGCGCGAAAACATATACCTGAACGGCGCGATCCTCGGCATGAGGAAAAACGAAATCGCACGGCGCTTTGACGAGATCGTGGATTTTGCGGGCGTGGCGCGTTTTGTCGACACGCCCGTCAAGCGGTATTCGAGCGGCATGTTCTTGCGGCTTGCATTCGCCGTCGCCGCGCACCTGGATCCGGAAATCCTCATAGTCGATGAAGTGCTCGCCGTAGGCGACGCCGCCTTTCAGCAGAAATGCCTGAACAAGATGGGCGACGTTGCACGCGCGGGCCGCACCGTGCTTTTTGTCAGCCACAACATGCCCGCGATCAAACATCTGTGTCCGCGCGCCATAGTTCTCAACTCGGGCTGTGTAGCTTACGACGGCGCTTCGCACGATGCGGTAAAGGTCTATCTGTCGAATGCGCTCGGCGGCGCGGATCGAGGGTCTGTCGGGATGCGGTTTGAAAATCCCGCGCCCGATGCCAATCGCGCGTTTGAAGTAACTTCGGTCGAGGTGCTCGATCGGGAGGGGCGGCTCAAGCCGGCGCTCGCTACGGGCGAATACGCGCGCTTTCGCCTGCGCTGGCGCGCTGCAGAAGCGATGCGCCACGCCGGAGTCGAACTCGGCGTTTATACGCCTGAAGGCGTGCCGCTCATACAGTATTCGACGCGGCCGGTAGCGGATGTGGATCTGGATTTTCAACCGGGCGAGAACTCGATCGAATGCGAGTTTTCGCAGTTTCCGGTTGCCGCGGGACAGTACTATCTTTCGGTAGGACTGACGCGCCCGATGCTCGAATGGCTTTATCGCGAGGATCAGTTTGCACTGTTCGATGTCGAACCGGGAGATGTTTTCAACAGCGGGACGCCGGTAGTTTCGTCGCGCGCGCTTATGGTCGTTCCACACCGCTGGTTGAATCAAACTACGCGACATCGGGACATAAAAGAGAGATAACGGAACAAACGAAATGAAACGAAAATTACGGAAAAGTTGAATTTTTCCGTTTGTTCCGTCTTATTTCGTTTGTTCCGTTATCTCTCTTTATCAGGGATCGATTTAAGGAGTGATGGAAGCGGGGATGTCTGAAACGCCGCTCGTAAGCATAGTCACGGCGTCTTACAACAGCGGCGATTACATCGAAGCAGCAATCCGCAGCGTTGAGGCGCAGGATTATCCGAATATAGAACATCTGGTAATCGACGGCGCGTCTACCGACGGCACGGTCGACATTCTTGGAAAATACGATGGGCGGGTTCTTTGGACCTCCGAACCGGACAAGGGGCAGTCCGATGCGATCAACAAGGGATTCGCGCGCGCACGCGGCGAGATACTCGGATGGTTGGACGCCGACAACGTATACGAACCGGGCGCGGTCCGTGAGGCGGTGCAACGGCTGGTTCGCGAGCGCGAAACCGGTATGGTTTACGGCGGTGTTTACGATGTAGATGAATCCGGGCGAATAGAGCGCGAATACATGCCGCCCGAATTTACGCTCGCGGATTTTCTGCTTTATCACGAGTTCAATTTCATTCCGCCGTCGTCGGTTTTTATCAGGCGCGGGGCGCTCCAGCGCGCCGGATATCTCGACGCCGATCTGCACTACACGATGGATTTCGACCTGTGGCTGCGCGTGGGGTTGGTTGCAGAAGTAAGAAGGGTCGAGAGCTTCTGGTCGCGGTTTCTGCTTCGCGATACATCCAAGACGGGCAGCCGAATGGATATGTTCGGCTGGGATATTCTGACGGTGATGCAGAGGTTTTTTGAGCGCGGAGATCTGCCGGAGAGTGTTCGGAAAAACGAGCGGCGCATTCGCGCGCGGCTCTATCAGCACGCGGCCGACAGGATCATCACTGCGGATTTTCGACAGGGCCGCGAGTATTACAGGCGCGCATTGATGACGGCTCCGTTCGATGCATCGGCGCGGTTGTGGCGCACGACGGCGTATCTGTATTACCGGGATTCGTTAGCGGGCAGGATTTACCGCGGAATGAAGGCGGGGAGAACATAGATAACGGAACAAGCGGAAATGGACGGAACAAACGGAAAAGACCGGGTGAAGCGATGAGAGTTTTGATCGTTGCATCGTGGTTTCCTGCGGCGGAATCGCCGTTTTCCGGCGTGTTTATCGCCGAGCAGGCGCGGGCGCTCGCGCGGCGGCACGAAGTAACGGTGCTTGCACCGGAAAATGCGCCGGCGCGGAGCGGACGACTCCGCACGACTGAAGAAAAAGACGGCTATCAATTGGTGCGTGTAATGCTTCCTGCGCGCAATTTCGTGCATCATCTGGATTACACGCGCGCGGTGGTGGCCGAAGCCAGAGCGCACCGGGCCGATGTCATTCACGCGCACGTTACATTGCCCGCAGGCTTTGCCGCAGTGCTTGCGGGACAGTGGATGAGGCGGCCCGTAATTATTACGGAGCATCGCGGACCCTTCAGCGCATTGATGCAGACGCCGAAGGATCGCTTCAAGGTTCGTTACGCGCTCGAACGCGCATCCGCCGCGGTTGCGGTAAGCAGCGCGCTCGCCGCACAGATCTCGGCTTGCGGCATTGATCGGCGTATACGCGTCATTCCCAACCTAGTCGATGCCGAGCGGTTTGCCTTGAGGCAATCGACGCGGCGCGAGGGCGAACCCTACAGACTGCTTTTTGCGGGCATACTGCGCGACGAAAACAAGAATCTGCCGCTGCTGCTGCGGGCAACAGCCATGTTGCTCGGCGAGGGCGGAGATTATCGTCTGACGATAGTCGGCGATGGAGAGCAGCGCAAAGCGTGCGAAATTTTGGCGAGAGATCTGGGAATAAGCGAACAGTGCATTTTTCGCGGCGCGCTCGATGCTGCAAATCTGGCCGAAGAGATTGCCGGATGCGATTTGTTCGTATTGCCGAGTCGCGCGGAAACCTTCGGCGTAGTTGCGGCCGAGGCTCTGGCGGTCGGCCGTCCCGTAGTCGCTGCGCGCTGCGGCGGTCCCGAAGATTTCATCACGGATGAAACCGGACGGCTCGTTCCGGTCGATGATGAAAATGCGCTGGCCGAAGCAATCGCGGATGTTTGCATGCGAATCGACGAGTACCCACCTGAGGCGCTTTCAAATTATGCGCGCGGGCGTTTCGGTTACGACGCCGTTTCCGAACGCTTGACCGAGCTTTACGAGGAGATGACGGGCGCGCGGGCCGATCGCGCCGCTGTCGTGTTATGAAGATTCTTGCGATTCACGACGGACACAACGCCGCCGCCGGGCTGATGATCGACGGGCGCATGGTCATGGCGCTTCAGGAAGAACGGCTGCGGCGCGAGAAGAATTACGCCGGATTTCCCGCCGAAGCGATAAATTTCATCCTCGATGAATGCGGATTGCGTCTGGGTGAAATCGACCGCGTAGCCGTAGTCGGGCGCGAGATGCCCGATCAGAATACGAAGGAAAGCCGCCTTGCGCTTTACCGCGAGGTCGGGCGCGCCGATTATCTGGACCGGAAGCGTTTTGCCGAGCGCCGCCGCGAACTCTACGATACGGCCTTGCCGCCGCGCCTGCGCCGCACGATCAAATCCGCGCTCGGGCGCGAAACTCCGCCGCCGCCCGATAATCCCCGTCTTGCAGCGGCGATCGAATTCGGCATTCCCGAAGACAGGATCGAAATCATCGAACATCACCGCGCGCACGCAGCTTCAGCCTACTACGGGCTGGGCGATTACGGCCGCGACATACTGGTATTGACCAACGACGGCGAGGGCGACGGATTGTGCGCTACGGTGAACATAGGCCGCGAGGGGCGATTGCGAAGAATCGGGGCCGTGCCGCGCAGCGAATCGATCGGAAATCTTTACGCGGTTGTAACGTTTCTGCTCGGCATGGTTCCGCTCGAACACGAATACAAGCTGATGGGCATGGCGCCCTATGCCGACGAGAAGCGCGCATCGGCGATCGCCGCAAAACTGAGAGATCTTTTTACGTTCGAAGGAGCGTCGAGTTACGGCTGGCGGCGCGCTGCGGGCACGCCCGATCTGTTTCACAGTTACGCGATGCTGCGCGAGATGTTCGAGTATGAACGCTTCGACTGGATATGCGGCGGGTTGCAGCGCTTCGTCGAAGAAATGCTGGTCGAATGGGTGCGGCGCGCCGTAGCTGCAACCGGCGTCAAAAGGCTTGCGCTCAGCGGCGGCGTATTCATGAACGTCAAGCTCAACAAGGCCATTATGGAACTGCCCGAGGTGGAGGATCTGTTCGTATTCCCGTCGTGCGGGGATGAAACGAACGTCTTCGGCGCTTGTTATCTGGTTCAGGCTGAGCGCGCAGGTTTTGAAACAATCGAACCGCTGCGCGAGTTTTACTTCGGCGGATCGTACGATAACGACGAGGTGAAAGCCGCAATCGATGCTTTTGCGTTCAGCAGTTCCGTCGAGTGTCGAAAGTCGGACGATATCGAACGCGAAGCGGCGGAATTGCTGGCATCGGGCGAAGCGGTAGCGCGGTTTCGCGGGCGCGAAGAGTTCGGCGCGCGTGCGCTCGGGAATCGTTCGATCCTCGCCGATCCGTCGAATACCGATGTCATCAAGGTCATCAACAGCATGATCAAGTGCCGCGATTTCTGGATGCCGTTTGCGACCTCGATGACCGATCGTCAGGCGCAGGGGTGCCTGGTGAACCCGAAGGGGGTGCGCGCGCCGTATATGATCCTGACGTTCGATTCGACCGGGTTGATAAGGGATTTCAAGGCGGGCGCGCATCCCTACGATCTGACCGTAAGGCCGCAGGTAGTCGAGCGCGACTGGAACCCGGATTATTACCGGCTGATCGAAGAGTTCGAACGCATATCGGGAAAACGCGGCGGCGTGCTGAATACGTCGTTTAACCTGCACGGCTACCCGCTTGTAAGCGCGCCCGTGGACGCGCTGGATGTATTCGACCGGTCGGGTTTGAAGCATCTGGCGATCGAGGATTATCTGTTGCGGAAGGAGTGAAGAGAGATAACGGAACAAACGAAAATAGACGAAATATACGAAAATAAATGCGGTTTTTCGTTTGTTTCGTCTTATTTCGTTTGTTCCGTTATCTCTCACTTCTATGTGCGGCATCTGCGGCATCGTCAATCTGAACGGCGAGCCCGTCGTTGAAGACGCGCTCTGGCGCGCCGTGCACGCGCTGGACCATCGCGGCCCGGACGACTGCGGAATAAAGACCGTGGGGCCGGCGGGGCTCGGTCATACGCGGCTTTCGATCATCGACCTGTCCGAAGCCGGTCATCAGCCGATGACCAACGAAGACGGCGCGATCTGGATTACCTACAACGGCGAACTCTATAACTACGCGGCGCTGCGCAGCGAACTCGCCGCGCGCCATACTTTCCGTTCGCAATCGGATACCGAAGTAATCATTCACGCATACGAAGAGTGGGGCGAAGCGTGCGTAGAGCGCTTCAACGGCATCTTTGCATTTGCAATTTACGATGCGGTCAGACGCCGGTTGTTCGCGGCGCGCGATCATATCGGCGTCAAGCCGTTTTATTACTCGATCGCGGGCGGGCGGTTTGCGTTCGCTTCGGAAGTCAAAGCGCTCTCGGCGTTTGATGGCGCTCCGCTGTTGGCGCGCGAAAACGTAGCCGAGTTTCTGATGTACGGATGGCTTGCCGACAGCCGCACGTTGTTTGACGGCGTGCGTTCGCTCGAACCGGGGCATCGGTTGACGTTGACGATGAACGGCGAAGCGCGCGTAGAGACCGCGTGTTATTACCGACCGGCCGAGCGTGTGCGGCGCGATCGATACGCCGAGTGGGATGCGGCGTCCGACGAAAAAGTCATCGCTTATTGCGATGAACTGCTTGAAACGAGCGTTGGCGAGCAGATGATCAGCGATGCGCCGGTGGGCGCGATGTGCAGCGGCGGCGTGGATTCGAGCCTGGTAACGGCGCTGGCGTTGAAACATAACCCGCAGGTGAAGATTTTCAACGTAAGCCTGCGCGATAACGTCGAGTTGAACGAAGAGCCCTTTGCGCGTGCGGTAGCGCGCCATCTGGGGATCGAGATCATTTATTACCATCTGGACCGCGAGAGGTTCCGCGATGCGCTGGTAGAGACGATATGGCACAGCGATTTTCCGCTCTACAACCTGAACGCGGTTCCGGTTTATTACATCAGCCGCGTCGCGCGCGATGAGGGCGTCAAGGTGCTGCTTGCGGGCGAGGGCGGGGATGAACTCTTCGGCGGTTACGCGTGGCGTTATGACCGTTTGCATCGCAACGTGCGGGCGCGGCGGCGCTACGGCAAGTGGATCGCAGGGCTGCTCAACCGGACGGCGGATCTGGCGTATATCACGCGCGACGATCTGTTTTTGCCGCACTTCCGGACGACTACGGATGATGTAGGAATGGCGTTAGGGTTTGCTTCGGGGTTTTTCGGGCGCGGGGCGAGGTTTGAAGCTGCGTTGCGGGCTTACGGGTTTGTAGCGAAGGAAGAAGAGCGGTATGCGCAGGCGGCGATGCTCTCCGACGTGCGCGAGTATCTGGAGCATCTGCTCAACCGGGAAGACAAAAGCACGATGCAGTCGTCGGTAGAGTGCCGCGTGCCGCTGCTGGATTTGCGGGTTGTGGATTTCGCGGTGAATCTGCCTTATCGCTTCAAGGTGCGAGGGGGTGAAGGGAAGTGGCTGATCAAGAAAGTGGCTGAGAGGCATTTGCCGCGCGAGGTGATTTACCGGAAAAAACTGGGGTTCAATCTGCCTGCGCGCGAGTATCTGGATATTTCCGACCGGATTTTTGAAGGCGGCTTCTGGGAGCGCGAGTTCGGCGTCCCGCGCGAGCGGATTGCGGCGGAGTCGGTTAGGGGCGGCGGATCGTTCTGGTACGGTTTTCTGATGACGGAAATATGGGGACGATTGTTTGTATTCGGCGAGTCGATTGACGAGGTGAAAGACAGAACGCGGAATACGCGGAAAAAGGCGGAATGAACGGAAGAACGATTTTTTCGCGAATTCGACCTCTTCAGCCATGGGTTTTGCCTGAGGAATAATCGACTTGACAGGTTGAAATCCTGGTGTAGGATGTTGCCGGTTTTTGGCAATATCAGGATTCGGTCAGGCCACCTCGGTCAAATCAGCCGAAAGCAGGCGAAATGAAGCATCAGCCGCTGAACCAGCTTGGCGGCGGCGCGTCTTTCGCATATGAGTGCCATGGCGTCTGAACCGAAAGAACCGTCGAAAGAACCGTCGAAAGAAGCAAGGGAAACAGCCGCAACCAGGCCCCGATTGTTGGACCAATTACGCGAAGCATTGATCTCGCGTCATTACAGTCGCCGGACGGAGCAGACATACTGCTACTGGGTCAGGAGATACATTTTCTTTCACCGTGTCCGCCACCCGGCGGAGATGGGCGCCCCGGAGATCAATGCATTCCTGACGCATCTTGCAGTCAAAGGGAACGTCAGCGCTTCGACACAGAATCAGGCTTTGGCTGCACTGCTGTTCCTGTATCGTCAGGTACTGGGCCGTCGGATCGGCGAACTCGGCGAAGTTGTGCGGGCCCGCAAGCCCCGGCGACTGCCGGTAGTGATGACGCGCGACGAAGTGAAAATGTTGATTGACCATCTGACGGGAGATAAGCAGTTGATGGCTTCTCTTCTGTATGGGGCGGGGTTGCGTCTGACCGAATGCCTGAACCTGCGTGTCCACGATATCGATTTTGCACGCGATGAGATTACAATTCGGGACGGCAAAGGCGGAAAGGATCGAGTGACGATGCTTCCCGGATCAATCCGGAAACCGCTTCAGGAGCATCTTCAATGGGTCCGCAGGATACACGAAAGGGATCTGGCGGAGGGGTGGGGGCGCGTACTGATGCCTTTTGCTCTCGCAAGAAAATACCCCAATGCTTCAGCCGAATGGGGCTGGCAGTGGGTCTTTCCCCAGGAAAACCGCTGGAAAAACAGGAAGACCGGCGAAGAAGGTAGACACTACGTACACGAAACGATACTACAGCGCGCCGTCAAGGAGGCTGCCCGCAAAGCGGGGATAGTCAAGTGCGTCAGTTGCCACAGTTTTCGCCACGCTTTCGCCACGCATTTGCTGGAATCGGGCTACGACATCAGGACGATTCAGGAACTGCTCGGGCACAAGGATGTTTCTACGACGATGATCTACACCCATGTACTGAACAAGGGAGGTCAGGGTGTGCAGAGTCCCCTGGATCGTCTCTGAGGCGGCTTCAACAGTCTGTATAAGACATGTGCAGTATACCTGACGACAAGCCGCAAGTGCTTATCGTAGAGATATTTCGGGGATGTACAACGAAGGGCGCACAACGGTTTATACGGACTGTGGCCGTCTGTGTGAATAAGTTTATA
>JAHBSF010000086.1 GCA_019639255.1 Acidobacteriota bacterium | reverse complement strand
CTAGTCCCACTTCCGACAAAGCAATCAAGCACCGTCTCTTCTGGCGCACTCAAAAGTTTGATAACACGCCGAGGCAACTCCAAAGGGAATTTCGCCTCATGATCATCGTTGGCACGAACGTATGGGATTCTCCAGACCGCACGTGAACCCCATTCGACCCATTCATCCTTTGTCAAACGCCCACGGTCTACAACAGTCGCGCCTGGTTTCCAGAGAAAGTAAAGGTATTCGAACTCATCTACAGCTCGGTATGACAATGTATGCCACTTTGAATTTTCCCAAGCTGCATCCTTAACCCATACTCGCCTATCATAAAGATAGAGCCCGCAATCTTTCCCTGAAGATTCGATTATGTCGCCTACAAGATGAACTCTCGTTTGAGTAGAATATTTTCCGCCCCGGATATTATTTCCGTTTAGCCTGCGATCAACGGTTTGCTCGCTGCATCCCAGCAGATCAGCCAACTGATAGCGATTGTAATGAGGATAGGCGGCTTTTGCGGCAAGTACATCCTCCTGAGTGACTTTAGACAACTGCCGCTTTAGATTCTGCGCCTGGAAGCGCGGCATTGAAGCATCTGGGAAACATAAGATATCGGCAATATTTACGACCAGAAAGCCGCCTGGCTTGAGCAATCTAAAGTGCTTCCCTATCACTACCTGCAGGAGATCGATCCAGTCTTCATATGCCAGATATTTTTCATAATCTTTTCCCAGAAAATAAGGCGGGGACCACACACTACATGCAACCGAATCAGGCTCGATCTCGGAAAGCAGTTCGCGTGCATCGCCCCAATGTATTTGATTAATCTCGATTGACATTGAAAACTCCTTATCGCAATTGCTATCTAAAGCTAGCATGCTCATAGAGCACATTCAAGCAAGCAGCGTTACTAGCGCCAAGATAGGCGCCCTACAAACTTAAAGTTGTAAACGATGAGGAAAATCATGCAGATGTCAGAATTTTTGTTCGCAGAAATCGCACGTGAGAGTAGGTGCGTTCGTGGGTAAACGCGCCCCAATAATTCGTGAACAGATGGCGAGAATGAAATAGCTATCTGCTCGCAAGAACACGATTTCTGGCGGATAATCTGCCAACGATGCTGCCTCAGGTTTTCATTCAGGGAAAATTCGACTTCGATTCAAATGAGGGAGGAGAGTCATGAGCCAAAAGACGAATGCAGCGAAAGGCTACTACTCGATCCTTCAATACGTTCCCGATCTCGAACGCAGCGAAGGAGTCAACATAAGCATTCTGCTCCTGTGTCCGGAGAAGGGATTTCTCAAAGCGCAGACAGCCCCGAGCAACGACCGGGTCCGGAGATTTTTCGGCCGGGATATCGATCTGGACCTGAAGCGGCTCAATGCCTATAAGGAAATCTTCGCGGAGCGCGTCGAAGCGGAGACGGCAAACATCCGGTCGCCCGAAGAATTGGAGCGGTTCATCGACGCGCGCGGCAATCAGTTGCGATTGACCCGGCCGCGCCCGGTCAAGGTTATCGACCCGGAAGCGACGCTGCGGGAGTTGTTCGATGCTCTTGTCGCCGGAAATCGCCTGAAGAAAGCCGCGGCTGAATCCACAACCAGCGAATTGACCAGAAATTTCGACGCTTTGATCAAGCGAGACCATCTGGAAGATCGGATTGAGCGTAATGTGAGGATCGAGTCTGCCATCTTTCGTCAACCGCTGATCTTTCCGGTCGCCTTTCGTAATGGCCGGTTGAATGTCATCCAGTCGGTAGCCTTCGAAAAATCAGAGAAGCGAAGCAGGGCGCACGCCTGCGAACTTGCGGTTCAAAGCCACGAATTAAGAGAACTACCGGAACCGGTGCAGCTAAATGTGCTGGCAAGCTTTCAGCCGGATCAACCGGAGAGCGAAGAGCGGGTTCGCAATGTGCTGGAAAAATATCAAGTAACGTTATACACACCTCAGGAACTCGATCAACTCATCGAGATCATCAAAACCACCGCCCACTGACAGCCGCCTCCGATATCAATCGCCGGCGCTCGACGCCGGTTGCCGGCGTCAGACATCCATCGACGCCGGGTCGCCGACGGAGTCTGATGAATGTGAATTCCAGTCATGAAAACAGAGCGTCTTCTACGGGATGAATCGCATTATCCCCCCCGCATTGCACAGACACCTCGGAGATCAGGCTCCGACAGAGTTGATGTTTCTCGGCAACCCTGAAGTGCTTAAGGGCCGCCTGCTCGCCCTGTTCTGCTCGGTTCGATGCCCGGGTAATCTGATCCTTCAGACCTACGATGCGGCGCGGGAACTGAGGCAGGCCCAAATAGCCGTGATCGGCGGGTTTCATTCGCCGATGGAGAAGGAGTGTCTGCGCCTGCTGCTGCGCGGATCGCAGCCGATCGTCGTCTGCCCTGCGCGAAGCATCGAGCAATTGAGATTGCCGAGGGAGTGGAAAACGCCGATTGCTGAAGGACGATTGCTGCTTCTTTCGCCATTCTCGGCAAAACAGAGCCGAACCACACTTGACCTCGCGCGGAAACGAAATCACTTTGTCGCAGCACTCTCGGAGGAAATTTTTGTTGCACACGCCGAGGCGGGGAGCAAAACCGAAGCATTTTGCCGAACCTGGCTGCAAGCCGGGAAACGCATCTATCTGCCTGCGGATGATCGCCACAACCCGCTTTTTGCCGAGGGAGCCGTTGCGGTTCGGCCCGCCGAAATCCGGACCCTGCTATTGCGCTGAAATTACCCATCTCCATTCAGTTCCAATATCCCGAGGTTCGGTTTAGAATGTGCGCCTTGCCTGTAAGGAGGGGCACAACAAATGCGGAAAATTGTTTTGTTGGCGCTCGCGGCGCTTTTACTCGGTCTGGGCGCATGCGGCGGCGGAAATACTGAAGAAACGGATTCGGTCGAAACCATCGTGTACTCCGAAGGATTCTTCAACCTGGAGCGCGACGGCGATATCACCTGGCGATGGATGGAGCCCGAAGGCGTCATCAAACTAAAAAATACGGGAATCGATATGACGCTGAGGATCACCGCCCGTCCGCCCCTGCAACAGCTAAAGAATACGCCCAAAATAAAGATTACGTTCAACGGCGCGATACTCGAAGAAGTCGAGGCAAGCTCCGAAACGCTCACCAAAGAGTACTCAATCACGCCCGCCCAGCAGGGCGCCGGCGAATGGTCGGAGCTGCACATCACCTCCGACGGCTACTTCGTGCCGAAACTCGTCGACAAAAATTCCCCCGACGAGCGCCGCCTCGCCCTCTCGCTCACGGGCCTGTCCTGGCAGCCCAGATAAAAGAGAGATAACGGAACAAACGAAATAAGACGGAACAAACGAAAATATTCAACTTTTCCGTTTCTTTTCGTTTCATTTCGTTTGTTCCGTTATTTCTCCTCAGTCTCAGAATCCGTACCCGTTGTGCGCCGGTTTAATTTCCGTGCATACCGCGTTCCCGGTACCAATTTCCCCGCGGCTGAATTAGACTACGGTTTACTTGCTGATCGCCTGCGCGGAGACCGTCTCTTGATCGACGCTATCGCCATTGTCGAGCGAAATCAATTAAACCAGTCAGCGTCCGGACGCCGTTACGGCGAGCTGCGTCTGAAGATGACGAACCGGGTCGAAGTGCGCCCCGGACAGTTCGCCATGCTCAAGCCGCACGCCGATTTCGAACCGCTGCTGCGGCGCGCAATGGCTTATTACCGCTGCGAAGACCTGGCCGACGGACTGCGCGTAGAATTCATCTACCAGATCCTCGGACGCGGCACACAGTCGCTTTCGCGCCTGCGCCCGGGCGATATGGTCGACCTGCTCGGCCCCCTCGGAAATACCTACGATACGCAACCCGCGCGCGGACGCCGGGCGCTGCTCGTAGCGGGCGGCGTCGGATCGGCGGCGCTTTATATGCTGGCCGAAAATCTCCGCAGCGAAGGGGTGGAAACGAGGCTTTTTATAGGCGGTGCGAGCGCCGGAGATCTGCCCGGCGTAGACCGTTTCGAGGAATTGCTCGGCGCGGAAAACGTAATCTGCGCGACCATAGACGGAACGCGCGGTACCGAAGGGTTCGTAACCGAGCCGCTTCAGGATCATCTGCGGAGCATCGAGGCGCGCGGCCCAATCATATACGCCTGCGGACCCGATCCGATGCTGCATCGCGTGGCGCAGATAGCCGAAAAGTCCGAAACAACGACGCAGCTTTCACTCGAATCCCCGATGGCCTGCGGCTTCGGCATATGCGTCGGCTGCGCCGTGGCGATCAAATCCGACTGTCCCGAAGGATTCGTCTACGGCAAAGTATGCACCGACGGCCCCGTGTTCCGAAGCGAGGATCTGTATTGGGCGGAGTAAGAAAGTGCTGAGCGCCAAGAAGAAGTGCTGAGTGCTGAGCGCTGAGTACTGAGTTTGGTGATTGAGCGGGAAGTGATATGACAGACGGCGCAGTGTTGCATATCGAGGTAGCGGGCATAGGTTTTCAGAATCCCGTGCTGACGGCGAGCGGCACGTGCGGCTACGGGCTCGATATGGCGGAACTCATCGACCTCAACCGTCTCGGCGGCGTCTGCACCAAGGGGCTGTCGGCGCGGCCTATGCGCGGCAATGCGCCGTGGCGAATCGTAGAGACGCACGGCGGTATGCTCAACGCCATAGGGCTGCAGAACATCGGCGCGCGCGCCTTCATAGAAGACAAACTGCCCCGCCTTCGCCGTTACAACACGCGAATAATTCCGAACGTTTTCGGCTATACGGTCGATGAATACATAGAAGCCGTGCGCATACTCGAAGACGGCGACGGCATCCACGGCTACGAACTCAACATTTCCTGCCCGAACGTAAAGGCCGGAGGCGAATCGTTCGCCAACGATGCGCACCAGGCGGCCGAAGTAACCGAGGCGGTGAAGAACGCAACGCGGCGGCCCGTTATGGTAAAGCTCTCGCCGAACGTGACGGACATAGCCGCGATTGCGCGTGCAGTAGAAAGCGCGGGCGCCGATGCGCTGTCACTCGTCAATACGGCTGTAGGGATGTCGATAGATGTGGAAACGCGGCGGCCGCGCCTGGCCAACATAACCGGAGGGTTGTCGGGACCCGCGATCAAACCCATAGCGGTGCGCTGCGTTTTTCAGGTGGCGCGCGCCGTGAAGATTCCGCTTGTAGGCATAGGCGGCATCGCGACTACGGAGGATGCGCTCGAATTCATAATCGCCGGAGCGAGCGCCGTGCAGGTCGGCACGGCGAGCTTTTACGATCCGCAGGCGGCGATGAAAATAGTCGATGGGCTTGAAGCCTACTGCCTGCGCAAGGGTCTGGATTCGATCCGCGATCTGGTCGGCGCAGTGCGTTTGGATCAGGACCTATGAAATCACCGATTTTTAGCGCATTCCGCGTCTTCATTTCCGCGTTTTCCGCGTTCTCGGTGATTTTCTGTTCAATATGCGCGCCGGTCGCGGCTATGCAGACGCGGCCGCGAACCGTAAACGAGCAGAATGCCGAATGGCGAATTGAAACCAGGCCGCAAACGCTCGTCAACGGCGCGCCGTTTCTTGTCCGCGTAACGCCCGGCGCGCGGTTGCAATCGCTCGGCGGAAAATGGATGGATCGCCGCGTGTTTTTTCGTTTCGATGAATCCTCGGGCGTATGGGAGGGGATTGCAGGCGCGGGGCTGGACCGGACGCCGGGCGAATATGAACTGACGCTCGAGGGAGTGACCGCCAACGGATCGCGCGCAACGTACAGCCGTATGATTGCAATCGGAAAAATGCAATACCCGGAAATTATGCTGCGCGTCGCTCGCCGCTTCACCCAGCCCGACGCCGCAACGCTGCGGCGCATAAAACGCGAACAGGAACTCAAAAGCCGCATCTTCTCGGAAATCTCTCCCGAACGTATGTGGGATGCGCAATTCAGGCCGCCGATCGAAAGCGTGGTTACCGACGGATTCGGCACGCAGCGCGTATTCAACGGGCAGGTGCAGGGCGTTCATCAGGGCCTTGATTACAGGGCGGCTACGGGACAGGCCATAGCGGCGATGAATGCCGGGCGCGTGATACTGGCGCGCAATCTGTTTTATGAAGGCAACTGCGTCGTGATAGACCACGGCCAGGGATTGCTCACGATTTATATGCATCTGAGCCGGATGATGGTAGAGGAAGGAGCGCGCATAGAGCGCGGCGCGGTGCTCGGTCTGAGCGGCGGAACCGGACGCGTCACGGCGCCGCATCTGCACGTCGGTGTGCGATGGCAGGGCGTGTATCTGAATCCGAAGAGCCTTATCGAACTGACGCCGGGCGGGGAGGAAACTGCTAGATGAAAACGAATCCGCTGGTGGTGGCGCTCGATGTGCCTACGGGCGCGCAGGCGATGGAGATTGTAGAGGCGCTGGGCGCAACCGTGGGAATGTTCAAGATCGGCAAACAGCTTTTTACCGCCGAGGGACCGGCGATAGTGCGGCGCATAATCGATGCGGGCCGGCGGGTGTTTCTGGATCTCAAATTTCACGATATTCCGAATACCGTAGCCGCTGCGGGCGTCGAAGCGGCGCGTCTCGGCGTGAGTATGTTCAACGTACACGCGCTCGGCGGCGGCGCAATGATGCGGCGCACTTCGGATGCCGTAAGCGAGGCTGCCGCGAGAGAGGGCTTCCCGCCGCCGATAATTCTGGGCGTGACCGTACTGACGAGCCACGATCAGACGTCGCTCGATGAAATCGGGATTCGCGACACGGTGGAGAACGAGGTAACAAGGCTTGCGCGTTTGTGCGCGGAATCGGGAATAAACGGTGTGGTTGCATCTCCGCTCGAAATCGCTGCGGTGCGAGCGGCGGTGGACAAACCGGGATTTGTCATACTCACACCGGGCGTGCGCCCGGCGGGTGCGGCGCGCAACGATCAGAGCCGCGTGATGACGCCGGGCGAGGCGGTGCGCGCCGGAGCGGATTTCCTGGTCGTGGGCCGCCCGATTACCGGGGCGCAGGATGTGCGAGCGGCGGCGGAAATAATCCTCGAAGAAATCGAACTTGCCGCCGCCGCCGACGTTAAATCTGAAGATTAGCAAATCAAACGCGGGGAGAGCTCCGCTTATTGCGCGTTCTCGCTTCGCTTTGAAGACGAGAACATCCGAAAGTAGACCTTACGCCGAATGTTTTTTTTCTCTGTTCGCCGGACGCTTCTGACACTGTGCGCCCTCGCCTGCGCGATCGCCGGACTCGGTTACGGGGTTCGCGGGGTTCGGCATTGGGCGCAAACCGGCCTTACGCCCCCGCCCCGCGCAGATGTTGCCCCGGGCGCGGGCGCCGCAGGCGCCGCGATTACACCGGGCGAAATTCTTACCTATAACGTGGGATGGTCTACTTACCCGACGGCGGCGCGGCTGGATATGGAAGTAGTCGATCGCGGCGCATTTTTCGGACGCGATGGCTTCGAACTCAGAACGCGCATCGAAACCACGCCCGCAATACGTTCGCTTTTTCTGGATCTCGACAGCGAATACACGACCTATGTAGAAACGCAGCGCCTGCTGCCGCACCGGCTGGAACTGTCGGTCAGGCAGGGTACGAGGCAAACCGACGAAACCGTGCTTGTGGATCAGCAGAACCGGCGGGCCGTGTTCCGCGATGACTCGAAGCTGGATCTTCCGGGCGAAATTCACGACCTGCCCTCGCTGCTTTATGCGCTGCGAGTCCTGCCGTTCAGCAGCGGAACGAAACAGAAGTTCACGGCGCTCTACGAACGAAATGTAATCGAGATCGAGGCCGAGGGCCGCGAATCCGCGCGCATAACCACGTCGGTCGGCGCCTATGAAGCCATATGCGTGCAGATCACGGCGAAGGCCAAGAAGCACAATCTCAGCCGGTACCGCATCAAGGTCTGGCTTTCCAACGATTCGCGGCGGCTGCCCGTGCTGCTGACGGCGCGGCTGCCCTTCGGCGAAGTGCGCGTCGAACTCGTCAACGTTTCGATCAATACGCGCCCGGAATCGGTGCTGGTAAGGGAAAAACCCGGCGAGGGCGCAAAGGGCAATTCAGCCATTTATACCGAAATCGAACGCGGACGCCCGTTCGGCGTGGGCGAACGCCTCAATTATGACGTTTCGTGGGAAAATTTCGTCTCCATAGGCAAGGCGGGCTTCGCCGTGCGCCAGCGCGGAAAGATCGGCGATTTCAGCGTAATAGAACTCGTAGGCGAAGCGTCTAGCACCGGCGCTGCACGCTCGCTTATGGATGTGGACGACCAGTTGATAAGCTTCGTGGAGATCAATACATTGGCGCCCGTGCGAAGCGAAATCCGATTGCGCGAGGGACAACGCGTCAAACAAACCGTGGCCGATCATAACTGGTCGGACCTGACCGTGCGCCTCTCAAACGGCACACACTTCAAGGTCGAACCGCAGACCCTGGACCTCGTATCCCTGTTCTACCACGTGCGCGCCGCAGATTTGAAACTCGGACAGGTATATAACTACACCCTGCTCGGTGCCAACCACCGCCCCGCTCACCTCGTGTGCAAGGCGGTCAAATACGAAACCATAGGCGGCCCGCTCGGCCCCCGCAACGCCCTCCAACTCGATTTCTACAGCCGCGAAACCAGCCGCACCATCGCCCAACTCTGGCTCGGCCAGGACCCCGCACGCCTCCCCCTTTACCTCGCCGTGCGTACCCGCTTCGGCGAAATCCGCTTCCAACTACAAAGCACCCACGGTACAAGATAACCACCGGATAACCACCGGATAACCGCCGAAGTATACCTTTTTACCGCATTCCGCGTCCCTTTTCCCCCCATTCCGCATTCTTCCTATTTCTTTCAAGTTGAAAATGATATTCAATTCAAATAAAATGCGCGAGCGGATGATGGGAGTAACGGGGTTGAAGGGAGAAAAGCGGGATGCTGGAAGCATTTATCATAGTGTTGCGAGAGGGGTTTGAGGCTTTTTTGATCGTAGCGATCATATATGCGTATTTGAAGAAGACGGGGCAGCGGTGGTTGTTGTCTGCGGTATATGCGGCGATAGTGGGGGCGGTGGGGGCGAGTCTGGGGCTCAGTTACGTATTGCGGCAGGGCGTAAATGCGGCGTTCTGGGAGGGGGTGCTCGGGCTCGTTGCCATAGTGCTGGTCGGCACGCTCATCATACATATGCGGCGCATAGCCCCGCAGTTCAGGCAGCGCATGGAATCCGGCATCGCCGCGGCGACCGCGGACCGGCCGCGGTGGATGGCGTTTGCCGGCGTATTCCTTTTCTCGCTGCTGATGATCACGCGCGAGGGCATGGAAACGGCGCTGATGCTTACGCAGGTTCACGGGCGCGTATTGCAGGGCGCGCTCCTTGGGCTTGGCGCAGCGGGGCTGCTGGCGCTGGCCTGGGCGAAATTCGGCCACCTCATCAACATGAAGCGATTCTTCCAGGTTACGAGCCTGTTTCTTGCGCTCTTCCTCGTGCAGATCGCGCTTTATACATTCCACGAATTCGCCGAAGCCGGCGTATTCGGCCCCTACAGCGACGCCTGGCACGAGGCTACAGAGGTCTGGTCCCCCGACGGCATTTACGGCAAATGGATATCGCTCGCCATAGTCGCGATGTGCGCCGCGTGGCTGCTGTTTGCCTGGATTACGGATCGCTTGCGCAGACTCGAACCCGCCGCGGCCGCATCCTCCGAATAAACCGACCAGACGGAAGGGATTACACCCTTCCGTAGTTTCCGTCCTGTTTCGTTTGTTCCGTTATCTCTCTTCATCGCCGCACCGGGCGCCGGCATTCGTCCGTGCAAGCGCCTTGCAACACCGCCCTTGGTTCGTTATTCTTCCCGTGCTATCTGCTGAAGAGCCCCTCGGGAGCGCTTGCGCGTCCCGGAAATCGCCTCACAAAACCAGACTCAAAAATTGAAATCTTTTGCTTGAACCACATCTCAAACAAACGGGGTTGTTATGATCTTTTCTTTCCTCAGGCTTTGCCTGCGTCCGGCCGTTGTCTGCGCCGTCGCTGTACTGACGATCGCCGGGGCGACCGGTGCAGTGCAAACGCGCAAGGTTCGCATTAACGACGCGACCATAGAGCGAGGTCAGGAAGGCGTCGTCAAAATCGAACTCGACGCTCTCGGCAACGAAAATACTCTGGGCTTCAGCCTCAATTTCGATACCGGACAACTTGCATACGTCTCAGCCGAACTCGGCGAAGACGTGCCCGCCGGATCTACGCTGCTCCTGAATGCCAATCAAACCGCGGCCGGCCGGCTCGGCGTAGCCATTACACTTCCCTTCGGCGCCTCGTTTTCGGCGGGGACAAAAGAACTCTTCACAGTCAGATTCGCCGCCGCGACCGAAGGCAACGCACCGTCGACTCCTGTCAGCTTCGGAAACGTTCCGGTCGGGCGCGAAATCGTGGGAAGCATGGCGGAAGACATTCCGTTCGACAACGAAACTTTTGAAAACGGAGATGTCGCGCTGACGCGCACCGCAGCAACGGTGTCCGCAGCGAGTTTCATCCCCAGCGCAGAAGTCGCTCCCGAATCGATTGTGGCCGCATTCGGCTCAAATCTCGCCACCGGGCTCGGCATCCCGGAAGGTGAACTGCCCGAAATACTGCTCGGCACCAGTGTAAAGGTACGCGACAGCGCAGGCGCAGAGCGTGCGTCGAAACTCTTCTTCGTATTCAATACCCAGGTCAACTTCCAGATCCCGCCCGAAACCGCAGAGGGCACGGCTACCGTTACCATCCAAAGCGGCGACGGAAGCCTGAGCGTCGGAATCGTGGAAATCTCGGCCGTTGCACCCGGCATATTCGCCGCCAATGCAAACGGCGCCGGCGTCGCCGCAGCGCAGGCCCTGCGCGTGCGCAACGGAAACATTTTCTTCGAACCCACGGCGCAGTTCGACGGCTCCGTATTCGTTCCGCTGCCCATCGACCTCGGGCCCGAAATCGATCAGGTGTTCCTTGTTCTGTACGGCACGGGCATTCGTTTTCACGGCAGCCTGCAGAACGTATCGGTGATGATCGGGGATCAGACCTTCCCGGCGCTTTACGCCGACTTCGCTCCGGGATTTACGGGCCTCGACCAGATCAACGCCGGGCCGATCCCGCGCTCGATGGCGGGCGCGGGCGTGCTTGACGTAAAGGTCAATGTAGCCGGGAAACCGGCCAATACCGTTACGATCCGGATCCAATAAACAGGAGAGATAACGGAATAAACTAAAATAGACGGAACAAACGGAAGGGTATAATCCTTTCCGTTTGTTTCGTCTTATTCCGTTTGTTCCGTTATCTCTGAATCCCCGCAATCAGAAATGCACTCGCACGGCGAGTTGCACCTGGCGCGGATCCTCGGTTCCGGTAATGACTCCGAAATTCGCCGCCCCGAGGGCTGTCCCCGGAGCCTGGAAATTGGCTCGATTGAATGCATTGAACATTTCCAGCCGCAACTGCAATTTCAGCCTCTCGGCGGGTGCAAACTCGCGATGCAGCGCCATGTTCGCGCTCAGATACCCCGGACCTCTCAGGTTTGCGATGGTGCGCGGTGCATCGCCGAGCGTATAGGGTGCAGGCTGTGCAAACGCCAGCGTGTTGAAATACTGCCCGATCCGCGCGGCGCCGGAACTGTCAGGCGCTTTCACTTCGCCGACGATGTTCGGTCGCAACGCGATGAACGCGAGCCCCTGAAGGGCGGGATTGGCCGCCGTAATCGAGAGCGGAAATCCGCTCTGCGCCTGAACTATTGCGTTCAGTGAAAACCCGCCGAGGATCTTCGCCGCCGCACCGTTGGCGGCGAACCGCTTCGTCCTGCCGAACGGGAGTCGCCACGTCAGATCCCCGATGAACCGGTGCGTGACGTCGAAGTTCGACACCGATTTGTCGGCCCGCCGGTTGTAATAGTTCTGATAATACGGGGCCTGAATCGTCAGGTTGTTCGCCGTGATTCCGGTCAGATCGTCAATCAACTTCGAGAAGGCGTAAGCTGCGCTGAAGGTCAGATCGTCGTCGAAACGCCGCGTCACGGTAACCTGCATCGAGTGATAGCTCGAATGCGCCTCGTTCTGCCCGTAGGAAACGATGTTGCCGAATTGCGGATACGGTCGCAGCAGTTGCGCTACGGTCACCGACGCTCGCCCGAGAATCGATGCGGCCGGCGGTTGCTCGCCCGGCGCCAGATTGAGAAACGGATTCGGCAACGTCAGATTTCCGAGCGGCTGCCCGTTGACGACGCGGCTTGCTACCGCAAGCGCTTCCGGCGTTAACTGATTCAGATCCGTAGCGCCGCTGAGAAGCCCCGCACCCGCGCTTCCGGCATACGCCGCTTCGAGCAGCAGGCGCCCGGGAAGCTCTCGCTGCACGTTGAGATTCCATTGGGAGATCAGAGGCTGCCGCGTTGCGCGCAAACGCACGGGCAGCGACGCCTGACCGTAACCGTAGAGCGCCCCCTGATAGTCCGATGCCGGACGCACTATGCCTGACCCAAACGGGTTGCTCAGATCCGTGCCCGGCGTTGGACTGACGCCGTTGTCGAGCGAGGCGATGAATCCGGTCTCGGCGAGTTGCGACATCGCATACGTCGTATTGTTGAAGCCCCCGCCCGACATCGGCGCGTAAAAGATCGCGCCGCCCGCCCGCACAACGGTCTGTTCATTCAGCCTGAAGGCGAGCCCAATGCGCGGTCCGAAATTGTTCAGGTCGCGGTCGAAGTTCTCGCGATTGCGCACCCCGCCGCGCCCTACGGGCGCAACCGCGCCGCGCAGCGCGATGATTCTGGCGCCGATTCCCGTCGCTTCCGGAAAAACGACATTCAATGATCCGGCCGGGAACCCGGCTGCGGGATCGAAATTCGTCAGCCGGTCAAAGCGTTCCGTATTGGGCATATCCGCCTCCCAGCGCAATCCGAGATTGAGCGTCAATCGTTCATGCACCTTCCAGTCGTCGTGTACGAAAAAGGCGTAATAAAGACTCTGGATAGCCGGCTGAGGTGCGATCCCCAGGCGCCCCGAAGCCGGATGACCCAGCAGCAGCGAAGCTATGGCGTCGCCCGTCTGCGGCGTCGCCTCCACCGGCGTACGCGCCGTAAAGCTTCGAGTGAAAGTGAAATTGCCGGCCGGATCGTCGGGCCGATTGTTGTACATACGGTAAACGCGCTGATTGGCCCCGAAACGCAGGGCGTGATCGCCGCGCAGCCAACTCAGCGTCTCGTTCAGGCTGAAAGCATCCTGATTGTTCCTGAAATAGCCGAAATTGCGCGGCGGACCCAGCGAGCCGTAACCGCCCGGATTGAATGTCGGAAAGATCCGCGCGTCGTCCGAGGCCGCCGCAACATACGCGGGCAACCCGAGCGATGTAGGATCAAACCCGTGCGAAAAATGCGTAGCGTCGTTGTTGAACCGCGTCATCCCGGCGTTGAGGTGCAGAACCAGCTTCGGCGACAGCGTATTGATGTAGGAGACCAGATACGTGCCGGGCGCCGCCGTTTGCAGCGGATTCGGCTGCGGCGAGGCGATGCTGGCCGGAAAGGGCCCGGAATTGAACAGCACGTTGCTGTCCTTTACGACGCGCCAGAAGAGCTGCTGCGTCGAGGTCGGGTGGTAATCAATGCGCGCTGCAATCTGGTAGTTGTCGGTCCTGGATAAGACGTTGGCTATGTAGTTGTTGTTGAAACCGAGACCGGTCGCATTCGCGACGCCGGCGGCATTCGGCAGCGGATAAAATCCGAGCGCCGCACGACCGACCGGATTGATCATCGCCGCCGGGATGACGTTGCCCGCAAAAGCTACGCGCGATCCCGCGCCGGGTCGCGCTTCTGGGGTCAGCGGCCCCGGAACGTATACCTGCCCGATTCGAGCGGGAATCAGATTTCCGTTCGTATCGAGGACGCTGAGGCCCGGAATTTCCGCGCCGATGAGTTCCGAAAAGTCCCCGCCGCGCATCCTTACGGTCGGCACCGTCGCGGGACGCTGATGAGTCTGCGAGATGCGCAGCGCTTCGTAATTGAAAAAGAAAAACAGATCCTTGCCCCGACGCAACTCCGGTCGCCCGGCGCTGAAGCCCGGAAACAGCACGGGGCCGCCGAGATTTCCGCCAAACTGGTTGAAGCGCAGCTTTTCCCTGACGCCGTTCGGATTGGCATTGACGAAGAAACTGCGCGCGTCGAAGGCGTCGTTTCGCAGATACTCAAACAGCGCTCCGTGAAATTCGCTCGTTCCGGCGCGCGTCGAGAAATTGAGAGCCCCGCCGCCCGTGCGACCGTATTCGGCCGGAAACGAGTTGGTCAGGATCTGAAACTCCTGCACGGCGTCGGGCGAGGGGCGCAAGGCCAACCGGTTGTCGCCCTTGTTGGACAGCACCATCCCGTCAAGAAGGGCTTCCGTATTAAGAGTACGTCCGCCGTTGACGGAGATTTCCCCGGAAGCCGTCAGATCGGGATTCGCCCCGCGCGATCCGGGAGCGGTCGTGACCCCGATTTCGAGCTGTGCAAGCTGAAATACATTGCGCCCGTTCAACGGCAGCGAGGCGACTCGCTGGCGCCCGACGAGGCCACCGAGCGAACTCGTCGCCGTATCGAGCCCGGCGGCGTCCGTAGCCGCGATGTAGACCGTTTCCTCGACGCCTTCCGGCGAAAGCGCGATATTTAGTTCCGCCGTCTGCCCGACCTGAATACGCCGCGTTTGACGAAAAGCAGCGAACCCGGCGGCGCGCGCTTCGATGATGTACTCGCCCGGTCCGATCAGGGCGAAGACGTACTGCCCGCCGGCGTCCGTGATGAAACTCCTCTTCAGCCCCGTCGCCGTCTCGACGAGCGCAACCTCGGCGCCCGCCACAGCGTTGCCCGCCGAGTCCCCGACCGAACCCTTCAGCGTCGCCGTCGCCGTCTGCGCCGCAAAAGAAGAGGTCAAAGTCAGCAGGAACAAAATCATACGAGCAAATCCCTCACGCGATTTCATCGCCTCTTCCCCCTTTCCATTCATTCCCCACCCTTCCGCCGCTTCAGCGCGCCCTCTCCCTCCCGATGCGAATACTTCATTACCAGCAGTACGCCGAATGAAATCGCCGCCAGCAGCAGCGACACGGCGAAGGCCGCCGCTTCGCGCCTGTCATCGAGCGAGCGGTAGATAAACAGCGTCGCTGTTTCGGTCACGCCCGTAACCCCGCCGCCTATGACCAGCACCGCGCCGAATTCGCCCATGGCTCGCGCAAAAGCGAGCGAAACGCCGTGCATCAATCCCCATCTGATGTTCGGCAACGTGATGCGCCGGAAAGTTCGCCACGCTCCGGCGCCCAGTGTGTAGGCGGCCTGCTCCTGCCCTACGCCCGCGTGCATCAACACCGGAATGATCTCGCGCGCCACAAGCGGCGCAGAAACGAATATCGTGGCCAACAGTATCCCGGGCCACGCAAACGCCACCTGCACGCCGAGCGAGTCTACCGCCGGAGCGAACCAGCCTTCGCGCCCGAAAAGCAGCAGCCAGGCGAATCCTGCAACTACCGGCGAAACTGCAAGCGGCAGATCCACCAGCGCGTTGAGCACCCGCCTTCCGCGAAAATCGTCCCGCGTCAGCACAAGCGCCAATGCGATGCCGAAAACCGTATTGATAGTCGTTGCACCGAGCGTCAGACCGAGCGTCAACACAAGAGCCCGCTTCGCATCCGCCGAGGTCAGATAGCCGATCAACTCGCCGCCCCCGCTCGAAACCGCCCCGGTGAAAATCGCTGCAAGCGGCCCCGCCAGCAATAACCCCGCGTACGAAACAACTACGCCGACCGCCGCCCACTCCCACCCCCTGGGCCGCCCCGCAATCGACCGTTCTGAAACCTGCCCCGGCAACCGCGCGCCGGCCTTACCCTGCGGCATACTTCGACTCCTCGCGCTCCCGCCGCCAGTCGACCGCCAGCATCAGGACGAACGAAATCGCCAGCAGAACCACGGAAACCGCGCTCGCCGAGCGCGTCTCCTGCGATTCGATCTGACCGAAAATGTAAACCGGAGCCGTAAGCGTCCGGTACGGCAGATTCCCCGCAACCACCACTATCGAACCAAACTCGCCGAGCGCTCGTGCAAACCCGAGAAGCGCACCCGTCGATATCCCCGGAGCTATCGCCGGCAGTGTGATCCGGAAGAAGGTGCGCAGCTTCGATGCGCCGAGCGTCCAGCTCGCCTCCTCCTGCACCCCGTCGATCTCCATCAATACGGGCTGCACCGAGCGAACCACGAACGGATAGGTGACGAACAAAAGCGCCAGCACGATTCCAGGCCTCGCAAAGAGCACCGAAACACCGCGAGCCTCCAGCCACGCACCCAGCGCCCGATGCGGCCCGTACAGAGCCACAAGACACACACCCGTCACCAGCGTGGGAATCGCAAACGGCAGATCCACAAGCGCGTCGAGCCAGGCCCGCCCTGCAAAGCGGTAACGCACCAGCACCCAGGCCGTCAGCGTCCCCAGCACGATGTTGACCGCCGTAACTACGGCAGCCGTCCCAAGCGTCAACCGCAGCGCTGCAAGCGCTACAGGCGCAGTCGCCTCGCGCCAGAAAACCTCAATCCCGTCGCGAAGGCCATGCTCAACGAGCGCAGCTATCGGCAGCAAAACGATCGCTCCGATATAGACAATGGCCGCCCCGCGCAGCCCCCACCGCCCCCACGGGTGCACCCTTCCGACCCGAAGGCCTCTTTCAATTTGCGCCCGGGTTGCCGTCATCTTCGTGCAGTTCCTCAAACGCCCTCGTATAGGCCCCGACCGGACTGAACAGATCCAGCGACACCCGCAACCAGCCGCCAAGCGCATCGATCCTCCACAAATCCTCGATCTGCGGGTAGACCGCGGGACTCGCCGATCCCGCACCCTGTTCCACGGGCCTCAACCCGTAATGCGCATATGCGCGCTGCGCCTCCATCGTCCAAAGGAATTCGACAAACGCCTCGGCCGCCTCTCGCACACCGTGCCGATCGGCGTAACGGTCCACCACCGCCACCGGATTCTCGATCAGGATCGTCGAACGCGGGACGATGTAGTCGTAATGCCGCCCCGCCTGACGCGCTACCAGCACCTCGTTTTCATAGGTAACGGCAACATCGCCTACCCCCTTCTCGAAGTTGGTGATGGATTCGCGCGCCCCCTTGTCCATCATCACGACGTTTGCCAGTATGCGCCGAAGCAGATCGCGCGCCGCATCCGGGTCGCCCGCCGGAACCCCCGCCCGCCCCCGCATCGCCGCGCCGTAAATCGCCGTGAAATTCCACTGCGCGCCGCCCGATGTCTTCGGATCCGGAATCAGCACCTTCACCCCCGGACGCGCCAGATCCTCCCAGTCGCGCACCCCCAGCGGATTGCCCGAACGCACCGCCAACACGACTACAGATGTGCTCACCATTCCCCGACGCCCCTTCCCCCTCCAGTCGTGAGTGATCAGCCCGCCGCGCACCAGCCGCTCGATGTCGCCTTCCAGCGATAACGCCGCTACATCGGCTTCAAAACCGCTCAGTATCGCCCGCGATTGCGCCCCGCTCCCTTGATACGACTCGCGAAACTCGACTTCCTGCCCCGTCTTTTCCCGCCAACGGCGCGCAAAAGCGGGCAGTATCGCCCGACTGTACGCCTCGCGCGGCGTCGTATACGCCCCAAGCGTCAGCATCACCTTCTCCGGCGCCGATCTCTCACCCCCCAGACACCCCGCTGCCGCAAGCCCCAGCGATACGATCATCGCCCCGATCGCCGCTCCACAAAGCTTCTTCTTTCCCGACTCCAATATATTCATCGCAGTCTTACCGCATATTCCGACCGATCAACTGGGAATTGGACCTGAGGCCGGCCCTTCAGGTCGGGGCCAACGCCCGGCTTCGGGCCCGAGCGATTCGACCGGCGGCACAGGACAAGGCTTAACGTTTGGAAGAGGATTTGAGGCTGATCACCTGCGGGCGATCAGCCGAGGTACAGAGATCGGCTATGGTGGTTTGATCCAGGACTCCGACGAGGGCGGCGCGGGCGCGCGCCCAGAGCGTCTTAAGACCGCAATCGGGTTCGAATTCGCAGGGTTCGTAATGTGATGAACTGACGCAACCCATCGGAGCTATACGCCCATCGAGCAGCCTTATCACCTCTCCGGCGGTGATGAGCGTAGCCGGACGGCTCAACCTGTAGCCTCCGCCTACGCCGACCTGCGCCGTGATGAAGCCGCCGTCCCTGAGCGTCTTGAGTATCTGCTCAAGATACTTGATAGGAACCCGCCACTTCTCGGCGATCTCGCGCGCCGGCACCGCCTCGCGCGCACTGTGGCCCGCCAGATAGATCAGCGCCCGCAATCCGTATTCGCTTTTAGTCGAGACGTTCATGCAATTCCTACTTTGTCAGTAGGCTTATACGGCATCCCGGACGATCCGTCAACAGTTTTGCGTCCACCCGCGCGGGAGGCTTGGGGAAATAGCGGCGGCGGCTGGAATCGAACCAGCATCAGAGAGTTTTGCAGACCCCGGCCTGCCGTCCAGGCTGCGCCGCCGCACGGCCGCAACCAGCGGTGAAATCCCCGAAAATTGCGGTGGGTATGACCCCACCGCTTTCAGGACTCATCAGCCGCCAGCTACGGTAGTAACCCGATCGGGATCAATGCCGCCGAGAGTTCGTAGATCCGGCGCCTGATCGATGTATTGGAGGCGGCGACGGGAATCGAACCCGCGTATAAAGGTTTTGCCAACCTCTGCCTTCCCATTTGGCTACGCCGCCCTGCAACCCGCCAAAATCCGGGCCGTTCATCTCGCGCCTGCCGAGGATGTTTTCATCTCCGGCCCGCGATAGATCATCTCGCCGGCCTCGATCGTTGCGCGCAGCCGGTTCTGCCTTGGCGGCAGCGGACAAGTGGCGTAGGCCGTGAAAGCGCACGGCGGATTAATCGCCTGGTTGAAATCGAGCACAACCTGCCCGTCTTTCGGCGGATCTGCGTAAAGGAACCGGCCCGCAGCATACGTAGTCCGGTTGCTTGTGAGGTCCCGGAATATAATGAAGAGACGGTCACCGCCAGAAATGACCGGCTCAAGCGTGTGCTCCTGTCCGGCAAGCGTGAATTTCAGCAATCCCGGACTGTTGTACTTTTCGACGTCGCCGAGAATGTTGACTATCGGAACCTCTCTCGGCCGGTCGTGCGGAATGAATCTCGCCGTCAGACGATACGACTCTTTCACCGGATACCACCTGAGACCGGTGAACTCGCGCCTCGCGCGGCTGTTGCCATCCCTTAGCCTGATTCCGAATCGATTTCCCCGTTTGAGCACTACAAAACTCAGATCGCCCGCCCTGATTCGATCCGGTTTCCCGGCCGCGTCGGATTGCAATTCAATCTCGGTTGCACTCTTTCCGTTCACCGTCAATCCAGCTCCATCGACCGCACGCAATACCACACTGCCTCCGCGCAGATCAAAACTCCCAAGTCTCGGCCGGGACGCAGGCACAATGATCTTGTTTTCCGGCGAAGAACCGAATTCGTTGGCGCCCTCTCGCAACCAGAAAAGCCCCGTCACCGCCAACCATCCATCTTCGGCCGCAAGCTCGGCCTCGCGCTCGGCACGCCATCGCTTGAGAGACCTCTCGTACTCTCCCTCATCGCCGGCCCGAGACGACTGCGCCGAGGCCGTCGCCGCAGTCAGCATCACCAGCAGGAACCCCGCTATCCTCTTCCATCGCCCTTCATTTCTATTCGTACCCATCACGCTGCTCCGAACCCATACATAAAACAAAACCCGCTGTTTCACCTGGCGGCCGACAGCGGGAGTGGTTATCAAGTCTCTTTTCAGGAGTCTCATTCCCTCGGCTCAGACCCGAAAATTTCTCCCTCGCTGCAACACCCACACCGCAACCCCTTCTCCAGATCGCCCGCCTCCTGATGCAGCCGAACCGCCGCCTCCTCGAATCGCCGCGCCAGAACCCTTAGCGCCGCTATGTCGTTCAACCGGTCGTGAACCGCAGCCGCAGCCTCATCCACAAGCCCATCCAGAACACACTCTACAGCCTCGTCCAAATCGATAGCGTATTCCACCACCGCTCCCACAACATCCTCCGTCACCATAACCAGGTCAGAACAACCATCGGGCGAAAAATACCAGTCCACCGGCCGACGCTCCGGCGCCCCGAACTCTACGGCCTCGTCCAATCCCGTATCCAGCGCAACCGGCCTCCCGAGCCCCCGCCTCAGCGCATACCCATCCTCTCCCATGGCCTTCCACCCACTCCCCGGAACGCTCCGATCATCGCCTGACCTCCTCATGACGCCTCCAAACCACAAATTCCTACTGGATGACTCATATTTATATCCCAGCATAGCCGCACCGGATCGAGCCTTGCAGGATCATTGCCCGAAATGCAATCCCCCTTCACCGCATAAATTAACCCGAATTGCCGCACCAATATCGATTAATGCACGCATAACCGCACAAGCCCTTCAACCCGGACTCACCTGCTATGCGCCGGCGCCTTCACAGCAATTCCTACTGAATGAATAGGCGTTATACTTCATCGCGCGTTATGAGTCAACAGATTTTTTGCAGTGGGGAGTCTCAGCCGAGGGCTTTGGCGCCGGGTTCGCTGCCGAGGGGGTAATGAGGGAGCAGGCGGTAGCCTTTGAGTCCTACGACGACTTCGTCGCCCGGGGCGAGGCCGAGTTCATCGGCGTCCCATTTGGTGCGGGTAACGACGAGCAGGGCGCCTTCGGCCAGCGCATCATCGACGATGGAAAGGCGTCGAAGGTTTTCCACCGCTGGGTCCGGGTCGTGAGGCGACCACAGCAGCAGGCGCAGCAGCAGGCGTTCGCTGTGGCCGATGTAGGAAACCTCCTCGACTACGGCTCGGCCCAGGTGGTAGGGCGTATTGAGCAGTTGCGGCTGGAAATTGAGGATGACGTCTTCGGGGCGAAAAACGACCTTTACGGGCTGGCGTTCGTGCAGCAGTGGAACGTCCGGCACGGCGCGAAGTTGCAGGCGCCCGAGCCTCACCCGGCCCTGGATCCATCGGCCGAGCAGAAGGTTCGCGGCGCCGAGAAAGGATGCGACGAATTCGTTGCGCGGATGGTTGTAGACCTCGAACGGCGATCCGACCTGTTCGATCCGCCCATCGTGCAGAACTACGACGCGGTCGGCGAGTTCGAGCGCTTCCTCCTGATCGTGGGTTATGAACAGCGCCGGAAGGTCGAGATTTCCGAGCAGTGCACGCACCTCGCGACGCAGATCCAGCCGCGTCACGGCGTCGAGCGAACTGAACGGTTCATCGAAAAGCAAAGCTTCAGGCGAATGCGCCAGCGCCCGCGCTATGGCTACACGCTGCCGCTCGCCGCCCGAAAGCTGCGCCGGATACTTTCGGCGGTGAGACCTTAGCCCCGTCATTTCAAGCATACGCGCAACCATGCGTTCGACTTCCTGCTTCGGGCGGCGCTGTGCGCGCAGGCCGAAGGCGATATTTTCTTCGACCGACATCCTTTGAAAAAGCGCGTGCTCCTGAAAGACGACGCCGAGCCGGCGCTGCTGCGGCGGCAGCGAATTGGCCAACCGGCCGTGCAGATGGATCTCTCCGGCGTCGGGCGCATCGAGACCGGCGATGATGCGCAGCAGCGTAGTCTTCCCGCTCCCCGAAGGACCGAGCACGACAACCATCTCGCCGCGCCCGATCCTCAGATCCACGCGGTCAAGCACAATCCTCTCGCCGTAGCTCCTGGAAACTCCGACGATTCGAAGCGCCTCGCGCCCTTCCGCCGATCCCGCTTCTCTCTCACTTGCAACCTGCATAACGCCGTCCTGCAATCGCGTATCCCACAAACCTGCAATCGCCTTTGCAATCATCAGGGCGTTTGAGTATAGTCGCGCGCGCATTCGAATTCCACGCGCAATACCCCGCCATCGAGGAGACATCCGATATGAACCTGACCGGCGTCGACTGGGCGATCATCGCCGCCTATTTTCTGATGAGCGTCGCCATAGGGCTTTACTTCACGCGGCGCGCCGGTTCGAGCACATCGGAATACTTCCTCGGCGGACGATCCATTCCCTGGTGGCTTGCGGGCGTCTCGATCGTTGCCACTACCTTTTCTTCAGACACGCCGCTGCTCGTAACCGGCATCACGGCGCGCGGCGGCATCGCCGGCAACTGGGTATGGTGGGCGTTTGTGCTCTCGGGGATGCTCACCGTATTTTTCTTCGCGCGGCTGTGGCGGCGCGCAAACGTCGTCACGGACATCGAATTCACCACGATTCGCTACTCGGGCAGGGCGGCGGATTTTCTGCGCGTATTCCGCGCCGTATACCTCTCGATTCCGATCAACGCCATCGTCACAGGCTCCGTAACGCTTGCGATGGTCAAGATTCTCAAGGCCACCGTGGGCATCGACGAGTGGACCGCCGTGCTTTTGTGCTTCGGACTCACGACGCTTTATTCGACGCTCGGCGGTTTTCTCGGCGTGTTGTGGACCGACTTTTTTCAGTTCTTTCTCGCAATGGCCGGCTCCCTCGGACTCGCCTATTTTTCCGTCAACGCCGTCGGCGGACTCTCGGCAATCCCCGATGGACTCCAACGCAACTACGGCGATTCGGCCGCAAGCATACTGAGCTTCGTTCCTCACGGCGAGAGCGCATATCTGCCGCTTGTAGCGCTCGCCGTGTTTCTCACCGTGCAGTGGTGGGCCGTATGGTATCCGGGCGCTGAACCGGGCGGCGGCGGATTCGTAGCGCAGCGGATGTTCGCCGCAAAGGACGAAAAGGCATCGCTGCTCGCTACGCTGTCCTTCAACATCCTGCACTACACGCTGCGCCCGTGGCCGTGGATTTTGACCGCGCTCGCCTCGATGATCTATTTCGCAAACGACGCCGCGGTGCAGGCCGATCCCGAATCGGGCTACGCAAGAATGATCGTTGAAGTGCTGCCCGCGGGCTGGCGCGGCGTTATGGTAGCCGCCATGCTCGCCGCCTATATGTCTACGGTTGCGACCCAGCTAAACTGGGGCGCCTCCTATCTGATCAACGACGTTTACCGGCCGTATGTAAAGAAGGACGGCAACGAGCGCCACTACGTGCTGGTTTCGCGCCTCGCATCGGTATTCATCATGCTGATGACCGGGGTCGTGGCGCTGACGCTCGGCCGCGTGACGAGGGCTCTCGACATACTGCTCTCGATAGGCGCCGGAACGGGCCTTGTGCTGATACTGAGATGGTACTGGTGGAGGATCAACGCATGGTCCGAGATTTCGGCGATGATGGCGGCGGCGGCCGTATCGCTCTCGCTCGAACATCTGGTCGGGCCTGCGGCCTTCGGCTTGACCGAAAGCCAGCACGACGCCCAGGTGTTTTTCGCCTATTCGCTGCTGATCACGACCGCTGTGGTAACGGCTGTATGGCTTGCGGTAACGTATATGACGAGTCCCACGAATGAACAAACGCTCGTGGCGTTTTATCGCAGGACGCGGCCCGGAAGCGCCGGTTGGGGCCCAATTGCAAGGCTTGCGCCCGAGGTTGGACCGGGTGAAGGCGCGGGAGTCAGGCTCGCGCAGTGGGCTATGGGATGCGCACTGATTTACTTTTCGCTCTTTGGCGTCGGTTCGGTGATTTTCGGACAATGGGGGCGCGGAGCCCTGTTTCTCGCCGTCTCGCTCGCCTGCGGATATGGAGTATTGCGGGGGATAAGAGAGATAACGGAACAGACGAAATAAGACGGAAACTACGGAAATCGGTTCCGTGCAGGAGGCGGTATGTTCACGATGAAGCCGGTCGGCGTCATACACAGTCCCTACTCCGATACATCCCAGATTCCCAAGGGCTGCGGGGCGAAACACGCGGCCGTGGGCGCAATCGAAATTCATCCGGAGTTCGAACCCGGGTTGATGGACATAGAGGGCTTCTCGCACCTGTTCGTGATATGGGTCTTCGATCGCAGCGAAGGTTTTGAATTGCTGGGCAAGCCGCCTACGGACGACCGCCCGCACGGCGTATTTGCGACGCGATCCCCGAGACGGCCGAATCCAATCGGGCTGACGGTGGTCGAGGTATTGGGCCGCGAGGGCAGGTTCGTAAATGTGCGCGGCGTGGATATGCTTGAGGGAACGCCGATCCTCGACATCAAACCGTATCTTTCGAGCGTTCCGGCTGAAGAGTTGCGACGCGGCTGGCTCGACGAGGCCGAGACCCGGCGGAAACGTGCTGAGGCGCAACAGCAATAGACTCCCAAATTCACTCCACCCAAATGATACGGCCCGTTGTAACCCAATCGATCACAACCTCCTTCCCGACTGTCCCGGCAGCGTATTGACACTGTATGGACGCACTCTTAAACTCCTTCTCGATGAATGTCGAATTCACGCTTCAGGGGATTACATTTGAGTGGGATGCCGACAAAGCGAAGTTGAATCGGAGCAAACATGGCGTGTTTTTCGAGAATGCGTGTG
>JAHBSF010000085.1 GCA_019639255.1 Acidobacteriota bacterium | reverse complement strand
TCCGTTTATTCCGTTTGTTCCGTTATCTCTCTTCCCTCACTGGATGTGCGAGCTGAACTATTGCCGGGTTAAGAATGCTCGGTGCAGGCCGAACGAGGCATCGAGATCCCGAACAATCCGGTCATTTAGCGTCTGCAAAACCCTGTACAACTCCACGTTCCGAGGCTCGGGTCGTACACGGGTGGACTCGTCAAGTCCGACGAACCGTTCGCACAACTCGCGGATCGACGCCGATGCGCCGGAATGTTTTCTATAGGCCCAGAGAGCCTGCAATGCCGCTCCGACCGCGGCTCCTTCCTCATTCTTTACACACACGACTTCGGCGTTGAATACATCGGCGAGAATCTTTCTCCACACCGCGCTTCGGCTTCCACCGCCCGTGGCGCGAATTTCCCGCGGCTCTATTCCGAGCGCGCGCATGCGGTTCAGGCCGTAATTGAGTCCGAGCGTAGTTCCCTCCATAGCCGCGCGCGCCATATGCGGCGCATCGAAGGTAGCCGCGCGAAGGCCGAAGAAAACGCCCGTGCCGTCCGGAACATTCGGCGTTCGCTCGCCCTCAAAGAACGGAATGAGCAACAATCCGTCGCTGCCGGCGGGCGCGGACTCGGCGGCATTGGAAAGCTCTTCGTGCGTCAGGTCAAATCTCTCGCGCACCATTTCAGTAGCGACCGTAACGTTCATCGTGCAAACGAGTGGAAGCCATTTGCCGGTTGAATCGCAGAAGGCTGCAATCTCGCCCTGCGGGTCGACAACCGGGTGATCCGAACAGGCGTAAATCGTGCCCGAGGTCCCCAGACTTACAGTCACTATACCGGGGGCAACATTCCCCGTACCTATCGCTCCCATCATGTTGTCGCCGCCGCCGGAACTCACTACGACATCAAGGCCGAGCCCCCACTTTTTTGCAAGCGCCGGGAGCAGCGTTCCGGCAATCTCATCCGATCCGATAAGCGGCGGAAGCATTTCCTGGAGGCGCGCATCAACGGCCGAAAGCGCCTTTTTCGACCAAATGCGCCTCCGTACATCAAGAAGCGCCGTGCCCGATGCATCGCCGCATTCCATGGACTTTCTGCCCGTAAGCCGAAAATTGATGTAGTCGTGCGGAAGCAGAACGGTTCGCAACCGGGCAAAGTTTTCCGGCTCGCGGTGCTTGAGCCAAAGGATTTTTGAGGCCGTAAATCCTGCCGGAACGCCGTTTCCGACCTCTTTGATCGTTTCGGAAATTCCGCCGAGATCGTTGATTATCTGCTCGCATTCCGCAGCAGTGCTCGTATCGCACCACAGCTTTGCGGGCCTTATTACCTCATCTCGTTCGTCGAGCGGGACGAAGCCGTGCTGTTGACCGGAAACGCCTATACCGCGCACGTCACGCCGGTCCACATTGGATTTCTCAAGCACTGCTGCGATCGTATCGAACACAGCGGCAATCCAGGTCTCCGGGTGCTGTTCCTTATGACCGGCCGGGAGCCCGTCGATCAGGTCATACGGAATAGACGCACCCGCTAAAACCTCGCCGCTTTGCGCGTCAAACAATACGGTCTTGGTGCTCTGCGTTCCGCTGTCGATGCCAAGAAAATACTCAGCCATACTCATTTAATCGCCTGCAATGACGGGGTTGCTCAGTTTGCCAAGCCCCTCGATCACAACGTCGAATACATCGCCCGGCTTCAACACAACGGGCGGTTTTCTGAATATGCCGACGCCTTCCGGGGTGCCCGTGGCAATGACATCTCCCGGTTCGAGGGTAATCGCCTGTGTGATGTAATGAATCAGGTACGGCACGCGAAAGATCATCTTGGCCGTATTCGAAGATTGCATTACCTCGCCGTTCAGTATGCCTTCGATTTTCAGGGTGTGGACATCGGCTATGTCATCCCGCGTCGTTATGAAGGGCCCAAGAGGAGCGAACGTATCAAGTCCTTTACCGCGCACCCACTGGCCGTCGCCGAATTGCAGGTCACGCGCGCTCACATCGTTTATCAGCGTATAACCGAAGACGTAATCAAGCGCATCGGCTTCGGCAACCCGGCTCGCCCTCTTGCCGATAACCACGGACAGTTCGGCTTCGAAATCCACCTGCTCGCTGATCGAGGGCAGGACAATCGGCGCGCCGTGTGCGCTCAGCGAATTCGGCAGCTTGGTGAAGATCAGCGGCGCCGACGGAGGTTCGCTGCCGCCTTCCAGGGCATGATCGTAGTAGTTTCGGCCGATTGCGACGATTTTGCTCGGTACGACAGCCGGAAGAAATTCCACGTCATCGAACGAATACTCGTCAGGAGCGCTGAGTTTTTCCACCGCAGCGAGATCAGCGCTTCCTCCGCGAATCAGCGCATTCATATCCGGCGCAATAGCGGTAATATCGGCGATTCGATCGCCGCGCAGTACGCCCAGCAGTGCTCTTTGAGCGGTTCTGGTTCTGAATTGCGTTAGTTTCATGGATTTAGTTTTTCAGATCGGGAAGTAGTTCAACCCCGAGGTGTATGTTCAGGCTTATGTTCAGGCTTCCGAACTTTCGAGACGCCGACGTTGAAATTCATCGAACGTGACGGCCATCACGATCACGGCGCCGATGACTATCTGTTGAGTGAAGGACGAAATCCCGAGCAGATTCGCCCCGTTTGCAAGCACGCCCATAATCAGGGCTCCGATTATCGTTCCCATGACGCTGCCCTGCCCGCCGCTCAGGCTGCCGCCGCCTATGACGACCGCCGCAATTACACGAAGTTCGTACCCTTCGCCGGCGGTTGGCTGCCCGGTTACGAGCCGCGCAGACTCGATTGCTCCGGCAAGACCGGTCAGCCCTCCGAGTATTGAATAGTACACAATCTGGTTTCGCGCCACCCTTACGCCCGCGTATCTTGCCGCTTCTACATTGCTGCCGATTGCGTAACAATATCGTCCGAGCTGCGTTTGTGCGAGCAGGAAATGAATAAGCACCGCCACTATGATTACGATCAACAGCGGAATCGGCAATAAACCGAGAAAATGTCCCTCGGCAAGATAACCAAAACTCTGCGGCAACCCTACGACGGCGTTGCCTCCGGTAAGAAGCAATACCGATCCGCGATATATTCCCATAGCGCCGAGCGTGACGATAAATGCGGGGATTCCAAGCGAGGCTACGGCAGCGCCGTTGATCATTCCCAATGAAGCGCCTGCCAGCATTGCAATCGCGATCCCGCCCACAACCGGGACGCCCGCAACCATTGCAAGCGCGCCGACTACTCCCGCGAGCGCCATGATCGACCCTACGGAAAGGTCGATTCCGCCCGCTACCATAACCATTGTCATGCCCATGGCCATGATCGTAATCACCGCCGTCTGCCGAGCAACGCTTGCCAGATTGCCCGCCGAAAGAAATCGCGGTTCGAGCACTGCAATCAGGGCGCACAGCACGATAAGGCTTATAAAAGGCAGAAATCGCTTTATCCAGTCAGACATTCCGCTCTCGTGGGGTTATGGGCAGCAATTCTCGGTTCAGGAGGAAGAGAGATAACGAAACAAACGAAATAAGACAATAATTACGGAAAGGATACGCATTTCCGTTCTTTTCGTTTCATTTCGTTTGTTCCGTTATCTCTCTTGTGTCTCACGCTTTGTACCAATCTCCTGTTGATCGGTTTAATTCACACGGCTCGCCCGCTGCTTGAATCAGTCCAGAGAAAAAAAGTGATAAATCCGGCTCAGCAGGTCTCGCTGTTTTCCGCTGAATGCGCGGCGCCGGCTTTCTTCATCCAGCCCCTCGCGCGCTGCATCCAGTTCGGTCTGCCTGCGGGCCAGCACTTCGGCAAGATATTCAGCGATTTCCGGCCGCGATTTCAGCACCTCGTGAAACGCTTCCTTGTCAAGGCGCAGGCAGTCGGTTTCATCCGTAGCGATAACGGTCGCGGATCGTTTGGCGCCTGTCAGCAGCGACATTTCACCCAGGAAGTCGCCTGCACCCAATGTAGCTACAACCTTATATTCATCCTTGCCGCTATAGATCCTTACTTCAGCCGCGCCTCTGGTGATTATGTAGAGCCATTCGCCATCCGCCCCCTGGCGCATCAGCGCTTCTCCGCGCACAAAGGGCGCATCCTGCATGCGTTCGGCGATTTTTCGCCTTTCTTCCTGCGTCAACCCCTCAAAAATATCCACATTTGAAAGGATCTGAATGCGCGACTCGATTTCTCGCTCCCGCTTGCGCATCCTTCGGGATTCGCTCTCTTCTGTCATGAAAATGCTCGATGCCGGTATCGACATCGGTATTCCGCGCCTTCTCAGCGCGTAATACACCCGCGCACGCACCTGTGAATCGGTTGGATCATCCACTGCAAGATCGGTCAGCCAGTACCGCACTACATATTGCCCGTAGCTTTCCTTGAAATCCATCAGAATGCACTGCGGCGGCGGCTGAGTCGCCACGCCCGGAATCGAATCCGCCTGGAGTTTCTGCGTAACCGCGGCGATTACATCCGAAGGAGCAAAGCGGAAATCTACATTAAAGTAAATGGTCTGGCGGTGATTGACGGTTTCGCCGCCGCGCCTGCCGTAAATCAGCACCTGGCTTTTCATCAACACGCCGTTAGGTATGAGAACGGTATCCCAGTTTCGGGTTTCTATCGCCGTATACCGCCACCGAATCTCTACGACACGGCCTACCTGCTGATCCACCCTGACCCAGTCACCGGGTTGAATGGTTTTTTCAAGCTGAATGGCCAGTCCGCCCATCACGTTGCCGAGCGTATCCTGAAGGGCGAATCCTATAACGGCGGTAATAACGGCGGAGGTGGTTATGATTCCGGAGAGGCTTACGCCGCCCCGCGACATCAGCAACAGTGCGACGCCGATATATCCCAGTCCCACAAGCACGTCGCGAAGTATTCGCGGAGTTGCGAGGTGTACGGCCTTCAATGCTACGTCAAACAGAAGCACACTCAGCAGATTGACTATCGCCATTCCGCCGATCAGCAAGCCCGCCCAGTGTACGGCTCTCGCGATTGCTCCGAAACCGGCTACGGCCAACACAACCGCCCCGAGCATCACAATAACGGCGAAACCGAACAGCAGCAGCGATGCTCGTACGTGCCTGCGCCCGCTCGGCACATACCGGAGCATCAGCCCGGCGAGAAGCAGGAATACAAGCGTAACTATAACAACGTGGTCGCGCTCGATTACCGTCTCAAGGCTGCTCAATAAAGAAGCGCTCTCGGAGGCGACTTCCTGCAGGAACGACTTGTTATCCACGCTGAGTGACATTCCGTTTATTCCGTTTATTCCGTTTGTTCCGTTATCTCTCTTAACCTCTCATTGAAATACTATGTACCCGGTGCATCCGCACGGACTCAGCGCCTACTGTTCAAACGCCGCATAGCGGACAATCTCTTCCTGAGACGTTTTCGAAGCGGTCAGTTCCACAACCATCCTGCCGCGACGCATTACGATTATCCGATCCGCCATTCCGAGCAGTTCCGGTAAATCCGACGACACCATCACCACTGCGGCGCCGGATTCCGCGAGTTCATTTATGGCCTTGTAGATTTCCGAACGTGCGGCGACATCCACGCCGCGCGTGGGTTCATCGAGCAGGAATACTTTTGTATCTGCGTAAAGCCAGCGCCCGAGCAACACCTTCTGCTGGTTGCCCCCGCTCAGCCGCCCTACTGCTTTTCCGGGCTGCGGCGGCTGAATATGCAGCTTCTCTATGTAATTGCGCGCTGCGTCGCGTTCTCGCCGGCGATCGACTCTCAGCCCTCGAACGAGCGACTTGATATTTGCAAGTGTGAGATTTCGTGAAATTGCCAGGTTCAGGCACAGTCCGGTGCGCTTGCGATCCTCCGTCAAAAGACTCAAACCACGGCGCACCGATACGCTCGGTCTGCTGGGACTGATCTGCCGGTCGTCAACCCACACTTCGCCCTCGTCGGGTGGGTGCGCACCGTATATCGCCTCCACGACTTCGGTTCTCCCCGCACCCGCAAGCCCGGCAATGCCGACAACCTCGCCCGCCCGGGCTTCAAATCCAATGTCGTCAAATAACGGGCGTCTGGACAATCCCTTCACGCGCAACCTGACCCCGCCAATTTCCGCTGTGCGCGGGGGAAAGATTTCCTTCAACTCCCGTCCCGCCATGTGACGGATCATCTCGTCGGTTGAGAGTTCTCCCCAACGTCCATCGTATACGGAACGACCGTCGCGCAGTATCAGCAACCGGTCTGCGATCGAGGGAAGTTCTTCCAGACGGTGCGAAATATAGATGATCGCAAGCCCGCGGGATTTCAGATCCCGAATCAATCGGAACAGTTCCTCGACTTCCTGACTTGTAAGCGATGAAGTGGGCTCGTCCATCACTATGACGCGGCGAGCCTCCACGATTGCGCGTGTGATCTCTACAAGTTGCCTGTCCGCAGCACTCAACCTGCCAACGCGCGTGCGGGGGTTCAATCGAAATCCGTATTCTTCAAGTATCCGCCGCGCCTCGGCTTCCATTTTCCGGTGATCCACGATACCGCCCGCTTTTGACCTTAGCGGCTCGCGCCCTAGAAAAATGTTTTCCGCCACGGTCAGGTGCGGGGCGAGCGACAATTCCTGATAGATCATCGCTACGCCGCAGGCCAGAGCGTCTCGCGGCCCTCTGAACTCCATCACCCTGCCGTCAATTGCAATTTCGCCCTCGTCGGGTTGATGAACGCCGGCAAGGATTTTCATAAGAGTAGACTTGCCCGCGCCGTTTTCGCCCACGAGCGCCAACACACTTCCCGACGCTGCGGTAAGATCGACTTCCGACAGCACGGTATTTCCGGCAAAGGATTTCGATATGCCGCGCATCTCAAGCGCGGGTACGGAATTGGTCATCGGTCCCGGCCCGGCTAAATCGATTCACTGTAAATTGGTACAAAGCGTGAGACATAAGAGAGATAACGGAACAAACGAAATAAGACGGAAACTACGAAAATATTCAACTTCCCCGTAATTTTCGTTTCATTTCGTTTGTTCCGTCATCTCTCTTTCCGGAAGTTTCCACGAATTTCGCGTTCAGTATTTTCGGTTTATCGCGCGAACGTCTGGAACTGTGCCACAAATTCGTCAGGTGTCAAGCCCGCGGCTTTGCCGAGAGTTGCGACCCAATCCGGGGAACGGAAATCCTCGGGCCCGAGACGCACCATGTAATCACGCGCCACGCGGTAGCTCTCGGTGTGCACATCGACTGCGCGCTGCCTGCCGCGGCCCGTTTCGGGATCGAGAAACTCCCTTAACGGAATTGGCCGGATCTCGCCGCCCTGAATCGTGATCATTGCACCCGAGCCGCCCTCGCACAGAAAGTTCACCGCCGCATATCCCAGATCTCGCGCATATTCGGCGTCGAGCGGAATCGGCGGCGCGCAGCGCAACTCATACCCGATCGTTTTGTCTACAATGGTCACCTTTACCCCGCGCGCCTCAAGCCGGGCCTGAACCGCGCTCTTGACCTTGCGCCCAAGGTCGATTTCGGCAACCCTGATGTTGCCCTGTGCATCCCGGTCCACGTCCTGCAACTCGGTTACTTCTTCAGAACTGAACCTTTCCGAAAGCGCTTCCGACAGCAGTATCACCCCGTGATTTCGCCCCATCGCCCGGCGCTTGATGATCGTACCCTCAACGATGTCTACAATATCGTTTAACGAGATTCGGTCTCTTTCAAATTCTTCGGGAATTATGGTGCACGTAGCGGAAGCAGCGCGCCCGATACCGAGCGTAAGGTGCCCGGTCGGTCGTCCCATAGTAACGCCCAGATACCACCGCCCGGTAGTTTTAGCGTCTTCCATGAGATTCTCGACGAGTTTCACTCCCACGTGCCGCGCCGATTCAAAACCGAGCGATTCAACGGGAATCGGCATCCAGAGATCGTTATCTATGCTTTTGGGAACCTGTACGACGCGCAACGCGCCGCCGGATTGCTCTTCCACCGCAATCGAACTTGCGAGCAGATCATCACCTCCGACGGTGACGAGGGCCTCGATGCCGAGCTTTTCGAGCGCGGAGATGGTGTTAAAGAGCGCTGAGGAGTCGCGCGTGATGTCGGTGCGCGAGGCGCCGAGCAATACGCCGCCGTCGAGATGGATGCGCGATACTTCATCTATCGAGAGTTCGTGCTGCTCATCCGTATATCGCTGCGCAAGCCACTCGAAGCCGTCGTGAAACCCAATGGGCGTAATGCCGAATCGTATGGCCTCGATTGCGACTGCGGCGATCACTCCGTTTGCACCCGGCGCTGGGCCGCCTCCAACAAGAATTCCGATTTTCTTCAATGTCAACATAGTGCTATTCGCTGGTCTGTTCCGTGAATTTCCGTATACCCGGTTGCCGCTCGCGCGGCGCGTTAACCTGCGTTGTGGCTGAGGTAGCCGAACCTGCGCCTGAATTCTTCGACCGGCAGGTTGCCCGAACGTGCGAGTTTTGCAATCCACGCGGCATCCATAAAATCAGTTGCATCGAGCCGTATCATAAAGTCGCGGGCTACCTTGTAATTCGCGCTCTGCGGATCAACGTTCCTTACACGGGTCTTGCCTGTTTTGGGATCGCGTATATCGACAAACGACAGCGGCACGAGTTTCCCGCCCTGCACGCTTACCATAGCGCCGCTTCCGCCGTCGAGCAGAAACCTGATTGCAGCATTGCCGAGGTCGCGGCAGTAATCGGCGTCATACGGAATCGGATCTGCGCAGCGCAGTTCGTACCCGATGTTCTTGTTCGTAATCGTCACGCTGATGCCGCGCTGCTTGAGACGCCCCTGCACCTCAACCTTGACCTTTCGCGCCAGATCTACCTCGGCGAAACGAATATGCCCGTGGTCGTCGCGTTCCACATCCTGGAGTTCGGCAAGTTCATCGGGATCGAGTTTGTCGATCAGCCCTTCGGCGAGCACCGCCACACCGAAATGCCTGCCCATCGCCCTTCGTTTGATAATCGCGCCCTCTACGATATCGCACAGTTGAGAAAATCTGATCGTAGGTTCTTCGAATTCTTCCCGAATCAGGGTGAATGTTGCGCCCGAGGCTTTTCCGATGCCGAGCGCCAGGTGTCCGGCCTGCCGTCCCATCGCAACTACTATGTACCAGCGCCTGGTCGAACGCGCGTCCTCCATCAGACTTTGCACCAGACCGACGCCGACGTGCCGTGCGGTTTGAAAACCAAACGTGGGGATATGCGCCGGAAGCGGCAGGTCGTTATCGATGGTTTTGGGTACGTGTACGGTGCGAATTTTGCCGTGCGAGGCGGCGGCGACCGAACTCGAAGAAAGCGCAGTATCATCACCCCCGATCGTCACCATATGTGTAACGCCGAGTGATTCGAGCGTCTCGATTACGGCTCGCATTGCTTCCTCGGATTTTGTCGGATTTTCGCGCGCCGTGCCCAGAATCGATCCGCCTCTTAAATGAATCCTTGAAACGTCATCTATGCCGAGCTGTCTGAAATGCGTCGTATCGCGGCGCACCAGCCACTTGAAACCATCCTGTATTCCGATTACCTCAAACCCGGAGTCAATCGCCTTGATCGTCGCCGAGGAAATCACCGAATTGATGCCCGGAGCGGGACCTCCGCCCACAAGCACCGCAAGTTTACCCAATAATGCCATTACTTTCTGCTCCTGTCGGTGCTGTGAATGAAACGAGGATTTTAGCCGAGGACCGCCCGAAGCGACCAGTATCAGAGGCGAGGATAAGAAATATAAATGGAGGGATAAACGCAAAACCGATGAGGAAGAAGAAAGTGCTGAGTGCTGAGTGCGTGTTTTGAAAGCCCCGAAGGGGCGTGAGAACTGTAGCCTGGTGCGCGAGCGCCAGGTCAGATCGAGAAACGCATCCAAGCCCTGAAAGGGCGAAAGACCTATACAGCGGGGATCTTCCGCCCTTACAGGGCTGGAATTGAGGTTGGCGTGATACCCAGGGCTTACGCCGCTGGGCTACAGATCTTACGCCCCTTCGGGGCTTTCAAAACACGCACTCAGCACTCAGCACTTCTTCTTCCCACTCAGCACTTTCTTCTCCCCCTCTCACTCAGCACTTTTCGCCTCAATGACGCCTGCGCGGATCAATCGCTCGATGTCTTCTTCGGACAGGCCGTGCGCGGACAGGACTTCGCGTGTATGTTCGCCTAGTTGGGGGGGCGGCAGGTTTACGGCGCCCGGCGTAGCACTCAACCTGATCCATGGGCCCAATTGTTTAGACCTGCCAGCGCCCGGATGTTCGATTTCGACCAACAGATTCCTTGCAATGATTTGCGGATCTGCCAGCGCCTCGTCCGGAGTCTTGACCAGCGTGACGCAGGAATCGACGCCGGAAAACGCATCAAGCCATTCGCTGCTGCTCCGTTGCCTGAAACGATCCTTGAGTGCACGGATACACTCCGCCTGCGTTTCGCCTTCGGCGAATTGATCAGGAATCAAATCCTCCAGACCCGTCACGCGACAAACATTCGCCCAGAACTTCGGTTCGAGCGCTCCCACCGCAAGCCACCTGCCGTCCTTCGTTTCATACAAATGATAACAGGCATACCTGCCGCTCAACCCTTCCAGCCCAGGCTCGGGCCGCCTTCCCTCAAGCATCGAAACGAGCGGGACGATCATCAGCGCAAGGGCTCCGTCCGTCATAGATACATCCACCATCTGCCCCTCACCCGTGATCTCGCGCGCCGCAAGAGCAAGCAGCACGCCTATAACGGCCTGGAGGCTCCCTCCGGCGAGATCCGCCATCTGCACGCCGGGAATTACAGGCCCGCTTCCTGCACCTGCATTTAATCCGAGAACACCTGCAATGCCGATGTAATTTATGTCGTGGCCGGCTTCATATTTGTACGGACCATCCTGCCCATACCCGGTCAGCGCACAATAAACGAGCCGTTTGTTTCTTTGCCGTAATGCTTCGTAGCCGAGCCCGAGCCTGTCCATCACACCAGGCCGGAACCCCTCTATGACAACATCGGCGCGTTCGGCCAACTGCAGAAAAACCTGCTTCCCTTCATCGCACTTGAGGTTTATTGCAACGCTGCGTTTGTTTCTGCCCGTAGCGAAAAACACGGCGCCGGAGCGCTTCGAACCGATCCGCATCAACCGTGCGGGGTCGCCCGCGCCCGGCTCTTCTATCTTGATCACATCGGCGCCGAAATCCCCTAGCAACATCGTCGCCACCGCGCCGGGCAGCAATCTGGTAAGATCCAGCACTCTTATGCCGTCAAGCGGTCTGCGCACCGCACCCTCGCTTGCATCAGGCACTTTTGCTTCAGACATAAGATCCACCCGTGACCAGCAGGACGTGACCGGTAACATAATCCGATAAGGGTGAAGCCAGAAACAGCACCGGTCCTGCCGCTTCTTCGGGCGTCCCGGCTCTGCCGAGCGGAATCATCCGCATTGCCATCTGCCGCATCTGCTCCGGGATTCCAAGTTCAACCTCGATTTCTCCAACGCGCGCGCGATTATGTTCTTCCTTTGCCGCCGTCAGGCGCGTTTCAATAAACCCGTAAGCCACTGCGTTGACATTGATGCTGAAACGCCCCCATTCCTTCGCAAGCGTTTTCGTGACTCCCACGATACCCATCTTGCCGGCCGAATAGTTTACCTGCCCGGGATTTCCTGCAACCCCAGATGTAGAAGATACATTGATGATTTTGCGATGAATACGCCGCCCCTCGGCAAGCTCCGCTTTGGCAGGTTCCCGCATATACGGCGCGGCGGCGCGAATGATCCTGAACGGCGCAGTCAAATGTACATCTATCATCGCCTGCCACATCTCGTCCGTGACGTTCTGTATCACGCCGTCCCAGGTATAACCGGCGTTGTTGACGAGGATATCAAGACGCCCGAACTCCTCCACTGCGGTTCTAACAACCTTTTCCGGGAATTCCGGCGCAGTCACACTGCCGACGCAGGCAACAGCGCTCCCGCCCGCCTCCCCAATTTCCGCTGCAACGCCCTCGGCAATATCACCTTCGAGATCATTCACGACGACCCTCGCGCCGTGTTCTGCAAAAAGTCTTGCTATTGCACGTCCGATTCCCCGTCCCGAACCCGTTACAATCGCCGACTTTCCTTCCAGCAGTTTCATAACCTGTTCAACCCCACTTGATTATTAGCGGTTTTTCCGTCAGTTTCCGCGCTTTCTGCGTTCTCTCCTACTCGATCGCTACCGAAACCGGCGTGACCTTCCAGATCTTCTCGCAGTATTCGCGCACCGATCGATCCGATGAGAAATAGCCCATGCGGGCTACGTTGAGAATCGATTTGCGCGCCCATCCTTCCTTGTCCAGAAACGCCTCGTTGACCCGGTCCTGACATTCGACGTAGGACGAGTAATCGGCAAGCAGGAAATATTCGTCGCGCGACATCAGCGACGAAACAATCGGTTTGAACAATTCTGAATCTCCGCGCGAAAATTCGCCCCAACCGATCAGATCCAGCACCTGATGCAGCATGTGATCGGAGTAGTAATAGGACATCGGTTGATAGCCGTGCTGCTTCAGGCGCCGAACCTCTTCGGCAGTGAGTCCGAACAGAAAGAAGTTTTCCGCGCCTACGTGGTTGCGAATTTCTATGTTCGCCCCGTCAAGCGTGCCTATTGTCAATGCGCCGTTGAGCGCAAACTTCATGTTTCCGGTTCCGGAAGCTTCCTTCCCGGCAGTAGAAATCTGCTCCGAAAGATCGGCCGCCGGATATATGCGCTGCGCCGATTGCACGTTGAAGTTCGGATAGAAGACTACTTTCAACCTGTCCCTGATCTCCGGATCGCGGTTTACTACATCGGCTATTCCGTTCACCAGGCGGATGATGAGTTTCGCCATCGTGTAACCTGGAGCGGCTTTGCCACCGAATATGAATGTTCGCGGCGCAATATCGAGGCCCGGATCCTGCTTGAGCCTCAAATAAAGAGTGATGATTTCCAGCAGACAAAGGTGCTGCCGCTTGTATTCGTGAATACGTTTTACCTGAATGTCGAACATCGAATCCGGGTTTACCGAAATGCCCGTTTCCCTGCGGATCATATTCGACAAATCCACCTTGTTTTCGCGCTTGATGGTCCGCCACTGATGCCTGAATGCGGGATCCTCAGCAAACGGTTCGAGCCTTGCCAGTTCGTCTTCAGTGCGGCTTACCCACCCGCCGCCAATGGCGTCCGTTATCAATTGCGCCAATCGGGGATTGCTGAGTGCAATCCAGCGACGCGGCGTCACACCGTTTGTCACGTTGTGAAATCTTTCGGGATAAAGCAGGTAAAAATCGTGCAACACATCGCGGGAAAGCAGCTCCGTATGCAGTGCGGCAACGCCGTTTATGGAATGACTGCCTGCCGACGCAAGGTGCGCCATCCGAACCGCTTTTTCCCCGGTTTCGTCTATCAGCGAAAGCCGCGCAAGCAATGCTGCATCTCCGGGAAATTTCACTCTGACTTCATCAAGAAACCGGCGGTTGATCTCGTAAATTATTTCGAGATGCCGCGGAAGCAGGCTTGCAAAAAGCGGCAGCGGCCATTTCTCCAGCGCTTCCGGCAGAAGCGTATGGTTGGTGTAACCAAAGGTCCGCCGCGTCACCCCCCACGCTGTATCCCAATCCATGTCGTTTTGATCTACAAGCAATCGCATCATTTCCGCAATCGCTATCGACGGGTGGGTATCGTTGAGCTGGATTGCGTAAAAATCCGGCAGGCTTTCCAGTGTATTGCCGGCCTGAAGGTGCTGGCGAATAACATCCTGTAATGAACACGTAACGAAAAAGAACTGCTGTTCGAGCCGCAGTCTTTTGCCCTGCAGCGGCACATCGTTCGGATAGAGCACCTTCGAGATGTTTTCCGAGCGAACCTTATCGTTTACCGCACCGAAATAATCACCGACATTGAAACTACCGAGGTCGAACGACTCGCAGGCTTCTGCTTTCCACAGTCTCAGTACGTTCGATGTATTGACCCTGTAGCCGAGCACCGGAATGTCGTGTGCGATGCCGAGCACGACCCGTTCGGGCATCCACCGCACGTGGAACCGGCCCTGTTCGTCCTGGGTCTGTATCGTATGCCCGCCGAACGGTACATCGAAATTGATCTCGGGTCGTGTAATCTCCCACGGGTTCCCGAACCTGAGCCATTTGTCCGGCACTTCAACCTGACCGCCGTCACGTATCTCCTGGTCGAAGATGCCGAACTCATACCGGATCCCGTAGCCGATGGCGGGCACCTCGATCGTAGCAAGCGAGTCCATATAACAGGCGGCGAGCCGTCCCAACCCGCCGTTCCCCAGCCCAGGCTCCTCCTCCTGGTCAATGAGCTCATCCAGATCCAGCCCGACCATTTCTACCGCTTCGCGTACGGCGTCCTGAATACCGAGATTGATCAGGCTGTTTCCAAGCTGCGGCCCCATCAGGAATTCAGCCGAGAGGTAACACACCGTTTTTGCATTCTGCAAAAGGTGCGTTCTCGCCGTTTGCACCCACCGGTCGATCATGCGGTCGCGCACCGTAATGGCCAGCGCCATATACCAATCATTACGAGTTGCAAATTCCGGCAATCTCCCCTGTACATAAAAAAGATTGTCCACCAGCGCCTTTGCGATCGTTTCGGGCTTCAGACCAACCCGAATGTCGTCGCATGGATTCGGCCCCGCAGGATCGTCGACGGGTCGCGTATTCTTCTTCGCCATCCGATTTCTCCATACAAAATGATAAGAGTGGGAAAGAAGAAAGATAACGGAACAAACAGAAATAGACGAAAACTACGGAAATCGCCGAATTTTCCGTTTGTTCCGTACATTTCCGTTTGTTCCGTTATCTCTCTTGCTTCTCGAACCTTGAATCGCTCCGGATAGCAGGGTACGAACTGAGCACCTTCATGTAGTTTGCACGTTCGTACGCGTTCGCATCCGGAGCCGATCGCAGGCTCAGGCTGCCTCGCATCTGCCGCACGGATTCGTATTCGTGTTCTTCCATCCAGCGGCTTAAATCGCTCAGCACCGTTGATGCATGCCCGATGCCGAACTTGAGCAGCGCCGAAGTAGTCATGGCAACCGAAGCGCCCGCCATCATGGATTTCAACACATCTTCCGCCGTATGCACACCGCCCGTGATCGCGATATCCGCTTTGATTCTACCGTATAGGATCGCCGCCCAGTGCAACCTGAGACGCAGCTCTTCGGGGCCGCTCAATACAAGGTTCGGCGCAATCGAGAGTTCTTCTATGTCCAGATCCGGCTGATAAAACCTGTTGAATATTACAATGCCGTCTACTCCTGCAGCATCCAGCCGCTCGGCAAAGTTTGCAAACGCCGTGAAATACGGGCCGAGTTTGACCGCAACCGGTACTCGCACCGATTGCTTGACCGCAGTTACTATAGCCGCATATCGCGTTTCCAGATCCGCCGCATTCAGGCGCGAATCGGCCGCGATGTCATAAATATTCAGTTCGATCGCATCGGCGCCGGCCTCCTGCATCAGTCCTGCATACCTGATCCAGCCTCCTTCCGAACTCCCGTTCAGGCTGGCTATGACCGGAATCTCTACAGCGGCGCTCGCTCGGTGCAGATGTTCGAGATACCCGTCCGGCCCCTGGTTGTAGGTCTGCATATCGGGAAAGAAACTCAACGATTCGGCGTAACTGTCTACACCCATCGAAAGCGCCCTGTCCAGATGCAGGCTTTCCAGTTCGATCTGTTCTTCAAAAAGCGACGGAAGTATTACGGCGGCGCCCCCGGCATCCTCAAATTCGCGCAGATTGCCGAGGTTTTCCCAAAGCGGCGAGGACGACGCGACGAGAGGATTGTTCAGCGGCAGACCAAGATATGTTGTTTTGAGATCGATCATTTCTCACCCCCGGCTTTCTCCGGCGCTCCGGGCATTGCCGCCAGGTATTCGTAATACCGCCAGGCGCTGCGCACGCTCGATTGCGCTTCTTCAAGCAAACGCTTCGCTTCGTCCGGATTGCTTCGCGTAAGCATCGTGTAACGCCCCTCGTTATAGATGTACTGCTGCAGCGGAATGCTCGGCGGTTTGCTGTCGAGCTGCAACGGATTCTTGCCCTCGCTCACCCGGTCCGGATGATACCGGCACAATATCCAATGCCCGGACTGCACCGCGTTTTTCTGTTGATCCGCACCGTAAACCATGTCGTATCCGTGAGCTATGCAATGGCTGTAAGCTATTATCAGCGAGGGGCCATGGTAGCTCTCCGCCTCGAGAAACGCCTTCACCGTCTGAGAGTCGTTTGCGCCCATCGCTACACGTGCGATATAGGCGCTGCCGTAGGTCATCGCCATCAACGCCAGATCCTTCTTTCCGGTGGCTTTTCCTCCCGCTGCAAATTTCGCTACCGCACCCTTGGGCGTAGCCTTGGACATCTGCCCACCCGTGTTCGAATACACTTCAGTATCGAGCAGCAGTATGTTTACGTTGGCTCCCGACGCAAGCACGTGATCCAGACCGCCGTACCCGATGTCATAGCCCCAGCCGTCGCCGCCGACAATCCATACGCTGCGATTTACCAGAGCATCGGCAACCGCAAGCATATCGCGGGCGTCAGCGGAATTCTGCTCTCTCAGCACATCTTTGAGCATCCTTACGCGCGTGCGCTGCGCCTCGATTCCCGCTTCGTTCGACTGATCGGCTTCGAGCAACTCACGCGCAAGGCGCTCGCCGATCTTGCCACTTAACCTGACTACAAGTTCACGCGCGTATTCCTGCTGCTTGTCGAGGGCAAGACGCATTCCAAGCCCGAATTCCGCATTGTTCTCAAAAAGCGAATTCGACCATGCCGGCCCTCGCCCCTCGGCGTTAACCGAATACGGCGTGGTAGGAAGGTTGCCTCCGTATATCGACGAGCATCCGGTCGCATTGGCAATGAGCGCACGGTCGCCGAAAAGCTGCGTCAACAGCTTGATATACGGCGTTTCGCCGCATCCCGAACACGCGCCCGAAAATTCAAACAACGGCTGCATCAACTGCACATCTTTGACCTGATTGATGTGCAGGGATTCGCGATCGAATTCCGGGAGATTCAAAAAGTAATCCCAGTTCTCGCGCTCGGTTTCCCGCAACGGCGGCTGGGGCGCCATATCTATGGCCTTGTGCCGCGCATCGCTTTTGCTCTTTGCAGGGCACACCGCGACGCAAAGAGCGCAACCCGTGCAATCCTCCGGCGCAACCTGAAGCGTGTAGCGCCGGTCGGCGAACTCGCGCCAACGCGGCGCGGCGGATTTGAATGTCGGAGGCGCGTCGGCAAGAGCCGCCGGATCGTAGATCTTGCTGCGTATGACTGCGTGCGGGCACACAAGCACGCATTTCCCGCATTGTATGCACAGGTCCTCGTCCCAGACGGGAAGCTCAAGCGCAAGGTTGCGCTTCTCCCATTGCGTGGTCGCAGTAGGATATGTCCCGTCCACAGGCAGAACGCTAACGGGAAGCAGATCGCCCTCGCCTGCAAGAATACTCGCCTCGACGCGCTGTACAAACTCGGGCGCGCGCACGGAAACGACCGGCAACCGCAAACTACGGCTTGTAGCTTCGGCGGGAACAACCACTTCTTCCAGATGAGCGAGAGCCGCATCCACGGCGGCGAAATTGCGCTGCACTATCGTCTCGCCGCGCTTTCCGTACGTCTTTTCTATCGACCGCTTGATCGCCGCAATTGCTTCGTCGCGCGGCAGCACCCCGCTGATGGCGAAAAAACACGTCTGCATAATCGTATTCATTCGCCCGCCCATCCCTGCATCGCGTGCAACCCTGTATCCGTCGATCACAAACAGGCGCAGCTTCTTCGAAATGATGGTTTCCTGCACCTGACGCGGCAAATGATCCCACACGTCTGCGGCGCAGTATGGGCTGTTCAACAAAAATGTCGCACCCATTTCCGCCGCCTTCAATACATCCAGGCGTTCGAGAAAATGGAACTGGTGACAGGCAACGAAACTTGCGCGGCTGATCAGATACGTAGACCTGATCGGACGCGGCCCGAATCGAACGTGCGAAACCGTTACGGAACCGGATTTTTTGGAGTCGTATACGAAATATCCCTGAGCGTAATATTCCGTTTCTTCACCAATGATCTTTATTGAGTTCTTGTTTGCACCCACCGTTCCGTCAGCCCCGAGTCCGTAAAATACTGCTCGAACGGTTTCGGGGTCTTCTGTAGAAAATTCCGGGTCGTAATCGAGACTCGTATGCGTGATGTCGTCGTTTATTCCGACCGTGAAGTGATTTTTCGGACGATCTTTGCCGAGTTCCCCGAATATCGACGCAATCATCGCTGGAGTGAATTCCTTGGACGATAATCCGTATCTTCCGCCTATAACGCGCGGGATGGCGGTAAACGGCGCGATGCCGCCCGTGACCGCTTCGTGCAGCGCTCCGATTACATCGAGATAGAGAGGCTCGCCCAGGCTTCCGGGTTCCTTGGTGCGATCCAGAACCGCGATGGACTTGGCGGTTGAGGGAAGCGCCGCCACAAAATGTTCAACCGAGAAAGGCCGGTACAACCGCACCTTGAGTACGCCCACTCGTTCACCGCCCGAATTGAGCGTGTCAACGGTTTCGGAGACCGCTTCGGCTCCCGAACCCATTATAACGATGATCCTGTCGGCGTCGGGCGCGCCATAATAATCAAACAGGTTATAGCGGCGCCCGACACGCTCGTAGAACCTGTCCATCACGTTCTGAACAATGGTCGGGCAGGCAAGATAAAACGGATTGACGGATTCGCGAGCCTGGAAATACACATCCGGGTTCTGCGCGGTCCCCCTAACGACGGGATGATCGGGAGACAAGGCCCGTATTCTGTGATCGTGTACGTATGCGTCGTCGATCATCGCACGCATATCTCCGAGACTTAGCTGCTCGATCTTGGAGACCTCGTGCGAGGTTCGGAAACCGTCGAAGAAGTGCATAAACGGAATGCGCGATTCCAGCGCCGCCGCGTGCGCAATCAACGCCTGATCCATTGCTTCCTGCACGGAGTTTGACGCAAGCATCGCGTATCCGGTCGCCCGCGCCGCCATAACATCGCTGTGATCGCCGAAAATGGAAAGCGCCTGCGCTGCGAGCGAGCGTGCTGCAATGTGAAAAACCGTGGGCGTGAGTTCCCCGGCGATTTTGTACATATTCGGCAGCATCAGCATCAGCCCCTGCGAGGAGGTGAACGTAGTCGAAAGCGCCCCGGCCTGAAGCGCGCCGTGCACGGCGCCCACGGCTCCGGCCTCGCTCTGCATTTCCGTCACACGCGGAACAGTGCCCCAAAGATTCGGCCTGCCTTCAGAAGCCCACTGATCGGCCAGTTCCCCCATCGGAGAAGAAGGGGTTATAGGATAAATAGCGATGTTTTCGCTCAGATGATAGGCAACGTAAGCCGCGGCTTCGTTTCCCTCAATGGCAATTTTTGTAGGTATCATTTTTCACCACCGATAAAAGGCATCTGGGGATGACGCCCTGAATCGTCCGTCGTGTCATCCGCCTGCTCCCTGTCGCGCAAGTGCCGCGAACGAGAATCAAAAACGCTGTGTGATTTCCAGATAAAGAAAGTGCGCGCCGGGATGATCGCCCCCTCGCGGATATATCCGGGCCTGCACGTCTCCACCGCGTATGCCGCCCAGATAAAACGTCATAGCCGTGGTTTTCGTCGCGGCAAAATCCAGACTCACATCGGCAAATGTCCCCAGTCGACGAGCGCCAGAACTCGGCCTGCCTATGAACCCGAATGTTTGTTGCTGAAATGCGCCGCCCCCGACATACCACAAATCGTTTGCGCTGCTCAAACTGATCTCACGCAAATCAGCGCGCACCTGCAACCTGGAATGCGGCCTGGCGCGCACCTGCACGAATATGTCTTCGTTGTTCATCAGATTGTAAAAAGGCGTGCGGGCGTAAATGCGCGGCGTCGGAAGCATCTGAAAAAACGTCCCGTGTCTGTTGTCGCCGGGATCGCTGTCGCCCGAACCGCGGAAATATCCCGCCCGCAGCCACGGCCGCCACCGTGCATTGAACTGATACCCGGCTTCAACAGCAATCGCCCCCGCGCGATGATCGAGCGCACCCCACCTCCCGAATTGCCCGACGCCCCACAGCAGTATGTCGACAGTACCGCGATTGCCGCCCTCGCCCACCTTGACGGCTCCTATGTAGTGCCCGCCTGCGGTAGTAGTCCGAATGTTTTCCGGATCCGCCTGTCTGACGGCCTGCGGTCGATTGTCGGTCTTGAGCACCCGCCGCCCGTCGTGATAGTGCAGCGCAAGCACCCGCCATTCGCTCTGAACGCGCTTTGAGACAAGAGAACCGGTATACGCGCCGTAGTAGAAATCAACATCCAGTTGGCGCAGGCCGCGAAGTTGAAAAACGCCTTCAGTCGGACGAGCGCCGAGGAGTGTAAAGTTCCCGTTTTTCGTTTGATGAACGAAATGCGCCCCGTCGAAACTGCGTCCGACGTGCGTAAACGAAAACGGCCCGATCAGCCTGTGCGCAATGTGATCGCGTTTGAGCACGACAAGCGTGGGATCGGTCGGCGCAGTCTCAGCGCCATCCGCAAATTCAAACCGCCCTACACGAAGGCTTCCGCCATCCCCGATGCGTTTTATGCGCAAATACGCCTGCTTCAGGTTCGCCGATCCGTCTTTGCGGCCGTTTGCTGCAAAGTATGATCCGCCCAGCCCGAGCTGCCCCTGAGGAGCAGATGCTACGGCGCCAGTCGGAAGATTGAGCAGGAGCGGAAATGCCCCTTCAACCTGCCAGTCAATACGGTCTGACGCCCCGGCTACGGACAACCTCAACAATACCGCGCCGAACGTATAATTGCTTTCTGCGTTTGCCGTCTCAAACCATCCCCAGTTTTCGGCGCGAGCTCGAATGCTTCCAGACAGAGTAATGTTTTTTGTTTGCGGAGGAGCACTGCCAGTCACACTTGCTCTCGGTGACGCCGGCGGTGTTTGCGCAGTCGAAATGGAGACCGCAAAAAGGCCGTAAACGATTACAGCCGCAAGAGTACGATACATGAGATTTGCCTCCACCCGACGGAATGGAGCAAATGTTGTACCAGTAGAGACGATCGGCCCGCATTAACAATTCTCGTCTGAACAAACAAAGAGAGATAACGGAATAAACGGACTTGAACGGAACAAACTGAAAGGATCATACACTTCAGTTTGTTCCGTTCATTTCCGTTTATTCCGTCATCTCTCTTTGTTTGTTCCACCCCCTACTGCTGTCTTGTCACGGTTACCGGGGAAGTCACGCGAAACGTGATTGCAGCTTCGCCTGGAATCACCGCCGGATCGCCCTTGGTTGCAAGGACGACTCCCGTACCTGCTCCGCCGCCGACTCCCGCGCCTATTGCCGCGCCCTTACCTCCGCCTGCTATACCGCCGATGGCTGCACCAATGCCGGCGCCCACGCCGATCTTGGCGGCATCTTTCTTCTTGGTGCTGCGTGCTTCCTGTGTATAGGGCGTCGTGTTTAGGGATATGGTTCTGCCGTCGGCAAGCGTGAGGCGGTTTAACTCGACCGTTATCGAAGCAACATCCTTTACGCGCCCGCCTTCATCGGCTCGCGTAATGACGCCCGATACTTCCGCGCCCCGCTTCGCAACCACCCAATCGCCGTCCACGATCGCGTTTGCGAGACTTCCTACAAACGTATCGCCGGCCTTGTTGGATTTTGTGGAAAGAGCCTGTGCCGTATAGATCCTCAACTGAGTACCGGGACGGATGGTGTAGGTATGCGGCGTCGGCGGTGGGGGAGGAGGAGCCTGTGCGGGTGCTGCTGCCGACGGCGCAGGAGCGCCCGCTCCTCCCACCGGTGCTGAACCGCCCGGCGATCCGCCGCCCGCCATCGAAGTGGCGCTGCTTCCGCTTGCGGGCGCTGCTGCAGCAGGCGAGACTCCAACCTCGCCGCTGCCATCCGCCTCGGGAGCGGCAACAGGCGTTGGCGATTCGGCGGGCGTGGCAGCCGGAGCAGGGCTCTCGCCTTTGTCTCCAGTACATGCAGACAGCCCCACCGACACTCCGATTAGTAATATACAAAGTGATATTTGCTTCATTCTGCTGCTGGTCATTTTCTCCTCCGTTTCCGATCCATAGAAAGAATGGCGTGAGGCGGCTCCGCGTAAATGGGGCAACACGATCAGGGGGAATGATTCGATCATACCCATGCAAAGAACATTTTTCAAAGCCCGTAAAACCTGACAACGGAACAGACGGAATAGAATGGAATTAGCGGAATGTTAAAGGATGTTTCCGCGAATTCCGTTCTTTCCGTTTGTTCCGTTGTCAGGCTTGCTCCGAATTCGACGCCGCCTCGGTCATTTGACCCAGAGCGAAAGGATCAAATGACGCAAACGAGTGCATTCACGCACTGTTGCGGGATTATTGACCGCTTGCTCCCGTAGCGGCCTTTGCCGCTTCGGGTCTATCCTTGCGCGCGTGTTTTTCAAACCAGGCCATAAGATAGAGTTGCTGGAGCAGTTGATGGGAAGGCCGGCGCCATCCGTGATACTCATCCGGCATCCGCACCAGCAGCGTTTCCTTCTTGAGCATCTTCAACGCGCGGTAATACTCCTCGCTTTGCGTCATCGGTGTACGCAGATCCGCCTCGCCCGTCATAACCATCGTGGGCGTTTTCACGTTGCCCACATAATGCAATGGCGATCGCACTGCAAACTCCATCGGATCTTCCCACGGAAACTTCTGGAACTGGTGGTACCAGCTCGACCCGTCCGTAGTCCCTACAAACGAATGCCAGTTGATCACGGGGCGCATCGACACGGCTGCCGTAAATCGATCCGTATGCCCTACGATCCACGCCGTCAATACACCGCCCCCGCTTCCGCCGCACACAAACATATTCTTCTCATCTATGAACCCTTTAGCCAGTGCGGCGTCCACGCCCGCCATCAGATCGTTGTAATCCTTGCCCGGATACGAATACTGAATGCCGTTTACGAATTCCTGTCCGTAACCCGTGCTGCCGCGCGGATTCGTATAAAGCACGGCGTAGCCGTTGGCGGCAAAATTCTGAAACGCCCAGTTCCAGGCTACCGAATACATCGACCACGGACCGCCGTGAATCCACAGCACCATCGGATACTTTTTACCCGGCTCGAAGTTCGCAGGCTTGATCAGCCATCCCTGCACCTTCCAGCCGTCCTCGGACGTGTACCACAACTCTTCCGCTTCGCCGAGTTTGACGCCTGCCAGCACATCGGCGTTTACATCCACAAGCTCCTTCATTTTCGCCGGTTCGCGCACGCTGAACGTAACAAGCACACCCGGTCGATTGAAGCTCGTCCTGACTGCCGCAGCCTGACCGTTATCCGACAGCGAGAACCCGTTGAGGATGTGAACGCCGTCGGTAACCTTCCGCGGCGCCCCCGATACACGCGCAAAGTAAACGTGCGACGATCCCTTTTCTTCCACCGAATAGTAAATGCCGGAATTGTCTGCAGCCCAGACAAGATTCTGAGGAGAACTCAGCAGACCTTCGACCCAGACCTTCTTCGCTTCGCCGCGGCGATTCATCAGGTAGATGCTGGAGATGTGGCTTGTATACTTTTTGTCGTCATAGCCGGTGTAGGCGATCCACTCCCCGTTGGGCGATACCTGCGGATTTGCGTCCGGCCCCTTGCGATCGGTCAACGCCCTGACTTCGAGCGTTGAAAGATCAACTGCATAAATTTCGCTGTCGTTGCGCAGGTATTCGGCTTCCGGTTTGCGAATGCCGGAAACATAAATCGTTTTGCCGTCCGAGGACCACGCCGGAGCGCTGTGATTATATTTGCCGGTGGTAATCTGCCTCGGCGTGCCGCCCAGAGTTGCGTCGATCGTGTATACGTTTGTGAAGCCCCGCGGCAGCGGACCGCGCCCATCGGCAGCCCATTGCAGACGATCTACAATGACTGCGGGTCGCGCCCACTCCGCACCGCGGGGACGGTCGGGAAGCCTTACGGGAAGAATCGGCTCATTATCGGGAACGAATGCAGTGTAGGCGAGGTGTTTTCCGTCGGGCGACCAGCGAACGCTGCCGGGCGCGTATTCGAGGTGCGTCAACTGCGCAACCTCGCGCGTATCAAGCCACAGAACGTGCAACTGTGTAGTCCCGTCGCGGTCGGAAAGAAAGGCGATGCGTTTGCCGTCGGGCGACCATTCGGGCGCACTGTCCCGGAAATTTCCGGAGGTCAGTTCACGCACGCGCCCGGAGTCGATATCTATGATCCAGATGTTGCTGCGATACTGATCCTTTACCTTGTCGACCCATGTCCGTGTGAAAACTATCTGCTTTCCATCGGGAGAAATCGACGGACCGCCGACGCTTTCCATATCCATAAAGGTGTTCTTGTCGAGCAGCTTCGCTTGCGCCAGTGCAATCGATGCCGCCAGACATATCGACAATACGACAATGCTCATTCGACATAACCGCTTATACATGTCTTCCTCCGCAGATCATTGAGTGCTCTTTAAACAAGGTGTTTTGGGTTTTTCAGCCGCGAT
>JAHBSF010000084.1 GCA_019639255.1 Acidobacteriota bacterium | reverse complement strand
TGTTGTGGTCTGATTTAGAAATACCGAGTTCACTACATCCAGGTCGGCGTTCGATGCCAGTTCATCCAGCGTCCGTTTGATTTTTGCAATCGGGTCTTTGAATTGTTCCTTGAGCGTTTGCATCAGGCTCATCAGCGTTTCGCGCGTTTTGGCCCCCGCTTCCGATTGCGAGCCGAAGCTTGCTTTCCGCGCGATCACTGTCGGACGCAGTTCTCTCTCAGCGCGGTTATTGTCTGCTATCAACCATTTCATCACCGGACAGAACACTCGCCCCAATCGATGCAAGGCCTCGATCACTGTTCCCACATTCAAATCAAACCGATCTCAGCAATTGATTGCCTGACTGTTCCTTCGGCAACACGCTCGGCGCCTGACTTTGAAAACTCTTCCGACAACGAGAACAACTCCGCCTCTCCAACTCGTAGCAGATTCGTTTGACCTTCACCGGCTCAATCTCCATTACCGACCGGGTTCGCACATTCGCTGCACCGAATTGACTTCCGCAGTCAGGACACTTGTCGAGCATTTCCACTCGACGGATTTCATCGCCGGCATAAAGAGAGATAACTGAACAAACGAAAAAGGACGGAACATACGGAAATCATCAAATTTATCCGTAGTTTCCGTCTATTTCCGTTTGTTCTGTTATATCTCTCTTGCTGTGTCTCGCTTTATACCAATCACAAGGATTGTTGAGCCAGGCCGATGCGTTTGAGCATTTCAAAGTAGCGTGGGTCGCTGCGCAACGGATCTAGCCGGGGATCGACCATCAGATAGTTCAGGTATTCGTTGCGCTCGACGAACGCTTTTTCAAGCCACTCGAAGGACTTCCCTTTTTCACCAAGACCGGCGTAAATAACAGCGACTTCGTAGGTAGACACTCGACGGCGCGGCGCGTCGGCAAGGATCCCATCCAGCAAACGCCTCGCTTCCTGACGATTTCCTTCAACTGCGTGCGCGTGAGCAAGAGCGCCGAGTATGACGGGCGATCCGCCTGAAAGCTCGCGTGCTTTATTAAAAGCGGCAATGGCTTCCTGGTACCGCCCCGACAGTTCGTATGCGAGTCCGGCGTAGCGCAGACCCGGGAAAAAGTTTTCATCGAGCGCAAGTATGCGTTTGCTTTGCACAAGCGCTGGTTCCGGTTGGCGGCTCAGGTAAAGTACCCACGCTAAATGCGAATTTACGATCAGCGAGAGCGAATCGAGTTCCTGGCTGCGCCGCGCGGATGCGATCGCTTCTGTTGTGCGCCCCACGGCCAGCAGGTAACTCGCGTACCATTGATGCGCCGGGGCGTAATTCGGATCCAGCTCGATCGCGCGCTTGAACTCGCGGTCGGCGCCGGCCCAGTCCCAGTCGTAACGATGCTTGACGTAGGCGAGCGATGTGTGCGCCTCCGCCGATCTTTCGTTTATCCGCAGGGCTTCTTCGGCCGCCTCGCGCCCCTTGGTAAAGCCTTCGCTCGGAGAAATGGCTCCGTAGGTTGCAAGCAGGTTGTAGGAATCGGCAAGTCCGGCCATCGCAGGCGCAAACGAAGCGTCGAGTTCTATTGACCGACGGAAGTTTTCCACTCCCTGCCGCAGATCGCCCTCTGTGCGTTTGTTGAGGTAATACCGGCCGCGCAGGTAATACTGATAAGCCTCGAGTTGTGCGACCTCTTTCGCATCCAGATTGAGTTTCAACTGCTGCGATACGTCGCGGGTGATTACTTCATCCAAAGCCAGCAGTTCGGATCGCCTGCGGTCGTATTGCATTCCCCAAAGATAGCTGTTGTCCCCGGCATCCACGAGTTCGATGCTTATTCGCAGACCGCCGTTACGCGGAGCGATCCGCCCTGTGAGGACGACAGGCACATTGAGGTCCCGGCCGATCTGCCTTGGATCGGGAGGCGAGCCGGCAGGGTCTGAAGGCTTGTAGCGCATCACGGCCGAAAGCGACTGCACGCGCAGCTTTGGAAGGCGCGACAGATTCCTTATAACTCCAAGCGTGATGCCGTCGGCGAGCGCTTCTGCTTCCTCATCCCCGCCTGTGTGAACAAACGGAATGACGGCGATCGAATCCACGGTCGCCGCTTGTTGTACGTACCTGTAATAAAACAAAGCACCGAGAGTAAAGAGCAGCAATCCGGCCACCAGCAACGATTCGCGCCGATGACCGGCGACTACGCCGACCAGATACTCCAGATTCGATTTGCGCAATCCCCGCTCGAACCGGTTGGTGTCATAACTGGGCGTACGCGGACGGGGGGGCGGCGACAGGCTGATATCCGGGAGTGCAGCTTCTGCTTCGTCGCCGCACAGCGTAGGCTCGTTTGCGCGCCGGGTTTCGGCCTGAAATGCAATCTGTTGTCTTACGCGCTTGAGAGCCGCTACGACTTCATCAGCGGATTGAAAGCGATCGTTTCTATCCTTGGCCAGCATTCGCGCGATGATCCATTCCAGATCCGACGGCGCTTCGCGCCGCCACCGCGTTACGGGTTGGGATTCCTGATTCAGAATCGCCGAGATTATGTCGCTTCCCGAATCGCCCGTAAACGGGAGCCTTCCCGTGAGCATCTCGTAGATGACGACTCCGAGGCTGAACAGGTCCGAGCGCGCATCCACCTTGAACCCGCGAGCCTGCTCGGGCGACATATAGCTGACCGTTCCCATAATCACGCCGGGCGATGTCGCGTTGAGCGGGCGCGTCGCAGCTTCCGGCTCTGCACCGGCTCCGGACACAAAAGTCTCGGTGAGTTTGGCGAGGCCGAAATCCAGGACCTTCACGTAACCGTCGGGCCGCAGCATTATATTGTCGGCTTTTATATCGCGATGAATTATTCCGGCCCGATGCGCGGCGCTGAGCGCGCCGGCGACCTGAATTCCGATTTCGAGCGCTTCACTCAGATCGAGCGCACCATCGTTCAGGCGCTGTCCGAGCGTTTGGCCCTCGACATACTCAGAAGCGATGAAATGTGCGTGCTCGGTTTCGCCGACCTCAAAAATCGTAATGATGTTCGGATGATTGAGAGCCGAGGCGGCCCGCGCCTCCTGCTGAAAGCGGCGCACACGCTCGCTGTCGCCGGTAAAACGCGGCGGCAGGAGCTTTAGCGCTATGCGTCGCCCAAGTTTTTTGTCCTGCGCCAGGTACACTTCGCCCATACCGCCGCTGCCCAGCAGCGAGACGATTTCGTATCGGCCGAAAGTTGTTCCGGCGGGAAAGTTCAACTGCCCCGACTCCGAACCGGATTGAATGTCGCCGCAGTGTAGCATTGCGCCCCGCGAATGTCACCGTGATGAATCTTACACAGAGAGATAACGGAACAAACGAAATAGAACGAAATCGACGGAAACTACGGAAATAATCAATTATTCCGTATGTTCCGTCTTTTTTCGTTTGTTCCGTTATCTCTCTGTTTTCATTTAGAGAAAATTTATCGCCGTCTGCATCATTCCAACGAGTAGGCCGATTCCGGCGCCGAACCACACAATAGCGCGGATTTCACGACCTGCCGTTGCCATTACGAGATTCTCGATTTCTTCATTCGACAGTGCGGTGAGTCTTTTGGTCAGAATTGCGCGCAGATCGAGCCTTCGGCTCAGCAGCGAAACAAACTGGTTTACCGCCGCAGCCGATGCACCCTGCCCCGTTCCGAAGATGTTGTCGGGAATTTGCGCCATCGCCTGCGCAATCGTCGTGCGCACGTAAAGGCTGTCGACGATCTGATCCGCAAGTTTGTTTATGGAATCTTCCACGATTCGATCCAGCGCCGGTTCGTCCAGAAAGTAATCCGTCACCATTCGCCTTATCAGGCTGAATCGACGGCCGATTTCGGCTTCCACGATTCCCCTGAGCGCCCGCGCAATCTGACTGCGCGTTTCCACCGAATCGCGCAGATGATACAACCGCTCGCGCAAGTGCTCCGCTACCACCTGGATCGTAGACTCGCTCTGCGAATGCGTCAGGTATTCGCGCCGCGCCAGCGTAGTAATTTCCCCCTCAAGATCGAGTTTTGCAATTTCGTCGGATATCGTTTCCACGTCCAGCAGGTGCTGAGAAATCACCGTCACCAGTGCATCTATAAACCTATCCCGCTCCTTCGGCAGCATTCCGGGCGTCAGGGGAAGCCGTTTCCCGAAGATGTAAACCGGTCGCCGGGGCCGGAAAAGCATTCGGACGGCAAGCCAGGCTGCACCGTAGCCGTGCAGCGTTGCAACCAGCAAAGGGCTCAACTTTATTAACAGATCGAAGTTCGACATCGCCGATAATCCGTCCCGAAATGCGTCGCACCCGTCCCAGGCATTTTGACACGGAAACGCATTCCGGCTATCTCTTGTTCCGGTCACTTACGTTGAGGAATTATGGAAACAGATACAACAATCGAATGGAGCGAAACGCGGCTTCGCGTGCGATACGCTGAAACCGATCAGGCGGGAGTCGTCTACCACTCGAACTACCTTATATGGTTCGAGGTCGGGCGCGTCGAGTTATGCCGCGATCACGGCTTCAATTACCGCGACATGGAGCGCGACTCCGATGCTCTGCTGCCTGTTACCGAAGCGCGGTTGCGGTGCCGCAATCCGGCGCTCTACGATGATGAAATCGTGATTCGCACGCGCGTAGCGGCTCTGCGCAGTCGTGCAATCAGTTTCGCGTATGAGGTAATCAGGGCGGCGGACGGAGCATTGCTCGCCGAGGGCGAGACGCATCACGTTGTGATGAACCGCGCGGGACGCGCCCGCACCTTTCCGCCCGAATTCGCCGCGCGCCTCAAGCGATAAAGAGATAACGGAACAAACGGAATAAACGAAACAAACAAAAACAATGGTTATGCTCTTTTCGTTTGTTCCGTTTATTCCGTTTGTTCCGTTATCTCTCTTGCTTTCATCTACTCCTTCAGCCGCGCCGGGACTCTGACGGGCGTGCGGCCTTCGTGTTCGCCGCCCGCGTCGCCGAATATCTCCCTGAATGCGCCTACGCTCGAAAGCACGCTGCTGGTTTCCACCGGCATAAATACTACTTTCGAGTTCTGCGCACGCGCCATTTCGCGCAGGGATTCGATGTATTTCATCGTTATCAGGTACTGCGCCGGATTGCCCTGGCCTCCGGTAATCCCGTCGGCGATTTGGCGTATGGATTCGGCTTCGGCGCGAGCTGCGGTCAGACGCGCCTGCGCGGCGCCTTCGGCTTGCAGAATCGCAGAAGTCTTTTCACCCTCTGCGCGCGTGATGGCTGCCTGTTTCTCGCCCTCTGCGCGCGTAATGGCCGCCTGCTTTTCACCCTCCGCCTGCAAGACGAGTGCTCGCCGGTTGCGCTCTGCGGTCATCTGTTTTTCCATCGTTATGCGCACATCTTCGGGAGGATTGATGTTGCGCAGTTCTACGCGCGTCACCTTGACGCCCCATTTGTGCGTAGCCTCATCGAGCGTGCCCCGCAGCCTGCTGTTGATCGTATCGCGCGAAGTAAGGGCGTGATCGAGGTCGAGTTCGCCGATGACGTTGCGCATTGCGGTAATCGTCAACTGAATGATGCCGCCTACGAGATCGTTAACCTCATACACGGACTTGACCGGATCGGTAATCTGCCAGTAGATGATCGAATCGACCATAATCGTCACGTTATCGCGCGTGATGACCGGCTGAGGGGCAAGATCGGTGAACTGCTCGCGCATATCGATCTGCGTCAGACCGTGCCGGAAACTGGCCCAGTAAACGCCCCTCGGCCTATCCAGAAACGGCGTGATGATGTTCAACCCGCTTGTGGCGATACGATCAAACTTGCCCAGACGCTCGATCATCATCACCGTCGCCTGCGGCACGATTCGAATGGTTTTGGCTGCGATGAACAGAACTACGAATGCAATTACCACCAACGGAATAAGCAGTTCCATGTCTTTCCTCTCTGCAGAATCTATCGTCCGGATCTTAATCCGGCGATTCGCTGAAGCGGAGCGCGCGTCGTTCGCGCCGCCGTACATAAATGGTGTTGCCGTCTATTCGTTCAACCGATACGGTTTCTCCCTCGCGCAACGGATCTTCGCCGTCTACGGGCAGCGCCGTCCACACCGAGCCGTAGACCCTGACGGCGGCTTCGTGAAGCGCGCCGCGGCTCGGCTCTACGACCGTACCGACCTGCCCAAGCATCGTCTCGGCTCCGGTACGCAGGCCGTTGCCCGCGTCGGGGCGCACAAAGAACCGCTCGAATATCGTGCGCGACGCGATTACAAGCGCCGTAGATACGACGAGAAATACGATGAGCTGCGCGGCAAGACTGCCCACGCCAAGCGCGGCGATGAGTGCTGCAACGAGCGCACCGACGCCGAACCAGAGCAGGAAAAATCCCGGCGTCAGCACCTCGGCTCCGAGAAAGAGCGCGGCGAGAATCAACCAAACTATCCAGGCGTATGCCATAAATGGATCTGGGGAAAGAACTGTTTAATGCGCCGAACGAGACTGCATGCTACGGCAAGGCCGTACAAATGGGCAAGAGAGATAACGGAACAAACGAAATAAGACGAAAACTACGGAAATATTCAACTTTTCCGTAATTTCCGTCCTTTGTAGTTTGTTCCGTTATTCTCATTCGCGTCGCAATGTCGTGTGGTTTGGATCAGGTTCCGACGATTGCAATCCGTGCCCGATCCGCTTCGGCAAGCGTTTCGTCCCGATCAAAAATAAGCGTCTTTCCGCTTGAAACCGACATCGCCGTAACGCGGCAGGCGCGCAGCGTCTCGATCGTTGCCGGACCGATTACCGGAACGTCGAATCTCATATCCTGATTCGGCTTCGCAACCTTGATAACGGTCAGCGGCCTGCCGCGAACGAGTTCCGACGCGCGCCTTATAGCAGCGTCGGTGCCCTCCATCGCTTCGAGCGCGACTACGGCCTGATCCTTTACAACGATGGTCTGCCCCAGGTCCAGACGCGCGAGTTCCTGTGCAACGTGCAATCCGTAATCAATATCCGCCCGTTCGTGACGCGTGGGACTGCGCCGTGTGAGCGTGCCAGCCTGCGCCAGAAGCGGCTTTATAAAAGTCGTCGAGTCGATAAGGATCATTCCCTCGCGTTGGAGTTCCTCGGCGACCGCGCCAATGAGCGCATCCGTGTTCCGGCGCTTGAGTCGTGCAAGCATCCGCGCCATCCGCAGATCCGGCAGTGCATTCAGCTTGAAAATCTGCACGTGCCGCACCTGCCCTGCCATAATAATGTGCGTAACCCGTTCGCGTTTGAAGAACTTTATCAGGCTGCCGAGCCGCCCCACACTTATCCATTCCACCGTTTTCGCTGCGTGTTCGATCTGTGGATCCGTTTCTTCACGGATCGCAGCTACAGCAAGCTCAACCCCCGCGCGCCGCGCTCCGTCCAGTACCAGGAACGGAAATCGCCCGTTTCCCGCAATCATCCCGTAACGGGGTATGGCATCCATCGTTGATTATTCAGATCCCTGCTTTGCGCACATTACTTCGTCACGCCGCGCGCCGATGTCTCGATGAACTTTATAAGGTAGTCAATCTCGGGCGTTCCGGCGAGTCCAGTGCGGATTTCAGCAAGCGCCTGTGTGGTGTTCAGCTTCGATACCAGCAGCAGATGAAAGGCTCGCTGCAAGCGCCGTATCGATTCCTTGTCGAACCCTCTGCGCCGCAGCCCAACGGTGTTTGCACCGTAACACTTTGCATCGATGCCGTCGGTGCGCGCGTAAGGCAACGCGTCCTTGACGATTTTTGAAAACCCTCCGATAAAGGCATACGCCCCGATGCGGCAAAACTGGTGGACGCCGACAAAAGCGCCGAGCGTAGTAAAATCAGCCACCTCTACGTGGCCGGCAAGCGATGCGCTGTTTGCGAATATGTTGCCCGATCCCACGCGGCAGTCGTGGGCTATGTGCGCCTGCGCCATAAAAAGGTTGTCGTCGCCGATTAGGGTTACGCCGCCTCCGCCCACAGTCCCCCGATGCAGCGTCGCATATTCCCGGATCGTGTTGCGCTCGCCCACAACGAGGCGCGTCGGTTCCCCGCGATATTTCAGATCCTGCGGCGCCTGCCCGATATAGGAGAATGGAAACAAACGGGTGCCCCGGCCTATTTCACACGGCCCTTCGACTACTGCGTGCGCCCCGATTTCCACATCTGCGTGTATGACGACTTCGGCGCCGATAATTGCGTAAGGACCGATCGAGACGCCCGATCCGATTTCGGCTTGTGAACTGACGATTGCCGTAGGGTGAATCATACCTGCGCGCCGGAAGCCGGCTTTTTGTTTTTGTCCGCAAGCGCCGAGGCAATTATCGCCTCGGTGACGAGTTGACCATCCACGCGCGCTTCCGCACGCAGCTTCGCGTAACCCATCTTGTACTTGATTACCGAAACCTCTATGCGCAACTGATCGCCGGGACCCACGGGGCGGCGAAATTTGGCCTCCTCGATGCTTGTAAAATAGAGCAGTTTGTTTTCCCGATCGGTCACTTCACGGAACAGCAGCACGGCGCCCGCCTGCGCCATCGCCTCGATGATAATCACTCCCGGCAGCACCGGCGCCCCGGGGAAGTGTCCCTGAAAAAACGGTTCGTTGATCGTGACGTTCTTGAGCGCGACGATCCGCTTCAGCGGCTCAATCTCAATGATCCGATCGATAAGCAAAAACGGGTACCGATGCGGAATGATTGATTGAATTTCGTTTATATCCATATTTGTGTCCGGCATAGGGTTCGTCCGCCTAATCTTCGGCTCGTGCGCCCTGTTCCAGTTTCCTTATTCGTTCGAAAAGTTCCGGCAACCGCGCGTAGAGCACCTGTGCGCGCCTCCATTTCTGGTAGTCCATCGCAGGCATCATGCCGCCGACGAGACGGCCCGGTTCCACGCTTTTGGTCACACCCGTGCGAGCGGTTATTATCGCGCCGTCGCCGACCGTTATGTGTTGATTGGTTCCGATCTGACCGGCGATTATGCACCTGCGGCCTACTTTGGTTCCGCCTGAAAATCCCGCAAGCGCCGCAACGACGGTATCCTCGCCGATTTCGCAATTGTGGCCTATTTGTATCAGGTTGTCGAACTTCGAGCCTCGCCGCAATCTCGTTTCGCCGAATCCTGCACGATCCACACAACAATTTGCGCCTATTTCCACGTCATCTTCGATCACTACCCGTCCGACTTGCAGCAGTTTGTACTGCCGCCCTTCTTCATCCGGTGTAAAGCTGAATCCGTCCGCCCCTATGACCGTCCCGCTGTGAATGCGGCACCGTGCGCCTACTGCCGTATCGTCGTATATCGAGACGTTTGCGAAGATTTCCGTATCGTCTCCGATGCGGCAACGGTCACCGATTACGACTCCCGGATGCAAAGTAACGCGATCGCCTATTACAGAATCACGGCCGATTACTACGCGCGGATGAATCGAACAATCAGATCCCACCTCGCTCCCGGCGCCCATTTTCAGGTCGTCGCTGACGCCGCGCGGGGTGTACGGTCGGGAATAAAAGACGTGTATTGCGCGCGCAAATGCAAGTTTCGGTTGCACGGCAACGAGCAGTGCGCGGCGCGAAAGTTCGGGCTTTACGGCCAGCTTCGCACTGACTATAAACGCCGCCGCCGGACACCCATCAGCGGCATCGAGTCGGGCGTCATCGGCTATGAAGGTTACTTCGCCCTCGCACGCTTCAGCCAAAGGCGCTACACCGCAAATATCCGGCGCCGCGCAGCCCTCGGGCAACCGCAGTTCCGCCTGAATCCGCAATGCGAGTTCGTTTAGTAGCATCGGTGCGATCAAATGAACGGGATAAAGATAACGGAACAAACGGAAATAAACGGAACAAACGGAAAGAACATGCCCAGACCATTCTTTCCGTTTGTTCCGTTTATTTCCGTTTGTTCCGTTATCTTTTCTTTTGCCTGCCTATTTACGGCTGGTAGTCGGGCCTGATGTCGCCGCCGGATAGGCCTTGTTGTATTCCTTCATGAAATCTTCGGTAATGTTGGTGGCCTGCGAAGCGAAAAGGATCACTCCGGTCTGCTGCAGGGCGCTTCCTTCGAGCACCATCACAATACCGCGCTGCTGGCTGTACTGCTCCAGAAACTTGAATATCTTTTCCTGGATCGGGCCGGCCACTTCCTCGAAGCGTTTCTTCGCCATTGCATCCGTATCCTCGGCAAGGCGCTTGAGCTGTTTGTCCTTCTCGGCAGCCTCTTCGGCCCACTGATTCCTGACGGCGGGCTGAACCGTGCCGCCCTGCGTCCGTATCTGTGCGTTCAGATTCTCTATGCGCTCGCGAAGGGACTGGATTTCCTTGTTCTTCGGCTCGAATTCGGCGTTGAGCGTGTCGAGCTTGGCCTTCATCTCGCCGATACCCTCGCGAAACGCGCCGTAAAACAAAATGGCTATCTTGCCCTCGGCGCCCAATCCGCCGGCGGGCGTGGTCGCAGCGGCGCCAGCCGGGGCGTTAGTGCGCGGCGGCGGCGGCGGCGTTTGAGCCGCGACGGCTATCGTCATAGCGCCGCACAGCGCAAGTCCAATTAACAGTTTCTTCATTACAGTCCCACTCCTTAACTTTTTCAACTTTTTCCGTTTGCACCGGTATTATCACTTACGTCACAGAGCCAATCAAGGATGCAATCATGTTGCACTCGCGCGGGCGCCTTTTTCCTGCCGTTACGGCCTCTTTGGCGCGGCTGCCGCCACGGGATTGGCCTTGTTGTACTCATTGATGAAATCTTCGGTAATGTTGGTATTCGGCGCGGCGTAAAGCGCGGCGTTGGCTTCGACGAGTTGCCCGTAATCGAATACGTGTGTAATGCCGTGGCGCTCGCAGTACTTCTCCAGAAAGTCGCTGATCTTGTCCAGGACCGGCGCCGTTACTTCCGCTTCTCGTTTGCGTGCAAGTTCCTGTGAATCTTCGAGCTTGCGCTGATACTCTTTCTTGAACCCTTCGACCTCATCGGCGAGTTTGCGCGCCTGCAACGGCGTAAGGTTCTTGTTTTCGTTCAGGAGCTTTTCCTTGGTCTCGATCGTCGATTGCAGCGAATCGAGTTCGTTGGCTCGCGGAGCGAATTCGGCTTGCAGTATTTCGTATTTCTGCCGCAATTCATCAAGCCCTTCGCGCAGCGCCAGAAAGCTCAGTATTGCTATCCTGGATTTCGGCACTGCCGGAGATGCTGCGGCCGACTGCGTCGCTGCGGGCGTCTGCCCCAGAACGGAGACGGCGGCCAGCGCCGTTCCCAAAATCGCCATCATCAATCTGCTTGTCATAATGTCTCAGACTGCTTTCTCAAAATGTTCTTCCGATGCTGAACCGGAATACGGTTTTTCTCTCGATGAACAATACGGTCGGATCCGTGAAATCGGTCTTTGCCTGCGGGTTGTGCGCAAATATGAGCCGGAACGGAACGTTGATTACCGGCATCTGCACGCGAAACTCCAGCCCGTAGGACGAGCGCAGGTCATCGAGGAATTTTACGTTTTGCTGCGACGCCCGAACTATACCGTAACTGCGCGAATCGCCCGCGAGGAAAACCGAGCGGTAACCTACGGGCCGGCCGTTGACGTCTACCGGGGCGTTCGCAAGCTCCTCGGTAGTAGCGAGGCGTCCGGCCGGATTGAGCGTAATCCCCTGAAAGGTAATCAACTGATCCACGAAATTGGTCTTCGTAACCTGATCCCTGTACTTGCGCGCATTGAATGCCGTCCCGATATCCGCAAACGCAGCGACAGATACCGGCCCCACAATCGGAACCCTGTATTCGAGATTGTAAAGTACCTGCGTGTCGCCGCCTATGGGTGTAAAGAATCGCGTCGAGTTTACGACGTTGCACCCGGGCGAGGGCGTCTGCCCGCAGTTGCCTTCCGGCGCATCAAAAGTAAAGTTGCGCAACACGGTCGGGTGCACGCTGCCGGTTTGCACCGGAATGAGCGCTCCGCTTAAATCCTGCACTACGGCCCGCACGTTGCGCGTGGAAAGATACTCATCCGACGGCACTACGGGGCTGATCGAACGAATGTTATAGCCGCGAATCGTATCTTCGCCTCCGAGGAAGTATCTTTCGTAAATCGGGACCCCGTTGACGAAAGCCAGAGATTCCGTATCGATCGGCGTGCCGAACGGCCTGATATGTCCGGCCAGAACACGCATTCCCAAAACGTGCGGTTTTTCGGAGCGCGTCCTTAAAACCCGGCGAAAGTACTTGTATTCAACAGACGGCGCAAACGTCCTGACATCGCCGCCGAGTATGCCGCCCGAAAGTGAAAATCCGAGAAACAGGCTCTGGCCGGCCGTAGGATCTATGGCCGCATTCAACGAATTGAAAAACAGCGACGGCGTGACGCGGCTGGTCAGAATCCTCGGCTGCGTAAAAGTGACGGGGATGTCGTTGTTGGGGTCGGCGTCGCGGTTTACTGCAGGGTCTTCAATACCGTTTGTAGACAGTGAATACGACAGTCCAACTCTGGCAAGTCGCGTAAATCTCGGGAACTTGCGGGTAAACAGTTGCAGCGGCGCCGAGGTGCTTACCGAACCGCCCGTTGTGCTCTGGGTGAACAGCGTCGCCGAATCTATGCTCGATAGTCCGAAAAAGCTCGCCTGAAGCAACTGCTGGTTGGCGTTGTTGAAATTGAATCCGGAACCGATGAACTGGAAACGCGAGGCGAACAACTGAAATCCGAGACTTATCGGTTTGCCGAGGAAATAGGGTTCATTGAATCCGAAGTTTACCGAAAGCTGGCGGTTGCCGCCCGAAAAGCCCACGCTCAGACTCTCGCCGTAACCCAAAAGGTTGTTGGTCGAGTACTCGAGACCGAAAAAGCTCCCGGCGAATCCAGAAACGCCGCCGTTTAACTGTATCTGCTGCCGGCCGCGCTCCTTGACCTGCAGATCGATATCCACGGTCTGTTCCCGGTCATTGGTCCGCGTGATGGCGTCTTTCTCCGTAACCTCCTCAAAAAGTCCGAGTTGATTGAGTCGCAGTATCGAAAGATCCCAGTAACGTTTGCTGTACGGGTCGCCCTCGTTGATTACGACCTCGCGCCTGAGCACCGTATCGCGGGTGTTCGTGTTGCCGATGAATTCAAGCCGGCGCAACGTAAACTGCTTGCCCTCGTCTACCTCGAGCGTAACTTCTACTTCACCCTCGTCCGCGCTCGTATCGATGAAGTTCGGAACGAAATCCACGCTCGCCTGTATGTATCCACGCTCGCCGTAAAGATCCCTCAGGTTTTTATACACGCCGTCGCGGATCTTGTTGGCGTCGCCGTAATCCCCGACCTTCAGGCCCGAAACAGCGGTAATGATGCCGGGCTGAAACAGCGTGACGCCTTTTTCTTCTATGCTCTTGATCTTGTAGCGACGGCCGATTTCTATAGGGATGGTAACCTTGAGGCCGGGCCCCGTGCGGCGAAGACCGGGTATCGGGATGCCGGCTGAAACCTGACCGGCGGATTCTACCTGCGGCTCGCCCATTCTGGCCTGAAGGTAGCCCTTTGTGCCGAGAAACAGCCTTATGCGCTCCATATCGTCCAGGAGCTTGTCTCGAAAGTAAACGTCCTTTGAGGTGAAGGTTGAAAGCAGCCCGGCTTCCTTGACGAGCTTCATCGCGCGGCGCAGGCTGCGCTGCGAGACCACATTGCGCTCGGTCTGAAATTCGATGTCCTTGACGCGCACCCTCGGGCCTTCTTCGACGTCGAAGATGAGCGCCACAGTAGTTGCGGAAATCTCTTCGATCTCGATGTCGATCTTCGCCTCGGGGTGGCCCTTCTCGGCCAGCAGTTCGCGCAGCACAAGACGCGCCGCGTTTACTTTCGCCGGATCGAGCTGCGATTCCTTGCTTATCTGCGTTCTGCGCTCCTTGAAGCGCGTCAACACTTCGCTCTCGGTCGCCGATTTGAGCCCCGGATACTGCAGGTCGCGTATGATGGGATACTCGCGGACCTGGAAGATAAGAATAATGCCGCCGCGCTGCCCCTGGTCGGTCAGAAGGCGCGTCTGCAGGGGATCGAACCAGCCCTGACTCAGTATCACTTCCAGATCGCGGCGCGCAAGTTCCGGATTGTACTGGTCATTCGGTTTGCTTTGAACATAGTAGAGGATCGACTCGCGGGGTATCCGGCGGTTGCCGCGTATTTCAATATCCTCGATCAGAACATCCTGCTGAGGATCTTGTGCGCGGGCGGGGAAAACCCCGAAAAGCGAGATACAAACGAGGAAAAACAGCCCTCCCAGAAAACCATTGCTCTTCGGCATTCAACTTCTCCCGATCAACGGATTCTTCCGATCCCCGCGCTTACGGGGTCGCCTTCGTCGAGCGCGGTTGCGGCCTGCTCGCCGGCGTATTCGCAGGGACGCCGATGCTGGAACGAATCAATCAAAGAATATTGCATCATTAGATTCCATCCGATTCCATCAGATTCCATCATCAGATTGCACCATCAGATTGCATCATTAGAATTTTAAGAATGTGGCATCCCCAAATTAAGACCGGACATTATAAGCGAAGATCCGTCTTGTGAATAGTCAAACGCCGCTCCCTCAAAACGCAGAACAACATGGAAGACACGGAAAAAGACGGAATCCACGGAAACTTGTGTAATTTCCGTTGATTCCGTCTTTTTCCGCGTCTTCCGCGTTTTCTCTTCCCCGTTCCCTCTTCCCCGCGTCAGTGAACCAGCACCTCGTCGCGGTCCGTCAGATCTTCGGCTATTATGGGTCTGAAGCTGAGCACATCGCCCTCGAGATATACCTCGACCACGGGCGCCCCGCCTATCCGGCCCTGTATCACGGCGTCGGCGAGCGGATCCTCCACAAATTTTTGCAGCGCGCGGCGAAGCGGCCTTGCGCCGTAACTCCTGTCGGCGCAGGTTTGTTCTACGACCCATTGCATCGCCTCACCCGTCAAACGAACCGAGAGCCTGCGCTGACTCAGCGTGCGGTTGAGTTGATCGACAAGCAGTCCCACAATCCGCAGCAGATCTTCATCCGTCAACGGATCGAATACGATAATTTCATCCAGCCTGTTGATGAATTCGGGATTAAACGTCTCGCGCACCGCTGCGAGCACCCTATCCTCGGTGCGCATCTGCGCGGTTTCCTCCGAGGACTGGAACCCGACATAGCCGCGCTTGAAAATGAATCGCGCGCCGATGTTCGAGGTCATAATCACGATGACGTTCTTGAAATCCACGACGTTGCCGAGCGCGTCTGTGAGCATGCCGTCTTCAAACACCTGAAGCAGTATGTTGAAGATATCCTGGTGGGCCTTTTCGATCTCGTCCAGAAGCAGTACCGAATACGGGTTGCGCCTGATGCGCTCGGTCAACTGCCCGCCTTCTTCGTGGCCCACGTAGCCGGGGGGCGAACCGATGAGCTTCGATACCGAGTGTTTTTCCATAAACTCCGACATATCGAAGCGTATCATCGCGCGCTCGGAGCCGAACAAAAACTCCGCAAGCGAACGAGCGACCTCGGTCTTGCCCACCCCCGTGGGACCCAGGAACAGGAACGAACCCACGGGACGATTGGGATTCTTGAGTCCGGCGCGCGACCGCCTTATGGCCCGCGCAAGCGCCGAGATTGCGGAAGTCTGGCTTATGATCCGGTGGTGCAGCTCGTTTTCTATGCGCAAAAGCTTTGCGGTTTCTTCTTCCTGCAGCGATGAAACCGGAATACCGGTCCATCGCGCAATCACATCGTCGATGTCGGATTTGGATACGAGCGCGGCCGGGTCTTCGAATTCGATGGCTTCGTCGTAACGCGACGCGCGGCGGTGCGGAGCGGTGAAATTGCCGCGTTCGGTTTCGCGTTGATAACGCGCGGCGATGTTATAGCCGCGTTCGCGCTGCACCCTGAGTTTTACACGCGCTCCGGCCTCGTCGATTACGTCTATGGCCTTGTCGGGAAGAAAGCGATCCGGCAGATAGCGGTGCGACTGGTACACGGCGGCTTCTATGGCTTCGTCCGAATACCGCACGTTGTGGAACGATTCGTACCGATCCTTGATTCCTTCAAGTATGCTTACGGCTTCGAGTTCATTGGGCGCCGGAACCTTCACGGCCTGGAAGCGGCGTTCGAGAGAACGGTCTTTCTCGATGGACTTGCGGAACTCGGCCGGGGTTGTAGCGCCTATGACCTGGATTTCACCCCGCGAAAGCGCAGGTTTCAGAATGTTTGCAGCATCAAGGCTGCCTTCGGCCGATCCGGCGCCGACCAGCGTATGCAGTTCGTCGATGAAGATTATGTACTGGGGATTTTCGATGAGTTCGCGCATGATCATTTTCATGCGTTCTTCGAATTGTCCCCTGTATTTCGTTCCGGCGACGATCAGGCTCAAATCAAGCGCAAGTATTCGTTTGTCGAGCAGAAACGAGGGCACATCGCCCGAGATGATCCTCTGTGCGAGGCCCTCTACGATGGCGGTTTTTCCCACGCCCGGCTCGCCTATAAGCACGGGATTGTTTTTAGTTCTGCGGCACAGGATCTGCACTACGCGGTCGATTTCGCCCTCGCGGCCCACGAGCGGATCGAGTTTGCCTTCGAGCGCGGATTCCGTGAGGTCGCGGCTGAACTCTACGAGGTGCGGTGTTTCGCGTTTAGCGCTCGCGTTGCGTTCGAGATTGACCTGGCGCATCAGGTCGTGGCGGATTTCGGAAAGGCGCAGACCGCGTTCGTAAAGGATTTCGGCGGCGATGGAATTTTCTTCGCGCAGCAGCCCCAACAGAAGGTGTTCGGTGCCGATGTGCCTGTGCCCGAGGCGCTCGGATTCCTCCGCGGCGAAGGCGAGCACACGTTTGGCTTCGAGCGATAACGGAAGGTCCACAGAAGTCGATATGCGTTCGCGCAGTATCGTGCGGCCCTCTATTTCCTTGCGAATGGATTCCACCGTTCCCTGCGAGCGGCTGAAAAACCGCGTCGTAAGGTGTTTGTCTTCACGAATGAGTCCGAGCAGAATGTGCTCGGCTTCGATCTGGGCAGCACCGAACTGGCTCGCCTCGTAACGGGCGAAAAATATGACGCGCCGCGCCTTTTCCGTATACCTCTCGAACATCCGTCTTCAGCCCATCGCTCTGAGTTTTTTCGTTGTAGAAAGAGTATACCGCCTGCGGAATTTCAATACCGATTTTTTCGTCAATTCCGCTTGTTGCTGATCCCTTATACTCTCTCCCGTCCTGTTTTCATACGGTTTTAAGTCGGCCGCCATCGAGGTGGAAAATGCGGTCGCAGTCGGCGGCAAGTTTCTGGTTGTGGGTGACGACTACGGCCGTCAACAGCGCTTCCCGCTGCAACTCGCGGATCAGTGCGGCAATGCTTTCGCCCGTGCGCGGATCCAGATTGCCCGTCGGTTCGTCGGCAAGCAACAGTTGCGGGGCGGTGACAAGCGCCCGCGCAAGGGCTACGCGCTGCTGCTCGCCGCCCGAGAGTTCGCCCGGCCTGTGACTGATGCGCGCCGAAAGCCCAACACGCTCCAGCACGGTCAGAGCCCGCGGTTGCGCTTCGCTGCGCGCTCGCCCGGCGATCAACTGCGGCATCATCACATTTTCAAGAGCCGTGAATTCCGGCAGCAAATGATGAAATTGAAAGACGAACCCTATCCGTTGGTTGCGAAAGCGCGTCAAGTCTAGCTCACGCGCTTCGGCGATGTCAAACTCACCCAGTTTTACGCTTCCTGAGGTGGGTTTTTCGAGCCCTCCAATCAGGTGCAACAGCGTGGATTTGCCCGCGCCGGACTCTCCCGTAATCGCCGCAATCTCCCCCCTCCGCACCCCGAATTCGATATCACGAAACACTTCTACCGTTTCGACCCGGCCCCGATAGACCTTAGTCAATCCCTCAACCCTAAGAAACGGCTCGGGTCCATCCGGCCCCTCATGAGGCATTATCTCGCCTCCTCCTGCCCGGGCCCCGCAAACAGCCCAATCACCCAGGGCAGCGACCCGAACGGCGAATGCGTTTTCCCCTGCACGCCGCGCTCGCCTAAACGCCACTCGCCCACCTCAAGCGGCAAGCCTTCAAGCTGAGTCCCGATCTCGCGCCTGATCGCGCGCCCGGCGCCATTGCGCCCGAGCCCGCGTGCCAGCACATCCATCATCCGGCCCGTTTCATCAACTACGGAAGAATAACTCATTATCGGAGCGGGTTCGCCGCCCACGCGCGAACGATCAAACTGGGGAGAGTCGATGATCGAACCGCGTTTTATTCGCCCGTCTATGAAACCGATGATTGCGTTTCGCGCCCCCAGGGCAACGGCGCTTCCGACAAACGCGGCAGCGCCTCGCCGCGCATCGCTGGATTCCAGGATTTCAATTCCCTCGTGCGGACTCCGCCTTATTGCCCCACCCCGTTCGGTAAGGAAACGAACGACCAGAGCTTCAAGTTTCGCCCTGTCTCCCGCCTCTATCAGCCATAACCGCTCGCCTTCCCCGTCTCCAATACTCAGATTCGCAATCTCACCGCCGAAGGCTCCGCCGGCCGATTCGCCCGCACGCAACCCCAGGAGCGCTTCTCTCACACCAAAAAGAAATTTCTGGAATAAAAAGCTTTCAGCTACACCAAGCCTCGACGATATTACGGCTTCAATCGCGTCGAACGATTGTGATGGGTCGTCCGCGCGTATGATTGTTACAGACATTGTTCCGGCCGGAGTTTCGGCAAGAAGCCTCGATTCGGCGCTTTCAACCTTCACGCCTGCGCGCAACTGCTCCACCATCTGCGGCTGAAGCAACCACAAGGAACGTTCCGTGACCCCGGATCCGTCGATACTTTGTCCGAAAGCGAATCCCTGAGAAGTCTGCGCCGAAAGATTACCCGCTACGCTTTCCAATGCATCCACAAGCGGACTTGCGCCGAACATCCTTGCGCCGATTACGTGCACTCCGAATCTCGCGAGCCGCGTTGCCCCCGCCCCGCTGACGAATCCAAAGGAGTCGCCCTCGACTACGGGGCGCGCCTGCCGAAGGTAGAAGTTTCCGGACATATTCGGCGCCCTGCCCAATCGCGCATCCAGGCACGCTTCCATCGCCTCGGCGTGATTGGCCAGTATCCACAGACTGCCCACCTGCGCCGAATACAGGCGTCTTTCACCCTCGGCTGCCCTGTACAGGCGCACAGCGACGCCCGCATATTCGGAGTTTTCCGGCTCTGTAGGGCCGAACAGGTATTCGGCAAGTTCGGGAAGGCGTTTAGCAACCAGCACCCGCAGCCGGTCTTCGGAAATGTGCGTTTCGGCAATCAGCGCGGCCCTCGGACGCACGTTTTCGCCGCGCACTTCGAGACTCGTAACAACCGCCGCATATTGCGCTCTCGCCGCCGCCGCCCACTCGGCGCGTCCGATCCCGGTTGCACGGATCACGCGCGCGAGCTTTGTGTAGTAACCGACGTTTGCATCGACCCCGTATTCGGGAGCAAGGCGGCTCCACGCATCGGTTGAAGCGATCCTGTCGGCGAAATCCGGCAGATTGCCGATCTCAAAATAACCTATTGCGGATTCCGGGACGCAAACCGCCATATCCACCGGCGTCACGCGCTGCCAATACAACCACGCGCCCGCCGATCCAAGCAGCACCCCCACCGCAAGTATTATTCGCCGCAACCGAATCATACGAAAATCATACTAAACAGCGGCAATTCCCGGTAAAGAAGTGGAGAATAGATAACGGAACAAACGAAATAAGACGGAAAAGCTTAATATTTTCGTCTTTTCCGTCTTATTTCGTTTGTTCCGTTATCTATTCTCCACTTCTTTACCGGGAATTGCCGCTGTTTCGTTCCTCTGAATGGATCAGTCGCGAGACGTAGACGATCTCGCCTGCTTTCTTGCACGTTCGGCAAGTTGAGCGGCATTGGGCAACTCGGATAGTGCGCGCTGCAACTGCGGATCGTTTGCGCTCATGCCTCGCTGCGCGATTTCATTTCCATATGCGGCGATGAGCAGTTCCTCGCGGATTCTCAATCGCGCCCAATCGATGTTTTGCTCGACAATCGCAGGTGTAAGTGATGAATCCGGCGTCTTTGCGATGAAATCGGTAACAAACGCTCGATATGCGTTCATGATTTCGTCAGTTATAACGAACTCATCACCCTTGAACTGGTGCGAATGATCGACGCGCTCGATCTTGAATGTGGGCGCTGCCGCAACCTTGCCCGCAGCAAGCTCGCGCACGAACTGGAACAATCCCGAGGTCAGCAGCGCAAACTGTGCGTTGGTCAGAACCGAAGAGTCTACCTTGATGTCGGGTTCGATGCCGCCGCCGCCGAATACCGTGCGTCCCAGATCTGTTTTCTTCTGCTCCTTGCCGTTTTCGGCGCTTGGTTTCACGGGGCTGCCGGAATTGCGCCGGGCAATGTAGTCATAAAACGATCCGTTAGAGTAATCGCGCTGTATGAGCCGGCCGCTTGGCGTGTAGTAGCGTTGCGTCGTAAGCGTTAGTCCCGCGCCGCCCGAAACCGGAAATATCGTTTGAACGAGGCCCTTTCCGAAGCTGCCCTCGCCGACAATCAGCGCACGGTCGTGATCCTGCATCGCACCCGCTACGATCTCGGAGGCGGATGCCGATCCGCGGTTTATCAGAACCACGAGCGGCATCGTCTCCGGCGACCCGCTTTCGGCTTTCCATTCGCGACTGGGTATCCTGCCTTCCCTGCCCCTCACTGAAAGCACAACCTGACCGCGATCCAGGAACCTGTCCGATACCTTGATGGCCTGATCCAGAAATCCGCCTGGATTGCCCCGTAGATCCAGAACGAGCGATGTTGCGCCCTGCTCCTTCAGACTCCGGATCGCAATGTTCAACTCTTCGCTTGTGGTGGAATGAAATCCCCGCACAAGATTGATGTATCCCACGCCGGGCTGAACCATGTAATACGAGGCTATGGAAGGCAGATCCACGGTTCCGCGCTCGATTGTAAACGCTACAGGTTCGGGCTCACCCGCACGACGAACCTTAACGCGCACCAGTGTGCCGAGTTCTCCGCGCAGCGAATCCCTTACCTGATCCGAATTCCACGTTTCAGAGTTCTTGCCGTCGATCTCGACTATCTGATCGCCGTAGCGCAGTCCCGTACGGGTTGCGGGTGCGTCCCTGAAAGGCTCAATGATGTATACGCCGCCAAAACGTCGCTGAATCGTGGCCCCGATTCCGAAGTAGTGGCTACGCTGCTCGCGGCGAAACTCCTCGAAGGCTTTCCGGTCATAAAAGTTCGAGTGCGGATCGAGCGTGCGCAGCATTCCGCTTATCGCTGCTTTCGAAAGCTGCTCGTACTCGACCGGCTCAACGTACTTCTCGCGGATGATTTCAGCCGCGTCGATATAGTCCCGGAATAATTTGTTTTCCGCCGATGCATCGTCGACCGCCGCTTGCGGACTCACAAGCAGGCTGCCGCCGCCGAACGTCAACGCAAAGCCGAAAACCAGTAACCGCAGCCACCCTCGCCTAGTTTTTCTCTCCATAGGCTACTTGAACCTCACGCATCAAAAGCCTTCCCCATTCGGCGTGCTGCATCCAATGTGCAACCCTGCGCCGAACTACAACCACTCATCTATACTAGCCACGCATCGGCGTTAGTCAAGCGCGCGCAACCCGGCGCTGCGTTTCGATCGCATTCCCACTGCACTAAATGGGGGAAAGTTTGCTATTATTTCCCCGGCGCTTTAAACCGCTGCAGAATTTTTGAAACCTGGCGCAGTCGGCAGTGCAATGTGTAACGCGGACCGCGATTCAGGCAATGAACCCGCACGGTCTGTGCAAGTTGAGGTGCTGGAAATGAAATATCCCCGAACAAAAACCCTGGGCGGCCGGTTACTGCTGCTTTTGGCAATTGCGGCGCTGTGCGCCCTTCCCGTCGACGCACAGGGGCTGCCTTCGGCAACGGGCTCGGCCCCCAAGGCGCCGCCCAAACCCAAAGCAACGCCCAAGCCCATAATATGGATGGACCCGGGCGAGGTCGAGAAACTCGATCTCGTAGGCGGGATCGCCGGACGCGACAAGGCGCCGAAACCGCCGCTCACATTTATTGAGGAAAACCTCAAGGGCACCAACCCCAAAATCAAGGTGAAGGACAGCACAGGCGTCGAGTGGGGGATGAAGTGGGGTTCGGAGGTTAATTCCGAAACGTTCGCGACGCGCTTGCTGTGGGCTGTGGGTTATTTCGTCGAACCGGCCTATTTCATCCCCTCCGGCGCAGTAGAGGGTGTAACCGGACTGACTCGCGCTAAAAACTACGTCAAACCCGACGGCAGTTTTACCAATGCACGTTTCGAGCGGCAGCGCGACAAGGGCGTAAAGAAACTAGATGAGGATCAGAGCTGGAGCTGGATCGACAATCCGTTCGTCGGTTCGAAGGAGCTTGCAGGCCTGCGCATTATGGTCATGCTCGCCTCGAACTGGGACAACAAGGATCTGCGCGACGTCAAACGCGGCTCGAATACCGCGATTTTCCAAAGCAAGGACGAATCCCGGTACCTCGTCACCGATTGGGGCGGATCGATGGGCAAATGGGGCAACTTCCTGTCGCGCGAGAAATGGGACTGCAAAGGCTACCAGAGTCAGACAAAAAATTTCGTCAAACGCTCACGCAACGGCATCGTAGAATTCGGTTATTCGGGCCAGCATACCAGCGACTTTGCAAGGGACATCAAGGTGTCCGATGTGCAATGGCTGATGCAGTATCTCGGCCGTATTACCGATGAGCAAATTCGCGCAGCTCTCGAAGCAAGCGGTGCAACCGCGGATGAGCAATCCTGTTTCACCGGCGCCATACGCGAACGCATCAACCAGCTCAAGGCGGTAAATTAAATCGATCCACCGCAGCAGGAGAGATAACGGAACAAACGAAATAAAACGAAAATCACATAAAAGTTGGATATTTTCGTCTGTTCCGTCTTATTTCGTTTGTTCCGTTATCTCTCCTGCTGCGGTGGATCGATTTAACGCGTCAAACCAAGAGTCTGCGCCTTTGCGAAAACCTGCGCTGCAATCGGCGCAGCAGTCCTGCCCCCGTAACCTCCGCCCTCTACAACCACGGCAATTGCAATCTGCGGCCGGTCAACTGGTGCAAATCCTATGAACCAGGAATCTATTCTGAAGGTACGCCTCGTGCGTTCTACACCGCGCAAGTCGCGATAGGTCGCGGGCTGCCCCGTGCGCGCGTCTATCACCGGAACCTCTCTTTGCGCCGTGCCCGTCTTTCCGCCCGCGCTCAACCTTGCGCGCAGGCCGCCGAACGCCGAAGCAGCCGTTCCGCGTTCAACTACCGCTGCCATCATTGCCCGCATTCTGCCGGCCGTGTCCGGACTCATCGCCTGGGTCCAGACCGCCGGCGCCCTTTCCATTTCGATTTGAGGGCGCATCACGTTGCCCTGAAGATTGGCGACCGCCGCCGCCGCCATCGCCATTTGCAGCGGAGTCGCCTGCACAAAGCCCTGCCCGATCGATTCGAGCGCAAGATCGTATTTCGTCGTTCGACGTCCCGCTACGAACGTGGAATGAAGCGGTGCAAGTACGTCGCCGAGCATCCGGTCTTCCGTATTCCACAGGTCGCGCAACGATCCGGCGCGCAATGAATCGGCAGGATCGGCATATACCTTCATTCCGAAACGCGCCGCCGCCTCTCCTAGCCGTATATGCGCAATTTCAACACCGAGTTGAGCGAAATACTGATTGCAGGAGCGGGTCACGGCTTCCGACAATGTAACGCTGCCATGAGCGGCTCCCTCATCGTCGCGAATCGGGCGATTGGAGCCGGGCGGAATCCATCCACCCGCCTGGCATTGGAACGTTTCCTTGTCGAGGCGCGATTCGATTGCTGCAGACGCCGTCACGACCTTCAGTGTAGATCCGGGCAGGTAATACTCGCCGAGCGCGCGGTTCAGCAGAGGCCTCTTTGCCGCATCGGATGAAATTTCACGCCATCTCGAATCGTTCGACACATCGTCGGGATCAAACGATGGAGAACTTGCAAGCGCCAAAACTTCGCCCGTTTGAGGTTGCATTACCACGACCGCGCCAGGCCTGCCGCCAAGCCGCTCAAACGCCTCGCGCTGAAGATCCGCATCGATCGTGAGTTTTATATCGCGGCCGATTACGGCGTCGCGTCCCTCCGGCTTTGATGCAAAGAGTCTTTTCCAGATGCTGCCTTGATCCGCGCCCGCTGCGCCCGGACCAGGCCCCACTGCCCGCTCCAGCATCGCGTCGCCGCGTACAAGTCCACTGTAGCCGACAAGGTGGGCGGCGGCGGGACCGAGCGGATAATCGCGGATAACCTGCCCGTTCAGGTATCGATACTTTGCAAGCGCGCGGCGCATATCGCCGTTGCGATCGAAGATCCAGCCTCTCAGTCGACTTTCCGTTTCGCGGCGGTTGCGCTGATCGCGCCGGTTTTTCAGCATCGAGAATTCGGCGTCTTCGGCTACAGGACCTGCGGCGAACAGCCCCCAGTAGGCATGCAAGCTCAGTGCAAGTGCGACGATGACGCCCGCACCGACACTCAAACTGCGAAGGCGCACGCTTGTCAGCATGGGTCCGAAATCTCCCGTACCCTTTTCTGCGGTGGACAGGCTGCGCTCCGCACGCGTTTTGTACCGGCGCACTGCAATAAAAAGCGCCGCTGCAAGGGCTGCAAACCCACCGAGAAACATCAGCGATGCAAAAAAAGAAAAACTCATCGTCCGCACCAACCTAATAAATCATCGCTTTGAATTTGTTCCGTGCATTCCGTCTGTTCCGTCTGTTCCGTCTGTTTCGTTTCTTTCGTTTCTTTCGTTTGTT
>JAHBSF010000083.1 GCA_019639255.1 Acidobacteriota bacterium | reverse complement strand
ACACGCACTTAGAACTTACTTGGCAGAGTATTCATGTGTTCCGCTTTTTCTCAATTCTTCTGCAACCGCTTTTGCCGCAATCGCTCCATGCCCTACTGCCGTTGCAATGCTCAGGCAAACTGGTCTGGTTACATCTCCTGCTCCGTAGACGCGGGGCAGGGAAGTCCTCAGTTTCGAATCCACGAGCAAATAGCCCTCATCGTCGAGTGCGACTTGCCCTTTGAGCAATTCGGTATTCGGTTCGATGCCGAGGCGGATAAATACACCTTGGGTTTTCAGGGTCTCGCGGCTGCCGAGTGAAACGTCTTCAAGAATTATGCGCTCAACGACGTTGCCGCCCAGAATTTCGCGAAGCAATAACCCCGTCCGTATCTCGATACGCGGATTACTTCCGGCTTCTTCGATCCATTCCGGTCGAGCACGAAAATTGTCATTGCGATGAATGAGCGTTACGCGCGGGCAAACCCGAGCAAGTATCAGACTGTTTTCTACCGCCGAATCCCCGCCGCCGATAACAACAACCTCGCGTCCGGCGAATTCTGCGTGATCGCGCGTAGCGGAGAAGCTGACTCCTTTTCCTTCGAATTCATTCTCGCCGGGTATTCCAAGCCGTCGTTTTCGCGCCCCCGTTGCGACAATGACCGAGCGTCCCTTGAAGCGTGCGTCATTGGCGAATATTTCCAGTCGTTCAAGATCGAGCCTCTCAATTTTGCAACCGGTGCGGAAGGCCAGCCCAAGCGTGGTTATTTGCGACTCGAATTCATTCCGCAGAATACGGCCGTTTTCGGGCAACAGGCCCGGATAGTCGATTATCCGGTGGTAGAGTACGAGCAGTTGCCCGCCGAGTTCCGGCGAACGTTCCAGAAGCACGGCGCGCAGGCCCAGCGAGTTGCACCATAGCAGCGCACTAATGCCTGCGGGGCCGCCTCCTATCACGACCACGTCATACATACCGGTTTCCGGTTTTGCTGCGACCCGGTTCATGGTTCGGATTTGCCGTTGAGAGAATCCACTGAATTTACTGTTTCGAACGCTGTTTCGACGCTCAGTCGCCCGATGATCCCGGCCATCGTTTCAGGCATCGGGACGGCGATATCGATTTCCTTTCCGCTGACCGGATGGGGAAACACCAGGCGCTCGGCGTGAAGGAATTGTCGTTTGATTCCGAGTCGTTTGGCTTGAGGGTCGTTGCGGATTCCATAAACGGGATCTCCGAGCAGCGGACATCCTTCCAGCCGGCAGTGAATCCTGATCTGATGCGTTCGACCGGTAAGCGGTTCCAGTCGCAAAAGCGCGTGCATGGGAAAACGGCGAAGCACGATGTAATTCGACTTTGCCGGTCTGCCCGAATCCATTACTTTCCAGTGCGGCCAATCGGTTTTGTCGCAGCCTATGGGGGCGTCGATCACTCCGGAATCCGCATTGGGTGCGCCCGAGACGACGGCAAGGTATGTCTTGCGTACACGCCGTTCGCGAAACGCATTGGAAAGAATTCTGTGCGCCCTCAGCGTCTTTGCTACCACGATTGCGCCGGACGTATCCCTGTCGAGGCGATGCACGAGTCCGGCGCGAATCGGCCGTCCCGATGTAAGGATGAAATGGTGAGCGAGCGCGTTTGTGAGTGCGCCGGATCGTTCCCGGTTCGACGGATGAGTGAGCATCCCCGATGGCTTATTGACAACGACTATTGATTCGTCCTCGTAAAGGATTTCGATGGGAAGTTGCTGCGGCGTCGCCGAAGTTGAAGCCTGTGATGCTTCGTCTGTCTTGAGAGTTACAACATCACCGGTTTGCAGCCTCACGCCCTTTTGTGATCCGGCGCCGTTAACCTCGACATCTCCGTCCCTGATCATCGTCCTGATACGTGTAAGGCTGATTGAGTGGAGATTCTCTGCCAGGAACCGGTCGAGGCGGGGGCCGCGTCCCTGCGAGTCTGATACCGTGAACTCGATCATGGCGTGATGAGCGGTTCGGTGCGATCGCTAACTTCCTTGCGCGGTGCGGATCGCCGCCACAGCAGCGTACCGATAAGTATGAGCGTGGCTGCCATATTGAACGCCGTTAGTCCTACGGAAAACTGATGCATTACGTCGAACGTCATTCGAGTTGCATCCCCCGGAGGGAGCGATGCAAGCCGGTCACCCATCTCCGAGCGGATTGAATGCAATCGCGACGACACGATGAAATACGATACGACCATCGACAGGGTCATCAGCGCAAGCAGCAGTTGTTCGGCAAGTCTGGCCTTGGAATGTCGCGATGTGGCGGCGGAAATCCCTAACAGTACAAGCCCAACAACCATACCCGTATATTCAACTACTGTAAGCGTTCGGGACACGACCGCGCCCGCAAGCCCCTGCGACGGCAGCACGGAAAAGGCGGCCGGCGCTACAGCAAAGCTGAAAAGCGCCAGCACGCCGAACCAGAATCCGAGGATTGTTAGTCGAACTTTTACACTCATCACGGAACCCGGCAATTCTTTGTTTGGGGAAAAAGAGATAACGGAACAAACGAGATTAAGACGGAAACCACGAAAATATTCAAGTTTCCCGTAATTTTCGTCTCATTTCGTTTGTTCCGTTATTTTTTTATCTTCGGTTTGATCAATGCCCCGCATGCGGTTTATCAGGCCGGTCAGTTGCTCGATCCCGGTTTTTGTTGCATTGAGCGAGTGGCGACTTGACTGATAGCTTTGCCAGTATTCGCTCTGCACAATGGCCTTGAGCTTATCTTCGCCGAGGCCGTGCGCCATCATCGCAATGACCATTCCGGACATTTGTGTATGTTCGACGTACTGCGAGATTATTGTGTACGCCAGTTCTGCAGAGTCGAGATTCCATTCCGCAAAATCGTTTGGAATCCGTTTATCCTGCTCAGGTTGCGACATGCGTCCTCAGTTTTCGACGGTGAAGGGAAGGCTCGTCACTTCGGCGCGTCCCATCTCCCTGTCATCAATCCTCACAATCAGCGAAGTTCCGGGTTCCAGGTAATTACGGTGGACATAGCCAAGGGCAATACTGCGCCCAAGTCGCGGGCTGTACGTTATGCTCTTTATGTCGCCAACCTTTTTCCCGTCTTCGGCAAAAAGTAAAGCCGATTGGAAATCAATCGTTTCGGACGCCTCGTCAATCCGCAACAGGAGCCCGGTTATTTGCTTTGCGGGACGCCCGCGCCAGTGAATACGAGCGATGATCTCCTGTCCCAAATAGCAGCCCTTCGTGTAGCTCACCGCATCGTTCCGGCCGGTTTCAAGCAATATATGGCTTTCATCGATGTCGTGCGGTTCCAATGCAACACCGGCTTCGATGCGCGCCGTGTCGAATGCTGCGCGTCCGACAAGCCTGCAGGCTGCCGGTTCGAGTATCGCAGTCAGGAGCTTGTCCGACAAATCCGCGGGCGCAAACATGTCGAAGCCTTTGGGTCCGCACCTTGCGTGATTCGCAATTCGCACTTTGATTCCGTCTATCAGTGCTTCACGGTGCGAATACGGCGCCGCGCCCGGAACGCTTCCGGTCAACGCCGCTGCCAGTTCGTCCGATCTTGGGCCCTGAACAGAAAAAATCGCGGTTTTTTCGCTCAGGTCGCTTACAAAGAAACCTCCTGCGGGAACAAACCTGCTCAGATTGTGCAGAATCTTCAATCTATTGCACGCTTCAAGTTCCAGCAGAAATTTATTTTCGGTGCGGTATATGCGTGATAAAGCGAGCACCTTTCCCTGAACGTTCAAAAACGCAGCAATGGTTCCTTCACCCGGCGAAAGCATTTTGACGTCATTGCTGACGAGTCCATTCAGAAACTGAACCGCATTCGAGCCGCTTACTTCAAGCACTCCTGCGCCCGAGAGATCGATCAGACCTGCGCCGGAATGCAGTGCGGCGTATTCGAGCGCAAAATCCGACGTTACATCCCTCAAATCAGTATTCGACCGCGACATCAGGCCTGGTTGACCTTCCTGATTTCATCCAGAATCTCGGCGTTGGTGCGGCTGTGACCGAGTTCTTCTTCCACGTGTTTCCAGCGCACGACGCCCGCCTTGTCAATCAGGAAGTATGCGCGCCGGGAGAAGTTTCTTTCCGGAATCAGCACATCGAATGCAGTGGACGCCTGGCGCATAAAATCCGACAGAAGATGATGATCCATTCCGTATTTGGCGCGAAACTCCTTGTGAGACGGAATGGAATCCACACTGATCGGAAGTACTACGGTATCTTCCGACTCGAACGCCGCATAGTCGGCTGTAAACGCGCAGTTTTCGTTTGTGCAAACCGGCGTGAAATCGAGCGGATAAAACGCCAGCAATACGTTTTTCTGATCCCTGAAGCCGGACAATTTCACCTTTTCACCGGCCGTGCTGTCGAGTTCAAAATCCGGCGCTGCATCTCCAATATTTGGCATGTTGACTCATCCTCCATATCTTTTAATCAATCCACACGATTTCGGGACATAAAAGAGAGATAACGGAACAGACGAAAATAGACGGAACATACGGAAATATTCAACAATATTCAATTTTTCCGTTCTTTTCGTATCATTTCGTATGTTCCGTTACCTCTCTTCACCTCTCATTGCAGATCGTTTGCGAGTTCGCCGCGCACCTCGCCGCTTATTTCCGCGCGGTGTTGATAGTTCGGATGTTCGATCACGAGTTCAACCTTCGACTCGCCCTTGACGAACCTGTCGCGAGCCTCGGGAGTGAACCGGAAGCGAACATACTGAACCGCACTGATGCGGTGATCGTCGCTTTGTCCCGCCTCGAACACGCCCGGGAGTTTTTCGTCTCCAACCTGCATCCACACCGAATCCCCGGTATTTACGCCCAGGAACCGCGTTATTTCCTCGCGAATGTGCGCCGCGTCCGCAAGCTCGATCAGCATCGTAGCGGCAAGCTCGCTTTCGTCCGGCAGCAGTTGATTATAAGTGTCGATCTCGTGCAGTATCGCGGCGTCTTCAACGATGCGTTCGGCGCGCATCATCTCCTGGATCTGGAACCATACGGTGTCATGATTTTCAAACACGAAAGTGACGCTCGGTCCCACGCCGACGCGGCGTTTTTTCTTCAGGTCGATTATCCCGCGCCGTATGTCCGCTCGTCGCTTTTCGTATTGCGCAATGTCCAGGATTTCGGACAGAACCACCCGTCTCATTCCGTTAGACTCCAGTCCGGATTACTCGTCGCTTGAAATTCCGTATGCGCGCGCCAGCACCTCTATTGGATGCTCGGTCTCGCGCCCGGTACCCTGCTGAATCTGCAGCCCGGCGAGCGAGCAATCGGTGGCTACTGTTGCTGCATTCGATTCCTTCACTCCCCGGTGCAGCCCGCGCGCTACCTTCTGAGCCATAGGGAAGTACTCTTTTTTCATCGCCCAGGTTCCGTCGTGCCCCGAGCAGCCCTTGTCGATTACCACGACTTCGGCTCCGGCCAGGCGCAGCAACTCCACGGATTTCGCCCCGATCGCCTGATACTTCAAATGACACGGTTGATGATAGGCGATCTTGCCCACCGATTCCTTCAGATCTCGGCTCAGCTTGCCCGCCGCGTTCAATATCACGAGGTATTCCGCCAGGTCGTATACGCGACGAGAAACCTCCAGCGCCTGTTCCCGCTCCTCCCCCTGCAGGTAATCGGCGTACTCTTTCTTGAGCATCATGCCGCAGGTCGGTTCGGGGATTACTATGGCATAGTCGAGCCGGGCGAAGGGGAGCAGAAGTCTTACGTTTGCACGGAAATGTTCCAATGCGGTTTCGAGCCGTCCGCTGTCGAGATACGGCATTCCGCAACACTGCTGTCCCTGCGGCGAGCAAACCTCGACCTGGTTGTGTTCGAGGACCTTGACGGCTGCGCGCCCGATTTGAGGTTCGTTGTAATTGACCACACAGGTATGGAAAAACACGACTCTCGGTTTTTCGCTCTGTTCGTTGCTGATTTCGGTCTTTCCGTTTCGCTTGCGAAACCAGCGCTCGAAGGTGGAGGCGTTGAACCGGGGCAGTATTTTTTCGCGATGGATGCCGAATAGTTTCTCCATCAAACCGCGATTGGCCTTGTTGCGATTCGCCCAGTTGACAAGCCCGGAGACGGGAGCGGCAAGCGTTGCGAGTTTGCCGACTTCGTCGGGGCTGCTCAGCATCCGCTCGCGCAACTCTACGCCGTTTTTCCTCGTCGCCTGCGCCCGGGCCTGCATGACGAGTTTCGGAATGTCAATAAGGAATTTGTGCGGAGGCGTATATGGGCACTTGATGAAACAGAGTTTGCAATTGTAGCAGAGGTCTACGAACTCGAGCAGTTGCGGGCGAGTCAGCTTTTCGGGATCGTTGTCGACCTTGTCGTCATCGAATCCCTCGAAGAGTTTTGGAAATCCCGGGCAGAGATTAAAACACAACCGGCAGGAATTGCACACATCGTATTGCCGTCGCATTTCACGTTCGAGCGCCGATTCATCCCAGTATCCCGGTTTGTCCCATGCAACGGGAACGGAGGTCAGATCACCTTGTTCGAGCATGATGAGCTCCAGCGACGTCAATCAGGAATCTGAATGGGGAAACAGAGATAACGGAACAAACGGAAATATACGGAACAAACTGAAATTGTTACTTTTTCCGTAGTTTTCGTTTGTTTCCGCTTGTTCCGCTATCTCACTAATCTCCAGCGATGTGCACCGATCTCACGCGGATCAGGAGAGCGTATCGTAACCCTTCTGGAAGCGTCCTGCGTGCGATTTTTCTGCGCGTGCGAGCGTCTCGAACCATTCGGCGATTTCGTCGAATCCCTCTTCGCGCGCGGTGCGGGCAAATCCCGGATACATTTCCGTGTATTCGTAAGTTTCGCCGACGATCGCGGCCTTGAGGTTTTTCTCGGTGGAACCGAAAGGTTCACCCGTAGCCGGATCGCCTACTTCCTTCAGAAAGTCCATATGGCCGTGGGCGTGTCCGGTTTCGCCTTCAGCGGTATCGCGAAACAGGCCGGCAATGTCGGGGAAACCCTCGATGTCGGCCTGACGTGCGAAATAGAGATAACGCCGATTGGCCTGCGATTCGCCCGCAAATGCATGCTTCAGATTCTCGTGGGTCGTTGTTCCTGCAAGACTCGACATCTCGATCCTCCTTGATAATTGTTAAGAACATTAAATGAATCCACACGAGATTGGCGCATAAAAGAGAGATAACGGGACAAACGAAATTAAACGAAAATTAGAGATATGGTTGAATATTTTCGTAGTTTCGGTCTTATTTCGTCTGTTCCGTTATCTCTCTTCCTGTTTCACGCTTTGTACCAATCTGCTGTGGATCGGATTAAGCCGAGAAGGAGCTGCCGCAGCCGCAGCCTCCGCTCGAGTTCGGATTATTGAAAGTAAAACCGGAACCCATAACACTGCTGACATAATCGATTTGAACGGAATCAAGATACTGCGCGCTGAACATATCCACAAACACGCGCAGCCCGCCCGCGTCGACGACTTCATCGGTCGGCGCAGGAGCTTCTTCAATGTTCATCGCATACTGGAAGCCGGAACAACCGCCCGGCACCACCCGCACGCGCAAACCGGCCGTGTCGGTTACGCCTTCGGTGTCCATGAATTTCTTTACTTCCTGAGCTGCGGTCTCGGTTAGGGTCAGATTCATATTACACTCTCCTTCTGATTGTCTGTTGCGCTCACCGTTTCACATTGAGTACGGGCAGCGCCTTGTTGGCCTTGATCGCGGCAATGCTGATCTGCGCCGCGACGTTTTGTGCAACCTGTTTGAAAGCCTGCGCCTGGGGACTGCGCGGTGCGCCTACAACCACAGGCACGCCCAGATCTCCGCCCTCACGCACGCCTATCGAAAGCGGAATCGCGCCCAGAAACGGCACGCCGTAACGCTCGGCGAGCGCTTCACCGCCGCCGTGCCCGAAAATCTCGTGACGCTCATCGCAATTCGAGCAGACGAAATAACTCATATTCTCTACGATGCCGAGGCTCGGAACGTGCAGTTTCTCGAACATATTGAACGCCTTGCGCACATCCGAAAGCGATACTTCCTGCGGAGTCGTAACGAGCACCGATCCGGCAAGCGATACCATTTGTGCAAGACTTAACTGCACGTCGCCCGTGCCGGGGGGCATATCGACGATCAAATAGTCGAGTTCGCCCCATTCCACCTGACGCAGGAATTGCCCTACAGCAGAATGAAGCATCGGCCCGCGCCAGACAACGGCCTGATCGCCGGGATTGAGAAGCCCGATCGACATCGTTTTAACACCGTGGTACACGGGCGGAATGATCTTGTCGCCGCGCGCCTCGGGCATATCGTTTCCGCCGAGCATAATCGGCACGTTCGGACCGTATACATCCGTATCCAGTATGCCGACATTGGCGCCCATCTGCGCAAGCGAAACGGCCAGATTCACCGCCACCGTGGATTTCCCGACGCCGCCCTTTCCCGAACTGACCGCGACAATGTGCCGTATGCCCTCGACTGCGGTTTTGTCGAGCGCGCCGCGCACCTTCGGCACTTCGGCATCCATCGTAATCTCGACGGTTTCCATCCCGGGAATCGACATTACCGCGGCTTCGGCCTGTCCCTTCAACTGATCGCGAACCGGACACGCGGGCGTAGTCAATACGAACCTGAAACTGGCAATGCCGCCGCAGACTTTAACGTCGCGGATCATTCCCAGCGCTACTATATCGCGGTGCAGGTCGGGATCTTTCACCGCCTGCAACGCATCCAGAATCATTTCTTCGGTAATGGGTTTCGACATCAGTATTGTTCCAGTCAAATCACTCCACACGACTTCGGGAGATAAAAGAGAGATAACGGAAAAGACGAAATAAGACGGAAAAGACGAAAATATTCAACAATATTCAACTTTTCCATGATTTTCATATCGTTTCGTTTGTTCGTTTATCTCCCTTCAGTATGTAAAATCTCATCGGATGGATAGCACCCTCAATGATCGTTTAACCGGAGGCAGAATCCGGTATTCGCACACCGCAGCGCCATCCGATATCCGGCACTCGCGCACTACCTGGCATCCCAGGATCTCGGTGTAAACCCGCAACTCCTGGGCGCATACCTGCGGATAGGCCGTAGCGATATTTTCTGTTGGACAATTGTGCTGCACCAGGCGAAAGCTGCCGTCTTTCATGCGCCGAGCCTCGGCGGCATAACCCTTATCGCTTATCCACTGCGTCAGCTTCCTGACGCTCTGCTCGAAATTCAGTCCGATGCACAGCCGCTTCGCCTGATCGATCAGTTCATCGGCGCGAGCCGCAAGCAACCGTTCAAGGGCTTCCAGCCCGTACTCGCGTTCGAGTTGCCCGAGTATGCCGCGCGCAAATTCATCGTATCGGCGCGGGAACAGGCAATCGGCCTTCTCCGTCAGGCGGTAGATGTGACGCGGCCTGCCTCGCTCGTGGCGCTGCTCCTCGTGCCGGATCAGCCCGTCGCTCTCCAGCAACGATAAATGACGGCGAACACAAACCTTCGTCACCGCCAACTCCTGCGCCAACTCTTCGACGCTCGCCCCGCCCCGACTCTTCAACAGGTCGATTATCGCACTGCGCGGCGCTTTCAGCAGATTTTCTACAGCCGCAACTGACACATCCAAATCATAATGAAGCCCATCGGATTTTGTCAACATTCTGGTTATCAAAAGCGTGAAAGGGTTACGTATGGGTGGAAGAAAATTGCAGGCGCGCGTAGTCGGCGCTACGGGGCTTGCAAAAAAGGCGTCTGCTCCGTTAAGTTTGCAGCATCCCGTAAGTCGATGGGCCGAAACGGGCAAGCGAATCCGGTGTTGCATCCAAAGCCCCAGGCGCAGCAACCGCATAACCCTGATAAGCGATTTTGGTGTTACTTGTTCTTTCTGAGTCAGTCGGAGGTGGCGAACATGCGCAGTCTGATCCACTCCATAGCTCATGCAGCTCCATTCAATCCCCAACACACGCCGGAAGCGCGGGCTGTTCGCATGCGACAGGTGGGCGTATTGCTGTTAAGTACGGTCCTGCTTGGCGCATTTTTTCTTGCGGCCATTCCCGCATCTGAAGCCGCCGGGGAACCGGCAAACGCTGCAGCGCTCTCAAGCAGGTTCGGGCGGCTGCCGGTCTATTTTGTTGAAAACGTCGGTCAATACGACGCGGGCGTAGCCTACACGATTCACGGCCGCGATCAGACGGTTTATTTTACCCAACGGGGTGTTACGTTCTCCCTTTTTGACCGCAGCACTGCCGGCCGCTGGAACCTCAAACTCGATTTCCTGGACTCAAATCCCGATGTGGAAATTTTGGGTGAGGGCGAGCACACGGCCGCTTTCAGCTATTTCCGGGGCGCTCGATCGGAATGGAAAACCGGAGCATCTGCTCGCACCGGGATCGTTTATCGCAACCTGTGGCCGGGCATAGACCTCGTTTACGGCGGCGAACGCGATCGTCTCAAGTATTCCTTCACAGTCCATCCGGGCGCCGATCCCGGCCGCATAAGGCTTGCCTGGAGCGGAGCGAGAAGTGTGGAAGTTGCGCCGTCGGGCGAACTCGAAATTTCAACGCCCGTCCGGGTATTTCGCGATGAAGCTCCAGTCTCGTATCAATCCTCCGGCGAAGGCGCTCAACCCGTATCATCCGCATACAGGATCGTAGAGAACAAAAAACATCTTGGCTCTGCTTTGACCGACACAACGTATGGTTTTGAAATCGGCGATTATGATCGCACGCGCGATCTGATCATCGATCCGGCCGTGCTGCTCTATTGCGGCTTCATCGGCGGCGACGGCGATGAAATAGGCAGCGATATTGCAGTAGATGCGGGCGGAAATGTATACGTGGTAGGGAATACCTCATCAACACAGGCCACCTTTCCAACCGCGGTCGGCCCCGATCTGACCTACAACCTCGGTTTGCAGGACGCCTTTATCGCCAAGATAAACGCCGCCGGAACAGCGCTTGTCTATGCGGGGTACATCGGCGGCGCGAGCAGTGACCACGCGCAGGGTGTCGCCGTAGACGGCGACGGCAACGCATATGTGGTTGGCGAGACCTTCTCCAATCAGGACACGTTTCCGGTTTTCATCGGCCCCGACATTGAATACAACGGCGGACAGGACGGCTTCATAACCAAGATAAACGCCGCCGGCACCGCCATTGTTTACAGCGGATACATCGGCGGCAACCGCAGGGATTTCGCTACGAGGGTTGCCGTCAGCCCCGCCGGCACAGCCTATGTCACGGGGTATACCGAATCCACCGAAACGACGTTTCCCGTACTCGTCGGGCCGGACCTGACGCATAACGGCGGGATTGATGCGTTTGTCGCCAGGGTCAACGCCTCAGGTCAAGCCCTCGATTACTGCGGTTACATCGGCGGCGAGGGCGCCGATTACGGACGCGACATCGCTATCGACAGTGCAGGCAACGCATACATTGCCGGAAGCACTTCATCCAATCACATGTCTTTCCCCGTGTCTCCGCCCGCGACCTTCGTCGATACCGTATACAACGGAGGCAACGACGATGCGTTTGTCGCAAAGGTTAATCCGACGGGCGAGGCTCTGGTTTACTGCGGTTATCTTGGAGGAGCTGCGTCGGACCGCGCGCACAGCATAGCTGTGGATGATACGGGAGCCGTTTACCTGGCAGGTGAGACGGCATCGAATGAAGCTACATTCCCGGTGCTTGTCGGACCCGATCTCACATTCAACGGAGCCATAGACGCATTCGTAGCGAAGCTCAATCCTGCGGGCACGGCGCTCGTATTTTCGGGATACATCGGCGGCACTGGCATCGACAGGGCGTTCGGTGTAGCGGTTGATGCGCAGCGAGCAGTGTATGTCGCGGGCGAGACTTCATCGTTCCAGACATCTTTCCCCGTGCTCGGCGGGCCGCAATTGCAGACAAACGGCGTAGTGGACGCGTTTGCAGCCAAGATCAACGCTTCGGGTGCGGCGCTGATCTATTGCGGTTATCTCGGAGGGAGCGGCAACGATTTTGCGCTTTCGATAGCGGTAGACGCCGATTCTAATGCAATTGTCGTCGGGTATACGGAATCCGATCAATCCACGTTTCCGGTTACGGTCGGCCCGGATCTGGCGTACAACGGTGGGCAGACCGACGCATTTGTGGCAAAAATCGAGCGGCGGCCCGATGTGACTCCCCCGGTCGTGGCCCCGGTCGGCGCCATAGAGCGTTCGCAGGGTGCAAGCTCCAATTCAACTCTTGCATTTGTCAGCGATGTAGATACATTGCCCGGCAACATTTTCGTGGCGTTGAGGAATTTGCCGCCGGGGAGTAGCATATCGAGCCTTGTAAACGACAATGGCGTGGTTTCGGCCGATATAGGCGCTTCCTGTACGATCGCTCCGGGCGCTTATCCATTCCGGGTCGAGGCTATCGACGGCGCCGGGTTGTCGGCTTCAGCGGGCCTGACGCTGAATGTGACGGCGAACACTCCACCTCAACTCGGCTCATATCGCACGCTCGAAATCGAGTTGCTTGCAAGCGCCGAGTCGACGCCGACTTCGGCGCCTTCAGACAACGGCACGGTCAGTTCGATCACGGCCGAAGCTCCCGGATTTGCGGGCGAACTTTCGGTCGATCCGGTCACGGGAGAGGTCGAAATTTCAAATGCCTCGCCTGCCGGCGTATTTACAGTGACCGTTACGGCTACGGACAACTGCGGCCTGAGCGTCCAAAGAACGTTCAGGCTGCTCATCGGCGCGCCGTCGACGACGGTGAACGCCGCAAGTTTTGCGGGCGGCGAAGCATCTGCGGACTCGATTGCGTCGGTATTCGCTGCAATGGGCCTTGCTACGGAGACGGCTGTTGCGCCCGGAGGAGAGCCTCTTCCTACTTCTCTTGCCGGAACGAGCGTGACTGTAGTTGACAGCGAGGGAGACGAGCGGCTGTCGCTTCTGTTTTTTGTATCTCCGGGGCAGATAAATTTCGCCATTCCGGAAGGCACGGCGTCGGGCGAAGCTGCGATAGTTGTGCGCAGCGGCGACGGCGCGGTATCGGTTGACCGGCTGGAAATCGTCAGGGTCGCGCCCGGCATTTTTACAGCCAGTTCGGACGGTGCGGGGGTCGCGGCGGCGCAGGTTTTGCGCGTAGCCGAGGACGGCACGCAAACGTTCGAACAGGTAGCGCGTTTTGACGAAGACCTTATGCAGTGGGCGCCGATTCCCATCGATTTCGGAGATCCGGGCGATACGCTGTTTCTTGTACTTTATGGGACCGGGTATCGTTTTTCCGGCGGGTTTGAAGCAACTGAAATCGTCGTCGGCGAAACCTCGATACCGGTATTGTTCGCCGGTGCTACCACCGGATTTGTCGGACTCGATCAGATCAACGCGCGGTTGCCGCGGAGCCTTGAGGGCAGCGGTGAAGTCGATGTTCTGGTAACCATTGAAGGGAAAGCGGCAAATACCTTCCGGCTGGCTTTTCGTTGAATACGGCTGCCGTGTTATGATGTCGCCGTCGTCGAAAGACGGAAGAGAGATAACGGAACAAGCGAAATGAAACGAAAATCACGGAAAAGTTGAATGTTTCCGGCTGTTCCGTCTTATTTCGATTGTTCCGTCATCTCTCTTTTATGCCTCTACTGTAATGGAGTCCAGAACAACTATGTCGGCAATAACCCTTGAAGGTGAAGATCTCCAACAACGCCACCTGGAAGAACTTGAAACCGTCACTATCCGATTCGCGGGAGATTCGGGCGACGGAATGCAGTTAACCGGAACGCAGTTTACGGCAACCTCGGCCATAATCGGAAACGACATTTCTACTTTGCCGGACTTTCCGGCGGAGATTCGCGCTCCTGCCGGAAGCCTTCCCGGAGTTTCAGGGTACCAGTTGAATTTCAGCAGCCGGGATATTCGCACTCCGGGTGATGAGCCCGATGTACTGGTTGCGATGAATCCGGCGGCGCTGAAAACGAACCTGCCGGATCTGATTCCGGGGGGCATCCTCGTAGTCAACACCGATGCTTTCGTCGAGGGGAACCTGAAGAAAGCCGGTTATCCGGCAAGCCCGCTCGATGACGGTTCGCTTTCAGGGTACAGGCTCTTCAAGGTGCCGATAACGACGCTCACGCTGCGCGCACTCGAAGGGGTGAAGATCCCGCACAAACAGCAGGAGCGAAGCAAGAATTTCTTTGCCCTGGGATTGATGTACTGGCTCTACGACCGGCCATTGGATCCGACGCTGCGCTGGATCGAGGACAAGTTTTCCAAGACTCCCGATCTGGCCGAAGCCAATCGACTCGCGCTCCGCGCCGGGTATAACTATGCAGACACCACGGAAATCTTCACCGTCCATTACCACGTGGGCAAGGCGAAGATCAAACCGGGGAAATACCGCAACATTACCGGGAATGAAGCAACCGCAATAGGATTCGTCGCCGGGGCGGAACTATCGGGGCGGCCGCTGTTTTACGGCAGCTACCCGATCACACCGGCCTCGGATATCCTTCACGAACTCTCCCGTCACAAGAATTTCGGCGTCAAGACGTTTCAGGCCGAAGACGAGATTGCCGCCATCGGAGCGGCCATCGGCGCGGCGTTCACCGGACACATAGGCCTGACGGGAACGAGCGGCCCCGGTATTGCCCTCAAGTCCGAGTTCATCGGCCTCGCTGTGATGACCGAATTGCCGATTGTGATAATCGACGTTCAGCGCGGCGGCCCATCTACGGGGCTGCCCACAAAAACCGAACAGGCTGACCTGTTGCAGGCCATGTTCGGGCGCAACAGCGAATGCCCGGCCGCGATAGTCGCTCCGGCCACGCCTTCGGATTGTTTCCAGATGGCGGTAGAAGCCGTGCGTCTGGCGACGAAGTATATGACGCCGGTGTTTTATCTCTCCGACGGGTATCTCGGCAACGGGTCGGAACCGTGGGCGATACCTGCAGTCGAAGACCTGCCGAGATTCGATGTTGAATTCCGAACCGACGCCGAGGGTTTTTATCCATATTTGCGGGATGAGCGGACGCTTTCGCGCCCATGGGCGATTCCCGGCACTCCCGGCCTTGAGCACCGCATCGGCGGCATCGAAAAGCAGCACATAACCGGCAACGTATCTTACGATCCCGAAAACCACGATTTTATGGTCCGATTGCGCGCCGAAAAGATTCAACGCATGGCGCAGGACATCCCTCCCATCGACGTATACGGCGATCAGGAGGGCAAGGTGCTGCTTCTCGGGTGGGGATCGACCTACGGAGCAATTACCACCGCAGTAGAAAAGATGCGGGAGAAGGGCGCATCCGTTTCCAGCGCACATCTCCGGTATCTGAATCCGTTTCCGAAAAACCTCGGGGATGTACTCGGCAGGTTTGAGACCGTGATAATTCCGGAACTGAATCTCGGTCAACTCGCGATGCTCGTGCGCGCGCGGTTCCTCATCGATGCTGTCAGCTTCTCGAAGGTAAAGGGCAAACCCTTCCAGGTGACGGAACTGATTCGCAAGGTAAACGAGTATCTCTAAAGACAGGAAGAGAGATAACGGAACAAACGAAATGAAACGAAAATCACGGAAAAGCTGAATGTTATTGAATAATTCCGTCTTTTCCGTCTCATTTCGTATGCTCCGTTATCTCTCTCTTTACTGGAGCAGGTAATGGCAGATCTCGAAAAAGAAACGAATGGGACCAACGGAACGAACGGTGCACACACGACCGATGCTCCGGTAAAATTAACGCGCCAGGATTTCGTATCGGATCAGGAGGTCCGGTGGTGCCCGGGCTGCGGCGATTACTCGATTCTTGCCCAAGTGCAGCGCGTGATGCCCGAACTCAATATTCCCAAAGAAAAGATCGTTTTTGTTTCGGGCATCGGTTGTTCGAGCAGGTTTCCATATTACATGGATACCTACGGTTTTCACGGCATCCACGGCCGCGCCCCCGCGCTCGCAACCGGCATCAAGGCGGCGAATCCGGAACTGAGCGTGTGGGTGATAACCGGCGACGGCGACGCCCTCTCGATTGGAGGCAATCACTTCATTCACGCCATACGCCGCAACCTAGACCTGAAAATCATACTCTTCAATAACCGCATCTACGGGCTGACGAAGGGACAATACTCGCCCACTTCGGAACTGGGCAAAAAGAACAAATCCGCTCCGATGGGCGTCATTGATTACCCCATCAATCCGTTGAGTATGGCGTTTGCATCCGAAGCGACTTTCGTGGCGCGCTCGATCGATACCGACCCGAAGCATTTGACGATGATCATCGAGAGGCTGGCGCGGCACAAGGGATCGGCATTCGTCGAAGTATTCCAGAATTGCAATATTTTCAACGACGGCGTATTCAAGCCGTTTTCCGAGCGCGTAGTCCGGGATGAGCGGATGCTTTATCTCGAGCACGGCAAGCCGCTTCTGTTCGGTAAAAACAAGGACAAGGGAATCCGGCTGAACGGGCTGCACCCGGAAGTTGTGCAAATCGGCGAATCGGGGGTCGGTACTGATGATATTCTCGTACACAACGAATCGGACCCGGAGCCGAATCTTTCATACGTTCTGGGCAGGATGCAATATCCGGACTATCCGGTGCCGGTAGGCGTATTTCGGGCCGTCGAAAAGCCGACCTATGAAGACATGCTGGAGGATCAGATCAAGCGGGCAGTCGCCGAGCGCGGCCCGGGAAATCTCTCGAAGCTTATAAACAGCGGAGAGACCTGGGTGATCAACGCAGAGGGCGAAACTGTCTGATTCATTACGCATTACGATTATGTCAATACTTTCAAACGTCATAGATACGGTGAAGGAAATACTCGCCGTTGCGCAATCCACCGCCACGGGAATGAGCGTAACGCTCAGCCATATTCCCACCCGAAAGGCGACCGTAAGCTATCCGGACGAACCGGTTACGATATTCCGGCGCTTTCGCGGAGAGCATTTTCTGGACGTCAATGAGGACGGGAAAGAAAAATGCGTATCGTGTTTTCTGTGCGCGGCCGCGTGTCCGGCTGATGCCATATACATCGAAGGCGCCGAGGATCCCCGCCCATACGAAGAACGCATTTCGATGGATCATCGTTATGCCAAGGTTTATCAGATAGATTACGGTCGCTGTATCCTGTGCGGCTTCTGCGTTGACGCGTGTCCGACCGACGCGATCATTCACGGCCACAATTTTGAATGGGCCGTTTATACGCCGGGCGAGATGGTAAAGGACAAGGAATTCCTGCTGGCCAACAAATGGCGCGAACCCGACGTGAAACCCAACGAGAAGCAGAAGCACCTGGCGGCAAAACAGAAGCTGCCGCCTCTCAACATCATCCTGAAGTAGAAAGCAAATCGCGGAACACGCGGAAACACGCGGAATTTGCGGAAGGGGATTAACGCTTCCACGAATTTCGTGTATTCATTTCAGCGTTTTCCGCGTTTCGATCATTCGTAATGGTCTGTATCCGATTGTTAATTGCATTATTGCTGATCGTTATTTCGGCGGGTGGAAGTACTGTTTTTGCACAGACTCCGGTTCCGCCTCCGCGCGAGGACAGCCAGTTCTGGAATGAAACCCAGATTGTAAAGCCGCTCGCACCCAGGCGCGACCTGATGATAATTGCGGCAATTCGCGCCGGACGAAACTGGACCCGGCCGGTTGACGAGCGCATAGGCTTGGGTCTAGTGTTCAAGGTAAAACCTTACCTGACCATAATTCCTACCTACATGCACGTCGAGTACCAGCCATTCGCCGGGCGGTTCATTCACGAAGAGCGGTTGGTGCTCAACGTCACTTCGAAGTTTTCAGTCGGAAAGATTGGTTTCTTTGACCGCAATTTGCTCGAACGGCGTGTTCGTCCGGGAACGCCCGACTTCACCGTATACCGTAATCGGTTGCAGATAGATCATCCGATGCGAGTGGGTAAATTCGGTTTCCGCGGGTACGTCGCGGATGAGGTCTGGTATTCCACGCAATCAAACGGCGTGAAAAGGGTAGGATGGTATCGAAACCGCATCTCGGTCGGGGGATTCAAACAGCTTACGGAAAAGTTCTATGCCGAGGTTTTTTTGCTTTATCAGCACGACGGATTTACTCCGCCCGGAAATATTCCTGTAGTAGGTACGCTTTTCCGTTATACGCTTTGAAATGAAGATAAAAACGGAACAGACGGAATAAACGGAACAGACGAAGAAGATTAAAACCTCCCGTTTTTTCGTTTATTCCGTCTGTTCCGTTTTTATCTTCAGTCTATTTCACGTCGAACATCAGCACTTCGCCGAGCAGCATCCGTCCGCCCGCGCGTCTCAGCACGTAAAGTGCGCGGCCGGAATAATCCTTGCCCTCGATCTTGAGTTTGAGATCGACATCTACTGCGACGCGGTTGGCGTCAAGTTCTTCGGCGCGCAGTGCCGTGCTCTGCCACACGGTAGGTTTACGTACTACCAGAGATTGGGCGAATCTGCGCAAACCGCCGAGATCTACAAGAGGATTCACGGCATCGGCCGAGCCCTGGAGGATCGCAGCATCGAGTTGTTTAAGATAGGCGCCGACTTCATCCGGTATTTTAATCAGGCCGGCTTCGCGCTCGGCTGCAAGAAGACCGTTGCGCGCCGCCAGCGTTGTTGCGGGCTCGACATCGGCGGCGGCTGCCAGGCCGAAGTGCCTTGCGGCGTCCGAGGCGCGTTTGGCTTGAGCAGCCATCTCGCCCAGACCCAGATGCGCCCAGGCATAAGCCTGCATCGTTATCAACTCATTCTTCAGCACCGAAGCGAACACCTGCGCGGCCTCTTCGTCTTTTTTCTGTGCAAGGAGCACGCGTCCGAGAAATGCTTCGAGTGCGGTAGAGCCGGGAGAAATGGCGAGCGCTTCCCGCGCCTTGCTCTCCGCCGTTGCCGCATCGCCTTTGGCCAGCGCAGTATTGGCCTGACCGTAAAGATCGGCAATTGACGCGCGGCGCGGCCAGGAGTCGTTTGAATAATCGCGCTGCGGAAAAATCTTTTCTGGATCGGCCTCTATGGATACGACCTCAACGCCCGTCGGCAGTTGGATCGTTCCGAACTCTCCGGCCTTGACATCCGCTTTCCTGCGAATCTTTTCTCCGGATGCGGTGGTTATCAGCAGGTCAACAGTGAAATCGCCGCTGCCGAAGTTTACAATCGTTGATTCCTGAGCGCCGGATGCTGCTTTTTGAGGTTGCCCGATCGCAAAATCCGGCAGCACTACGGTTTCTACCCATTGCGCAAACAAATCCGTTACCGCTTTGCGATTCGCTGCGGCTGCTGCGCCGAGCAACTGGCTCTTGACGCTCGCACAGCGGCTGATTGTACACAACTGGTGCCGCCAGTCGGAAAGCGTAAGTATGTCTACACGCTGCCGGTCGAGCATCGAGCGCACAAGATTATCGAACGCTGCGGCGCCGAACTGTTTTTCAAACAGTCGCCAGACGAGCGCCCCCTTGTTGTACATGCTCGTGCGGTAATTGCGATCGAGCGGGCTAAGCAGCAGCAGCGCCCCGTCCGATCCGCGCGCAAGCGGCGCATACCCTCTGTGATATCGCTCGAATGCATCCTCCATCTCGTTTTCGCCGCTGCGATCGCCGAGGTATCGCGCCGTCAAATAAATGGGCAGCGCATCGCGCAGCATGCCCGCGCCGCGTCCCCTGAGAAGTACGCGCCCGTCTATCCACGTTCTCGCTGCTGTACTGGTCATCAATTCGATAGTGCCCACATCGAGCACATTGCGCCTGAAAAAGGTGTCGTCGATCAAAAGCGTGCCCGTAGTCGTGTAGCTGGATTCGCGGCCCTGCGATAATCCTTCGCCTGCAATCACTGTGGCGCCGAAGCCGACTGCCGATACGACGCGCAGCGGGACCCCGCCTATGTAGTTGAAATATTTCGTCAACCACTCGACTATCTTTTCAGCCTCGGCGGCGAGGCGCTGCGCCTGTTGTTTGCCGCTTTCGTTGAGGCCGCGTTGAACGTAGATTTCAGCGGGTGCATTGTCTCCGCCGCGACCGATTATTTCGAAGTCTCCGACAATAAAGTATGGTTGGTCGGCCAGCGACTGCTGGAATGTCGTCTCACTCTTGCGCAGACCGCCGGAAATGACGGTTTGACCCGGCGGCGGTGTGACGGTGATCGTAAATGGCGCCGTATCCGCGCCGTGATCTCCGAACGGCGTGTGGTTTACAGGAACCCAGAAACTCGGGGGAAGCACGAAGCTTTCACCTACCGATACGCGAAGCCAGGGATTGCGTTCCACGGCCGAAAGCGTATAGGTCATTCCGATTTCAAACTGCGGCGCAGATGCAATTGCGGATGTAATGTCGGTCGAAACCCGAATCAGGTTATTACGCACGTCTTCAGATGTCCGAAATTGCACGGCATTGCCCTGAAGCGTCATTGCGGAGACTTTTGCCGTCGGATTCAGGAAGAAAGACAGTCGAGGTTTGTCCTCTCCCGCCAGCAGAATCTTGTCGAGCAAGTCCTTCGCCGAGAGGTTGACCAGTCGCATTCGAGCGTCAACATCGAGCGCGGTAGCATTCGTATCGACCTTTACCTTCAGGTCGTAGGAGATGATTTCAAACTCCTGTGCGTGTACTGCGACGGCGGATAGTATGCAAAACAGCAGTATTGAGCCGGTTCGTTTCATTTGCATTTCAAATCAAGGGTAAATCAGCAATTCTCGTTTTAGTAGGTAAGAGCGTGTCTTACAGCGGTTTCGATTTTGGCGTTCAGTACTCTGCCAATTAAGTTCTTTTGAGTTTTTCAGCCGCGAAGCGGCGTAAGATCTGTAGCCCAGGGCGGCGAGCCCTGGGTGAGTGTAGAGAAGCGGCGCCAGCCCCGGAGGGGCGGAAGATCTTTCGCCCTTTCATGGCTCGAACGCATTTCACAATCTGACCTGGCGCTTGCGCACCAGGCTACAGATGTCTCGCCCCTTCGGGGCTTCTAAGACACGCTCCAAGTAATCCTTTAATACGCCGCTTCTATATCCCTGACAGCCACGACTTCGCCCTCGATGTTCGCTGCACGACTCTTGGATTCGCCGGCCTCATCGCGCAGGCGATGCTCGAGCGCAGCGCGAATAAAACTCGCAAACAGCGGATGTGGAGCAAGCGGCTTGGACTTGAGTTCGGGATGGAACTGGCAACCCAGAAACCACGGATGATCCGCCAGCTCTACGATTTCAACGAACTTTCCGTCCGGCGAACGGCCGGAAAATATAAGGCCGTTTTCCGCCAGCCGGTCGATGTAGGCCGGATTGAATTCGTATCTATGGCGATGCCGTTCGGAAACCATCTCGTTGTTATAAATCGTCTCTGCCAGCGAACCTGGTTGAAGATTGCAGGGATATGCGCCGAGGCGCATTGTCCCTCCCAGGTTTTCTACGCCGAGCAGGTCGCGCAGCTTGAAAATCACAGGGTCCGGGGTGTCGGGATCGAACTCGGTTGAATCGGCGTGATCGAGGCCGCAGACGTTGCGGGCAAACTCGATCGACGCGCATTGCATGCCCAGGCATATCCCGAAAAACGGCGTCTTTTCACGTCTCGCGTATGATATTGCGCGAATCATGCCGGAAATGCCCCGCTTTCCGAATCCTCCGGGAACGAGTATCGCATCGACCTCGCGAAGCCGTTCTTCCCAGCGTTCATCGGTCGTGATGTCTTCGCTTTCGATCCAGCGAATCGTCACGCGCGTATTGTTTGCGAACCCGCCGTGGATCAGCGCTTCGTTGAGGCTCTTGTACGAATCCTCTAGTTCCACATACTTGCCGACGACGCCAATTGTCACGGTATCGCGGGCTGCGCGGATTTTGTCTACTAGTTCCTGCCAGCGACGCACGTCGGTTTCCACGGGCGGAAGGCGCAGCAGGTCTGCAATCAAATGGTCCAATCCTTCGTTTCGGAATACCAGCGGCACTTCATAAACCGATTTGACATCCTGCGCTGTTATGACGGCCGATTCAGATACGTTGCAGAAAAGCGCAATCTTCGCCTTGATGTCCCTCGGCAACAGTCGGTCGGAACGGCAAAGCAATATGTCGGGCTGGATGCCAATCGCGCGCAGTTCTTTTACCGAATGCTGCGTAGGTTTTGTCTTTAGTTCTCCCGACGCGGCGATGAACGGTACCAGCGTGAGGTGTATGAAGATGGCGTTTGACCTGCCTACCTCGTTGCCCATCTGCCGGATTGCTTCGAGAAAGGGCTGCGATTCGATGTCGCCTACGGTGCCGCCGATCTCTACAATCACCACATCCACGCCGTCGGAAATCTGCTTGACCGCGTCCTTGATCTCGTTGGTTATGTGCGGGATGACCTGAATGGTCTTGCCGAGGTAGTCGCCGCGGCGCTCCTTTTCGATAACCGAAAGATATATTCGGCCCGTAGTCCAGTTGTTTGCCTGCGTGAGTGTGGCGTGAGTGAAGCGCTCGTAGTGGCCCAGATCCAGGTCGGTTTCCGCTCCGTCGTCGGTGACGTACACTTCGCCGTGCTGGAAGGGGGACATCGTGCCGGGGTCGACGTTGATATATGGGTCGAATTTGAGGATGGTGACCTTAAGGCCGCGCGCTTCAAGGAGTGCGCCGATCGAGGCTGCGGCTATGCCTTTGCCGAGGCTGCTCACCACTCCACCGGTCACGAAGATATACTTGGGCATATCATTTCCCCTGAATATTTCCAAAGTTGCGGGTGTTTGTACTGCGGATGCGAATATACGCTGCAATGCACGGCCGGGCGCAGATCAAACGAAGGAGAGAATACCTTGTTGTCGCCCGTTTGATCCCATACCGGCATTCCGTTTTGTACGCGGTTGCACATCATGATTCGCAGCGTGGAAGAGCGGTAAGACGTAGAGTAAACACAAAACCCCGGCGCGTCAACGGCGGCGGCGGATCGCAATTCTACTGCCGAACCGCTAAAATCACAGCTTATGAAATTCAAATCCTTACTCACTTTAATCTTGCTGCTGTTAGTAGCAGTTGCGCCCGGTGCGGCGCAATCCGCTCCGGATTTTGCGCGCATCTGGGACGATAATCATATTTCCAGAATCGATCCTTCACAGGTGCGACACGGGGATTTGAACAAATACATCGATGAACTTCGCGGCACGGGAGTAAAAGTTTCCGATGTGGGCCGCTCGGTCGCAGGACGCGAAATTCGGCAACTGGAGTTCGGTCGCGGGCCGTTCAAAGTGCTTCTATGGTCCCAGATGCACGGCGACGAACCGACGGCCACAAGCGCTTTAATAGACCTTTTCGCGTACCTGCAGCGAAACAGATCCGAAGCCTGGGTCAAATCAATAGAGGAGAACCTGACGCTGCGGGCCGTTCCAATGCTCAATCCGGACGGAGCGGAATATTTTCAACGTCGCAACCTGCAGGGCATCGACATCAACCGCGATGCGCGCCTCCTCGCTACACCCGAAGGCCGGTTGCTCAAGCGCCTGCGCGACGAATGGCAACCCCGGCTGGGATTCAACCTGCACAACCAGAATCCCCGCACCGCCGTAGGAGAGTCGGGCAAACAGGCGACGATTTCGCTGCTTGCCGTCGCCTACGACCCATTCCGCAACGACAACGAAATGCGTGTGCTCGGAAAAAAAGTCTGCGCCGTCATTCATTCCGCGCTGTCGCCCTACATATACGGCCAGATCGGTCGTTATGACGATTCATTCAATCCACGCGCATTCGGCGATCTTATAAGCCAGTGGGGTACACAGGTCATTCTGATCGAAACGGGCGGCTGGCACAGGCGCGCCGAAATGGATCTGGTGCGTCTTAATTTCATCGCCCTCGCCGCAAGCCTGCTGAGCCTTGCCGACGGCAGCGCGGAGCGCGCGAATCCCGGCGTGTACGATGCGCTTCCCTTTAACGAGGGGGGCCGTATTTATGACCTGATCGTGCGGGGCGGTACGCTCATCAGCCGCAACCCGGCTCCGAACTTTCCCGTAATCGCGCCGTTTTCGGGCGATCTTGGAATCAATATTGACAGGGGCCGAATTGAGCCCTCCCGGCGGGTGCGCGCACAGATTCAGGAAGTAGGCGATATGTCGGGTTTTACGGGGCTTGAAACGATAGATGCGACCGGCTATCACATCGCAGTGGGTGCGGGTACTATCCGTCCGGGCATTGAAGCCGTGTTGCTTTTTTATCGCAGCAACCGCGCGGCCGCAATCGACTGGAACGCACCGGATCTTGAAACGAAATATCCGCCGGACGCCGTTTATCGAAACGGTGAATGGACGGGAAGCAAGCCCGGATCTTAGGCAAGAACATTGACACTCTGATGAAAATAGAAGCCGCAAGTCTCCTATTTTCATTCGTGGTGGTGATGCCGCAAATCATGCTGGCTCTGTAAACAAAGTTTATGAGTTTTTCAGCCGCGGAGCGGCGAAAGAACTGTAGCCTGGTGCGTGAGCGCCAGGTCAGCAGGCGAAAAACGTCCGAGCCCTGAAAGGGCGAAAGATCTTCCGCCCCTCCGGGGCCGGCGCCGCTTCTCTATACTCACCCAGGGCCCGCCGACCTGGGCTACAGATCTTTCGCCGCTCCGCGGCTGAAAAACTCAAAGAACTTGATTGGCAGAGTAATGAACACTGAACCCGAAACCGCTGTAATCTCCGCCGCAGCCTCGCGGTTTTGGGTGGAGTATTCCCGGCGCAGGAAGATAAAGTTAGGGAGCTTCGTCATAATCGGGAAACTGCATCAGAATTCTGCTTAACTCTCTAATCGCAAAGCTTTGCCCTGAATGTTGTAAGTTTGGCGTGGCGCCGCACTTTTTTCTTGACAGAGGGGGGGGGCTGGACTATAACATGCCGCGTCTAAACCAGCAGGCTAGCGCAGTAGCCCCATAGACATAGCCAAGCAGCCAAAGAACGTTGCAGAAAACTCGGGAAACCTCAGTAAACAAGTATTGAAATAATACATTCGAGTTTAGACATGTTTGGTTACGCAGTCTGTTCTTGTGGACGTTCTACAGGAAATAAATGACTTTAAGTTCAATATTTTGAACGCGATTTGTCTAAACACGATAATACAAATAGAACAATAAACATAGTTGTTGTCACTGCCAACTGTGGTATACCCCATGAACTGTCATGGGGTTTGATTGAGTTGATTTGCAGACACGGTTGTTCATTAGCTA
>JAHBSF010000082.1 GCA_019639255.1 Acidobacteriota bacterium | reverse complement strand
CTGAACAATGAACCCGAAACCGCTGTAAACACCAATGGGTATGCTTTCCCCGGGCACGATACTGACTCATTACAGGATCGTAGAGCTGATTGCTCGCGGCGGTATGGGAGAGGTCTACAAGGCGGTAGATACGAATCTCGGCCGTACGGTGGCAATCAAGATTCCGGGCGAATCGATCATCGAAGACAGCAAGGCTCGCCGCCGGTTTATGCACGAGGCGCACGCGGCATCGCGTCTTTCGCATCCGAACATATGCACGATTTTCGAGGTTGGAGAACAGGACGGACGGCCGTTTATCGTGATGGAGTATATCGAGGGGCCCACGCTTCATCAGATGATCGCGTCCGCGCCGCTTGCGATAGACGCTGCGATGCGTTTCGCCGTGCAGGTTGCCGATGCAGTCGAAGAGGCGCATCGTTGCGGGATCATTCATCGGGATCTGAAACCGTCGAACATAATCGTCAATCAGCGCGGGATGGCGGTGATACTGGATTTCGGCCTTGCAAAGCGTCTGCGCGAAAACGAAAGCCACGACGAGGAAGCTCCGACCATTATGCAATCCCTCACTACGGGCGCAACCGTAGTGGGCACGGTCTCATACATGTCGCCGGAACAGGTGCGCGGCGCCGCGCTCGATGCGCGCAGCGACATCTTTTCGTTCGGAATCGTTCTTTATGAAATTCTTGCGGGAGTTCGCCCGTTTAACGGCGCGGGGCAGGTCGAGATCATGCACTCGATTCTCCACGGCGAGCCGAGGGAAATCAAAGAACTTCGCGCCGAGTTCGATCCCGACATTGAACGGATCATCAAAAAAGCGCTGGAGAAAAATCCCAATGCCAGATATGCAAACTTTCGCGAGATAAGGCACGATTTGATGGAGGTCGTCCGATCTCACGGATACGACCTGAGCGGCGCCATTTCCGTCTCCGTTACCTCGCCCGTCAATACCGATCCGGGGGCGAATGACCCGGAGAAAGCCGGTGCGCGCCGACGAAGCGTTTGGGCATATGCAGCGTTGGGCGTAACTTCGGCGCTCGCCCTCGTATTGCTGGCGATGTGGGCTGCACAGAGGAGCCGGGACGATGGCGGCGTCGACGCCATCGAATCCAGAACGCTCGTGAGCTGGAAAAGCGGGCTCGGGGACGTAGTCGCCACGCAGGCGCGATTTTCGCGCGACGGCCGGTTGATCGTTTACGATGCAACGCAGGACGGTAATACGGATCTGTGGATCAAACAGGTAGCGGGCGCCGATCCCGTGGTTGTGCCCGGCACGCAGGACGCCTGGTCCGATACTTCCCCCGTATTCTCACCCGATGCCGAGCAGATTGCTTTTGTTTCCAATCGCGGCGGGCAGCAGGGAATATGGTCGGTCCCTACTCTCGGCGGCACTCCGCGCCTGCTCGCGGCGCTCGACCGGGGCACAAGCGATCTGGTGGCGTGGTCGAGCGACGGCGCGACGATTTACTACAGCTTTAATTTCAACCTGTATTCCCTGCAACTGGCAACGGAGGAGCGTCGTCAGATTACATCTTTTCCATCGGCTGCAATTCTCAACCGCAAATTCAACCTTTCGCGGGACGAAAAACAGATCGTATATCTCGACATACAAAACGGCCGGCAGGACATTTGGACGTTGCCCGTAACGGGAGAGGGCGCCGCGCGACAGATCACAGACGATGTTGCGCGCGACTGGAATCCGCTATGGCATCCGGACGGGCGCCGCATCGTTTACAACTCCACTCGCGGCGGCGTCAATCACATATTCATCGTCGGGCTCGACGGTCGTGCGCCCAAACAGATTACGTTTAACGACGCAGACAGCATGCTCAACGACATATCGGCGGACGGAACGCGGATACTTTATTCTATGACCCGGGATGAGGCTGATTTGTGGAGCGTGCAGGTAGAATCGGGTGCATCTGCGCAGATAACCTCCGATGTCGGCGTGGAATTGTGGCCCGACCCGTCGCCGGACGGTGCGAGGATCGCCTATCAGGCCGATCGCATGCAGAGCATAGGCTCGGACCTGTTCAGCGGATCGATATTCGCCCGGGAATTGAAGCCCGGCGGGCGGTCCCTGCAGCTTGCCTCGGGCGGGTTTGAGCCGCAGTGGTCGCCCGACGGCGAGCGCCTCGCGTTTATCAAACGAGAAAATGAACAGAATACACTGTGGGTTGTTCGCGGTGCGGGGGGCGAGCCTGTGCGCGTAGCCGGCGCAGGCGTGCTTTTCGGCGGATTCAGCCGGTTGCCGTACAATCGCCTGCATCCCCGCGATTTTTCCTGGTCGCCCGATGGACGAAACCTGAGCTTCAGCGCGTTGCGCAATGGGCGGTCGAACATCTGGACTGCATCCGTGGGCAGCCCCGAAGAGACGCAGTTGACCGAAAATGAAAGTTCATCGGTGATTTTCTTTTCGCCGATGTGGTCTCCGTCGGGCACGACGCTGGCGTGGCTTGCACGTGAAGCCGCATCGGACGGCTCTGCAAAATGGAGCGTCAGAGTTCAGGAAGGCAAAACCATGCGCAGTGTATATATGACGGACCGAGGGTTGCGTTTGCTCGGATGGAGCGGCGACGGGCGCGAGTTGCTTGTAAAAACCGTCGTGGGGGTGCGCGACACGGTTGCAACGCCCGTTGCGGTAACGCTTTCGCGCGTAGATAGCGCCGGCGGGCCGGCGCGCGTAATCGCAGAACTCGATGCCGCGTACCTGCACAATGTTCAGCTCTCGCCCGACGGCCGGTCGATTGCCTGGGTTGCGCGGCCGGATCGGGCAGATGAAATTTATGTACTGCCGGCGCAGGGCGGACGACCGCGCCTGATAGCTCGAAGCGACGAACCGCTCAGCTTTCTGGCGAATCTTGCCTGGTCGCCGGATTCGAAGACGATTTATTTCTCCCGGCAGAACAACACGCGAGCCGTCACCATGATTGACCGATTCCGATAAACGGAATTACTGCAAACAACACCGTAAGGAGGATCTACGATGCCCGCAAAGAAAGCGGCCCGAAAGCCGTCAAAGAAACCCTCAACAAGATCTGCAAAGAAAACCGCAAACAGGAAGACTGCACCGCTGAAGTCCGCGACGGCTGCCGCACCTGATTACCGCGTCGCCTATGTCGATCTTCGGACTATGCTCGATGCAATCGAGATGGGATCGCTGTATTACTTCCTCAACGGTTCTACGGACGAAGAACGGGACCGGCGAGCTGCACAACTCGCCGCTTTGTTGAATCCCGCCCTCAGACAGATTGAAGAGTGGAATACAAAACTCGGCGATCCCAAGTGTCAAAGCGAGGATTGCCCGCCGGGTTACGCAAACTGCAACGGATGCTGCGTGCCTTATCCGTGCCCGGGCTGAAGTGCGCTCAATCACTCCCCCCCGACTTCGGGGAATAAAAGAGAGATAACGGAACATACGAAATAAGACGGAACATACGAAAATATTCAACTTTTCCGTAATTTTCGTATCATTTCGTTTGTTCCGTTATCTCTCCTGCAGTCTGACGCCTTGCACCAATCTCGTAAGGATCGATTTCGATACGATTCGATACCGATGCCGGAGCACAGAAACCGCGGAATAAACGGAAACAACCTGGCCGCTATCGCGACAAGGGCGGTTTCCGCAGCTTCCGTTTTTTCCGTGTATTCAGCGGTTGCTATGCTGCTGTTGTTTTCCGCGACCGCTGCAGCACAAACCCCGGAAGAAAATTCTCCCGATCAATCGACTCCGCAACCTTCACAAACTCCACGCTCATCGCAATGGCAGTGGAGTTTTTCGCTGCGCAACCGCACGGGATTTCGCCTCGACAAACCGCGCGTATTACAGATGTCTCGCAATATCTTCGACGCGCGCGGCATCTACAAAATCAATCCGGACTGGCGAATTACCGTAGAAGCCCGCGCGCATTACGACCCCGTCAATCGACTGGGTTTTCCGCGCGGCGTATGGGTGGATCCGCGGCAGGCGATCATAGACGGCAAGGTCGGCAAACTAGATCTGCGGCTTGGACTCCAGCAGGTCGTATGGGGAGAGTCCGACGGGCTGCGCGTACTCGACATCATCAATCCGCTCGATTATCGCGAATTCATACTCGAAGACTTTCTGGATTCGCGCCGCCCGCTTTGGGCCGCCCGCGCGGATGCTCCGATCGCCGGTGGTTCGCTTCAGATGATCTATGCGCCTTACTTCGCGCCCGGCAGATTGCCCGGACCGGATGCGGAGTTCGGACTCGGCGATCCTTTCGGTGTAGCGTTGATAGGCGCTGCAATCGGGGACGGTGGACCGCTTCCCTTTACTATCCGCAGCGAAAATACTGCACGACCCGGCTACAGATTGTCCTCCGGGCAGGGCGGCGCCAGGTTCCGGCGCAGCCTCGGCGCGTGGGATGTTACTGCAAATTACTACTACGGGTGGGAAGACATTCCGACGAGTTACCTGGGCGCTGTAACCCTGGAGCCCGGAACGGCGTTGCCCGTAATCACTCTTCGTCCGCGCTATGACAGAAAGGAGGTATTCGGACTTACCGGAACAACTAACTTCGGTCCCGTGGTAGTGCGCGCCGAAGCGGGCTGGAACCGGCTCAAGCCGGCGCCGGTCAACAACGACGCGGACGGCGACGGGTTTGAAAGGCTCGGGCAGTTTTCCGGTGTAGCGGGTCTGGATTATTCGCCGCGCGAGTGGGTATGGCTGAGCGGCCAGTATTTCCTGCAGTTTGCTTCCGCGCCGCAGGCGAATCTTTTGTTTCCGCGCTACAATCATCTCGCGTCGTTTTTCGTACGCACGAATTTTTTTAGAGAGAAGTTCCGCCCCGAACTATTCATCCTCACCGGCCTCAACCAGAGGCAATACATGATCCGTCCGCGCTTTATGCGGACTATCGGCGATCACTGGAGCATCGGATTCGGAGCCGATTTCCTCGGCGGCCGCCCGATCACAGGTTTCGGCTACTTCGGTTCGCGCGACCGGATCGTTGTCGAACTAAAGCGCGCCTGGTAGCGAATGAAAAACAAGGCTGGGGGTTCACACGGAGGATCTATGGATATCAATCTCGACCAGATTATGCAGAACGTCGCCAATACGATGGTCGGAGTAGGCATGCAGGTGCTCGGCGCATTGATCGTATACCTCGTCGGGCGCTGGCTGATTTCGGTGATCATCTCGATTATGAAGCGCGCGCTCGAAGCGCAGCAAATCGAGATGACCATACAGCGTTACCTCGGCAACATCGTATCGGTAACGCTCAATATTGCATTGGTCATTGCGATACTCGGTTACTTTGGAGTAGAGACTACAACTTTCGCCGCCTTGCTTGCCGGCGCGGGCGTGGCCATAGGCGCTGCGTGGAGCGGGCTTTTGTCCAACTTCGCGGCAGGCGCATTTCTGGTCATACTGCGGCCTTACAAGGTAGGCGATTTTGTAACCGCGGGAGGCGTAACGGGCACGATCAAAGAAATAGGACTTTTTGTTACCACAATGGTCACACTCGACAACGTGCAGACCTTCGTAGGCAACGGCAAGGTGTTTTCCGATACGATACAGAACTATTCGGCGAATCCCTACCGCCGCGTCGATCTCGTCGCGCAACTCAATCACTCCGTGGATCACAAGGATGCAATCAAACGGTTGAAGGAAAGCCTGGCGCAGATTGCAAACGTTCATACGGATCCTGCCCCGGATGTCGAAATACTCGAATTCAACCTCGCCGGCCCGGTCCTCGCCGTTCGCCCCTACACGCATACGGATCATTACTGGCAGGTGTATTTCGATACGAATCGTGTAATTCGCGAAACCTTCGGCGCTGCGGGATATCCGATTCCGGAGAAGCATTATTCGCTGCGAAACGTCGGGTAACCGAAACGCGAAGGAAGAAGCGATAACGGAACAAACGGATTGGAACGGAAGTTACGGAAAATATGTTAAAGACGGATTATGCGCAAATTAACGGGCTTCGTTTTCACTATGGTTGTGCCGGTGAGGATGGGCCGCTGATGCTTTTTCTTCACGGATTCCCGGAATTCTGGTACGAGTGGCGCAATCTGCTGGAGGAATTCGGCCGGGATCACCGCGCGGTGGCTCCCGATCTGCGCGGCTACAACCTCACCGACAAACCGGCATCGGTCGATGACTACGCGGCAAAGCACCTCGTAGCCGACATTCGCGCAATGTTCGAGCATTTTTCACCTGGGCGGCCAGGCATACTCCTCGCCCACGACTGGGGCGGGGCGGTTGCGTGGGCTTTTGCAATAGCTCATCCCGAATATCTGCAAAAGCTCGTCATCATCAACGCGCCGCATCCTGCCGTATTCGCGCGCGAACTTGCGCTCAATCCCGAGCAGCAGCGCGCAAGCCGCTACATGCTCACTTTTCGCACGCCCGAGGCCGAGGCCATCCTTTCCGCTGACGGTTACAAAAAGCTACAGCGCATGATTTTCGGCACTGCGGCGCGAGAGGATGTATTCGGTCCCGAAGACCGCGCGCAGTATCTTGCGGCGTGGGCGCAGGAGGGTGCTCTTACGGGAGGATTGAACTATTACCGCGCCTCGCGCCTCGCGCCCCCGGCGCCGGGTACTGAAGCCGAAGCTGCGGTTGTGTATCAACCAATGGCGGCGGAGAGGATGACTGTGCGCGTCCCGACGCTTGTGGTATGGGGCGAAAAGGATCAGGCGCTGCCCACGGGCAACCTCGACGGACTCGAAGAGTATGTTCCGGATCTCGTCGTCAGGCGCATTCCCGACGGCACGCACTGGGTAATACACGAACAACCCGCGCTCGTGTGCAATTACATCCGCGAGTTTATTGAACGATAAGCCAAAAGGCGGAAAGGACTATACCCGTTATTGCGTCTGGGGCAGATAAAGGTCTGCGCCCGGGCCTACGGGAATCCCGATCAATATCCAAACGACGAGCATAATCGTCCACACGATCAGGAATGCAATCGAGTAGGGAAGCATCGTAGCGATGATGGTGCCGATTCCGGCTTTCGCGTCGAAGCGCTGCACGAACGCGACTATCAGCGCAAAGTACGACATCATCGGCGAGACGACGTTTGTTACGCTGTCGCCGATGCGGTAGGCGGCCTGCGTGAATTCGGGGGTATAGCCGAGAAACATCAGCATCGGTATGAACACGGGCGCCATAATCGCCCATTTGGCCGAAGCGCTGCCCATGAAAAGATTGATTACCGCCGAAATCAGAACGAACCCGACTATCAGCGGAATCGTGCCGAGCCCCGATGCCCGCAACAACTCGGCGCCCTTGACTGCGAATATCAGTCCGAGGTTCGTCCAGTTGAAAAACGCGACGAACTGCGCGGCGAAAAACACGAGCACAAGATAAACCCCGAGCGTGCTCATCGCCTTGCCCATAGCATTGATTACATCGTCGTTTTTCTTTACGGTTCCGGCGGCGACGCCGTAAACGATTCCCAGGAGGGCGCCCGAAACGAATATCAACGCGACTATGCCCGACATAAAGGGCGAATGCAGCAGATCGCCGGTTTCCGGATCGCGCAGGAATCCGGATGCGGGCACGGTTCCCCACAAAATTACGCCCGTAAAAACCAGAAAAGCGGCGAGCGTCGCCCACAGGCCGCGTTTTTCTTCGGGTGAAATGCCCGAGTACTGCTCGGCTACTTCCTCGCCCTCGTACTCGCCCAGGCGCGGCGCTACTATGCGTTCGGTCACCCACGTCCCCGCCATGGCTATGATGAAGGTGGAAGCCGCCATAAAGTAGTAGTTCGCGGCGGGGCTGACCTGATAAGCGGGATTGACTATGCGCGCGGCTTCCTGAGAGAGTCCTGCAAGCAGCGGATCGACCGTACCAAGCATAAGGTTTGCGCTGTATCCGCCGGAAACGCCTGCAAAGGCCGCGGCTACGCCGACTATGGGGTGTCTTCCCACGGCGAGGAAGATCGTTCCTGCAAGCGGTACGAGCAGGACGTAGCCGACCTCGCTTGCCGCGTTGGACATAATGCCCGCAAATACGATTGCGAATGTAAGCAGTTTTCGCGGTGCGGAAAGCACGAGCAGTTTGAGAAGCGAACCTATCAGGCCGCTGCCTTCGGCGACCGCAATGCCGAGCATTGCGACAAGAACTGTGCCGAGCGGCGCGAAGTTGGTGAAGTTGCGCACCATCTCGGTGAGCATTCTGTGAAGGCCCGGAATCGTCAGCAGGCTGACGGCTTCCACGGTTTTACCAGTCCCCGGATGGGTAACGGTCAGGCCGAAGCTTGCGGCTATTGCCGAAATAAGGACGACGATCAAAGCAAGTATTGCAAACAACGTCGCCGGATGCGGCAGCGCATTTCCGCCGCGTTCGATTACGCCGAGCACGCGGGCGAGGCGCGTTGTTTCGGTAGCCGAAGTCGTCATACTGGTTGTCTCCTGGAAGATTTGATTAAAGGGACCGGGAGATGGGGGAGAAGAAGTGCTGAGTGCTGAGTGCTGAGTGCAATTAGGAACTGAAGAACTTCTATTTAGTGCTCTGTAAACAAAGTTCTTTGAGTTTTCAGCCGCGGAGCGGCGAAAGATCTGTAGCCTGGTGCGTAAGCGCCAGGTCAGCAGGCGAAAAACGTCCGAGCCCTGAAAGGGCGAAAGATCTTCCGCCCCTCCGGGGCTGGCGCCGTTTCTCTGCACCTACCCAGGGCTTACGCCCTGGGCTACAGATCTTTCGCCGCTTCGCGGCTGAAAACTCAAAGAACTTTGTTTACAGTGTACTAAATAGAAGTTCTTCAGTTCCTAATCGCACTCAGCACTCAGCACTCAGCACCCAGCACTTCTTCTTCTCTCCCATCTCCCGGTTTTTTGCGTAATGAGCGCGCTGCATTATTGTTGATCGGACGCGCCTCGACAAGTAGGATGTGGTGTATGTGGAGGTTGGATTGAAAACTCGCAGACTTCAAAAACTCATTCTGATTGCAATACTCGCTGGCTTCGTGTATCAATCGGCGCCCTTTGCTCCTGCACGGGTTGTCGAAGCGCAGAGCGCAGTCGAGGAACTTGCGCGTTCGGTTGTAGCGCTGCTGCGCGCACAGTGCATCGAATGTCACGGCGCTGATGGTCTGTCGGGCCTCGATCTGCGCTCGCGCGACGCGATGCTTAAGGGGGGCGCTCACGGTCCGGCCGTCGTTGCCGGAAACGCCGTCGAAAGCCGCCTCTTCAAAATGATTGCGGGACAAATCAAACCCGTAATGCCGCTCGGCGCTGCTCTCTCCCGCGAACAGATAGAACTCATCCGGCGATGGATCGATGAGGGCGCCGTCTGGCCTGCGGATGTTCAACCCGTCGCTGAATCCGCGAGCGGAAAGGCCGTAATTACAGAAGCGCATCGCAATTACTGGGCTTTTCGTTCTCCCGTGCGCCCCGAAACGCCGCGCGTATTGCGATCCGACCGCGTGCGCAATCCGATCGATGCTTTCGTGCTTGCGAGGCTGGAAGGCAATGGTATGACCATTTCGCCCGAGGCGGATCGCAGGACGCTGCTTCGGCGCGTAACCTTCGATCTGACCGGATTGCCCCCGACGCCCGAAGAGATAAATGCGTTTCTGGCGGATCGATCTACTGATGCATATGAAAAAGTCGTAGCGAGGCTGCTTGCGAGTCCGCGTTACGGCGAACGCTGGGCGCAGCACTGGCTCGATGTCGTGCGTTTTGCCGAAACCAACGGCTTTGAACTGGATCAGGACCGCGAAGGCGCGTGGCGCTTTCGCGACTGGGTCATTGATTCGCTCAATGAAGACAAGCCCTACGACCGCTTTCTTACAGAACAGATCGCGGGCGATCAGATTGCGCCGGATGATTTCCGCATGCGCACGGCTACGGGGTTTTTGCGCGCCGGCCCGCAGCACGTAGTCGCGGGCAATCAGGATCTTGCAGTCAACCGGCAGGAATGGCTTACCGAGGCGGTAAACGGAGTGGGCAATGCGGTGCTGGGAATGACCATAGGTTGCGCGCGATGCCACGATCACAAGTTCGATCCGATTCCGCAGGCCGACTATTACCGTCTTCAGGCGTTTTTCGCCTCAACCGACAACGCGGATTTCCGCAATCCGGCAAAAGATCAGCAGGAAGCACACGATGCTGCGGTCAAAGCGCACAAAGAGCTGCTCAAACCGATAAAGGACGATATCGCCGCGATTGAAAAACCGTACCGCGACCGATTGGCAGCGGAAAAACGCGCCAAACTCGAAGCTCCTTACGTTGCAGCGCTGGCGATAGAAGAAAAGAAGCGTACGCCCGACGAGCAGCGTTTGGCCAAAGACGCAATGAGCATGCTGCAGGTTAAGTGGGATGAACTCGTCGCATCGCTCAATCCCGATGATCGCGAGCGCCGCGCCGCGCTGCGCCGCCGCATGCACGATATCGAACTGCACGCTCCGGCCCCGCTGCCGGTTGCGCTCGGCGTCGAGGATAAAATTTCTCCCACGCCGAAAACTTTCATCTTCAAGGGCGGAGATCCGCACGTTCCCGCAGAAGAGGTTGAGCCGCGATTCCCGAGCGTGCTTACGGCGCCCGATGCTCCGGCGGTCAGGGACGAAAAAAGACGCCTTGCGCTTGCGCGCTGGCTCGTGCGTCCGGATCATCCGTTGACCTCGCGCGTGATGATGAACCGGCTCTGGCATCATTATTTCGGTCGCGGCATCGTTGCTACACCGAACGATTTCGGACGCAACGGCGGGCGCCCGTCGCATCCGGAATTGCTCGACTGGTTGTCGAGCGAATTCGTAGCGGGCGGGTGGAAGCTCAAACGCATGCACGAGATGATCGTGCTGTCGAGCGTCTACAGACAGTCGAGCATTTCAGCCGCCGAAGCCTCCAAAGCAGTACAGGGGGATCCGGAAAACATCCTGTTGTGGCGGCAGAACCGCAAGCGGCTGGATGCCGAGGCGCTGCGCGATTCGATACTGGCCGTATCGGGACGCCTTACCGAAAAAACCGGCGGGCCGAGCGTGCGCGTGCCGCTCGATCCGGAAGTGTACGATACGATTTTTACCGAGTTTGAACCCGACAACCTGTGGCCCGTTACGCCCGACGCGCGCGAACATACGCGAAGATCCCTTTATCTGCTGCGGAAACGCAACGTAAGGCTGCCGATGTTTGTAGCGTTTGACGCGCCCGACTGGATGAGCAGTTGCGCTGCGCGTTCTGCAAGCGTACACGCTTTGCAGGCGCTGACGATGCTGAACAGCGATTTTATGTTCAATGAAAGCCGGGCGCTTGCCGGGCGCATAGCCGCCGAAACCTCGGGCAATCGTGCAGCGATGATATCGCGGCTGTATGAACTCTCATTCGGCAGGCGTCCAAAACCTGCGGAGATCCGATTGACCGAAGAATTCCTGCGTTCTCAAACCGCGATCATACGCGCGAGGATTTCAAACGGCGAACCCATTGCAGCGCCGGAAGGCGCAAAGCTCAACATCGAACGGGCGAATGCTGCGGCCTGGGTCGACCTGTGCCTTGCCACGCTCAACAGAAATGAATTTATTTACATCAGGTAAATCAGACCACACGACTTCGGGACAGAAAGGAGAGATAACGGAACAAACGAAATGAAACGAAAATTACGGAAAAGTTGGATATTTCCGTCTGTTCCGTGTTTTTTCGTTTGTTCCGTTATCTCTCTTGAGTCTGACTCTTTGTACAAATCTTCTGTGGACCGATTCAGAGCATGAAAAATCGACCGATACATATACCCGCAGCGCATACGCGGCGCGATTTTCTTTTTCGCGCGGCTAACGGATTCGGAGCTCTTGCATTGACGGATCTGCTCGCGCGCGAGGCTTCGGGGACTGAAAAATCCGGCAACGCGAATCCGCTTGCGCCGAAAGCCCCGCATTTTGCGCCGAAGGCGAAGGCTGTGATTTTTCTTTTCATGGTAGGCGGCCCGAGCCACATCGAAACCTTCGATCCGAAACCCGAACTCGATCGTTTGCACGGACAGCAGCTCCCGCCCTCTTTCGGAGAAATCAAGAGCCAGTTCCTAAAGGCGGGAACCCCGCTTATGCGCAGCGCCTGGAAGTTCGGAAAATACGGCCAGTCGGGCATAGAAGTATCCGATCTGTTTCCACATATTGCGACGTGCGCGGACGACCTCACCGTGATTCGCTCGTGTTATACCGACAGCTTCGTGCACGCGCCTGCGATGTATCAAATGACATCGGGCAGATTGCTTGCCGCGCATCCGAGCCTCGGAAGCTGGGTTACTTACGGGCTTGGTTCGGAGAGCGAAAACCTCCCGGCTTATTGCGTGATGACGCAGCCCGAAGGATTGCCCGAAGGCGGCGCTCCGATGTGGGGCGCGGGTTATCTTCCCGCCGTTTATCAGGGCACGCTGCTGCGAAGCGGATCGGCGCCGATACTTCACCTCAAACCGCCGCAAGAAATCGGCGACCGGCAACAGCGCAATCTGCTCGATCACTTGCGCCGTATGAATGAAGCCGATCTCGATGCGCGGGATGCTGAACTTGCGGCCAGAATATCGTCTTACGAACTGGCGTATCGCATGCAGCAGCACGCGCCCGAGGCCGTGGACCTTTCGCGCGAGACTTCAGAGACCAGAAATCTCTACGGATTGGACGATGCGCAGACCGTGGAGTTCGGAACGCGGTGTTTGCTTGCGCGGCGGCTTGTAGAGCGCGGCGTGCGGTTCGTCCAGCTTTATTCCGGCGGCGGTCCCGTCAGCGTGCAGTGGGATGCACACGACGATATGGTTTCCAATCACGAGAAAATGTGCCGCTGGACGGATAAACCAATCGCCGCATTGCTCAAGGATCTGAAGCGTCGGGGAATGCTCGATTCTACGCTCGTAGTCTGGGGCAGCGAATTCGGACGAACGCCGGTTTCGGAAAACGGCAAGGGCAGGGATCACAACCCGCAGGGCTTCACCATATGGATGGCGGGCGGCGGCGTAAAGGGCGGATGCGTCGTGGGCGAAACAGACGAGATCGGTTATCGCGCGCTCGGCGAACGCTACCACCCGCGCGACATACACGCCACGATGCTGCACCTTCTGGGCCTCGATCAGATGCGGCTTACTTACCTGCATAACGGCCGCTATGAGCGGTTGACGGACTTCGGCGGCAAGGTAATCAAAGAGGTGCTGGCATGAATCCGGCAGGGAGAAAAGAGAATACCTGTTCTGCGTCACTTCTCCGTGTCTTGCGCGTTCTCTATTGCCTGCTGGCGCTGTTTGTTTCGATGCCGGCAAAAGGTCAGGTGCGCGAGATGGAATCGCCCGCGCCGCCGGGCAGCGTTGCGCCGAACCTGGCGGTAGGGCGGAACGGGCGCGTATATCTCAGTTGGATAGAAAAACTCGGCGATAACCGAGCGGCGCTGCGTTTCAGCGTGCGCGAAGGCGACGGTTGGACTGCTGCACGCACGATCGCCGAGGGCGCGAACTGGTTTGTGAACTGGGCTGATTTCCCGTCAATCGCAGCGCTTCCGGACGGCTCGCTTGCCGCGCACTGGCTTGTAAAAAGCGGGCCCGCGACTTTTGCATACGACGTTCATATATCGCGCTCGTTCGACGGCGGAAAGACGTGGGGAAAATCATTCCTTCCGCACCGCGACGGCACTCAGACCGAACACGGGTTCGTGTCGATGTTTCCGGCCGGGGAAGGTTTGCTTGCCGCCGTATGGCTTGACGGGCGCGAGATGAAAACCGGCGGAGGAGATCACGGCCACGGCGAGATGACTCTGCGTTATGCAAGCATCGCAAAGGACGGGACAATAAGGGACGAAGCGGCGCTCGATGCCCGCGTGTGCGAGTGCTGCCAAACCTCGGCGGCTATGACCGGGGATGGGCCCGTAGTGGTTTACCGCGATCGCTCGGAAGACGAGATCCGCGACATTTCAATCCAGCGCCGGGTCAATGGACGCTGGAGCGGCCCCGTTACTGTCGCGCGCGACGGCTGGAATATTAACGGATGCCCGGTAAACGGACCGGCGGTAGCGGCTGTCGGGCGGCGCGTAGCGGTTGCGTGGTATACAGGCGCAGACGATGCACCGCAGGTGAAGTTTGCCGTATCGGAAGACGGCGGGGCGAGTTTCGCAAAACCCCTGCGCATAGACGGCGGGCATCCGGTCGGCCGCGTGGATCTGGTCATGACCGGCGACGGAGCATCCTGGATAAGCTGGCTTGAGAAGACCGATTCGGGCGGCGAAGTTCGCGTGCGCCGCATTGACGGCAAGGGAAATATGGGGGATTCGATTACCGTTGCGCCTTCGGGTACGGCGCGCAGCAACGGATTTCCTCGCATGGCGGTTGCAAACGACAGGCTGATTTTCGCCTGGACCGGCGCGCGTGTGCTGACCGCTGAATTGCAGCTCCGGTAAAAAAAGCAGAGATAACGGAACAAACGAAATAGAACTAAAAAAACGAAAATAGACGAAGAACACAGAAATCGTCGAACTTTCCGTTTTTTTAGTTCTATTTCGTTTGTTCCGTTATCTCTGCTTTTTTAGCGAGGATTGCTGTTTCCGTATCGACACGGATGCCAATATCCGTATCGATACGGATGTCGGGGCGCGCGGAATTTCTTATCCTGCACTTGCCCGGCCGATAAGAGGCTGGTGGGAGCTACGGTGCTGATCCCGGTCGGGCTTACAGGTTATTGCCCCGGTCGGACCGAAAGTGGGGCGGAATGTGAGGGGGATAACATTCCGCTTCGCGGAGGAGGGAGTTGCTCGCGCGGACGCTGTTCTGCGCTGGAGTCTCCCTCCTTCTTTTTTTCAGCCCGCCTGTCTTCTTGACACGTCGACGCACTGCACGCCAGAATCCCTGCGCCAAATTCGAACAGATTTCATCAATAAAGCAAAGGAAGGCGGACGTATGCGCACGGTAAAAACAGCACTCATCGGCGCGGGTTTCGTAGGCCCGCATCACATAGAAGCGGCAAGGCGTCTGGGTTTTGTGGATGTCGTAGCCGTAGCAAGCAGTTCGCAGGCTTCGGCCGAAGCCAAGGCCGCGCGGCTGAACATTCCGAAAGCCTATTCAAGCTACGAGGCGCTTCTTGACGACCCGGAAGTCGAGGTCATTCACAACTGTACGCCGAACGACCTGCATCTGCCGGTTACGATGGCTGCAATCGAGCGCGGCAAACACGTAATTGCGGACAAGCCGCTGGCGCTCAATTCTTCGGACGCGCAGGTGATGCTCGATGCTGCAAAGAAAGCAGGCGTCGTTCACGCCGTTACTTTCAACTACCGCTATAACCCGCTGATGCAGCAGGCGCGCGTAATGATTGCGCGCGGCGATATAGGCCAGGTGCACTTCATACACGGCCATTACCTGCAGGACTGGCTGCTATATCCGAACGATTACAACTGGCGTCTGGAAAAAGAAGGCGGCGCATCCCGCGCCGTTGCCGACATCGGCTCGCACTGGTGCGACCTTGCAGGGTACCTGACAGGCGCGCGTTTGAGCGAGGTGCTCGCCGAATATACCACCGTATTCCCGACGCGGCTCAAACCCGCAGCTTCGCGCGAGGCTTTCGCCTCGGCGAGCGGCGAAGAGAAATACGACGAATACCCCGTGGATACGGAAGATTTCGCGAGCGTGCTGCTGCGTTTCGACAACGGTGCGCGCGGCGTGTTTTCGGTATCACAGGTAAGCGCGGGCCGCAAAAACGGGCTTGAAGTCGGCATCGACGGGCGGCAGGCTGCGCTTGCGTGGAAGCAGGAACGGCCGAACGAACTCTGGATCGGCCGCCGCAACGAACCGAACGGCGCTATGCTGAAAGATCCATCGCTGCTCGATCCCTCGATCAGGCATTACGCGGCGCTGCCCGGCGGACACGGAGAAGCCTGGGCCGATGCGTTCCGCAACCTTCTGCGCAACATTTACTCGTTCATCGCCGAAGGCCGGTCGATGGACGCCGACGCGGAGAAGGTGGACTTCCCGACCTTCGCCGACGGGCTTGAATCCAACCGCGTCGTGGAAGCCATTACCGCAAGCGCCAGGGCTGGCGGCGTGTGGACGAGGGTGACGCGCTGACAAAGCGAAGAAAACCAGATAACGGAACAAACGAAAACAGACGAAACAAACGGAAAGCAGTATGAATTTCGTTTGTTTCGTCTGTTTTCGTTTGTTCCGTTATCTGATTACGACCCGGCGGATACGGTCGCCGCGCGTCATCCTGTCTACGACCTCCTGGCCGCGCAGCACGCGCCCGAATACCGTATACCCGCCGTCCAGATGCGGCTGCGGCGAGTGGGTGATGAAGAACTGGCTTCCGCCCGTGTCTTTTCCGGAAAGCGCCATGCCGAGCGAGCCGCGCTCGTATCGGCGCGTATTGATTTCGCATCTGATTTGACGGCCGGGTCCTCCCTCGCCGTCGCCGCGCGGATCCCCGCCCTGTATGACGAAGTTCGGCACTACGCGGTGAAACGCAATGCCGTTGAAAAATCCGCGCCTTGCAAGCCCAACGAAGTTATCGACCGTAAGCGGAGCGTCTGCGGCGAACAGTTCAAGCAAAATGACGCCGCAATCGGTGTGGATTGTAGCCGTTACGGGGCGGTTGATGCGATTGGCGATCTGAGTATAAAACGCGCGCGTGCGCCCGGTTCGGACCTTTCCAACAGTCATATCCGTCGTTTTTTCTCCCTGAAGTTTCAAGGCTTCGATTGCAGCCCGTCGTACGAGATGATCCTGATCCGAAAGCGCGGTGCGGACAGCTTCTATCGCTTTTGGGTTTTTGAATCCCGAAAGGCTTCGCAGTATCGACAACTTCGCATCGTTATTCGCATCCCTCGATGAAAGGTTGTAAGCGGCGATGAGCGCATCGAGCGTTGCATCGTCGCGCAGAGGCGCGGCAAGCGAAGCGGCGGTTGAGCGAACGAACACGTCGGGTGAGGTCATATGTTTGTGAAGCAAAACGGCAAGATCCCGAACCCTTTGCTGTGAAAGCGCGCGCAGCGCGGCGGAAACTATGCGCGATTCCTTCCGATCCAGCATTTCTCTCAACGCAGCTTCGGCGCGCTGATTGTTGCTTTCGCCGTAACCGGCGGCGAGATTTGCAAGCCGCCTCCAGTCGTCTGTTTTCACCGATTCGGGCGGAGTGAATACGCCGAGCCGCACAAGCGCAACTTCCACTTCCTGATGAGAACCGATGCCGACCGCGTCGCGCAGCCGCTGCATAAAGGGAAGCGCCGTCGGAGAGCGAAGGTTGCCTAAGGCGGATGCCGATTCGAGGAGCAGATTTATCATCGAAGGATCGGAAGGCAGCGTCGCAAGCCATTTTTCGGAAGCGCTGATTAGCAGTTGAACGCCGGAAGCGACGCCGAGGAGTTGCAGACCGCGAACCGCGTTCACCGCTACGCGGGGATCGGGATCACCGAGCAGTTTGACTAGCGGATCCAGGGCTTTCGTATCGCCGGAAGCGCCGAGTGCGCGTGCGGCGTTCGCCCGGACATCCGCATCGGCGTCGGTTGCAGCTACGATCAGATCGGGGGCTGCCGCTGCAATGGGGCGGCGGAGGCGAAACAGTGCATTCGCGGCATCGGCGCGAATCGCGGCGTGCGGCGATTGCAGATATCGGGCAAGAAATGGAACTGACTCGGCGGCTCGGAGCCGCGAAAGAGCGCTGATCGTGAGGCTGACGAATAGTTGATCATCGGGATCGAGCTTTTCCGGTGCGGGCGGCAGCGCGCGGCGCAGTATCCGATCGCCGATTTGTGCGCGAATGCCCTCTTCGACCGAGGGGAGGCTGCCGAGTTTGCCGAGCGCCTCTACGATTCCGGCGCCGACGCCGAGGGGAACTGCTTCCTGATCCAGCAGGTTGAGCAGCGCGGGGATGGCCTGCGCGTCATCGCTTTCGCCGAGAGCAAAAGCTGCGGTCTTGCGCACGCGCAGGCTTGCATCGGTGTTCATCGCCTCGATCAGCGCGCGGGTTGCGCGCCGGTCGCCTATGCGTCCGAGCGCAAGCGCTGCGCGCTCCCTTACAGCCTCTCGCGGGTCTTTGAGTAAACGGGGCAGTTCATCTCCACCAATATCGCGTTCGTCTTCGAGTTGGAGTATGCGCGCGTGGATGGAAGGTGGAATGGATGCGCCGGCCTTTGATGCAGACTGCGAAGTGGCAGATGTTGCCGATAGCAGGAGTACAAAGAAACAGTGTATGGCTGTACGCATATTCGATCTCCCCCTTGCCCTTTGCGACCGAAACAGGGAAACAGAATACGGAACAAATGGAATAAACGGAACAGCCCGAACAGTCGTAACGGGTTCGGAAAGAATTTTCCTCGAATAATCGAATGACACGGAGTCGGATTAGGACTATAATCCCGACCGCCATTATGACGAGTTGCTTCGACCCTTGAATCCGCGAAGTCGCACGCCCGGCAGGCGCGAGCGGCTTCTTTCCCCCGAACGCCTGTCCCCACAATTCACATTGATCAATCAAGGAGAAATTAAGTGAAACGCAATCTCATGCTGGTCATTGCCGTTGCAGGTATGCTGTTTGCCGGCAAGATCGGATATACACGAGTCTCCGCCTCGATGTCGTCCAATACTGTAGCACCCGCAACAACGGAATCCGTAGAATCTGCTGCGCTGCAGAATCTTCAGGCGCAGGAATTCACCCAAGCCGAGCTTGAGAGGGCCCAGAAGGGGCTGACGCTCTCGCCGATAGAGGTTAACGCCGGGGCGGGCAGAACCCGCGTCCTGATAGGGCTCGGCAGCTATCTGGTAAACGCGGTCGGAGGATGCAACGATTGCCATACCAATCCGCCGTTCGCCGATGGAGGAGATCCTTTTCGCGGAGAACCTCTGAAAATAAATACTGCAAATTATCTGGCCGGAGGCGTGAGGTTCGGTCCGTTTACTTCGCGTAACCTGACGCCGGATCCGCAGCGCGGCAACCTGCCCGCCGGCATGCGGTTGGATGAGTTCATCCGGGTCATGCGCACCGGAGCGGATCTGTCTAATCTACACCCGGAAATCAGCCCGCTGCTTCAGGTCATGCCCTGGACCGTATACGGCCAGATGACGGACCGCGATCTGCAGGCGATCTATCTTTTCCTGAGTGTGCTCCCGCGTGCTCAGCCCGGGCAGTAAAGAAACCACGGAATATACGGAACAAACGAAATGAAACGAAAATTACGGAAATGTTGAATATTCCTGAATATTCCTGAATATTCAGGAATATTTCCGTCTGTTCCGTGTTTTTTCGTTTGTTCCGTTATCTCTCTTCAATCTCGATCGAGCATAACTTGAAATGCGACGAGTCAAACTGCTGATAATCGCGCTTACCGTATTTGCAGCCTCGAGCGTCGTTTTGAGCCTGCTTCCGTGGTCGTCGGTTGCAGGGCAGGGCGGAGCGCCGGCTGCGCCGACGGGCGTCACGGCCTCCGACGGCTCGTACAACAACAAGGTCGGTGTGTCGTGGGACGCGATGCGCGGAGCCGTCCAATATCAGGTGTTTCGCAATACATCGAATGATCCGGCGTCGGCCGCAAGCCTGGGAACTACGGCTGAATCCATGTTCTTTGACCGCACGGCTGCGCAGGGGCAAACATATTTTTACTGGGTGCGCTCGGAGAACGCGAACGCGGCAAGTCCCTTGAGCGCGTCCGATTCGGGTTTTCGCGCAAACGGCGCAGTGGAGGCGCTCGAACCGCCCACAGCCCCCGAGGGCAATCCCGTAACCGCGGCGAAGGCCGCGCTCGGCAAGGCGCTTTTCTGGGACGAACAGCTTTCTTCTACGCGGACCGTAGCCTGCGGTACGTGCCATATAGCAGGCAACGGCGGCGCCGATCCGCGTTCATCGCAGATTGGAACTCGTTCTACGAATCCGGGGCCGGACGGTCAGTTCGGCACAGCCGACGACATTCAGGGTTCAATAGGCGTGCCGCCGTCGCTCGCCGACGGCAGCTACAGGCTTTCGACCAACACCGGACAAATCGGAATGAGAGAGCAGGTGACGGGGCGCAGAAGCCAGTCTGCGATCAATGCCGCGTATCTCACGCTGCTTTTCTGGGACGGGCGCGCTTCGGATGTTTTCCGGGATCCGCTTACGAATCAAATAGTGCTGCCGGCCGGGGGCGCGCTGGAAAGCCAGGTTCTGGGACCGCCGCTCAGTGACGTTGAAATGGCGCACACGGGACGCGACTGGAACGATGTAACGATGCGCGTTGCCGTTTCCAAACCTCTTGCATTGTCGCCTTCGATCCCCGACGCGCTTGCAACCTGGATCGGCGGGCGCAGCTACCCTGAACTTTTTACCGAAGCATTCGGCGGCGGCGAAATCACACCCGTGCGAGTCGCGATGGCGATAGCAACCTACGAAAGGATGTTATTTTCCGACCGCACGCCTTTTGATGTGGGCAATTTGACGCCCGCTGAAGCCCGCGGCTTCGATGTATTCAGACAGTCGGATTGCAACATATGCCACAGAGCGCCGCTGTTTTCGCACGATGAATTTGAAAATATCGGCGTGCGGCCGTCCAACGAAGACACGGGACGCTTTGTAGTCACGCAGCGTGCGGACGATCTCGGGCGATTTCGCGCGCCGAGCCTGCGCAATGTGGAACTGCGTGCGCCGTATATGCATACCGGCGGATTGAAGACTCTGGAAGACGTCATAGAGTTTTACGACCGCGGCGGAGATTTCCCGCCCATCAGCCGCACAAGGCTGCGCGTTTTGCGCCTGAACCCGCAACAGAAATCAGATTTGCTTGCTTTTCTCAAACGTCCGCTCACGGATACTCGCGTCGCCGCAGGCGCTGCCCCCTTTGACCGCCCGATGCTTTATTCCGAATCCATGCGCGTACCGCAAATAACCGGCGCGGGTTTGGCCGGTGCAGGCGGCAAGATACCTCAGGCCCTTGCCGTAGAACCGCCGCTGCTCGGCAATCCCGGCTTCACCATAGGCATATTCGACGCCCTCGGCGGAGCGCCCGCTACGCTTGTAATTGACAGCGAAGATCCCGGCGCAACCGCTTTGATTCCCGATGCCGGATCTTTTGCGCGCGTGGTCGTCAATCTGTCCGGTGCGGGTGCGGGCAACGGCTTCGGTTCGGCGACGCTTGCAATACCGAATGACATCGCGCTTCGCGGCGCTACATTGTTCGGGCGCTGGTATGTCGTAGATGCCGCGGCAGTGGGCGGCGTAGCGGTTTCGCCCGCATTCAGGTTCACGATATTCGGGCCGTCTACTGCGGGGCTTCCCGTAATGACCAGTGTATCGGCAGCGAGTTTTGCGCTCGGAACCGTGGCGGCGGAATCCATACTTGCAGGTTTCGGAGCGAATCTTGCCGAAATGACTGCCGCTGCCGAAACGCTGCCTCTGCCGGTTGCGCTCGGCGGAGTTACGGTGATCGTTCGGGATGCAATGGGTGTAGAGCGCGCCGCGCCGCTGTTTTTCGTTTCACCTGCACAGATCAACTATCAGGCGCCGCACGGGACCGCATTGGGCGAAGCCGCGGTTACGGTGATACGAAACGGGGACGCCGTAGCGGTAGGAATGCTGCAGGTAGATGCTGTTTCGCCCGGAATTTTTATGGCGGATGCGGGAATACCTGCTGCGTCGGTATTGCGTGTGAGGGAAGACGGTGCGCAGGTCTTCGAGCCCGTAGTGCAGTTCAATACGGCAACGCAGAGGTTTGAACTCCTGCCGATTGATCTCGGGCCGGAAACCGATCAGGTATTCCTTGTAGGTTTCGGAACCGGCTTCCGCAATCGCAGCGATCTGTCGGCCGTAGATGTAATGCTGGGCGGCGAAACGGTTGAAGTATTGTATGCGGGCGCACAGGGTATACTTGTCGGCGTGGATCAACTCAATGTGCGAATACCGCGCAATCTTGCGGGACGCGGCATCGTTGAGCTTCTTATGCAGGTGGACGGCAAGGCCGCAAATACAGTTTCACTCCACATCCAGTGAATGATTCAGGTGTGGGGAATCGACGGAGATGAGATGCGTATGGAACTCGAACCTGTAGGATATGTCGAGGGCATTCGCAAACGACCGGAAGACGATTACTGGGGCGGCGAAATATCGTGCATCAAACTGATCGACGAGTATGGGGCGGAAGCTTTGCAGGGGATTGAAGATTTCTCGCATGTCGAAGTGGTATTTTACTTCGACCGTATAGATCCGGAATCGATCGTAACCGGATTGCGGCATCCTCGAAACAACCCTGACTGGCCTGCGGTAGGCATATTCGCGCAGCGCGGGCGCAACCGCCCGAACCGGTTGGGCTGCACGATTTGCCGCGTACTCCGCCGCGAAGGAAATCGACTGTTTGTCGCCGAACTCGACGCGCTCGACGGTACGCCGGTTATCGACATCAAGCCCGTGATGTCGGAGTTTCTGCCGCGCGAGGAAGTGCACCAGCCCCCCTGGTCGCACGAGTTGATGCTGCAGTACTGGAAGTCAAAAGAATAGTCTCTCACGCAGGCCGTAATGCGAAAGCGTGAGAAAGAAAGAGAGATAACGGAACAAACGAAATGAGACGAAAATTACGGAAAAGTTGACTATTTCCGTCTTTTCCGTCTCATTTCGTTTGTTCCGTTATCTCTCTTTTATCTCTCTTTTTTGTCCAAATTCGGTGGAATACACCTTTATTATCGCGGTGATTGGGGTGACTTCTTTGCCTGCTCCAACGTTGTTTTAAGTAAACCAAGTCGCACTGCAATGCGGCTGATAGGAGAATTTATAGAAGCACATGCTTGGGTTACTCCGTCCAAATCTGCTTTTATAAGTGATGGAGTGAAAGATACGGGGCGTATATCATCAATCTCTACTTCCATATTATGACTTGTCTTTTGGTTTGGTTTTTCTATTTCACGGTTTAGTGCGTTTATACCTTCTCTGAATACTCCTAAGACTTGAAATCGGTCCACTTCTGCATACACGCCTGCCAACGCAAACAGCCAGTAAGCTTTATCATCTGCATCTATTTTTTGAAACCCGGTACGGGCGCTGTTGCAAAAATCCAGACACAACTGCCTGTGAGTCCGGCTAATTCTGTCAGCCAATCGTGTTTCAAGAAGCGGCCGTAGTCGAGCAGGCGTATTATCGATTATGCGGTATATTGTCGCCCAGTCATCTTTTTTCAAATAAGGTATTATCGACTTCTCGGCTAAACCCCACCGCTTAGAGTCCCATACCGCCGCAATCTGCTCCTGCTCCAGAGGGCTCATCTGATCGAGTATCGCAATTGCCCTCTCCAGATCTCCCTGCGTTTCTGCGGTATAACTGGCCCGCAGCAAGTAGGGCGCCCTTTTTTCAGGCTCCTTAAAAGATCCTGCTCGTTCAAGCAGCTCATCGATTGTGTTAAGGTTTGCTTCCCAAGGTAAGGCCTCATTGATTTGCGAGCGTAAGCCGATAGAGGCCGCCTGCTGGCATTCAGTGATTATTGTGTAAACCATGCTGCGCTTTTCAGCGGGCAAGCGTGAAAAAAGTCTCGCTGCTGTAGGAGCAAGATTGCAAATATGCTGCTGGTTTACTGTTATAGCTCCAGGTTTAGTAATCTCGATTGCAATAACGTTCAACAATCCTTGTCCCAGTGAGTCGGAAACAGGAGATTTGCCGCCAAGATGCACATTGTCCCTGGGAAATGCATAATCTGCGAGCCCATACAGTAAATTGTAATCGTGTGAATGTTGTGCGCTGATAAGCGCATCTGCAAATAGGGCGATTGCTGATTGCGAATCCTGCTTGTTCAAGTCAAAAAGAAAGCCCGCTATCAAATAGCTGTTCTGCTTATCCTGCATTGCCAAGCGAGCTAACTGGACTGCACTTTCTACATCAACACGCAGCAATCCTGTGGCTGCCTGAATTAGGGCTTTACTGTCCCAAACGTGTTCTTTATCCGGGGCCGATGATTTCGACGCAAGTTCCAGGAGTACCTTCGTTATTTGTTCTGTACAGCTCTTACTAATTTGAGAACATATAGTAAGCAATTTGCGAGCAGTAACCATCTGAGATTTAATACTTGCGAAATCCTCCATATTAATATTGCGTGAGATTGCTTCTAATGATTCTCTAAACCAAAGATCTGCGCTTTCCTGATTGTATTGCTGCCATACTTCTGACAACCTGATATAAAGCACTGCTCGCTGCCAGTTAGATAGTTGAACCGCGTCTTTTTTTAAGTCAGCGGTAATATCATCAGCTGCAGTGCGCCAGTACTGTGCATGTAATATCTCATTGGATTGAGGAGTCTGGATATTTATATTTTGTGCGGATACTACCACTGCAGCAGCAAATAGCACGATGCTGATAAGAGCTGAGCGTTTACGCACTACGGGCTCATTTATCATTATAGTACTTCCGACAGGCCCCAGCTAAATCGCTTCACGCGACGCTGGTATACCGGCAGTGCATTGTCCTTCCGGGACGTGACCGTTTTGGAGTTCCACTGCTGAGCCTACGAGCAATTACAAATAATCAATCAAAAATTAAAACACAGGCATCGTACCGCATCATCAATGTAAGCACCCAAGCAAAAATTCTGCGGGATTATGAAATGGGACAAGGCCGTGGATTACGGGTCTTAGCCATTATTTATCTCTCAAAACTTCTGCACACCTGCTTAAGTCAGGGCTGCAATAACGGCCCTGATTGTTGTAGTTACACTATTATGGTATAGCTTGATTAGCGTAAACTGGAGATGCAGTTGGGACTGCTGCAAACTGAGGTGTAGTTGGGAGTATTACCAGTGTAGAAGTTGAACTTTTAGAAAATTGCATCTGTGGAATATATGTTCCTACAGTATGAGCACTTAACGTATATTTTATTTCCACATAGCCCTTATCCCGATCAACATTTTTGGCTCCACCAGAGCTTGGGGTAATATTTGCCGGGGCTAAACTTCCCCCTGTTTCTACTCCAGGGCTTACAAGAAAAGTATGTGATGAATTGGCATTGTAAGACATGCCATATCGAAACCTAACAAATGAGTCGGCGGAACTATTATAATAGTGGGGGTTATGCTGAATATTATCGCTATTATTAACAACTACATTATTTGGTTTTATCCATGGCGGTTGTTGGAAAAAACTCCCGATTATCCCAGCAACCCCGCTCTGAGCTGCTATGGCGCAATAAAATTCTGCAGTTGTATTTGATGCGAAATAGCCATCCAGATTAAGCCCTCCAGGCTGCTCAAGGTTTATACTTGCTCCGAATGCACCACTAGAATATGTGCTGTTTGGTCCCCACATTTCATAACTCAGACTAATTGTATGGGCGCAATTATTATATGGCATTGAATAATCACCCCAAGCAGAAATATTCATATAACTATAATTGGGGAATGTATCAGAATACACATATACCTGAGTATCGCACCCTGGAGCCTGGGCTGAGGCAGTAAACGCATCTGTCAATTTATTCAGGAACCCAATCCTTTTACTTGGTAATTCAGTTAAAAAACCTTTCGTGTGTCTTTTAACTTTATCCTGAATATGCGTGGACAGATTTGAGCGCCCAGTGCTAGTCAACCTAGATTGAAGCTGCTGAACCGTATCAGCA
>JAHBSF010000081.1 GCA_019639255.1 Acidobacteriota bacterium | reverse complement strand
GGAGTATCATATTCAATGTATTACAATATCTTTGAATAGAATGAGTATATAAATTCGATACCGATATGTACGACTTATTACCGCCTGTATACGTTTCGCCGCCATTGTCCGGCAACGCGCGATTGGCTTTCCGGCAAATTACCGAGCAAATTACCGAGCAAATTACAACGATAAAAAACTGGATACGGTTCCAAATAACGCATCTGCGACCGAACAATGAAAGAGCCTGTTTTGAAAGCCCCGAAGGGGCGTAAGATCTGTAGCCTGGTGCGCAAGCGCCAGGTCAAATCGAGAAATCCGTCCGAGCCCTGGAAGGGCGATAGACCTATACAGCGAGGATCTTCCGCCCTTTCAGGGCTGGAATTGATGTTGGCGTGATACCCAGGGCTTACGCCGCTGGGCTACAGTTCTCACGCCCCTTCGGGGCTTTCAAAACACGCTCAAAGAATACGCAACAATGCCGGGAAACACCAAACGCAAATGCCGTTAATGATGTATTCTCCCGGTATGGACGATCTCAATCAGATATTCGCATTTCTCAACGAAATCAACCGGCAGGCGGGGGCGATTGTTCGGCGGTATTTCGCCGCCGAATATGAAATCGAGAGCAAGGAAGACCAAACGCCCGTAACGGCGGCTGATCGCGAGGTGGAGCGTTTTCTGCGCACAGCGCTCGAAAAGCGTTTTCCCGACCATTCGATCCTGGGCGAAGAATACGGCGAAACCAGAAAAGCCGGCGCATACCGCTGGATTCTGGACCCTATTGACGGAACCCGATCCTTCATATTGCGCACGCCGCTATTTGGAACCCTGATGGCGCTCGAACGCGACGGAGAGCCGCTGCTCGGCTCGATTTATTTGCCCATACAGAACCAACTGCTCGTGGGCTCTACGCAAACCGGAACATTCCTTAATGGAGAGCGTGTGCAGGTTTCAAGGACCGGCAACCTGGGCGAAGCCCGAATGCTTATAACCGATCCCACGCAACTGATCGGAGAAAACCGCGACCGGGCGCTTGTGCGGCTTTGCGGCAGCGCAGGGCTCGTACGCGGCTTCGGCGACTGTTATGGTTACTTTCTGGTAGCTACGGGTGCGGCCGACATTATGATCGATCCGGTAGGGCTTAAATACCACGACATCGCTGCATTGCGGCCGATTGTGGAGGGCGCCGGAGGACGGTTGACCACGACGCGGGGCGGCGCGGACCTGCACGAAGGAAGCGCGCTCGCCACAAACGGCCTGATTCACGATCAGGCGCTCGCTGCGCTTGGACTCTAAATCGTTCCACAGCGGATGGGTACACTTGAGCCTAACCAAATTAGAACCGGGAGCGGAAATTGTCGGGGCGAAGAAATATGTCCGAACATCAGGTCGGGGAGGGTGGTTCAGACATTTGCGGGGTGAACGGCCGTGATATCGGAATAGCGCTTGAAGTCTTCCACATTGAATGTGAGGAGATGCGATATGCCATGTGCGAGCATCACTGCGACCAGCCTGTCATCGGGGACCTGAACGCCGGAAACGCCGACCGTAGCGACTAATTGTCGCCAGTGGTGATGGATGTCTGGGGTATCAGCGGCAAAACGAAAGAACTGCTCCAACCGGCCGGCCTCCGCATCCGCCTGAGCGGGCGTCATCCCAAACCCGTTGCGATCGGCGGGCCGGGTCAAGGCATTCCAGAACTCGATTACATTCTGGCTGTTGATGTAGAGATCCTCGCCCCTTCTCTTGAGCCGTCTGATGGCGAGCCGGGCCACCCCGTGCTGTGGATCGCCAGGCCGCGCGCGCCGCAACAGGACGTTCGTATCAATGAGGTAGGCCATCACCCTCGCTCTCCATAAAAGCTCTCACGGCTGACGGCGGCGGCTGAGAGCGGCGGCAGTGTCGCGTCATGGCTATCCATCCAATCATCGAAGGCGCGAAGCCACTCTTCCGGTGTCGCCGTCGCCCAGAATGGCGGAGCCTCTGTTTCGGAGAGCCTTTCTTCGAGCAGCCGCCGGGCGTAGTCGTCTACTGACAGGCCCTGACGCTCCGCCTCGTCCCGTAGCTTCCGGTCCAGATCAGGTGGTATTTCAATCGTGATCGTCATCCTCTAGGTTCTCCTTTCGCATAGCCGGGTGCGAAGATTGAATTATACATCCAGACACAGCAAATCGGTTGCTATGAGGCCCGATATGAGAATAGCGCGAAATGAGAACTAAATCAGACCACGAAACATTGGGACACATTGCTGGGTACGCACGCGCCCTCGCGTGCTTTCGGCGGCGAATACAAGCACGCGAGGGCGCGTGCGTACCCAGTTGCGGACTCCGTTGTGTGTACCATTCTGCTGTGGTTTGATTTAGCAGGCTCCAACGCGTCGTCAGCCTACCTGATAATACTGAATCAGCCCTTATGAGATCGGTGAACATCGTGAACTGGAAGAGAAACCACGGAATACGCGAAACACACGGAATCGCCGGAAAGAAGGGAAGCTTTTCCGTCGATTTCGCGTGTTCCGTGTATTCCGTGGTTTCTCTTCTGTCCCAATGTTTCGTGGTCTGATTTGGTCAGATGAGTTTCCACGGGGCGCGATACGGCCGCGAGAGCATAGAGTTGGCCTCGGCGTCGTTTACAAACCGTTCTTTTTCAGTATCCCACTGAAGCGAGCGTTTGAGGCGTGTGGCGATGTTGCCGAGGTGGCACATAGTCGCCGTCAGATGGCCTTCTTCGACATCGGCAACGGGGCGCTTGCGGCTCTTTATGCAGTCGAGAAAGTTGCGTATGTGCAGCGTGTCCATGCCCTTGCCCTCGCCGGGCATCTGCATCGGTTCCATTGCGGGCGTATCCTTGCCGCGCGTCGGCCGCCAGGTTTCGGGTGTAACCGTGAATCCGCTGCGAACGATATTTAGCGTGCCTTTGACGCCGTGGAAGGCGAGAAACTCGTCGCGCGTGTGATTCACTTCGCGCCCGCTCCACGCAACTACGCAGTTGCCGAAATCGTACAGGACCTCCTGAATGTCGGGTGTTTCTCCGCCGTCGGTGAGGGCGAACCGTCCACCGTAGGCTGAAACGGCGAGCGGGCCGCGCGCGCCGAGCGCCCATCGCGTTATGTCCAGATTGTGCGCCCCCCAGTTGGTCATCTGTCCGCCCGAGTAATCCCAGAACCAGCGGAAGTGATATATGCATCGGAACGGATCGAATGGAACCTTGGGGGCGGGCCCGAGCCACATATCCCAGTTGAGGTCGTGGGGTTTTTCGGCGCCGAACTCGCGCGGCTTGAATCCCGGCATTACGTTTCGCGTATATCCGGCGGTAATTTTGTGAACCGCGCCTATACCGCCTTCGCGAATCAGCTTGACCGCTTCCTGATAATGCGTTCCCGAGCGCTGCTGGCTGCCGGTCTGAACCACGCGGTTGAATCGCCGCGCGGCTTCAAGCATCTTTCGCCCTTCGACTACGGTGAGGCTGAGCGGTTTTTCTACATACACATCCTTGCCCGCCTGACAGGCCATAATCGTCGGCATCGCGTGCCAGTGGTCGGGCGTGCCTATAACCACTGCATCGACTTCCTTCAGTTCCAGCAAACGGCGGAAATCCTCGAAGCGTTTGACGCCGGTTCCCGTAGCGGCGGCTTTTGCGGTGAAGGGTTGGTACACGTCGCAAACGGCCACGGGCATTGCATCGGGCTGTTTGAGAAACGTGCCCCATACGTCCATTCCGCGGTCGCCGCATCCGATCAAGCCGAGATTGATCCGGTCGTTTGCTCCGGGTATCCGTTTGCGGCTGACTGCTGCGACTGCACCTGCTGCAACTGTGGCTTTTGTGAAACTGCGCCTGCCGATTTTCTTCATCCTATTTGCTCCTGGCACTACATTCCGGCGGTATTCTGTGCACAAACCGTTCGCTTCTGCGCCGGAATACTGCACGATTCAAAATACCTCCACCGGATCATACCAGTTACAGCGAATTTCAGCAGCAATTCCCGGTATAGGATGAAAAGAGATAATGCAACATTAGAAATAAGACGGAAAAGACCAAAATAGTCAACTTTTCCGTAATTTTCGTCTCATTTCGTTTGTTTCGTTATCTATGTTTTCATCCCCAGAAGCTGCGGTCCAGCGTCCTGTACTGCACGGCTTCGCCGAGATGGGCCTCGCGGATGCGTTCATCGCCGTCGAGATCGGCGAGGGTTCTTGCGACTTTGAGAATCCTGTCGTAGGCGCGCGCAGAAAGTCCATATCGGTTTATTGCGCGTTCGATCATCTGCTGCGCTACGGGGTCGAGACGGCAATGCCTGCGTATCAGGCGCGGCGGCATCTGTGCATTGCTGTAGATCCGTTCCCCATTGAAACGTTGGCGCTGAAGGTTGCGCGCCGCCACTACACGCGCACGTATGGATTCGGAACTCTCTCCCGGCACGGGCGAGGATATCTCGCTCACCTTCACAGCAGGAACATCTATATGAATATCTATGCGGTCGAGCAGCGGGCCCGAGAGTCTGCGGACGTAGCGTTGAATCTGTTGCGGAGTACACTGGCACCGGCGCGTCGAATCATTGAAGTACCCGCAGGGGCAGGGATTCATCGCAGCGACGAGCATAAAGCTTGCGGGAAACGTCAGCGACATGGCTGCGCGGCTGATCGTTACGCGCTGATCTTCGAGGGGCTGGCGCAGCACTTCAAGAACGTGTCTTGCAAATTCTGGCAGTTCATCCAGAAACAGCACTCCGTTATGCGCAAGGCTCACTTCGCCGGGGCGGGGAATCGACCCGCCGCCGATCAGCCCCGCATCGCTTATCGTGTGGTGCGGCGCGCGAAACGGGCGAACGGCTATCAGCCCGCGCCCATCGGTAAAGCCCGAAACGCTGTGTATCTTTGTGGTCTCCAGCGCCTCTTCAAAACTGATCGGGGGAAGAATCGTGGGGATGCGGCGCGCGAGCATGGTTTTCCCCGATCCGGGCGGTCCGATCATCAAAAGATTGTGTCCGCCCGCGCTTGCCGCTTCGAGCGCTCGCTTTACGTGCAACTGTCCGCATACTTCGCGAAAATCCACCGTGGATGTCTCGTCAATCGCGAGCAGTTCGTCTATTGAGACCTTAAGGGGCGGGGGCGGCGAATCGGTTTTTATAAGATCTACAACATCGCGAAGCGACTCCACAGGATAAACGTCCAGGCCGGCGACGACGGCCGCTTCACGCGCGTTTTCAGCGGGCAATATCAGCCGGTTGAGTCCCAGCCTGCGCGCCGCGATTGCAATCGAGAGCGCGCCGCGCACGGCCCGTATTCGACCGTCGAGCGCAAGTTCGCCGACGAGCATCATCCCGGGCAGGGAATCGCAGTCGAGGTCTCCTCCCGCTCCGAGCATCCCTATGGCGATGGGCAGATCAAACGACGAACCCTCCTTGCGCACATCGGCCGGAGCCAGATTTACTGTGGTTCTGTGTACGGGAAAGAAGAATCCGCAGTTGATTATTGCGGCGCGAATGCGTTCGCGACTTTCGCGCACCGCAGCATCGGGCAATCCGACTACGGTAACGGTTGTATCGCTGACGGCATCGCCGGGGCGCGGCGTCAGATCGACCTCGACTTCGACGAGTTCTGCGTCGATGCCGAAGACCGAAGCGCTGATGGTTTTGAATAGCAATTGACACCTCCGCAGCGCGTTGCCGGGAACGCGCAATACGCAGAAATAAAGACGCGGAAATCGCGGAAAGCCTGCTGACTTTCCGCGCGTTCCGCGTCATTCCCGATCTGAGGTGTGATTGTGCCGGGTTGAAATTCTTAACGGCCCTGACGGACTGGAATCCTGAGCGTTTGTCCTGCCTGAAGTTTGGCCGATGGGCTGATGCGGTTGAGCGTCGTGATGTCGCGCACCGAAATTCCGTAACGTGCGGCGATGTTGCCGAGGCTGTCGCCTGAACGAACCTTGTAGCTCACGATTTTTGTTGCGTTGCCTGCGGATGCGTTTCTCGGCGAAACCGACGCCACATTGCGCACGGCGCTGCTGCTCGGGATTATCACCTTCTGTCCGGGCCTGAGTGCGCCGCCGTTTACCGCGCTCAGCAGCGATTCGGAGACTCCCGTGCGTCGCGCAATGCTGTCAAACGTATCGTCGCTTTGTGCGGTCTGCAAGCGCCAGCTTGCGCGCTTGTCGGGAGGAATTGTGTTGAGCGCGGCTACGAGCTGTTTGCTCCGGCCTACAGGCACCCGCACGAAATGTTCTGCATCGGGGGGCGTTACCCCGCGCTTGAGTTCGGGATTCAACCCCTGCAGGTAATCGTAGGAAGCGTCGATTGCGTCGGCGATCAGACGCAGATCCACCGAGTGGTTGGTCCTGAACAGATCGTATGCAAGCGGCGGTTCGGGTTTGACGTTGAAGCCGTAACGTTCCGGGTTTTTCGCAATGATTATCGTAGCAAGGATGTTCGGAACGTAGTTGCGGGTTTCGTTGGGCAGGTAACCGCGAGCGTAGATTTCCCAGAAATCGGCGTACCCCGTGCGGGCGATAGCGGAATCCACACGGCCTTCGCCCGAATTGTACGCCGCCATTGCAAGTTCCCAGTTGCCTGCATATCGATCGGCCAGCCACTTCAGATACCGCGCGGATGCGCGAGTCGCTTTTTCAAAGCTGGATCGTTCGTCCACCCAGTAATCCTGGCGAAGTCCGTATTGTGCGCCCGTGCCGGGTATGAACTGCCAGAGCCCCACGGCCGAAGCCCAGCTTCGAGCAATCGGAGACCACGCGCTTTCGACCTGTCCGAGCCAGACCAGATCCTGCGGAACTCCCTCTTCGTGGAAGATCTGCTTGGCCATCTCGATGAAGCGGCCCGAGCGGCGCAGCCCCGACTCCATCGTTGTGCGTCCGCGGCCCAGATAATAATTGATGAAACTCTGCACCAGCGCATTGGGCCGGAACTCGAAATCGGGCCTTACCGCATCGACCGCCGATTGAACGTCGGCGGTAGTCGCGTCCTTGATCTCGCTATCCGTGAGCTTCAAATGCGCCAGTTCATCGAGCGGCGACGGTTCATATGTCTGCTGCCCGAATCCGCGCGGAGCCTGCGAGCGGGTCTGCTGCGATACCGCAAGCTGAACGGGCCGAACCGCGACCGACGGCGCCGCGGGCTCGGCGTCCGCAGCTACCCTGACGGGCAGGGCCTGCGGGTAGGTCTTGGTCGCTGCTATCTGACGCTCGAATATATGTTCGAGCAGAAATTCGTAGTGTTTGTTCAAGCGCGCGTCGGTGCGCACATCGATGCCCGCTTCGAGGATTACATCTACGGCGCGATCGTAGTCGCGGCGCGCCTGCTCGAAGTTGCGTTCGCTGAACGCCAGGTCTCCGTCCTTCAGCGCTGCGACGGATTTACCTATGACCTGTTGAATCGTAGCGGTCATCCCACCGGCTGAAGCGGGATCGCTGTTTCTGGTTGTAATAGTGCGTGACTGGGCAAATCCGGAAAGCGGAAGGCTCACACATAGGCAGATTGCGAGGAGCCCTTCGACAAGACCTCCGCGTTTACGGTAACTCATGCGGTTTCATCCCTTCAATTACAATCGTCGCGCCAATTCGCGCCCGGTATACAAACTCGATCCAACAAAGTGATCTAACACTGAGATCTTACGATTAATCAATTACGGGTGGCGCACTTTGAAACGAAATGACGGCGGGATTGTAACTTTTACACGATGTTATGTCAATTCCATCGTAAGGAGACCGCGGAATGAGCGGAAGTCAACGGAAATCAGGGAGTTGACAGTGTTGCACTACCGGACTATAAGAGGCGTGCGATGAAAATACCGGTGCAGATCGCGAAGCTGCTGCTGATCGTAATAACACTTTCTGCCTGGGCGTTGGCGCACACCTCGCAATCGCCGCTTCCCGCGCCTACCGGTCACATAAACGATTTTGCCGCAGTCCTGGACAAAGATACGGTAGATCAGCTTGAAACGATCCTGCGCAATTTCGATGCGCGCACCGGAGCGCAGATCGCAGTCGTAACGGTAAGAACGCTCGACGGGCGTCCGATCGAGGAATACGCAAACGAGCTTTACCGCGGCTGGGGCATCGGGGCAAAAACCGGCGAGAACAAGGACAAGGGAGCGCTGCTGCTGATTGCGACCGAAGACCGCAGATCGCGGCTGGAAGTCGGTTACGGTCTGGAAGGCGATCTCCCGGACGGTCTTGCGGGCGAAATGCTGCGCAGGATGCGCCCCTCGTTTCGCGAGCTTAAATGGAGCGAAGGCGTCACGCTCGGCGTGCGCACTCTTGTCGATACGCTGGCCCGGAAGTGGGATGTTTCGCTGGAAGGCATCGACGATCGCTACGCCTGGTCCGGCCAATCCGAGGAAAACGATGAAAGTGCGGCTGCGCTCGGCGTAGCCCTCACATTGTTTTTCCTGTTCCTGATCCTGCGCAGTTTTTTGCGGGAATTCCGGTCACGCGGGCGCAGGGGAGCAAAAAGAAGGGGGCGCGGCGTATGGCATTCTTCGACCTTTAATCAGAGCAGCGGCTGGTCGAGCGGAGGCTGGTCGAGCGGCGGAAGCGATTGGGGAGGTTTCGGCGGCGGTTCGAGCGGCGGCGGCGGAGCAAGCGACAGTTGGTAGGGGGTCGGTATGAGAGTGGGAAGAAGACGAAGAAGAATATGCTCAGTACTCTGTAAACAAAGTTTTTGAGTTTTTCAGCCGCGAAGCGGCGAAAGAACTGTAGCCTGGTGCGTGAGCGCCAGGTCAGCAGGCGAAAAATGTCCGAGCCCTGAAAGGGCGAAAGATCTTCCGCCCCTCCGGGGCTGGCGCCGCTTCTCTACACTCACCCAGGGCTCGCCGCCCTGGGCTACAGATCTATCGCCGCTTCGCGGCTGAAAACTCAAGAAACTTGATTAACAAAGCACTCAGCACTTTCAGAACAACTATGGAAGACAGACTCAATGAACTGGTTCGAATGTTGCGCTCGGCGCACGGCGAGTCGTTTATTTCTGCCATCCTGTACGGATCGGCGGTTGCCGCACCCGGAAATCCGCGCGCATCGGATTTCCATCTCCTGATAGTGTTAAGCCAACTCGGTTTACCGGATCTCAGGACCTCGCGTCCGATTATGAAATGGTGGGAATCATTCGGGCACCCACGCGCGGTTTATTTTACTCGCGCGGAATTCCTTGCCTCGATCGATGTTTTTCCCATCGAATTCCGGCATATGAAGCGCGCATACCGCGTGCTTTCCGGCGAAGACATCCTTGCCGCGGTCGATGTTTCCACATCACACCTACGGCTGCTTGTCGAGTACGAATTGCGGGGGAAACTCCTGCGGCTGCGGTCGATGTGTTTACCCGCCGGGGATGATCCTGCACGGCTGATGGATCTGATGACGGAAAGCGTTGTGAGTTTTGTGCAGTACCTCAGGCCCGTACTCGAACTTCTCGGAGAAGAACCTCCGCTGTCGCGCCTGGCAGCGGTCAGACGAACGGGCGAGCGACTCAATCTGGATCTCGCACCCGTCGAGCGGTTGCTGCGAATGCGGGAGCGCGGCGGCGATCTGATGTCGGTGGAAATAGAGGATCTGCTCGAAAGTTACCTCGATTGCATCGGGAGAATAATCGACGCTGTTGATGCGATTTGATGCCTTCTAATTTCGTTTGTTCCGTCATCTACGGTTTAACATTTGCCAATAACCGGAGCGAAGATCATGGGAAAAGCAGCGATAATTGTTCTGGGCGCCGTGCTGGTTCTGGCGCTGGTGTTCGGTGTAATGGGAATCGGCGTATACAACAACCTTATCGGCCTCGGCAATCGCGTAGATCAGCAGTGGGCTCAGGTGGAGAATAATCTTCAGCGCCGCTCGGATCTGATAGGAAATCTCGTGGGCACGGTGAAGGGAATCGCCGGACAGGAAGTTGAAGTATTCGGCCGGATCGCCGATGCGCGCGCGCGGTTGCTTTCAGCAGGAACTCCCGAAGAAAAAATGGCTGCGAGCGAAAATCTCACACGCGCCACGCAGGAAGCAGGACTTCTGCCTGCGGGCGGCGGCGGAATACTCGGAACGGGCGGAAGGTTTCTTTCAATCGTCGAGCAGTATCCCCAACTGCGCTCAAGCGAGCTTTTCCTGAAATTGCAGGACGATCTGGCCGGAACGGAAAATCGCCTCGCAATCGCGCGAAAGGATTACAATGACGCGGTTACCGAATACAATACAACACGCCAGCGCTTTCCCACCGTAGTCATCGCGGGTCTGATGGGGTTTGGGGACAAACCGCTGTTCAAGGCCGACGAGGGAGCGCGCGAGGTTCCAAAAGTGGATTTCAGCAAGTGATACTCGATCGACCGGAAGTCGCAGGAACCGGACGGGCAGGCATGGACGACTATGCTCCTATAGCTCCGCTATGCGTCTACACGATCGCACACAGCGACCGGCTGAACTTCTTCTATCATCTGGGAGGGAGGGGGGAACTCTTCGAGGGGCGGCGCTGGGTGCGGGCCGAAGAGCTGTTGATCGCGGCGCGCGAGTTTCGCATGCAACTGCCCATCGTATTCGCCGCCGCTGAAAATCCGGTTGAATTGATTTACCACGCGCGCATCGATTCTCTGCGCCTCGGCGATGCGGGCACCGAATACCGGTTTTCGTCTCTCACTCCGTTTGCCGCACCGCGTCCCCGGAAAACATCGCTCATAAACGATATGACCGGAGCGCCGGTGCCGCAGCTCTATCACCGGCCTTATCTCATTTGCCGCACGCCGTGCGAAGTCGAACACAGAACGCGCAACACGCGGAAATAAACGGGAATCACCAGACCCACTCCAGTCGCTTCCGGTACATATCCAGCATCGCACGATCGAGCGCTATCAGCCCCGCACGCGTAACGCCTTCGGGAGGTCCGTATAGTTCGAACATACGATCGCAAATCGCCTCGCGCTCCGCTTCGGGTGCAATCTGCAAAACGTGCCAGAGCGTCAAGGTGTCGCGCCGCCGTGATTCTGCAAGCAGTACGGGAAGTATTTGCTGAAGATTTTTCGTTTCATCAAAGCGAGTGACTGCAAATCTGAACGCCGCGGTCGCATCCTCAAAATACGGCGTGCCCGTGCCCACTCCGGGCAGGGTTCTGCATACCGCGCCTGCCGGAACGATAACTTCGCGCTTCCCGTCCACGAGAGCTACGTACCCGCTCGTTACGTGCAGATGCGCTGCACCCGATTCGTCCACATCCAGAGTGTATTCGCAGCCCAGATCTATTGCCGTGGCCGCCGGTGTTTCGACGATAAACAATCGCGGCGGCGCGTATATGCTTGCCTGCATACGGCCGCGCGCGAGTTTGAGCCTGTGTTCTGTGCGTCGTGTGGCTAGCAGTCCTATGCGCGAATTCGGTTCTACCTCGACGCGGCCGATTTCGGCGATCCTTATGCGCGCGCGTGCGTCCGAACCGGTTTCGAGCCATTCGCCGACGTTGATGCGGCCCCGGTCGTCTATTTGCCGCGTCTCGATCCTTGGTAATCCTGCCAGAGAAACTACCTCCATACTCGCGGCATTTTCACGCCCCGCAATTACAGGTTTACGGTTGTCTGTTGATGGAGCCCGGGCCGAATGCGGATCAACCGAAATCGGACCGACGGCTGGTAGGGGCGGCGGAGTTGTGGGTTGCGGCGTCGGGAGCGCGGCGATTTTTACATTCGAATCGGTCTGGCGCAGGAAGTACCAGGACAGCGCGAGGATCAGACACGCGGCCGCCGCGCCTGCGGCAAGGAGTCGGGGAAGCGAAAAAGAAAACCACGCAGCAGGCTCGGGTTGTCCCCGTTTGCCCGGGGCGGACTGTGCATCGAGTTGGCGAGAAATGCCGTCCCACAAATCCGGGGGAGCGGTAACCTGCGACAGCATGGAGGCAAATCGGGCGCCGTTACTGATTTCTTCGTATTCGCGGCGGCATCGGGCGCACGCCATCAGGTGTTCGGCGATTATCCGCGATTCATCTGCGGGCAGATCGCCGGCGACATACTCAGAAAGTTTCTGATTTACGTGATCGTTTCGCATTATCCGAATCAAATGTCGGCGCGCAAACCGAGAGAGCCCAATTTGCGTGCAAGCGCCCGGTGTCCGCGGTTGAGCCGAGAGGCTATGGTGCCGGGCGAGCACCCAAGCGTTTCGGCCATTTCCTCGTAAGACATTCCTTCAAAATACTTGAGCAGAATCACCATCCTGAGTTTCGGTTTCAGTTCCAGCACCGCTGCGCGCACGCTGGATTGCATCGCCCTGCGATCGAGTTTTTCTTCGGCCGTGTATCGCTCTTTCACTTCCATATCGCCCGCATCGGACCAAGGTAGAAACTTCCGTTTTCGCCTGTGTTCGTCGAAGCATACGTTCGCCGTAAGCCTGTAGAGCCAGGTCGAGAATTCGGATTGAAACCGGAATTGCCCGATCGTCGAAAACAGTTTGAGAAATACCTGTTGCGAGATGTCCCGGGCCGCGGTTGCGTCGCCGCAATAATGATATGCAACCGAGTAGACGCGGTCCTGCCAGCAGTCGAACAGCAGGCGGAACGCCTCCCGATCTCCCGCCTGGCAGGCTTCGATTACGCGCCGGTCCACCGCTCGCTCGTTTTTCATCGCGACTTGCTCACGCATCTCGCCAATCCGGGTCAACTCCCGAGCCTTAGACGCCGTATACGGCTGATTTCTTCCATCCGGGAGAGATGACGGAACAGACGAAATAAGACGGAACAGACGGAAACATTCAACTTTTCCGTAATTTTCGTCTATTTTCGTTTGTTCCGTTATCTATTTTCCTCAGGTAGTCAGGCGGCGGTAAATGCCGGGCATCCTTTCGGGCAGGCTCAGAACGTCGTCGATAATCGTGTAGCCGACTTCGCCGTAAAGATCCTTCAACTCGGCTTCGGATTCGCGGTCGATCGTTATGCAGAATGGTGTGATGCCGTTGGTCTTGGCCTGTCTGAGGGCCATTTTCGTATCCTCGCGGGCATAGCGGGAATCGCCGTAATCGTGGTCGTAGGGGCGGCCGTCGCTCAGGACTATCAGGAGTTTGGTGCGCGCATCCTGGCGTTCAAGCTCCGTTGCGGCGTGGCGGATGGCTGCGCCGAGCCGCGTGTTGTTGTGATAGGTAATTCCGCCTATGCGGCGCTCGACCTCGGGCGAGTACTTTTCGCCGAACTGTTTGACGACGAAATATTTGACGTTTCTTCGGCCCTCGCTAGTGAATCCGGAAATCGAATAGGAATCGCCCACGGCTTCCAGCGCTTCGCTCATCAGCACGAGGCCCTGCTTTTCGATGTCTATGATCTTCTGGCCGGGCCGCGTGTAGGGCTGGTTCGGATGCCTCGTAATCGTTCTTGCGGTGGATGAAGACATATCGAGCAAAAACGATACGGCCACTTCGCGTTCGCGCCGTATCCGCCTGACGTACAAACGATCGGATGCGCGTCCCGTAGAGCGTTTATCCACGTGGTGATCGATGACGGCTTCGAGATCGAAATCCTCTCCGTCGAGTTCGCCCTTCACGCGCCGTAGCGATTCGGGCTTGAGCATCTGAAACTGATGGCGGATCGAGGAAATGATTCCCGAGTAGCGCGCACGCACGCCCTCTACGAAATCGCGCGGGCCGCGCCGGTTTTCGCGCTGAATTACGCGGCACCATTTTGCGCGATGATCGCCGAGTTCGCGGTCCCATTCGTCGTAAAAAAACGCGAGGTCGCCTTCCTGCAACTCCTGTTCGCTGCTCTCGGCGTTCATCAGTTCGTTGAGCATCTCGGAATCCGAGGGAAGCGTTTCTTCGACCGATTGCGACCACTGCGTGAACGGATCGGATGCGCGTTGCTGCTGCGCGGCGCGCTTCTGCTGCCGGCTTTCTCCCTCGTCGTTTTCGCTCTGCTCCTCGTCGGCTTCCTGCTCCTGCTGCGAGGCTTCCTGCTCGGCGTCCTTTTGCTGCTTCTGCTCGCCTATCAGGCTGTAGACCTTGAGCGTGGCAATCAAAGTATCTCCAACGCTCGATGCGTCGCGCCGCAGGTAGTCGGCAATGATGTTTTCAAAGGCCCGGATGATTTCCGCGTAAGCCCATCGCCCCTTGTCGTCGACCACGCCGCCGCAAATCGTAATCTGAAACAGCAGTTCGTAAATCGCCTGCTCGACGGGCAGTTCCATAACGGGAGGCCGGTGTTCGATTATGCGCTTTCTGACGAAATCCAGATCGCGCCTTATGCCGCGGTACGCCTGGCGCAAACGGTGGTCGATGCGCCCGTTTTCGAGAGTGGTGAAAATGCGGGTTGCAAGTCCGATGTTTGCAAAACGTCCGAGCGCGGTGCGGTAGTCGGCGGCCTCGAGTTCTTCGGCGGCGAGCGGGCGAAGCTGCCGGGCGCGCAGGTAGTGTTGTTCGGAGTGAATGGCAAATTCGGGATCGTTGCGCGAATCGACTTCGCGGGCTTTTTCAATGAAGAATGCGTCGATTTCGCTGATTGCTGCGCGAATATCCGGCGTTGCAATTTCCCGCGTGCCGAATTCTATCTGACCCGCTGCGTGTGCGGCGAGCGCCTTGTAGAGCCGGAAATCTTCTTCCGTAGACCCGAACTCGGCTACTACAGAAGGCAGATAAATAGTGTGCCCGTCGCCTATGCGGGATTCATCGGGTATGGAGCCGATCGGGGCGATGAGCATTTCACGGCCCGTCAGCGCCTCGACGTAAAGGCGCAGCAGATGTGCTATGGATTCGAGCGTCACGCCGTCGTTTGCGCCGCGCAGCGATTCCTGGCTGGTTCTGGATTCGAGTGCAAAATAAGCGGTTGCGCGCCTGCGATCCTGCGGATGAAGCATCGCGCCGGAGCGCGCCCAGGACTGGAACTGTTCGAGCGAGGCCACGGCGAGTGCGCGCGGAGAACTCTTGAAGCATTCCAGCGCGATGTATATGTTTGAAGTCGTCAACTCCTCGATTACATCCAGCACCGATCCGATTACCTCGTGGCGGCGATCGGCTTCGCGCCGCCGCAATCTGGTGGCCGCGAGTGCGGCGCAGACTCTCGGCGTGAGTTTCAAAAAGTCATAAACGATTGCGTTGCCCTCGTTGGCTACGTTTCGGGCCACGCGGCTCCATTTTTCAAAGCTCGTGCGCCCGCCGAGTTCCATTACCACGCGCGCAGAGCGGAAGAACTGCAAAGCCGTAGCGCCGCCGCGTTCGAGGTACGCCGATGTCGCGGAACAAAGCGCATCGATTTCGGCGCGTTCGGATATGAATTCGAGCCCGTCGCCTACCGCGCTCAGAAACTCGGCCGCAGTTGCGCCCGTGCGTTCGGCGAACTGCGATGCGAGATCGAGGATCTGATCGAGTGGGCGTTTGGCTTGAGGATCAGGATCGAGCCTGAGCGTCTGTTCTAGCGCGCGCGCGACCGCAAGCGCGCGCGGTGCGGCGTTCAATACTTCGGTGCTGTGTTTTACCGAGCGATGAGCGACCTCTACGGCGATTCCGAACAACCGCACGGCGGCCGCTTCGTCCGTGATTGCGGAAATGGTTTGCGGCGCCGAGCGGAAGGTTGCGAGCGCTGAGGCGGGAGAAAGCACTATCTGCCGCGCACACAGGTTTACAAGCAGGGGGCGAACCCTTACGGGCAGCGCGCCGAGGGTATCGGCGGAGGAGCGGAAAAACTCGCTCGCTTCCTCGGCGTTGTTGAGCGCGATGCGGCGCCCGAGTTCGGCCCAGTTTCGCAGGTCGCCGTTTTCAAGAAGCCGCGCAACCTCGGGTGCGGCCTTGAAGAAATCCACCGTAGCCTTGAGCGAAATGGCGGCGAGCGACGCGCCGATGTCTACCGCAACCCACGCGCGCTCCGACGGCAGCACTCCCATCTTCATTGCGAGCGCCTCGATTGTGCCGCGCGTTGCGCCCTTCAACTGATCCGAAAGAGCGCCGGTCAATCCTTTTTTTTCCTCAGGCATACGATTCCAGGCAACGGAACAAACGAAAAGAAACGAAAATTACGGAAAAGTTGAATATTTCGGTAAGTTCCGTCTATTTCCGTGGGTAATCGTTCTCAAATAACGGTGGTGATGATTTCCCGGATGCTGCGTTGCAGCTCCGCATCATCGGTAATGGGGCTTGATATGGCTGCTTCGCACGCAGCGACGGGATTTACACCGCGCGCAATCAGTTGTGCGGCGTATACGAGCAGGCGGGTGGATACGCCCTCTTCGAGTCCGTGTCCTTTCAGGTTGCGAACCTTCTCGCCGATTTTCACAAGATCCCGCGCCATGGCTTCATCGATGCCCGCCTCGCGCGCAACGATCTGCGTTTCGGCTTCGGCCGGCGGATAGTCGAACTCGATGGATAGAAAACGCTGTCGCGTCGATTGTTTCAGGTCTTTCAGGACGCTTTGATAACCGGGATTGTAGGAAATCACGAGCATAAAGTCGTCCGGAGCGGAAAGCAGTTCGCCGCGTTTTTCAACCGGAAGTATCCGTCGGTCGTCCGTCAACGGATGAATCAGGACAATGGTGTCCTTGCGCGCTTCGACGACTTCATCCAGATAACAGATGGCGCCGTGACGCACGGCGGTGGTAAGCGGGCCGTCGTGCCAGATCGTGTCGTCGCCTTCCAGAAGGTAACGGCCAACCAGATCCGTGGCGGAAAGGTCTTCGTGACACGCAACCGTTACGAGCGGCCGGCCCAGCTTGTAGGCCATCGCCTCGACAAAACGCGTCTTTCCGCACCCCGTGGGGCCTTTGAGCATTACGGGGAGCTTTGCGCTGTGTGCGGTTTCAAAAAGCGCGTGTTCGTTTTTGATCGAGAGGTAATAGGGCTCTTTTTTAATACGGTATTTTTCGATCGCCTGATCGCCGGGGATCGCGGGACTCGATAGAGGCTGTGTCATATTCTGCCGTGCCACCCTTGTGTTGAATTGTCTCAATGTTCTCCATGGTTGTCCATGCTACAATCAGTCCGCCATCTTAGCACCGCCCGGGAAATCTTTCGAGTTCGGCAGCGCGGGGATTGGCGGTTTGGGTTGACAACGAACGGGAAGCGGGAATTCTGAAATGATTGCAGTTGCGATGAGCGGCGGTGTGGACAGTTCTACAACCGCCGCACTGCTCAAGGCGCAGGGATGCGAGCTCGTCGGATTTTCGATGCAGCTCTGGAATCAGCGGCGGATCAACACGGGGCCGGACGGTGAAGCCCTGCCCTCGCGGTGCTGTTCGCTCGACGATCTCTACGATGCGCGCACCGTAGCCGCGCGTCTCGGCTTTCCGTTTTATGTCGTCAACCTCGAAACCGAATTCGAGCGCGAAGTCGTGCGCCCTTTTGTTTCGAACTACCTGCGCGGACTCACGCCGAGCCCCTGCGTAGCCTGCAATTCCTTTCTGAAGTTCGATTCTCTCGTCGCTCTTGCAAAAAAAGTCGGAGCCGAAAAAGTCGCTACGGGCCATTACGCCCGCGTAGAGTACGACGAAACTCGCGGCAGGTGGCTGCTGCTTCGTGCAATCAATCGTGCGAAGGATCAGTCGTATTTCCTGTTTGAACTGACGCAGGAGCAATTGAGCTATGCGCTGTTTCCTCTGGGCGGTTTTACGAAAGAAGACGTGCGCCGGATAGCTACAGAGGCCGGACTTCCGACGGCGCAGAAGCCCGAAAGCCAGGAGATATGCTTCATTCCCGACGGCGATTACGCGCGTTTTATAGACCGTTATCTGGCCGAGCAGCGCGATGAAGAAGACCTGACGGAGAGGTTGCCGCAGGCGCTCGATCCGGGAGAAATAGTGGCGCGCGACGGCGCCGTGCTCGGGCGGCACGAGGGGATTCATAGATTCACCGTAGGCCAGCGGCGCGGAATAGGCATTGCTGCGCCCGATCCGCTTTACGTCATTCAAATCGACGCGCCGCGCAACCGCGTAGTCGTCGGATCGCGCGACGACCTGTTGCGTTCCGAAATGACCGTGGTGCGCCCGAACTGGATTGCAATCGAGACTCTGCACAGCCCGCTCAATGTCACTGTCAAGATCAGGTCGCGCTCCGATGAAGCAGCGGCCGTGATTTCTCCGGGCAGTGACGGATCGGTGAATGTTCGATTCAAAGAACCTCAGCGCGCCGTTACTCCGGGGCAGGCGGCGGTGTTTTATGACGGCGATGTAGTAGTGGGCGGCGGCTGGATCGGAGTTTAGGTCGCTCCACACGACTTCGGGACAAAAAAGAGAGATAACGGAACAAACGAAATGAAACGAAAATTACGGAAAGGTTGAATATTTCCGTCTGTTCCGTCTTATTTTGTCTGTTCCGTTATCTCTTGTTTTACGAAAGAAGAAAACGAAAACGGAAAGAGAGACATTATGCAATTTCATCGGATGGCACGACTGGCAATCGCGCTTTCCATTGCAGCTCTTGCGATCGGTTGCGGCGGCGCCGACAACACCGGTTCCAGCGAAACTGAACGCGGCCCCGTGTACACGGCGACCGGCGAGGAAGGGAATATCTACGGCGTGATTTCGTATTCCGGGGCGGCGACTGCGCCCAGGATGATATCGATGGCGTCGGATCCGGTTTGCGCCGCCGGGGGCGAAGTTGCTTCCGAAGAGCTGCTTGTTTCGGACGGCAAACTTGAGAACGCATTCGTTTATGTAAAGAGCGGTTTGCCCAATTACACGTTTGCGCCAGCCGACACTGAAATCCTGCTCGATCAAAGGGGCTGCCGGTTCCATCCTCACGTATTGGGCATACAGGTGGATCAACCCATAAAGATCATAAATTCCGACGCTACGAGCCACAGCATTCATCCCACTCCGAAACTCAATCGCGAGTGGAACGAGACCCAGTATCAAAGTGCGTCGCCGATTGTAAGGAAATTCACCCGTGAAGAAGTCATCATCCCGGTCAAGTGCAATCTGCATTCGTGGATGAGGGCTTATATAGCGGTGCTTTCGCACCCGTTTTTCGCCGTATCCGCATCCGACGGCAGGTTCGTAATCAGGGGGCTTCCGCCCGGCGAGTACGAACTCGAAGCCTGGCACGAAACTCTCGGCGCAAAAACGCTGCGGGTTTCCGTAAAGGCGCGGGCCGACATACCGGCCAACTTCACATTCGGCGACTCGACGGCGCGTAATTCCGGGACGCTGAGGGTGCAGCCCGCGCTCGTGATTCCGTAACCTGAACTCGCAACCTGGACGGTTTTCAATGGCTTCAAGCGGGACAAAGTTGGGCCCCGATGATGACAGGACTATTGCTGCGGGCGGCGGCGGATTCGATGAACTGCCGCCCGAATTCGGCGACGGGGGCGACCGGCCCGGCCCCGAACAGACCCCGCCTCCCGAGGGGTACAGGCTCGGAATCTGGCTGCTGCTGATCAGCATAACGGCGGCGTTTCTTGCGCTGACTTCGGCCTATATTTATCTGAACGCTCAGGTTCGCCCCCTCGAATTTCCCACGCTGTTTGCAGCAAGCACCGTACTCATACTCGCAACCAGCATCACGGTCGAATACGCGCGGTTGATGCTGCGCCGGCGCCGCGAAACTGCACTGCGAGGGTGGCTGTGGGCGACGATGGGGCTCGGCGCCGCGTTTCTATGTACGCAGGCGGGCGCGTTTCAGCAACTCGCGCTGAGCGGTTTTTACGTCAATACAAACCATCGCGGCAGCTTTGCCTATATCTTCACCGGGGTCCATGCGGCGCACCTTCTCGGCGGATTGCTTGCGCTGGGGTATGTTCTGTTCAAGACGAAACGCGAGCGGTGGACCGCAGTGCGCCGCCGCGCGGCGCTGGATGTAACCGCGGTTTACTGGCATTTTCTCGACGGGGTGTGGCTATATTCGCTGGCCCTGCTTTTTCTTTGGTAAACTTCTTTGGTAAACCATGTCGCTTTCACAACTGCCTGCCCTCAACGCAATACTCAATACAACGAGCGCACTACTTCTCATCGCCGGGTACTACTTTATCCGGCGTCGGGAAATCAACCGGCATCGTGCGTGCATGATCGGCGCCTTCGTCGCCTCGACGCTGTTTCTGACCTCATACCTCGTCTACCATTTCCATCATCCGACTACCCCGTTTACGGGGCAGGGCTGGGTAAGGCCGGTATACTTTTTCATACTGTTTACGCACATCGTGCTGGCCGTAGTGATTCTGCCGTTGATATTTATGACGTTTGCGCGCGCGCTGAGGGACCGGCGCTCGGCTCACGTGCGCATAGCGCGCTGGACGCTGCCGCTGTGGCTGTATGTTTCGGCTACTGGCGTGATCGTTTACCTGATGCTTTACCGGTTCTACGGCTGAACGAGATGCTCAACCGACCCACTGTAGATTGGTACGAAGCGTGAGCTTGAAGAGAGATGACGGAACAAACGAAATGAAACGGAAATCACCGAAAAGTTGAATATTTCGGTAGTTTTCGTCTTTTTCCGAGTGTTCCGCGGTTTGTCTTCATCTTACCCGCGCCACGATCATATCGCGGACACGTTCGACGAGTTGTTCGATATTTTCGCGCGAATACGCAGCGGCGTCCACCGGCGGCAGGATATCGATGTAAACATCTCCGGGAGTGCAGTAGGGCGCCCCCTTGCTGATGACGCGATATGTGTCGTTGATGACTACGGGGGCGATGTCTGCGCCGCCCTCGATCGCCATATAAAACACGCCTTTTTTGAACGGTTTTACGCGTCCGTCGGTGCTGCGGGTGCCTTCGGGAAACGCCATCAGGTCGTGTCCGCGGCGCAGGGCTTCGGCTCCTAGCCGCGTGCTTTCCATTGCACGCTCGTGATTGCCGCGATCGACCGGGATTACGTGGCCCAAAGGCATGCCCTGACCCAGCACCGGAACCCGAGCGAGTTCTTTTTTGGCAAGCGCCCCCACGTTGCGTCCGAGAAATGCAAACAGCATCGGAGGATCGAGAATGCTCTGATGGTTGGCTATGAAGACGTAGGTTTTTTCAGGATCGAGATGTTCGAGTCCGGCGACGTGCACGCGTGCGCCTGCGGCGCGTAGATACACTCGGCAGCCGAATTTTGCATACGGAAATATGAAACCGTCTACCCCGAAAAACACCCTTTGAAGGTGACCTATGACGACGATCGGGATGCCTATTACGACAAAAAGCAGCGCGGCGACCGCAAACGTCCAGTGATAGCGCAGGCGCGCGCCGAGCCCCCCTGTGTGCGCTTCTGCTCCGGCCCGGTCAGATAATCGTTCCATCGGTGATTATCGCGCCTTTCGGAATGATGATGATGCCTTCGCGGATGTAGTAATTCTCTCCGTCGTAGTGTTCGCGTCCGGCTTCGTTCAGTATCCGGACGTTGGAGCCGATTCTTACGCCCTTGTCGATGATCGCCTTGCGAACGTGGGTATTTTCGCCGATGCCTATCCAGGGAAGTCCTCTGCGGCGCTCCTGTTCCAGATCGTCGATGGTCTGGTAGTAATCCGAGCCTATTACGAGCGAATGCTCTATGCGCGAAAAATTTTCTACTCGCGAACGAATGCCGATGATCGATTTGACAACCGACACGCGGTTGAGAATGCAGCCGTCCGAAATCAGCGAATCCTTTACATCGCAGTCGATCAGCTTCGAACTCGGCAGAAAACGCGGACGCGTAAAGATCGGCGCGTCGGCGTTAAACAGGTTGAACTTGGGCACGAGCGATGCCAGATCCAGATTCGCGTGATAAAACGAACTTATCGTTCCGATGTCTTCCCAGTAGCCGTTGAAAAGATGGGCTTGAACGAAGTAGTTGTTGATCGCGGCCGGTATGACCTCGCCGCCGAAGTCCGTGTACTTGTCGTCCTTGAGCAGTTCGCGCAGCGCTTCGAACTTGAAAAGGTATACGCCCATCGAAGCCAGGTATGGGCGGCGTCCGGCTTCATCGGAGCCGAGACCGAAGCTCGTCGTATCGACGCGCATGGCCGCAAGCTGGTCGGCGGGCGGCTTTTCGCGGAATTCTATGATCCGCCCCTCGTCGTTGGTCTTGAGCAGCCCGAAACCCGTGGCGCGCTCCTCGTCGCACGGGATTACCGATACCGATACGTCGGCGTTGGTTTCCATATGGCGACGCAGAAACTCGCGGTAATCCATCTGGTACAGATGATCGCCCGAGAGTATCAGCACGTTTTCGGGATCGAAATCCGCAATGTGCATCATCACCTGGCGCACGGCGTCGGCCGTGCCCTGGAACCAGTTGCGGTTTTCGGGCGTCTGCTCGGCGGCCAGTATCTCTACAAATCCGTCGGAAAATCGGCTGAACCGGTATGTCCTTGCAATGTGACGGTTGAGAGATGCGGAGTTGAACTGCGTGAGTACGTAAATATGGTGTATGTCCGAGTTGATGCAGTTCGATACCGTGATGTCGATCAAGCGGTATTTGCCGCCGAGGGGCACGGCCGGTTTTGAGCGGTGCAGCGTTAGCGGGAAAAGACGGGTACCTTGTCCTCCCCCAAGAATCAGCGCCAGAACCTCTTTCTTCATCAGCACTCCGTCTCTAGTGTCGTTTGGACTCGAACGGTAAAATCGCGGCCAGTAATGACTATGAGGCGCTATCTGCCGCTCTTGGCTCCCCCAGGCAACTGGGCTAACCTGTTGGGCATTGAGAATAAGTGAGCATCGACGCATTTTCAAGACAGCAGTTCTCGGTTATGGAGGAAAGAGAGATAACGGAGTAAAAAGATGGTTGATTTCGCAGACAAATCGGGGCAGGAGTGCGGTTCGGCGAGCTTTCACGCCTCTCCCGGGGTTGCCCGTGCTCTCGAAGAAGGCCGCGCAGTCGTAGCCCTCGAATCCACGGTTATTGCCCACGGGTTGCCCGCGCCGCACAATCTGATTACGGCGCTCGGCTGTGAAACCGAAGTTCGCGCTTCGGGGGCCGAACCCGCTACGATAGCAATTCTCGGCGGAAGGCCCGTCATAGGTCTCGAACACGAACAAATAGAAGCCGTCGCCTCGCGCCGAGACATGGCAAAGGTCAATACGGCGAATCTGGGCGCCGTGGTCGCAGGAAAATCCTGGGGCGCAACGACCGTTGCCGCTACCATGCATCTGGCGCATGCGGCGGGCATACGCGTATTTTCGACCGGAGGAATCGGAGGCGTTCATCGCGGAGCGTCCGATACTTTCGATGTTTCATCCGATCTGACGGCTCTGTCGCGCTATCCGCTGGTGGTCGTATGCGCCGGAGCTAAGGCGATACTCGATCTGCCGAAAACATTCGAAGCGCTGGAAATGCTCGGCGTCCCCGTAGTCGGTTACGGCGCCGACGAACTTCCGGCGTTCTATTCGCGCCGCAGCCGTGTAAGGCTCGACCTGCGCGCGGATTCGCCCGAAGAGGTAGCGGCGCTTGCAAAAGCGCACTGGCATTTGGGGCTGCGCAGCGCGGTGCTCGTGGTTCAGCCGCTGCGCGAGGAAATCGAAGTCCCGATCGAAGAAGTCGAGGGTGCAATTGCGCGTGCGCTTGCCGAAGCAGACGCAGCCGGAATCAGGGGCAAAGCCGTTACACCGTACCTGTTGGGCCGCGTAGCCGAACTCACCGATGGAAGGGCATTGGAGGCAAACATCGCGCTTCTGAGGCAAAACGCGCGGCTTGCCGGCGAAATTGCAATGAGGATGGGGGCTGATTGATTAACGCTTTCTGCAGGACTGCGAAAAAACACTGGGCTCTTTCGGTGATTTTAATGTTTGGTTTAACGCCGTCGCTTTCGGCGCAGGAGGATCTTTCCCGCCTCGTTGATGCGCTTCAGAGCAAGTATCAGCGGCTCGCCTCGCTTTCGGCGGATTTCACGCAGATTTATTCGGCGCCGGGTGAAAAGACGCGGCGCGAATCCGGGCGGTTGACGCTGAAAAAACCGGGCAGGATGCGCTGGGATTATTACTCTCCCGAACCAAAACTGTATGTTTCGGACGGCCGCGTGATTATTGAATACGTACCGTCCGAGCGCCTCGCAACGCGCACGCCTGTGAAAGAGGCAAGCGATATGCGCGCGCCGTTTATGTTTCTGCTCGGAAGGGGCGATCTGCGGCGGGATTTTTCAAGGATTGAAACCCTGGGAGAAGCTCCGGCTCGGGCAGGGAACCGCGTATTGAAGTTTGTCCCTAAACGTGCGGGCGAATTTCGCGAACTGATTGTTGAGATTGAACCCGCGAGCCTGCGCATCGACCGGTTGACGATTATGGACGCGAGCGGCGGACGGTCGGACTTTATATTCGCGAATCTGAAGGAAAATCCGCCGGTAAGCGATTCGCAGTTCGTATTTCGTCCTCCGGCCGGGGTGCAGTTAATCGACGGGTGAGGATCGTCCGTGCATCAGCGAAACTTCGCCTTCGCGACAGCGATAATCACAAATGATTGTCGAGGCTTACATTTCATCGCCCCTTAATATATAGTCGCCCAAATACGTAATTTCGCCGCTTGACAATCGACTGGAGTGAACCTGGCTAAAGCGCGGCTGTTGCCCTCCCTTGCAAACCACAAGCCAGGTCAAAGAGCGAAGGTTGCCAGGCATTGCCCGTCCAGGGGGGACCATGAACAGAAAAATGTTGAGTCTCATGGGAGGCCTTTTCGGCCTCGTTCTTCTCGCTATGCCGGAAAGAGCGGTTGCGGGAGTTGAAGCGAAGTTCGAGTACGGGTGCGAACCGCGAGCGTCAACCCTCTCAGAGTTGACGTGTACTTTCGACGGCAGCACCTCAACTTCCACGGATGGCCCGATTCTGGGCTACAGATGGTATTTCAGGCGCTATTCGCCGGAGGATCGAGAGAGTGAGACGGCCACGCGAACGGGAGTGCGGGTCACTCACACATATACGCAGGCTCGAGCCAGACGTTACACCTATTACGCCACTCTTGAAGTCACTGACGCACTCGGCAACAAACACCTTCATACGGAGCAGGTTGATCCATCAAGGCGGATGGATTTCCCGCCCGAAAATCAAAGACCGACAGCGGATTTCAGTTTCGTATGCAACTTTCTCGATTGCGTCTTCGATGGCAGCGCGTCAATTGATCCGGACGGTTCCATAGTCAGCTACAGTTGGAACTTCGGCGACGGCAATACCGCCAACGGCGACATCGTGCCCCACAGCTTTGCGGCCGCAGGCTCCTACACCGTGTACCTGACCGTGGCGGACAACGCCGGCGCTACCGGGATAAGAGGCAGGACCATTACAGTCGCAGCGCAACCGCCCGAAGGCTTCTTACTGACGGCGACGGGCGTTGTGGCTCGCGGCGGAGTGCACACGGCGCAGTTGCGATGGACAGGAGCTACGTCGCCGCAGGTCGACATTTTTCGAAACGGGATTCTGATCGCCACCCTCTCCAACAGCGGTTCATATAACGACAACACCGGCCAACGCGGGCGCGGAACTTACAGTTATTGGGTGTGCGAATCAGGAACCAATACCTGCTCGAATTCGGTGACATTGGTGTTCGAATGATTTGGATGGCCGATGTGCGGCGGTTTTCGGGCTGACAAGAAATGAAACCGCGGAATACGCCGAATACACGGAAGTCCCCGAAGAAAGATCGCCCTTTCCAGGATTTCCGGGGCTTTCGTGTATTCTGCGGTTTCTTTCTTTCAATCGGGAAGGAATTTGATGAGCAACAACGCGCCGCCGCTCGATCGGGCGTGC
>JAHBSF010000080.1 GCA_019639255.1 Acidobacteriota bacterium | reverse complement strand
GGACGGTTTTCGCCTGCTGACCTGGCGCTCACGCACCAGGCTACAGATCTTTCGCCGCTCCGCGGCTCAAAACTCAAAAACTTTGTTTACAGAGTACTGAACACCAAAATCGAAACCGCTGTAAAGTTCCTGATTTCCGGATTTCCTGATTGCACTCAGCACTCAGCACTCAGCACTCAGCACTTTCTTCCCCTCCTCGCATTCAGGCGCTTTAATTGACTTCCAGATTCTGATGCAGCTTTTCGAGCACCATGCGGTCCAGTTGCCGTCTCACGGATCGCAACCGGATCTTGCTGATGACGTCTTCGGCAAAACCATAGGTCAGAAGCGCCCGCGCCTGCTCGGCCCCGATCCCGCGGCTCGCCAGATAAAACAACTCGTCACTTTCGAGTTGGCCTACCGTCGCTCCGTGCGCGCATTTGACGTCGTCGGCGAAAATTTCGAGCTGCGGTTTTGTATCGACCCTGGATTCGGATGACAACAACAGATTCTTGTTGAGTTGCCGTGAATCGGTAAGAAGCGCCCCTTCGCGCACGAATACCGCGCCGTTGAATACCGCGCGCGCGCTATCGTCGAGTATGCCCTTGTAAAGCTGCCGGCTCGTACCGTGCGGTTTCCGGTGGTCAAGCACGGTGTGGTTGTCTACGTGCTGTCGGCCCGCGACTACATATAACCCGTCTATTACCGTTTCGGTAAACTCATCGGTTAATGCTACGTTCAGCGCGTGCCTCGACAACTCTGCGCCGATGGAAATTGCGCACGAACGATAAATGCTTTCGCGCTCCTGATGCACGTGCGTGGTTCCGATGTGAAACGCGCGGTCGCTTTCCTCCTGCAACCGGTAATGTTCGATCGAGGCTCCTTCGGCTGCGAATACTTCGGTGACTGCATTTGTGAAGTAACGGTTCTCGCCGGCCGCGAAGTAGCTTTCGATCACCGTAGCCATCGATCCGCGCTCGGCGATGAGCAATACGCGCGGGTGCGATACCGTGGCCGCCTCGGCCGCCGATGAAACGAACAGCAGATGAATGGGCTGTTCTATGACCTGTCCGGCGCGGATGTGGACGTAAGCCCCGTCGCCGAGCATGGCGGTGTTGAGCGCCGTGAACGCCTGTTTGCCGTAATCGGCGTAAGCCCCGAGATGTTTGTGCAACTGCCCGGAAAGCGTCTCGGGAATCGCACCCAGATTGCCGATCGCCACGCCTGCCGAAACATTCGATGCGTCGGACAGTTCGGGTGAATACAAACCGTTGACGAATACGAGCCTGCTGCCGCGCGTCTCATCGATGAGATACGGCGTCAGATCCTTTTCTCTCAGCCCGTTCAATTGCAGGTCGAAGACCTGACGGAAGGGCGTCTTGAGAATTGGCGCGATGTTTGTGTACTTCCATTCTTCATCGCGCGTAGTGGGCAGTTCGAGTTCCTCTGCTCGCGCCGCCGCAAGCTGGCGCAACCCGGCAAACCACGCCGGATCGCCCTCGCCGCGCGTTTTTGCAAACAGCCGAACTGCGGGCAGAAAGTCGTTTTTCTCTTTTGCTGCGATTGGTGTCATCTGAGTACCCGAAACGATATCAGGCGGTAACTCCGCGCCCGTTTGCCGCCTCCCTGATCCAGTCGTAACCCTTCTGTTCAAGCTCCTCGGCGAGTTCCTTGCCGCCCGACTTGGCGATGCGTCCCTGATAAAGGACGTGGACGAAATCGGGTTCTATGTAGTTGAGCAGCCGCTGATAGTGCGTCACGAGGATGATCGCCTTCTCGGGCGTGGCCAGTTTGTTGACGCCGCCCGCGACTATGCGCATTGCGTCGATGTCCAGCCCCGAATCGGTTTCATCCAGTACTGCAAGATGCGGGTCGAGCACGGCCATTTGCAGTATCTCGTTGCGTTTCTTCTCGCCGCCCGAGAATCCTTCGTTGACCGAGCGGTTAATGAAACTCGCGTCCATTTCGACGATCTTCATCTTTTCGCGCAGCAGATCGTCGAATTCGAGCGGGTCGAGCTCCTCTTCGCCGCGATGTTTGCAGGCTTCGTTGTAAGCCATTCGCAGGAAGTTTGCGTTCGAGACGCCGGGAATCTCTATGGGATACTGGAAGGCGAGAAATACGCCCTCGCGCGCCCGCTCGTCCGGCGCAAGCTCCAGCAGGTTGCTTCCGCGATAAAGGATTTCTCCCTGTGTTACTTCGTAATCGGGATGCCCGGCGAGCACCTTCGCCAGCGTGCTCTTGCCCGATCCGTTCGGTCCCATAATGGCGTGAATCTCGCCGGCTTTGACCGAAAGATCGAGTCCTCTGAGTATCTCCCGGCCTTCGATGCCGGCGTGCAGGTTGCGAATCTCTAACACTGTTGCTCTCCACTACAGGAGAGATGACGGAACAAACGAAATGAAACGAAAATTACGGAAATATTCAACTATTCCGTAATTTTCGTTTCATTTCGTTTGTTCCGTTATCCCTCTCCATCTTTACCCGACGCTGCCTTCCAGTTTCAGCCCGAGCAGTCTCGTAGCCTCGACTGCAAACTCCATCGGCAGTTCGCGGAATACTTCCTTGCAGAAGCCGTTGATGATCATCGAGACGGCGTCCTCGGTCGAGATGCCGCGCTGGTTGAAATAAAATATCTGTTCCTCGCTGATCTTCGAGGTCGATGCCTCGTGTTCGACCCGCGCCGTGTTGTTGCCGACCTCTATGTACGGAAAAGTATTGGCCCCGCAGTGTGAGCCGATCAGCAGCGAATCGCACTGCGAGTAATTGCGCGCGCCTTCGGCCTTCGGCAGGATCTTGACCAGACCGCGGTAGCTGTTGTTGGAGCGTCCGGCCGAGATGCCCTTCGAGATGATCCGGCTCCGCGTATTCTTACCGATGTGGATCATCTTGGTTCCGGTGTCGGCCTGCTGGTAATGATTGGTCAGCGCGACGGAATAAAACTCTCCTATCGAGTTGTCGCCCATCAGAATGCACGATGGATACTTCCAGGTGATCGCCGATCCGGTTTCGACCTGCGTCCAGCTTATCTTGGAGTTTCGGCCCTGACATTTACCGCGTTTGGTGACGAAGTTGTATATGCCGCCGCGCCCCTCCTCATCGCCCGCATACCAGTTCTGAACAGTCGAGTATTTGATTTCGGCATCGTCGAGCGCGACGAGTTCGACTACGGCTGCGTGGAGCTGATTTTTGTCGAACTTGGGCGCCGTGCAACCTTCCAAATATGAGACGTATGCGCCCTCTTCAGCGACAATCAGCGTGCGTTCGAACTGCCCCGATTCAGAGTTGTTGATGCGGAAATACGACGACAGTTCGAGCGGCGAACGCACTCCCTTCGGAATGAAACAAAAAGACCCGTCCGAGAATACGGCCGAGTTCAGCGCGGCGAAATAGTTGTCCGTCGCCGGCACGACCGACCCGAGATACTTCTTTACAATCTCGGGATACTGATGCACGGCTTCCGAAAAGGAACAGAAAATGACGCCTTCCCTGGCGAGTTTGTCCTTGAATGTAGTCGCTACTGAAACGCTGTCGAATATGGCGTCCACCGCTACGCCTGCAAGCATCTTCTGTTCGGTAAGCGGAATGCCGAGTTTCTCGAAGGTATCGAGCAGCGCCGGATCGACTTCATCCAGGCTTTTCTTGAGTTCCCTGGGCTTAGGGGCCGAGTAATAGATGATGTCCTGGTAGTCGATTTTCGGGTAATGTACGTTGGCCCAGGCGGGTTCTTCCATCTTCAGCCAGTGGCGGAAGGCCTTCAATCGCCATTCGAGCAGCCACTCGGGCTCGTTCTTCTTCGCCGATATCATCCGCACGATGTCCTCGTTCAGACCCCGCGGTATGACCTCCATCTCTATGTCGGTGACGAATCCGTATTTGTATTCTCGATTCGCCAGAGCCTCAATCGTGCTCATCTTTCCTCTCCTCTTCCAGCCTCTATAAAACCTAAAGATGACAAATAAGTCAGGTTTACTCCAAAAAAAATATGCGCGGCAGGCGTCTCAGCCCGCGAGCGGAATCCGCGTCTTGGTTTCGCCGCCGGGCCTGGGTTTGCCGGACATTTGAACCATTTTGACCTCGATCTCGCCCTGCAGAAGAACCGAGAGCGGGATTTTGTCAAAGACGCTGTGAACGAAGTCTGTGATGCTGGCCCATACGGGGCGCAGCCCGCAGTCGCCGTGGTGCACGCAGGTATCGTGCTGTCCGGTGAACTGCGAGCAGATCTCGTCTTTCGACGGGATGCCGCCCAGAGCCCGCATAACTTCGCCAATGGAGATCTGCGCGCACGGACGTAAAAGCCGGTAACCGCCCTTCGGCCCGCGCACGCTCTCGGTGATTCCACCGCGACTGAGAATCCAGAGCAGCTTCTCGACGTAGGCTATCGACAGCCCCTCACGCTCGGCTATGTCGCGAACCATCATCGGAGCGCCGCCCTCCTGCCGCGCCAACTGCAAAATGCACCTTAATCCGTATTCTTCCTGCGCTGTAATCTTCAAATCAATCCCGTTAAATCAAACCACACGACATTGGGACTAAAAAAGAGAGATGACGCAACATTCGAAATGATACGAAAATTACTAAAAAGTTGAATATTTCCGTAATTTTCGTTTCATTTCGTTTGTTCCGTTTATCCTGCTTATACTGTTCTCAAATGATTCTTTTCAAAACCGCCCCCACTTTACCATAACCTGACGGATTTGTCAGGTACCGTGGGGGGATTCGTCGAAGCCGGCTTCAAATAGGCGTTCCATCTCCCTGCGCTCGCCTTCGGGCAGCAGCGTTGCGCGCACGCCGTTGAGGACAAGCTGCATTATGGCTTCGCGGCTGAAGCCGAAGGCATTGCAGATGCGCAGGTATTCATCAGTTAGGGATGTATTGAACATGGGCGGATCGTCGGAATTGATCGTTACGTAAAGGCCGGCGTCGAGCAGGCGGGGCAGCGGATGTTTTTCGAGCGAGGGCGCAACGCCGAGGCAGACGTTGCTCGACGGACAGACTTCGAGCGGGAGTTGTCTTTCGCGCAGTGCTTCGACGAGTTCGGGATCATCCAGGCACCGCACGCCGTGGCCTATACGCTGCGCCTTGAGTGCATCGATTGCGCCGCGAATGCTTTCGGGCCCGGCCGTTTCGCCCGCGTGCGGCACGCTGCCGAGTCCCGCTTCGCGTGCGATCGCGAAAGCTTCGGCAAACAATTCCGGCGGATGCCCCACCTCGGGCCCGCCGAGCCCGAATCCTACGACCCCCTCATCGATCGCAGCTATGGCCCAGCGCGCCACATCCGCGCCCTGCTCGATCGGCCTGACGTTGCGCGAAATGTCAAAGACCCATCCGACGCCGACGCCGAGTTCTTCTGCGGCCCATCGCCGCGCACGGCCGAGCGCTGCAGCCTGTTCCTCGACCGGTATGCGTCGATTCAGGTTGTAATGCAATGTGGGGGTGAAGGTGACCTCGCTGTAAAGTATCCGCTGCCGCGCCTGCCCGCGCAGAAATTCGCGCGCTATGAACTCGATGTCTTCGGGCGCGCAAATGCACGATGCGATGGTGACGTATATTTCTACGAAATGATCGAAGTCGGTGAAGGTATACCACTCGCGCAAGCCCTCGACGGTATCCACGGGCAGGCGGACGCCGTTGCGTTCGGCGAGCAGCAGCAGCGTCTCGGGCTGGATCGATCCTTCGAGGTGAACGTGAATCTCCACCTTCGGCATACGGCGAATGAAATCCTCCAGCTCCTCCCTCACAACGATTTCCTTTTCTCTGCTGGAAAGAACAGATAACGGAACAAGCGGAAATGGACGAAAAACACGGAAATCGTCAAACTTTCCGTATCTTCCGTATCTTCCGTTTCATTCCGTTTGTTCCGTTATCTCTTCTTCAGACCCGGCTACGAATACGCCTCAAGATACTTGGCGCCCGCCCCGGTATTGAATATGACCACCCGGTCATCGGGTTTAACCGCGCCTTCACCGATCAGCCGCCGCAGCGCCGGCAGGCACGCAGCGCCTTCCGGAGCGGCGAATATTCCCTCCCGCGCGCCGATTTCGCGCGCAGCCGCAATCATCTCCGCGTCGCTAACGGCGAGTGCACCGCCCCGGCTGCGCCGCAATATGTCGAGCATGATGAAATCGCCGATTGCGCGCGGAACCCTCAACCCCGAAGCTACGGTGTGCGCATTTTCAAATTCGGGCGCTTCGTCCCAACCGTTTTCAAAAGCACGGACAATGGGCGCACACCCCGCGGCCTGAATCGAAAACATCTTCGGCCTCGCGCTTCCCGTCCAACCCATTGCCTGCATTTCATCGAAAGCCTTCCACATTCCTATAAGGCCCGTTCCGCCGCCGGTCGGGTAAAGAATCGCATCGGGCAATTGCCACTGCAACTGCTCGGCGAGTTCATACCCCATAGTCTTTTTGCCTTCTATGCGGTACGGCTCCTTCAATGTCGAAACGTCGAACCAGCCCTCGGCCTGTTTGCGGCGGGCCACTTCCGCGCCGCAATCGGTGATCAGTCCGTCGATGAGGGTAACGTATGCGCCGGTCATTTCGCATTCGATGCGGTTGGCGGCCGGAGTATCGCGCGGCATGAAGATATGCGCTTCGAGGCCCGCACGCGCAGCATAAGCTGCAAGCGCTCCGGCGGCATTGCCCGCCGACGGGATGGCAAGCTTCCTGACTCCCAATTCCTTCGCCATCGAAACGGCCATACACAGCCCGCGCGCCTTGAATGAACCCGTAGCGTTGACCGATTCGTCTTTTATGAAAAGCCGGGACAAACCAAGCGCTGCGCCGAGGCTCGGCGTATGTGTTAGCGGCGTCCAGCCTTCGCCAAGCGATAGCATATTCTCGGGGCGCTCTACGGGCAGCGCTTCGCGATAGCGCCACAGTGTAGGGGTTCGTCCCGGAAGGTCCTCGCGCCGCAGCGTTTCCGATACGCGCTTAAGGTCATAACGCACCAGCAACGGCTTGCCGCACGCGGTGCAAAGGTTGTGAATCCGGTTGGCTTCATAACCTGCACCGCATTTTGCGCACTCTAAATGCGTAACATTCATTCTTCAATTTTTATAGGAAATAACTACCTGCTCCATAGTCGGCGGCAGGGGATGAAATTCGTTGCGCGCAAAACCGGCGCGGCGGAACATTTCATCGTACTCTGCAAAAGTATATGCATCGCCGGCGGGCGTGCTTGCCAGCATCACGATGCTGAAATGCGCCGAGCCGGGAGGCGAGACGCGATCATCGTTCGGAATGAATTCGAGCGTTACCACGCGCCCGCCGTCATTGAGCGATGCGTGTATCTTGCTCAAAAGACCCACGATGGTTTCAGGATCGAAGTGATGCAGGAAGTTCGTCAGCAGAACGACGTCGTAGCCCTCGCCGAAATCCACTCCGAAAGCGTCGCCGCCGAGCAGGTGATAGCGGTCGCCTACCGCCGAAGCATCCGCGTTGCCCTTGGCTACTTCGAGAACGGCGGGCCAGTCGAGAGCGTAGACGTGCAGGCGCGGATTGCGCTGTGCAAAAGCGATGCCGAACAGTCCGTGGCCTGCGGCGATGTCGAGCAGCTTGACTTCGCGATCGCCGTCGGTAGTCACCATATCCGCCATCAGTTGCGAGGGAAGCGCCATAAGCGGCGCCATACCCTGGGCGAAGTCCACCCATACGCGGTTGTCGGGCGTCACCGATCCCTGTTCGGGCAGGGCAGTGCCGCCTTTACGCACGGCCGCAGTAAGCTGATTGAAGCCTTCGGCGAGCGTGGGCGAGAGCAGAAACTCTACTGCGCCGCCGAGATACATCGGCGAGCGGCGATCGAGAAAAGCAGCCGCATCGGGCGCGAGTGTGTAACGGTCGTTTTCCTTGGTCAGAAAGCCCAGAATCGTCAGATTGTCGCACAGTATTCTCGCTCCGCGTTCGGCCGTATCGCATCGGGCGGCGATTTCGGCGACCGTAGCGTTGCCCTCGGCGATCGCCGTAAAGAAATCCAGTTCTACGGCCGTTTTCAGTGCAGCGGTATTGTGAAATGCGTTGATGGTTTCAAAGAATCGAACGGGGGTTGCTTCGGGTTGCGGTTGGCTCATGAATGCTGATCCTCCTTGATGATTGTAGGAAATACAGAACTTTAATCCTATCGGGATCGAGTTGCCAGCAATTCTCGTTATGCACCGGGCGCTCTTCAAGAGCGAAAAAAGACGACGAAACGAACGAAAATAGACGGAAATCACGAAAATGGTCAAACTTTTCGTTTGTTCTGTTTCATTCCGTCTGTTCCGTAATCTCTTCTTTCTTCCGCGCGTTTTCCATCGCCGCTGCGCGAAATGCCCTAGGCGCAAGCCCCGTTGCTGCGCGAAAGATTTTCGTGAAGTGGCTCTGATGTTCGTAGCCCACGCGCGCCCCGACCTCCGAAATCGACAGATCGGTTTCCGCCAGCAGCCTTCTTGCGCGTTCGATGCGCAGCGCCGCCAGATAAGCGTGCGGCGGCACGCCGACGATTTTCTTGAACAGCCGCGCAAAATGAAAGGGACTCAGATACGCAACTCCGGCAATCTCGCCGAGGCGCAATTCGCGCCCGCAGTTGTCGTGCATAAACTCTATGGCGCGTCTCAACCGTCGGTCCACCATTCCGACGCGCGAGAGTTCCACATCATCCGCTCGCCGCACATCGACGTGCGCGCGCAGCAGATGAATCGCGAGTTGCTGTATGAGAGAGCCGATCACTTCGCGCCATCCCGGTGCGCCTCCGGCAATCTCATCCTCGATCGTTTCAAGCATCGAGCGAATTCTCGCGCCGGCCTCCAACTTTTCGAGAGTTTGCCGAAACAACAGATGTGCTCCCACGCGGTGCAGCCGCAGCCTTGCCGCAGTCTCCACCAGCAGGGCGGGAGCCAGTCGCACAACCATCAAATCCTCTGCGTCACCCGACGCCCGGACGCTTAACTGTTCGCGCGGATTGGCCAGCAACAGGGTTCCCGATTCGGGCAGGAAAGCAAGAATATGTTCGGTGGGCGAGGTCATATCGACGATGCGCGCTTCGATTCGACGGCGCTCGATCGAGAATCTCGCTTCGATGACGATACGCGGGTGGTTCATCTGCCGAACGGAACGGAGATGAGGGAGCAAACGAAAAGACGCGAAACAAACGAAAAATACGGTTGATTCAACCGGTTTCCTGCGGATGATAGACGCGGTAATCGATCTCCTGAAAGATCGTGTCCTTGCTCTCGACGTCTTCGAGCCACGCAGGATCGATCCCTCCGCTCATAAGCATTTCATAAAGCCGGGTGAAGCGGTGTATATGATCCTTGAACCGCTTGACGGCGTACTGCACCATCGTGCCCGTGGTTATGATAAATGCCCAGTCCGAGGACTGCGCAAGCAGCAGTTCGCGCGCCGCCTGATTGAGCGCCCGGCGCTGCACGCCATCGGCCGAGGGGAACATCTGAGCCAGTTCGACCATACGGTGCTCGGCTACCTGCTGATGCAGATACATCCAGTCCGTCTGCCGGTTGATCCATACGCGGTTGTATCCTTCAGCCCCCCACGATGAGGCCGACGGCGTCTGTTCCTGGTTGTCGGTGAAGATTTTCAGATAATCTACGGGCGAGATCATCTCTATCTCGTCCTGATCGTAGTGCAGCTTCTTGCAGAGATAATAAATAAACTGCGGCCCCTCGAACCACCAGTGGCCGAACAATTCGGCGTCGTAGGGAGCAACTACTATGGGTTCGCGCCCGAGCACGCCGCGCAGGTGCCGGGCCTGCGCCTGCCGGTTTTCCATAAAGTTTCCGGCGTGCATCGCCGCGCGCTCGCGCGCCCATTCGGGCACATACGGCTCCTTCATATGCAGCGGAATCTTGCCCGTGATCCTGTGATATTTGATCCCGATGTTGCGCCGCACTCCGTCCTGGTGCAGGTAGGGTTTGATGTAGTCGTAATCGGGGGCGTCGTATCCGAGGTCGCGGTAGAATTCGCGGTAGTTCGGATCGCCCGGATATCCGATTTCGGAACTCCACACCTGTTCGCTCGTTTCCGTATCGCGCGCGAATACGGCGACGCCTTCGCTCGTCGTTACGGGCGCATAAATACCGCGGCGCGGACGCGGCGAACCGTAAAGAATTGCGTGCGCATCGGAGATGAAAAATTGTATTCCGGCTTCGCGCAGGTATCTGTCGTCGCCGGGATCGAACGCGCATTCGGCGAGCCATATTCCGCGCGGAGGCCGTCCGAAGTGTTTGATGTAATTATCGCGCGCTATGCGGATCTGTGCGCGTTTGACCTCTTCGTTCGACATCAGCGGCAGAAAGCCGTGCGTTGCGCAGCAGGTGATGATTTCCAGAAATCCGGCGTCCTGAAGCTCGCGAAACGCGCTTACGAGATTCCGGTCGTAAGCCTCGAAGATTTCCCTGCATTCGGCGAAGTGCGCCTTGTACATGCGCGCTGCAGCAAGAAACTGCGGCGCTTCGTCGGCGGTTCGCACTACTTCGTGTTCCGCAAGTTCGCACAAACGGTCGAGGTGGTGCGCGTAGCGTTCCTGCAAGAGAGGGTCGACGAGCATCTCGCACAGCGGGGGGGTCAGCGACATCGTCAGCCGGAAGCGCACGCCCTCGCTCCGCAGGGAATTGAAGGCGGCGATCAGCGGGATGTAGGTTTCGCTGATCGCTTCGTAGAGCCAGTCTTCTTCGAGGAAGTCCGGGTATTCGGGATGGCGCACGAAGGGCAGATGCGCGTGCAGCACAAGACTAAGATAGCCGGTCGCCATAAGCGTGCATTACCTCTTCGCGCTCGGCAGCCACGGCCGCACCGACGGTCCACCCGCAGCCCCGCGTCCGGGGCCTCCTTGTTTTCCGCCCGGCATTCCCGCAGCATCCGGCGCGTTGAACTCCGAGGATGCAATGCCGATCTGTTTGGCGAAGTAGATGCTCACGGGTTCGTCGATCTGTATTTCGCCCTCGGTTGCAAGCACGCGGCGCAGCAGTTCCGGCAGGTAGCGCAGCAGCAGGAGGTATCCGGCCTCGCCCTGCCCGAGGCGGCTCATCGTCATTATGAATTCGCGCACGATTTCGGCGAGTTCTTCCTGTCCGAGGCGCTCCCACAACCGGTCGTAGTCGCGCCCGGTCTGTATGTCGGAGATGATTTTCAGAATGCGCCGGAAGGTTTCGGGCAGCATCTCCTCGACCGCAGCCTGTCTGTCCGGGGCAGGTTCGATGCCCGCCGCAGCAGGCGCCCAGGCTTCGGGTTCGAGCACGCGCGCCGGAACGATGTTGCTGTCGCGCAGCACCTGAATGAAGTCGTCAGCCGTTACCTGATACTGCGGCTCTTCGGCCGTCTGATCCGACGGCGCTCCGCGCGGCATGCGCACCGATTGCGAAGTCAAAAGCTTGATGTAGCCGAAACGCGGCGAGCGCAATCCGAGTTCTACGCGGTATGTGCGATCCGGGAACACGCTGAACCAGTATTCGCGCGCAAACGCAGCCTCAAAAAACACCGAGATCTGATTGGTCTCGTCGATCAGCTTGAGCACTGTGTGAAAGGTCTCGGCGCCGTCGCCGGGAAAGATGCGCTTGAGCCGGTCGTAGGGGTTGTCCTTGAGTTGCCAGTGGACGAAGAGGTGAAACGGGTCCTGCACCATTGCGCGCATGATGTCGATATTGTAATGCGCGGGAATGGGCAATCCCGCGTCGATGATTTCTTCGGCGGGGATTTCTTCGGGGCCAAGTTCTTCGGGCACTTCGTCGTGCACATCGACCGGCGCAAACGGGTTGCGCTCGACCAGCGGCAACAGAGATGAGAGGTCAAAGAAAAACGGCACGCTTTTTCGCTCCGGGGATGAGATACGTTCGATGCAGATGTGCTTTTGAACCAAAAAAGAGTATTAGCCGGGTCGTGTGATGTCAAGCTGCGCGGAGATGCCCCCGTATGCGGCGAGAGATAACGGAACAAACGAAAATAGACGGAAACTACGGAAATATTCACCTTTTCCGTAATTTTCGTTTCATTTCGTTTGTTTCGTTATCTCTTCACGCTTTGCACAAACGTCGCGTGGAGTAATTTAGTCTATGCGTTATTTGGCGCCGAGCGCGGTCATCCTTGCACTCAACCGCCCCGAATCGTGGCATGTCAGACATACGATGCTCGAATCGTTCGCCGACTGCGGGTTGGCCTTCCACTGCCGGGCTACCGGCGCGTAGGGCGAGTCGTTGAGCACTTCGAGTATCTTGTCGAGATGCTTTACGGCTTCCTCGGCGCGGCCCGTGCGCATAGCCGATTGCGCCAGCCCGCCGAGCAATTCGCCCTTGAGGTGCACCGGAAGTCTGTCGACTACCGAGCCCTGCTGTTTCCACAGAATCTGGAACGCTTCGTAAGCCTGCGACCAGGCCGAGGCGCGATGCTCCTTCGGCAGACGATCCGAAAACACCACGAAGGTGCCGCCCGTCACCGCGGCTACGCCCCCGTTTTCGGGCCCGAGTTTTCGCGCTTCGGCAAACAGTTCCGAAGCCTTTGCGTAGAGCTTGTTGAACTCCTCGGCATTGTTGGCCTCGTGCGCGCGGACGGAGCGGTAAAGCGTCGCGCCCGCTTTCCACGAAATCAGCTCGGCTTTTGCCGGCGGGCGCTTTTCAAGCAGCAGTTCTATGTTTTTTTCGCCCCTCGCGAGACGCTCCATATCGTCGGTCAGAAAGCCGGCGAAGATGTCTTCTCTGACAAGTGTATGGATGGTCAACCTCGTGTCCGCTATCGGCGGCTCGGGCGACTGTGCAACCACAATTGCGCCAAAAGCCAGAATCAGTAAAGCCTTCTTGATCGTCTGCATAACTTTCGCCTCCGTTTTGCAGTACAAATTCTCTTACTGCTTGTGTTCTTTGAGCAATTCCAGGTAATCGCTCAGTTCAAGCGTCCTTTTTCTGACAACCTGCACCCGACTGTCGGCCTGCATCGGAATGTACATCGTGCCCTGGAAACTGGAATACACGTCGGCTATCAGTTTGAATTCCGCATCCCTGTGCAGCAGCCATTGGCGCTGGGCGTCCCGGAGCGACTGTCGCGCCGCCGGATCGAGCCTGCGCGCAAGTTCGCCGTACACGCGGTTGAGTTCCTTGTCCCACATTTCGTATGCCTTCGAAAGGCATTCGCTCATACCGGCGGTGGATGTGTTCTTCTCCATGCAGGCGTTGAGCGTCCGGTCGATGGGATGCTCGGTCTGTTTTTGCGCCGACGCTGTTGCAAATTCCTGAAACAACAGCCCGGCGGTTATGAGAGCCAGGCCCGCCGCGCGACGGGGCAACCTTTTGATAATACGCCCGATCATCATCGAAGGATCTCCCTTTTTCAGCAATAGTTGTCCTTTTCCTGCATTCCGCGGTCTCATTTTGTCTCAGGTTCGGCCGTCCAGGCATTCGCGCACGGCTCTTATGAGTTCGCTCGGCACGTAGGGTTTTTGCAGGAACCTGTACCTGTTTGCCGTCGCTGCATCGCCTTCATTCGCCGCGATCGCGCGCGGATCGTAACCGCTCATAACCAGCACCTTCAGGTCGGCGCGTTCGGCCCTGAGGCGTTCGGCCAGCTCCCGGCCGGAAATCCCGTGCGGCAGGACCATATCGGTCAGCAGCAGATCCACCGCCTCGGCGTGCTCGCGCCACAATTCCAGCGCCTCTACGCCGCTCGAGGCAATCAGCACACGGTAACCATAGCGTTCCAGCACCATCTTCAGAATTTCGCGCAGCGCGTCTTCGTCCTCTACCGCAAGTATCGTCTCCGATCCGCCGCGCAATGATGGAAGAGGAGAAACCGGTTCGAGTGCATCGGCGGCGCCTCCGGCTGTGGGGAGGTATATGCGGAATACGGCGCCCTTGCCCGGTGCGCTCTCGACCTCGATCCATCCGTCGTGCTGCTTCACTATTCCGTGCACCGTGGCAAGGCCGAGGCCCGTGCCCTTGCCGACATCCTTCGTAGTGAAAAACGGCTCGAAGATGTTTTCAATCACCTCGGGTGCAATGCCGCTCCCGGTATCTGCAACCGTGAGGATTACGAATCGGCCGGACCGCGCCTCGGCCCTTTCCCTTACAGCGGCGGCCTCGAGCGACGCGGCCTCGGTTGAAATCGTTATTCTGCCGCCTTCGGGCATCGCATCGCGCGCATTGAGTACCAGATTCATAAGCACCTGCTCGATCATCCCCGGATCTGCATTCACGGGCGGGAGTTGCGCGTCGCAGTCGGTTCGCATCGTTATGTGTTCCTCGATTGCGCGCCCGAGCATCCTGGAGATATTGACTATCACCTCGTTCAGATTCAGGTTGCGCCGCTGCATCACCTGTTTGCGGCTGAAAAGCAGCAACTGGCGCGTGAGATCCGCTGCGCGTTCGGACGCGGCGGCTACTTCCTGAAGGCTTTCGACTATATGCGCGGGCAGCCCCGATTCCATAAGCAGCAGCGACAGGTAGCCCTGTTGTACGGTCAGCAGATTGTTGAAATCGTGAGCAATTCCGGCGGCAAGCCGTCCTATCGAATCGAGCTTCTGGATCTGCCGCACATGCTCTTCCAGATGCTTGCGCTCGCGGATGTCCCTGATCGAGCCGATGAAATAGGGCTTCACGCCCCCGGTTACGGCCACGACGGTCAGTTCGACGGGAAACTCCGATCCGTCGGCTCGCAGCGCAGGCAGCTCCATACGCCGGTTGAGAATTCTGGATTCGCCCGTTGCGAGGTATCTTTGAAGCCCTCGCCGGTGTCCTTCGCGCAACGCCGCAGGCACGATCAATTCATCGAGCTTTTGCCCGATAGCTGCGCTTCTCGCATACCCAAATATATGCTCGGCGGCCGGATTGAAATCCAGTATCGTGCCCTCGGAATCCATCGTGATTATGGCGTCGAGAGCCGATTCCCATACGGCCTGCCTTACGGCTTCGCTTCTGCGCAGCTCGTCTTCGAGTCTGCTTGTCGCCGTAGTATCGTCGTTTCCGCGCGATGGGGAATCTCCTGCGGAATCCTGTTTATCCGTCGATTCCGGAGTTTCGTCGAGAGACTTGAACGCCGGATGGTATGACACAACGCCCCTTACATCGGAGAGGAAGCTGTGTTGAAGTTCGATTGCCATAAAGGCTTCGGGCGGGGAATCGTATTCGCTTTCAAGGTTATACAGGGCTGCGGGACTGAAACCGAATCGGGGATAATAACCGGGATGGCCGAGCACAACGACTGCGCCGAAACCGGCCTGCGCGCAGCGCTTCAAACCTTCGCGCACAAGCGCCGATCCTACCCCCTGGTTTCTGTGCGAGTCGGCGACCGCCATCGGCGCCAGTCCCATCATCCTTGTTTTTACGCCCGGCTGAGGGTGATTCGTCGCCGTTACGGGCGAAAAACAGATATGACCTACGACCCTGCCTGCGGATTCCGCGACGAGTGAAATGCAGGGATCGGCGTCGCGGCGCAGCCTCTCTACGAGATCGGCTTCCGCAGGAGTCCCGAACGCGGCGACGTTCAATTCATACACCGCCGCGCGGTCTTCAACTCTTTCGCGCCGTATCAACAAGGCGGTCAGCTTTCTTCGGGCAATCCTCGGTTCAGGAGGGAAGAGAGATAACGGAACAAACGAAAATAAACTGAACAAACGGAAGGGTTGAGGATTTTCGGGATTTTCGTGTTTTTTCTGTTTGTTTCGTGCATTTCCGTTTGTTCCGTCATCTCTCTTTCCTCTTGTACCGGGAATTGCCGTGATGTTATGAATCCGTTTGCCTCGACGCATCGAGCACGCTGCGCACCTTCTGCGCAAGCGACGAGGCCGTGAACGGCTTTTGCAGAAAAGCGAACTCGGCTTCGAGCACGCCGTGCCGCACAACCGCATCGTCTGTATACCCGGACAGAAACATCACCCTGCACCCGGGCCGCGCCGCCGCTATCTGTTCCGCCAGCGCGCGTCCGCCCAGATACGGCATAACGACATCCGAAATCAGCAGGTGAATCGCACCCGATTCGCTTTCAGACAGGCGAAGCGCATCCCTGCCGTTTGCGGCTTCCAGCACGCGGTAACCGCACGCGCGCAGTATGTGGCTTGCCAGCATCCGCACCGCGTCTTCATCCTCGACAAGCAGCAGGGTTTCGGTCCCCTCGGGCATTTCCATCGATTTCGGATCTGGCCGGGCCCCGGGCGTAGGCCCCGAAGCCTGGGGCAGAAATATCTTGAAAGACGTTCCGTAACCCTGTTCGCTGTATACGGCGATGTGACCGCCCGACTGCTTTATGATGCCGTGCACCGTTGCAAGCCCGAGGCCCGTGCCCTCACCGACGTTTTTTGTAGTGAAGAACGGCTCGAAGATTCTTGCGAGCACCTCCTGGTTCATGCCGCAACCGGAATCGCTCACGGCGAGCATTACGTATTCGCCGGGGTTCAGATCCGCAACGCCTTTGCAGTAGTGCTCGTCCAGGTGCATCATCTGCGTTTCTATGGTGAGATTGCCCCCCTGCGGCATCGCATCGCGCGCGTTGACGGCCAGATTCATCATCACCTGTTCGATCTGCCCCGGATCGGCTTTCACCCGCCCGAGCTTTGGATTCAGCTTCGTTACCAGAAGTATGTCTTCGCCTATGAGCCGGCGCAACAGCTTCTCCGTATCGCTCACGACCGAATTCAGGTTGAGCAGCTTCGGCTCGATTACCTGTTGGCGGCTGAAGGCCAGAAGTTGCCGCGTCAGCGTTCCGGCTCTTTCGCCCGCCTTGTGAATCTCCGACAGCAATTCGCGCGTGGGATCGTCCACCGCAAGCCGCTCGCGCAGCAGATCGCTGTATCCGTTTATCACCGTGAGCAGGTTGTTGAAATCGTGCGCAACGCCCCCGGCCAGCCTTCCTACGGCCTCCATCTTCTGCCCCTGGCGCACGTGCCCTTCGAGTTTGCGCTGCTCGGTAACGTTGCGCGCCTGCACAAGACACGCGGGCCGGCCCGAAAACTCCAGCTCATAGGTCGACATCTCGACTTCGATGATTTCGCCGTTCTTCCTGCGATGCCTGCTTACGCCGCGCATCTGCGCCGTTGCGTCCGTTCCTGCCGCTTCTTTCCAAAGCGATCCGGCATCCCCCGGCGCACGGATATCCACAATCCTCATCGACAGGAATTCCTCTCGACTGTAGCCGTACTCGTTTACGGCCGCATCGTTTACCGCCAGGCAGCCGAGCGTCTCCCGGTCATAAACAAACAGCGGGTCGGCGATGGAATGAAACAGCTTGCGATAACGTTCTTCGCTTTCCCTCAGCGCCTGTTCGGTGCGCTTGCGTTCCGCTATTTCATCCATCAACTCGCGGTTGGTTCGCTCAAGCTGCAGCGCTTTTTTCTCCAGCTTGCGAACCAGCACTTCGTTGTATTCATTGAGCAGCGTGAGGTCTTCCATCGGACGTTCCGCATCCGGGTGCGGCCGTGCGCTGGAGCCTTTTGAAAGAACATCGCGCACCCGCTCCATCAGTACGTCCGGCTCAGCGGGCTTTATGATGAAAGCGTCCGCACCGAGCGCCATCGCCAGCCGCTCGTCCTTCGGGTCCGTATAAGTAGCGGTAAACACGATGAACGGAACCGATCTCAATCGTTCGTCGGACTTCCAGTGGCGCAGCAGCGTGTAGCCGTCCATCACCGGCATCAGCAGATCCGATATGACCAGACCCGGCGTCTTGCGCCTGGCGATCGTCAAGGCTTCGGCGCCGTTCGCTGCTTCGTTTACGGCAAATCCGCAGCCCTGCAGCAATACGCGCAAAAGATAAAGGTTGTCCGCATTATCGTCGACGATAAGCACACTCGTCATGGGGCTGAGTCCTCGTGAGGTAGGAGGAGGAATCGCTCGACTTCGGTTACGAACGATTCCGGGTTGATCGGTTTTTCTATGTATCCTTCCGCGCCGGCGGCGAGGCATTTCTCCCGGTCGCCTACCATGGCGTAGGAAGTGACGGCGACTATGGGGATATCGTTCAACTGCGGATCGCTCTTGAGCGCGTGCGCTACGGCGTGCCCGTCCATGCCCGGCAACTGAATGTCCAGCAGTATCAGGTCGGGGCGCACTTCTGCCGCCATCTCCAGCCCCTGCGGGCCGGTTTCCGCCTGAAGGATTTCGTGACCGCGCTGTTCCAGGAGGAATTTGGTCAGGTAACGGTTTTGCGCGTTGTCTTCGATCAGCAGGATTCTGGCTTTCATCATTTCTCCGGAGCAATCAGCGGCAGCGTTACGATAAATGTGCTTCCCACTCCCCATTCGCTTTCCGCATGGATTTCACCGCCCATAAGATCGGTCAGGCGCCGGCAAATGGCCAACCCGAGTCCCGTGCCTTCGTGATTTCGCGACAATCCCGAGTCGATCTGACGGAATGGCTGAAACAGAGTCGGCAGATCCTCGGTCCTGATGCCCATTCCGGTGTCGGAAACCCTCAACCGGATGGCCCGTTGCTCCGATTCTACCCCGTTTGCCCCGAAATCTGCGACCAATTCCGCAGCGAGCGAGATTTCGCCCCGCTCGGTGAACTTCACAGCGTTGCTCAAGAGATTGAGCAGCACCTGCCCGAATCGGCGTTCGTCGGATATGGCCGTGCCCAGATCATCCGCAATATCGACCCGCAAATTCAACCCTTTCGCTTCCGTCTGCGGCTTTACTGTCGCAACCGCTTTTTCTATGGACCGGCGCAGATCAAAAGGCCGGCGCGCAACTTCAAGCTGTCCGGCTTCGATCTTGGATATGTCCAGCACGTCGTTTACAAGCGCCAGTAAATGGCGTGCGCTTGCCTGCACCATTTCCAGTTGCTTGCCCTGTTCCTCGTTGAGCGGTCCGGCGAGTCCCTGCAATATGACGCCCGTAAATCCTATGATCGAATTCAACGGCGTGCGCAGTTCGTGCGACATCGTGGCCAGAAAAGCCGATTTTATTCGGTCGGCGGCCTCGGCGCGATGCCGTTTCTCGCGTTCGGCTTCGGCCTGCTTGCGCGCCGTGATGTCGGCGCCGATGCTCAGAATCTCGGTAACCCGGCCGTCGGCGTCCTTCTCGATCCGGTTGGTCCAGGCAATCCATACGCGCCTGCCGTCCCTGCGCGTGTTTTCGTTTATGTTCTGTTCAAAGGATTCCGGCGCAGCGCAGATCTCTTCAATCAGGCGCTCGAGATCGCGTCCGCTGCTTTCCGTAGCGGGCACGATTGTGCCCATTACGTGACGGCCGATGATCTCCTCCTCCGAATAGCCGAAAAACTTCTGACCGAACTCGTTGAGAAAAGTAATGCGCCCGTCGGAATTCCACCGCAGGATGATGCTGTTTGCGTGCTCGACGAGTTCGCGGTACTTGCGCTCGCTTTCCGCAAGACGGTTTTCGGCCGCTCGCCGTTCCGAGACGTCTATCCCCACGCCTACCAGACACGTCTGTCCCTCGAACTCTACGCGCCGCCCCGTGAAGAAATACGGCGTCAACGCCCCATCCTTCGACAGAAACAAAGCCTCGACCGATGATTCGCCCTTCTCGAACACTTCGGCGATTCTCTGTTCCAACAGAGCCTTTTCCTCACCCGCAAAAAAATCCAGCGGGTGCATACCGGCAATCTCCTCGCCCGAATACCCGGACACGGTTTCGAAGTTGCGGTTCCACCGCAGAAAACGCCCCGCCATATCGTAAAAATAAAGAATCCCGGGCATGCTCTCGATCATCGTACCGGAGAACTGCACCTCGCTGTACAGCGTCCGCTCGGCTTTGCGCCGCGCCTCGTCGCGAGCAAAATTGTCGAGGGCAAACGAAATGTCCGCGGCAGCCTCCTCGAGAAGCGCAATTTCCTTGTCGTGAAAATACCCCGGCGTATCCGCATACACGCTCAACGTCCCCCATGTTGCACCGTTCATCCTGATGGCAAAAGCAGCCGAGGCGCGCAACCCCCTGCGTTCGAGATCCAACCTCCAGGGCAGCGTCGCCGGATCATTCAGCGTATCGTTGCAAACGTAGGGTTGACCCGAACGGAAAGCCGTGCCGGTAGGCCCGCGGCCCTGCGGCCCCTCGTCGGTACGAACCACTAATCCCTGAGTGTAATTATTCTCGTCGCCCCACTTCGCAACCGGTACGAGAAGATTGTTATCGGCATCGTGCCGGCCGATCCAGGCCATCCTGAATCCCCCGTGCTCGACAAGCGCGCGGCATATCTTCTCGAACAACTCTTCGCGCGTGGGCGCCATCACTATCGCCTGGTTTACCTGACTCAGCGCCGCGTACAATTTCGTTATGCGATTGATTTCACGCTCGTGCTCCTTGATCGCCGTGATGTCGCGCACGATCCTCGACGCGCTTATGATCCGGCCCTTCGCATCCCTGATCGGAGATGCCGATACCCAGGCGTCGATCAGCCGCCCGTCCCTCCTGATCCGCCTGGTTTCCAGTATCTCAACGCGCTCGCCGCGCCCGAGCCGCTCGCGAATCGCCAGTTCCTCGTCGAGCTTGTCTTCCGGTATCAACCGCTCGATCGACGCTCCTGTCATGTCCGCGGCAGAATAACCGTAAACATCCTCCGCGCCGCCATTCCAGCTTGTGACGATGCCGTCCGGATTCGTGCTGACGATTGCATCCTGAGAAGATTCGACGATTGCGGCCAGATGCTCGCGGTAGTCGTGCGCGGCTTTTGTGTCGGAGAGATCCCGTATCAGTCCGAGCAGCGTCCCGTCCGGCATCAGCGTCGCAACCACATCGGCCGGAAATATGGAACCGTCCTTGCGCCGGAACTGCCATTCGCGGCGATGATCCGCACGGTTGGTAATCTCGTCGATCGCATCGTCGATGTGCGGCGTTTCCGTCTGCACGACTATGTCCGATGCATGGAGTCCGATGAACTCCTCGCGAGAGTAACCGAACATCCGGCACACGCTTTCGTTGGCGTCGATGTAGTAGCTCTGCCGGTCGGCCAGCACCACGCCTACTTGCGAATACTCGAACAGCGTCCTGTAGCGCGCCTCGCACGCTTCGAGCGCCGCCCTGGTTTTATTCATCGCCTCGTCCATTCTTGTGAGAAAAGAAAACACAGCTTGAACCGGATGAGAAACAACGGAACAAACGAAACAAACGGAATAAACGGAGCAAACGGAAACTGCGGAAAAGATCAGAACCTTCCGTCATCACACGCGAAAGTTTTTCAAAAAAGATTGTCTATTCCGTGATTTCCGTTGCTTCCGCGTATTCCGTGTTTATGTTCTATTCCCTGACCGCTCGATTGCAGTTCAATATCCGATCCGCAGCACTGCCGCCCCGCGAACGGCGTCATTTTTCAGCGCATCGAGCGCCGTATTGGCCTCGCTCAGCGGAAATACTTCGATCTGCGTTTCGATGGGAAGTGCGGCAGCCGTCATCAAAAACATCTCGCCGTCTTCGCGCGTATTGTTCGCTACGCTGCGAATCACCCTCTCGTGATAAAGCAGTTGGTAGTCTATCGGCGGAATCGGGCTCATATGAATTCCCGCGCACGCAACCACACCGCCCTTCTTCAGTGTCTTGAGCGCCGAAACTACAAGCTCGCCCGCCGGAGCGAAGATGATCGCGGCATCGAGTTTTTCGGGCGGCGCATCCTCGCCCGCTCCCGTCCACGCGGCTCCGAGTTCCATCGCAAGTTTCCGATGACGGATATCCCGCGTGAAGGCGTAGACCTCGATGTCCCAATGGCGCGCAACCTGAATCGCTACGTGCGCCGCGGCGCCGAACCCGTAAAGCCCCAGCCTTCCGCCCGGCTTTATATCCGAAAGCCTGAGCGAGCGGAAGCCGATGATGCCGGCGCACAGCAGAGGCGCGGCCTGCTCGTCGGCGAATCCATCCGGTATCTGATAAACGAAATCGGCAGGCGCGGCCACGTATTCGGCGTAACCGCCGTCCACGGTCCAGCCCGTAAAATCGGCGGATTCGCAGAGGTTTTCCTTCCCGGATTGGCAATAGTCGCATTTTCCGCAGGTTCGGTGGAGCCACGCCGCGCCCACACGCTCGCCGCCTGCAAACCTTTTTACTTCGGGGCCGACGGCTTCGATGCGGCCGACGATCTGATGGCCGGGGATGATGGGGGATTTTCGCTGTGGGAGTTCGCCTTCCACGACGTGCAGATCGGTGCGGCAGACGCCGCACGCCGCTACGCGTATAAGCACCTGATCGCCTGAGATTGCGGGAATGTCTATTTCGGCCGGTTCAAGCGGATGGCTCTCGACCGGGGCGGGGCAACGTAGTATGGCGGCGATCATGGTTGATCCTCGTATTACTCCACACGACATTGGGACAAAAAGAGAGATAACGGAACAAACGAAAATAGACGAAAACTACCGAAATATCCAACTTTTGCGTAATTTTTGTTACATTTCGAATGTTGCGTCATCTCTCTTGCTGTTTCACGCTTTGTACCAATCTCGTAAGGATCAGTTTGGCATTACGTCGGGCGATTATAACCCCGGAGCGGATCGTGCGTTGAGTGAAACCGGATTGACGATAATCGAGGTGCGCATTATAGTCTGTGAGTCCGCGACCCTGTGCCAGTTAAGTCGCAGCCAGAACACAGTAAATGGAGCAATCGGTTTAATGACCGGAGATTTCCATAGAGGCGGGTGATCTCCGGAGTTGAACGAAGTCGGATTGCGTACCGGCGCCTCAGCAACAGCCAAAGCATTCTTATAGGTCGGGAATGCAGCGCAATTGCGTGCATTCCCGTGACGAAAACGATAATCCTTCCTTTCTCCGATCAGGCGGTTTGGCGATCGAGGAGTGATCTGACATGAGGGAATATATTGTCGCGGGTAGCCGTCGCGGTATTCCGATTCTGCTCGTGCTGCTGTTTCTTTCTCTTCACGCAACGGCGCAGTCTACGGGCCAGCCAACCAATACACAGTGCAAACAGTGGGACGACGCTTATCTGTTGGCTTTCAATGTATTCTTCTGGGTTACCTTGATTGGCTCTTCGGTATTCGCACTGTTCGGACCACTTGCCCTGTCAAGTATATCGTGGTGGGCGACCGAGCCGAGCTGGCGCATCCTTAAAATAGCTGCTTTCTTTCTGGCGCTCAGTCTTGTCGCCGTAGTTATATGGCCATGGGTCGGGTTTGAGTTATTGAATGTATCGCCATTCGCCGGCATCGATCCAAGTTATACCAACTGCTCCGCTCAGCCGTTCGGGGCCGAGGGACTGTTTGGCGGTGCAATCGGATCTGGTGTCAGCGCCTACAGCCTGAGCCTTCTGATGGCATTGGTTCTTGTAGGCGCAGCAATTCTTGGCTGTTTGCTGGCATACATTTTCGGCTCGATCTGGCATCGCTTCAAAGGGCTCTATGCACAGGTGAAAGGGGTGAGCGAATGAGCCACAAGATTATCGCCCTCGGCGGGACGGGACAGATGGTTCTGCATTACTACCTTCTGCTGTATCTGCTTGGAGAAATTCGCAAACCCTTCGATGCGGTTGTCGTCGATACCGACGATACGATACAGAGCCTCAGCACGATCGGCCAGTTTCTGAAGGACCTGCGCTACGGCGTGCAGCCGCGCGACGGGCTCGGTGTAGAAATCCCTGTTGTGGCGACAATCAAGGCGAAGCCGGGTACCTTTACCAGCGCCTTTCATGCCTTGTCCGGTGAACAGAATAAAAACTATTCCGAGGAGGCTCCGCATCCAGCCCAGGCATTCTACGACGCAAAATCTCTCAGCCAGGATTTGATGAAGGGACTTTACGCCCGACCGGCGCTGTCTTCCGTTATCGCTCAGGATGATCTGATGAATGCCTGGCTCATCCCGACCAGCAATACGAAATTGGTAGTGACCGGCTCAATTATTGGAGGAACCGGAGGAGGGCTTATTGCTCCGGTAGTCGATTTTGTACAGCGCCGGATCACTGACCGCATGATTCCGGGAACCCAGCATTGCGCCGTCCTGTTTGGAGAGTATTTCGTTCCTTCGCCGGACAAGATCCAGGACGATGTATATCGGTTCAAGTCAAATCAGATGCTGGTGCTGCGATCGTTGCAGGAGGCGCTTGCCAAAGTAAGGTCTTTTCACATCGTCGGTGGACCGGGACAGGTTGCACCGATCGAGCGGGATCCAAATCGCGAGAAGAAGGGGCAGAACATCCCGTGGCCCAAAGATGACGGCGATCCGTACTGGCAGGGCGTTCAGGCGGTTGAATATTTATTGAACGAATCCGCCGCCGAAATGCAGGTTGATTTTGCCGAGAAAGAGGTGACGGCTCCGAGGATGATGGTTTCTTTGGAACAGGCTCAGCAAACCTGGCGCATCCGACTTCAACTGGTCGAGACAATGTTGGGAAAGAGAGTCATCAGTCGAATGAGCGATGAACCGTTTGTCGGATCTGTGTGGGGGCGGGGGCTTACCACGCTGATCCTGCATTTCTGGGGCATCGCCGCCGAACGTGAAGGCGGTAAAGAGAGGGTAAAGGATTTCCCGGATCGAATCGAAGAAAAACTTCGTTTGATCTGGACCGACAAGGACAAAGGGCTGCGAGAGGCTTTTCCAAGTCTGACCGAGGGTCAAAAAGTCAGACCGCGCAGCATCAAAAAGATCGTATGGCCATCTACTGAAGGCAGGCAGCGCGATCCTGCGCTGTTTACAAGCGCTGACAGGATCGCACACATAGCGGCGGCGACCATCCTTTTCACGGTACTGCAGAAGGGTAAATAACGATGGGCAAGTACACCGATATAGTCGAGTCGCCGTGGGGTGAGGCGACCGTATATGCGGAGTCGATTCCGCATCTGCTGCACTGGGATCTTGCATATCTATGGATTCTCGAAAAGCAGGCGCATCTGCGGCCTCAAGGTTGGCGCGAACGCATCGAAGCGTGGAAATACCTGTTGTCGCTGTTTCTGATGGATGAACTGGCCATACGCGATGAATCGCTCAAGGAGCCGTTTCTTTCTCTTGCAAAACCGTTCGGGGTAAGCAGCGTATCCTGGGTTTCGCTGAAAAATACGCGCACCCCGATCGGAATAATAAGTCCCACAGTATTTGTGCGGCCGCTTCCTGATTATCAGGAAGGAAGCCTGTCTCGCTGGATAAAGACCATACCGCATCCGAGGGAGCATCGCCCCGAAGAGTTGGCGCATTTCGTTCATTTGCTGATAGGCGATCTGGATCGCGCGCTCGGCGAGGCTTCCGGCGACCAGAGCATTCGACGCACCCTCATCACCGCGCTTCGCAACGAATTTGAACCAAGAGAGTCTCTGCATCCGCCCGGCGGAATAGAGCGAAATCTCCAGTTGCTCGGGAAAATACGCTGGGTGCGCGATGATGGTGCGGCGGATCTCCAAAAGATTCGCGTATGGGTTATCGGCAAGAGTGATGGGGCCAGGGTTTATCGACCGCGGTGCGGCAGGTGCAACAGATTTCTGGCAAGATCGGCGGCATTGGAGCCGATAAGGATTCCAGAAATCGCCGATTCCGTGGATGTCATATGCGCGGAACCGAACTGCGGCCAGACCAACGTCATCCCGCTGGCGAACCTGTTTCTGTGGATGCGCGCCAATGGCGAAGTCATATCGTGGGAGAGAAGCGAACTGTTCTTCAGCGTTGATTTTCCGCCGTCTCCGGCTATCAAGGGGCAGGTAGTCAGTTTTGAATGGTCGGCTACGCAGCTTAACGGCGAACCCGAAAAGCGATTCCTGAGGTTTGAATTTCCGGAACGCCGCATTCGTCAAATGCGCATCGGGGAAATCTTCTATTCCAACGTCCTTGTTCC